>CAVJMJ010000013.1:0-74590 GCA_963650915.1 Parasutterella excrementihominis | reverse complement strand
TCATCTAATGTTATATTAGATGAACAAAAATTATATCGGATAAACAAGCGTTACATTAGGTAACAAATGTTATATTAGATGAGCAAACGCTTATTAGACGGGCAAACGGTTAAGTACGGTAAAGACAATTCGGGTCACCTATTATAAATAGGCGGCTCTTTTTTTACGGCATTTTGCCGAGTTCGTCATTTTTTTTGCAATACGAATTCATCATTTCTTTTTTGCAATACGAGAATTACGTTATTGTCTGTTTTTCGAAAATCAACAAATTTTAATTTTTGAAAACAGATTTTAAAAAAACGTCAAAACCAAGTTACTCGGTAATTACTTTTCGGTTGGACGGTTGCTATGCAATTACTCGGCGGTTGTACGGTTACTATGCAATTACTCGGCAATTACTTGGCGGGTACACGGCGGTTTGGCGGTTACTCGTCGATTGCACGACGGTTGCTATGCAATTACTCGGCGGTTGGGTGGCGATTGTACGGCGGTTGGGCAGCGATTACGATATGATTAGTACTCGGCGGTTACGATATGATTAGTCGAAATCACAAATCGTAACGTTACCGCCACGAGTTCGCTTCGGGATATAAGAAAAAAGCGATTAGGGATATAAGAAAAAAGCGTTTCGGAGTATAAGAAAAAAACAAAATGTAAAATTTTACCGTAAAAATTACGAACACGAAAAAAATCTTCTAATTTTTACATTGTAAACCGAGTTTTATTTTGATTTAATTTTGACTTTATCTTTAAGTGTGCTATAATAAAGCAGTCGGTATTGATCTACTAAAGTTTTCCCGACAAATACATAACCTCAAGGACATATTAAATGAAAAACGTCAGTCGCAAAATCATCCTTTTTCTAAGCGTTTTTCTGTTCTGCTTCGTGTTGGCGTTTACTACGTCTTACACGCCGACGACGGACTACTCTCGCCGTAGCGACGTAGTCGTTGCCGAAGCGGCAACGGAAACTTCCGACAGCTATTACAGCGGGCTTAACACCGATTTGAACGGCACGGCTTTCAGAAGCCAACTGGCAAGTCTTATTACCTCGACGCACAAAAAGCAAACGTCTTATGCAGATTTAGCCAACGTGTTTCCGAAATCGGATAAAGATCCTAATAAATCGGGAAACATTTTATGGTTCTATACGGGAACGTCCGTTTCGTTTAACGGTTCGTTTAGTACCAATACCAATCGCGAACACGTTTGGCCGAAACAGGCGGGAAAAGCCTTTCCCGAATCTACCCAATGCGGTTCGGACTCTCATCACCTTCGTCCCGCAAACTCCAATCTTAACTCTTCAAGAAGCAATAACAACTTCGGTGAAGTAGCGACTACGAACGGAAACATAGTAAAAGAAAACGGTTCTACCACTTACAAATATCTTTGCTATCAGGCAAACAGCACCTTTTACCCCGGCGAAAATTACAGGGGTGCAACCGCAAGAATTTTAATGTACGTACAAACCCGTTGGGGCGATACGTATAACCTTAAATTCGTTCTCGGCACAGGGTTTTCAAAAACCATCGGCGATATAGAAGATTTAATGAAGTGGCATTACCAAGAACCGCCCACAGAGGAAGAAAGAATCAGAAACGAAGCCGTTTACGCCATTCAGGGTAACCGCAACCCCTTTATCGACCACCCGGAATACGCAACAAAAATTTACTGCTACGACGGGGAATCCTATAACGCAACTCTTCAAAAAGTAGCGAAAACTTACGATAATTACGGCGGAGAAGACGGCGAAACCACCGCAACGAGTTTAACCGTTACGCCTACCGACAAAGAATTAAATATCGGCGACACATTTACTATTTCGACCTCCGTCGCACCCGATACCGCAAAACGCGCGTTTACCTTTACTTCGGATAACGAACTCGTTGCGACGGTTACATCTAACGGCGAAGTTACCGCTTTAACCAAAGGCACCGCAAACATAACCGTTAAAGAAGTAAATAGCGGACTTACGAAAACTGTTACCGTAACCGTTTTATCGGACGGTATAAGCAAAAACGCTTCGGATTTCCGCACTTACGTTTTAATGGCGAAGGCAAAAGCAAACGATTCTTACGCCTACACGGCTATCATAAACGCATTGAATTGTTACGAAAAGTTAAACGATGAAGAAAAAGTAACCGTTTACGACAATTATCAACAACTTTTGGAATGCATCGACGCTTATAACCAAAAAGCCGACTTAGTCCAATCCGAACATAAAAAGGCAACCGAAAACGCTTTGTCCGCCCTCGACAAAGATAAACGTTCAACCGCCGACGATAGCGTGGAGGAAGAATAACATGAAAAAATTTATAACGATTTTTATAACCTTGCTTTTATTGTTCACCCTTTGTTCGTGCGAAATCCCCGACCATACCGGCGATTCGAGTAGTTCGGGCGGTTCGAGTAGTTCCGGCGGGTCGAGTAGTTCGGGCGGAAAAGACGACCCCGCTCCCGTAGTAGACGTCGATACCGTTTTAAAAACGGTAAACGACTTACTTACGGACGACTACAAACAAGTTACCGTAACGGTAAAAACCACTCAAAACAACTTAACGCTTACCGACGAATACGTTATTATTTACGGAAGCGACTATAACACCGTAAATTATTCCGTTGCGAAAATAAGCAAAATCACCGTAAATAACGGCGTTATTACCTACCCCGACGATTCTTACGAAGTGGTTTCGGGTACGGTGAAAGTTTTCAAGGACGGCACGACGGAAAAAATCGAAGGCGAAGATACCGATATTGATTTTTCCGACATCTCCGACGTGACTTTGGATTTGACGAAATCCAATCTTACCGACATTAAAGTTTCGGTAACGAGTTTGTCCGCAAAAGTTACTTCGGCAAAGAAGTTATTTATGAACGATAACTTGGTCGCAACCGATTGCGCGTTAAGCCTTTCTTTCAATCAAACGTCACTTAAAACGATAAAAATCGATTACGTCAACGGAAACGGCGGACAGGTAAGAACGACTTACTCTTTCCAAAAGTAATCAAACAGTCTTTTAAAGATTTTATTGCACTTTTAAATTATTAAATTGCACTTTTAAATTATTAAATTGCACTTTTAAGGTCGCCCCCCAAAAAACGGCGACCTTTTTGCTTTTATATAAACTAAAATATAGTCTACGGCGATAGTATAGTCTACGGCGGTAGTATAATCATATGGCGGAAAGTTTAAAAATTCGGCGTACATAACGTTGCCTTTTTATACGACGGTAGTCATTTGCATTGAGCAAAAAGTTCTAAAATTCGGCGTGTAAACGGCTTTTTCGGTCGAAAGCGACCGTAAAATAAAGCAAAAGTCGTGTTTTTCGGCATTATTTTTGCAAAAACGACGACTTTTTTTGATTTCCCTATTGCAATCGGGCAAAAAGTATGCTACAATATAAAGCCAAAACAGCCTAAAAACGGTCGGCAACCGAAACATCTCGATAAACCGACCGTTTAATTTCGGTACCGTTTTACGGCACCGCTGATATAATCTCAAAATCGTTAATACAATATATAAGTATAGCGTCTTATATAGTTAAATAAACATTTTATATAATATCGAAAATATAACAGGAAAATACAGGAGAATATATGATTCAAGTACATTTTAAAAATCAAGACTTAAACGTCGAAAACGGCACTCGGGTTATCGATTTGGTACCCGAAAGCCAACGCAAAAATTTAGTTCTTTGCCAAGTCGGCTTACAGGTAAAAGAACTTCGCTACGCCCTTTCCGAAAAGAATAACGGCATGGAAATTAAACTTTTGGACTTAACCAACAGCGAAGCGGGCAAAGCATATCAGGCAACCTTGCGTTACGTTATAGCAATGGCTTTTTACAATTTGTATCCCGACGTAAAAATCAGGTTTACGTATAACGTTTCCCGTTCCATTTTTTGTCAAGCGGACAGGAAAAATTTCAACATGTCAAGAGCGGTAGAGGCTATAAAAAACGAAGTTAAACGGCTTATAGACTTAGATTTACCAATCGAAAGGGTTACCGTTACCAAGGAAGAAGCCACCCAAATTTACAACAAATATAACCTTCAGGATAAAATAAATATTTTAAAATATCGTCCCGAAGCCACCGTTCATCTTTATAAATGCGGGGATTATTATAACTATCTTAATTCTTACATGTTGCCGTCGACGGGGTGCATACATAGTTATACCATTACGCCGTACAGTCCCGGCATGATAATACAATACCCGAGGCACGAACTCGATGCGGAAATCCCGGAATTTCAGGAAGAATCGACTTACGGCAAAACCTTGCAAAAAGCCATAAAATGGGCTGAAAAAACCCACCTTCAAACCATTCCCGACATTAACCGCAAAATAGAAGAAGGTAAAGAGTTAGAGTTCGTTCAGATGTGCGAAGCAAGACACAACGAGCAATTAACCTACCTCGGCGACGCAATAGAAAACGATATCGAAAATATAAGGCTCGTCGCCATTGCGGGGCCGAGTTCGAGCGGAAAAACAACCTTTTGCAACAGACTTAAAATAGAACTTTTGGCAAGAGGCATTCAACCCGTCATGATTTCCATGGACGACTATTACTTTGAAAAGGACACTATTTGCAAAATCCAAAATTGCGACAGAGAAGACCTCGACTTGGAACATATAAATTGCCTCGATATCGAACTTTTCAACAAAGACCTTTTCGATCTCATAAACGGCGAAGAAGTAACTCTTCCGCACTTCAACTTCCAGACGGGAAAGCGCGAAAAGGGTGCGACGATTAAAGTCGATCAATCAAGCCCCATTATTATAGAAGGCATACACGCCCTGAACGAAAAACTTACGGCGTCAATTCCCAAACATCAAAAGTTTAAAGTTTTCATCGCCCCGCAAGCACCGACGAGCGTAGATAACCATTCACCGCTGTCGATTACAAACCTTCGTTTGATTAGGCGTATAGTGCGCGATATGAAGTTCAGAAACTGCCCCGCCGCCGCCACCATAGATATGTGGCAATCGGTAAGAAACGGAGAATTCCGTTGGATTTACCCCAATCAGGAAACGGCGGATTTCGTCTTCAATTCCAGTTTGAGTTACGAACTGTGCGTTTTAAGAAAACAAGCGTTACCTGCGTTAAGAGAAATCGGTTACAAAGACCCTCAATTCCTCGTCGCAAACAGGCTTATTAAATATTTGAAATACTTTAAGCCCATCGAGGACGAATCGGTTATCCCCTGCAACTCCATATTAAGAGAGTTCATCGGCGGAAGTTGCTTTAACGTTTAATTTTAACCGCTTGTTTTAACGGTTTGTTTAACGGTTTAACGGCTTGTTTAACGGCTTGTCTATCCGCTTGTTTAACGGCGTCGCCTTCGTTATGGCGTAATTTGCTTATGCGAAGCATTCGTTTATATACCGAAACTTCGTTATGCGTAATTTGCTTATGCGAAGCATTCGTTTATATACCGAAACTTCGTTATGCGTAATTTGCTTATGCGAAGCATTCGTTTATATACCGAAACTTCGTTATGCGTAATTTGCTTATGCGAAGCATTCGTTTATATACCGAAACTTCGTTATGCGTAATTTACTTATGCTAAGCGTCCGTTATATGCCTTTCGTTATAACACGGCGTTTGCTATACGCACGGCGTTTATTATAAATCGGCGTTCGTTAATCTTTTTCGGGCTTTTATTGCCTTGAAAAAAGCAACTTTTTTTATGTATCTGAAATTAAAAAAACGGCGAAAACCGACCTATAGGTCTGTTTTTGCCGTTTTTTAATCGTTAATTTTTATAAACTCGATTATGCGAATTTTCCGTTTTTAACGTATTCGCAAAGCAAATCTCTTGCGTAGAAATTCGACTTTGAATACAGTTTTATTACCGTCAAATTATTGGGTGCGTAGTCCGAAGTGTAACTGTCTACAACCACGTAATAAGTCTTTGAAGAATCTATATTCGACTTGTTTTGATTGCCGTAATCGGAATAACTGCAATGGTAGTTTTCGTTATCGGTGTTGATGAATTGTTTGGACAAATAGTAGCCCGAAATCGAGCATAAGACTATTTCGTTATCGAAAGGCATAAGCGATTGTAAGTCTTTATAACAAACGTCTCCCGCATCGAGATTATAAGGGCTTCTCGTCTTTAAATAACCGCCGGCGAGGAATATCTCGTATTCACCACCCCATTCTTCAAGCCCCGCTTCGAGGTAAAGATCGGCGCAAAGATCTTCTATTTCTTCGGAATATCTTTTTTTGGAATTTCTGCCTATAACCTCGTAAACCTTGCCTATGTCTTCGGCGTATTTATCGAAAAGCGCGTCGGTTTCGGCGTCGGAACCGTCTATAATAGAGGAAGTCGACGAAGATTCCACCGTGTTTACGGTTACGTCGCCCGTTTTTTTGTTTACGTCGAGGTCGACGTGGGCTATCGCTCTGTTGTTTGACGCCGCTTGCACGTGATAAACGCCGTATTCGTCTTTGTATACGTAGTTTTGATGGGTATGTCCTTCAAAAACCACGTCCACGTAGCCGTTTGACAGGCTTACGTTGTAAAAACCTTCTATTGCGGAGGCATTTAACGTAGGGGCTTTTTTACTCGTCGTTTGGTAATTACCGCCCGAGTAGCCGTCGTGAAGGGAATATACCACGACGTCTGCGCCGTCGTCTCTTAATTTTTCGGATTCTTCTTTTACGAGTTCGGTAAGTTCGTCACCTACCTTAAAGTAAACGTCGCTTACTTTACTGCTCGATATCGAACTGTAACAATCGCCTATCGCGCCGATTATTCCTATTTTTATACCGCTTTTTTCAACCATTACCGAAGAAGCAAACTCGTCGCATCTGTTATTCGTTTCTCTATCGTAAACGTTTATGCCGAGGAATGGGAATTCTGCAAGTTCTTCGTTTTCGATTATTCTCTCCATGCCCCAGTCGAATTCATGGTTTCCGACGGTCATACTTGTAAACCCGACCAAATTCATCCATTCGGTTACGAGTTTTCCGTACGTATTGTTGGATTCCGACGAACCCTGCCACATATCGCCCGTCGAAAAAACTATCGAATTTTTATTATACGAAGTCATCCTGTTAAAATAAGAAGCGGTATTCGTAATTGCCGCTCCCGTCGAACTGCCGTTCCCTTTAAGCACGTTGCCGTGTAAATCGTTAACGGCGTAAAGGTCGATGTTTATAAGGTCGGCACTTAGCGGTGTGGGCTTGGGCGTCGTTTGCGTGCAAGACGCCATGGTAAGTACGATTAAAAAGGACAACAGTATCGATAATAATTTTTTCATTGCTTCTCCGAATTCTTAGCTGAAATGTTTTGCTTTATTTTTTATATAAAAGTGCCTCTATAAGCCCGTTAACGGGCTTTTTTGTTACCAAATGACAACCCGTTTTTGCGGTGCGATATACATTTTATCGGTGCTTTTTACCTCAAAGGTATCGTACCATTCGGTAAAGTTCCTCGGTTGCATGTTAGCCCTTAATATGCAGGGAGCGTGAACGTCGACTTGCAAAAGAAGTTTCAAATATTCCTCTCTCGCCTTCATGCACCATATGCGCGCCCAGTTAAAGAAGTATTCTTTATAGTCGGCGTCTTTCATACCGCTCATAATTTCCAAGGTTACAGCCATACCGCCGTTGTCGGCAATGTTTTCGCTTACGATGAATTTTGCGTTTACCTTGCCCCAAGGAAGTTCGATTCCTTCGAACTCTTTAATCATCGCCTTGGTTTTAAGAGTGAATTTTTTAAAATCGTCTTTTGTCCACCAGTTGTTGAGGTTGCCGTTTTCGTCGCACTTTGCGCCGTTGTTATCGAAGGCGTGGGAAATTTCGTGTCCGATAACCGCACCTATACCGCCGAGATTTTGGCTTCTCGTCTGCTTGATGGAATAAAACGGCGGTTGAAGTATAGCCGCGGGGAAGGTTATATCGTTTGAAAACGGATTATAGCAGGCGTTTACCATATGCCCCGGCATAACCCATTTCGCCCTGTCGACGTCTTTGTAAAGTTTATCGAAGTTATCTTTTGTCTTTACCGCTTTGATACCTTCTATACTTTGATACAAAGAAGCGTTTTTAGAAACGGTAAAAGAATCGTAAATTTCGTCGGCTTTATCGGGATAGCCCATTTTTATTTCTATTTTATCGAGTTTCAAAAGGGCTTTTTGCTTGGTTTCTTCCGATAAAAAGTCGTTTCTTTGAACGCGTTTTTTGTAAGTTGCGATGATTTCTTTAACCATTTCAACGACGTCGCGTTTGGCTTCCTCGCCGAAATATTTGCGACCGTAATACAAGCCGACGGGTTCGGAAAAACATCCGGAAGCCAGCCTATAAGCCTGTTTTTCGATGGTCGGCAGACTTTGCACGCCCGACAACGCCATGGAATAAATTGCACCCGTTTCCCTTAATTCTTCGCTCAAAAGACTTGAAGATTGAATAACTTTATCGACGTAAGCCCAGCATTTATAAAGGGTAAAGGTTTCTTCGGAAAACAAAGTTTTAAAGCCTTTAAGCCACTTTACGTCGGCAACGATTATTTCTTCGGGTAAGTTTTCGCCGTAAAATGCGGTCAATAACTTTTTAAGCTTAACGGGCTTTATAAGCGAGCAAACTTTTTTAAGCGTCATGGGGTTGTACATTTTAACGTATTCCGACCATTCTTCGCTGCTTTTTACCAAAGTCGCTATTATGGCGTCGAATTTTATTGCGTTTTCGACGTAAGTCGTCCTTTCCTCCTCGTTTAGCGGAGTATAACCGAGAAGTTTTGAAGCCATATTCTTCCAAACGGACAAAAGGGCGTCGTGTTGCGCTTTTAATTCTTCTTTATAGTAAGTCGTATCGGGTAAAATAGTAGAAGGTCCCGTAATCATCAATGCGTAATGAAGACTGTCCTTCATATCGGTATCCACGCTTAACGAAAAAGGTAAAGGATAATCGTTTAAAACCATTTCCTTCAATTTTTTGTTGAAATCGGCAACGGTGTTAAGATTATATATTTTTTCAAGCGTTTTCAAAACGGGCTTCAAGCCTTCTTTGTTTCTCTTTTCTACGTTTTTTGCGATTTTATAAAGGGCTACCGCCTTTTCGGTATTTGCGTCGGGAACAGCCGTTTTGCCTTGCGACATTTTTTTGAAGTCGGCAATAAGTAAATCTTCGACTTGGGTTGCCAAGTCTGAAAACCCGCCCGTCGTCGGTTTATCGTCGGGAATAACCGCTTTGTCAAGCCATTCTTTATTGGTAAACATATAAAGGTCGTCTTGCACTCTGATTTTTTCTTCCATATTAAGCCTCCTTAAATCGTAACGTTATAGTTCGTATCTTATTGTAGCACAGCAACGCCGTTTTTAACAGTAAAATTCCCCCTCTAAAATGAATTACCCGTGAAATTTACATTATTCTTTCGGTATTTAGCCCGAAAAACGCCAAAACGACGCGACAAAAATCGCGTCGTTTTTTGATTTTAAGTTATAAGTAGTTATTCCTCGATGTTTTGCGTGCCGTTATCGGAAGCCTCTTCGACTTCGCCTTCCGAAGCGTCGTCGAGACCGTCTTCGTCTAAGCCGTCGTCTTCGGGTTCGTCGTCACGAGGAGTTATCGAAACCGTTGCAACTTTCGCGTTGTCGTCAGTTCTCATTATGATAACGCCTTTGGTGTCTCTTCCGATCTTGGAAATCTCGTCGGCGTGAATACGAATAATCGTACCCGTATCGGTGATAATCATTATGTCTTCGGCGTCGGAAACCTGTTTAAGGTTTGCAAGTTTGCCCGTCTTTTCGTCGAACACGCCCGCTTTAATGCCCTTGCCTCCGCGGTTTTGCAAACGATAATCTTCAACGTCGCTACGTTTACCGAAGCCGTTGTTACTTATGGTCAAAATGTCGTAACCATCCTTCAAAATAACCATATCCACGACGTAATCGTCGTCGTCGAGTTCCATTGCCTTAACGCCTTGGGTATCTCTTCCGGTAGGTCTTACGTCGGTTTCGGCAAATCTTATGCACTTACCGCTGTGAGAAGCCACTATCATTTCGTTTTCGCCCGTCGTAAAGTCAACCGAGATAAGTTCGTCGCCCTCTTGAAGGTTAACTGCAATCTTACCCGTCTTTCTGATGTTATCGAATTCTTTGATGGAAGTCTTTTTAATCAAGCCCTGTTTGGTCGCCATGGCTATGAAGCCTTCTCCGCTTTCGTTGTCGGCAATAACCGAGGTAACTCTTTCGCCGTCGGAAAGTTGCAACAAGTTGATAAGCGCCCTTCCCCTTGCCGTCTTTTGGGCTTCGGGGATGGTAAAGGCAACCGCAGAATAAACTTTGCCGTAGTTCGTAAAGAACAATAATCTGTCGTGCGTGGAGCAAACGAACATTTTTTCGACGAAGTCTTCGTCTTTGGGTTTATGCGCCGTAACGCCCCTTCCTCCTCTGCGTTGAGAGCGATATTCCGAAACGGGCAAGCGTTTAATGTAACCGCCGTGCGTTAACGAAATAACCACGTCTTCACGCTCGATAAGGTCGGCGTCTTCGATGCTCGACGGGTCGTAGGAAAGTTCGGTTTTCCTCGGCGTGGGATATTTATCTCTTACCGTAGCCAAATCTTCCTTGACGATGGCTATAACTCTTTCGGGTTTAGCCAAAATGTCGGTTAAATCGGCAATGGTCGCGTCGAGTTCTGCTAACTCTTCCTTTAATTTTTCGACTTCCAAAGAGGTAAGTCTTTGGAGCCTCATTTCCAAAATAGCGTTGGCTTGTTTATCGGAAAGTTCGAAGTGAGCCATTAAATTTGTCGCCGCTTCGAATCTGTCTTTGGATTTTTTGATGATTGCTATTACTTCGTCGATGTCGGTAAGAGCGATAACCAAGCCTTTTACGATATGTTCTCTTTCCTTCGTTTTGTTTAAATCGAAACGAGTTTTCCTTTCGGTAACGGAAATCTGATGCTTGATGTATTCCTGTAAAACTTGTTTAAGGTTCAAAACCTTTGGTTCGCCGTTTACGAGGGCAAGCATAATGATGCCGTCGCTCGTTTGAAGGGCGGTGCGTTTATACAGCGTGTTCAAAACGACTTGAGCGTTTGCGTCCTTTTTGACCTCTATAACGATTCTCATGCCGGTACGGTCGGATTCGTCGTTGATGTCGGATATTCCGTCGAGTTTTTTGGTTTTAACCATATCCGCTATGGTTTCAATGAGTTTTTGTTTGTTTACCTGATAAGGAATTTCCGAAACGATGATTCTCGAACGCGTTCCGCCGTTGAATTCTTCGATTTCGCATTTGGAACGAAGTATATAGTTACCTTTACCCGTAAGATAGGCTTGTTTTATGCCCGCTCTTCCGAGTAACGTCGCACCCGTAGGATAATCGGGGGCGGGTATGTACTCCATAAGTTCTTCGATGGATATATCGGGGTTGTCGATAAGGGCTATGGTACCGTTGATTACTTCGGTTAAGTTGTGAGGAGGAATATTGGTCGCCATACCGACCGCTATACCGTCCGAACCGTTTACGAGAAGGTTGGGTATCCTCGACGGAAGTACGGTAGGTTGCATTCTCGTATCGTCAAAGTTGGGGTAAAAGTCAACCGTTTCTTTATCGATATCGCGAAGCATTTCGAGCGCAAGTTTGCTCATTCTCGCTTCGGTGTAACGATATGCCGCCGGGGGATCGCCGTCGACCGAACCGAAGTTTCCGTGTCCGTCAACCAAGGGAAGGTTAATGGAAAAGTTTTGAGCAAGCCTTACCAAAGCGTCGTAAACCGAACTGTCGCCGTGGGGATGGTATTTACCTAAAACGTCACCGACGATGGTGGCGCACTTTTTGTAGGCTTTATCGGGGGTAAGTCCGATTTCGTTCATGGAATACAAAATTCTTCTGTGAACGGGCTTTAAACCGTCTCTTACGTCGGGGATGGCACGCGAAACGTTTACCGCCATAGCGTAAGCGATAAACGAACGTTTCATTTCGTTATCGACTTCGATATTTATAACCTTGGTTTGTTCGAGAGTCTTTTTGAACTCTTGAGTAAGTTCAGGACTTGATTGTTTTTTAGCCATAAGTTAATTTATACCTCCGTAACTAAATGTCGAGTGCGTCGAGATCGGCAACGAGTTTGGCGTTTTCTTCTATAAACGCACGTCTCGGCTCTGCGTCGTCGCCCATAAGTAAGGTGAAAATTCCGTCCGCTTCTATTGCGTCTTCCATGGTAACGCGAAGCATGGTACGGGTTGCGGGGTTCATCGTCGTTTCCCAAAGTTGTTCGGCGTTCATTTCGCCGAGACCTTTGTATCTTTGAATATCGCACTTGCCGTTTTCCGCCAAAAAGTCGGAAAGTTCTTTATCCGAATAAAAGTAATTGTCTACCTTGTTTTTGGTTACTTTGTAAAGGGGCGGTTGAGCGATATATACGTGACCTTGCTCTACGAGCGGTCTCATGTATCTGAAGAAGAAGGTTAATAATAGTATTCTGATATGGCTTCCGTCGACATCGGCATCGGTCATACAGATTATTCTGTCGTAACGAAGTTTTGTAACGTCGAAGTCCTCTTGCATACCGCCACCGAAAGCCGTTATCATGGCTTTAATTTCATCGTTTTCGAGTACTCTGTTGACTCTTGCCTTTTCGACGTTCAAAATCTTACCGCGTAAGGGCAAAATGGCTTGGAATCTTCTGTCACGCCCTTGTTTTGCCGTACCGCCTGCCGAGTCGCCCTCGACCAAGAAGATTTCGCAAAGTTCTGCGTTCTTTTCGGAGCAATCGGCAAGTTTGCCGGGGAGTGCCGAGCCTTCGAAAGCCGACTTTCTCGTCGCCTCTCTTGCCTTTCTTGCCGCTTCTCTCGCACGTTTTGCCGTAACCGACTTTAATATGAGTTCTTTAGCCTTGGAGGGGTTTTCTTCGAGGAATGTCCCGAAGGCTTCCTGCATGGCGCGTTGAACGAGGTTACGCATTTCGCTGTTGCCGAGTTTGGTTTTCGTCTGTCCTTCAAACTGCGGTTCGGGAAGCTTAACCGAAATTACGGCGGTTAAACCCTCTCTGACGTCTTCACCGCTCAATTTATCGTCGTCTTTTATTATTTTAAGTTTGTGTGCGTATTCGTTTATGAGTTTTGAAAGAGCAAATTTAAAACCGTCGACGTGCGAACCGCCTTCTTCGGTGTTAATATTGTTTGCAAAAGCAAAAAGGGTTTCGGTATAAGAATCGTTGTACTGAATGGCTATTTCGACCACGTTATCGCCGTATTCCCTTTCGAGGTATATAGGTTCGTCCAATAAAACGTTCTTATTTTGGTTAAGATCGTTGACGAAGTGAACTATACCGCCCTCATATAAAAAGGTGTCGCTTCTCGGCGTTTCGCCCCTCAAATCGGTAATGGTGATGGTAAGCCCTTTGTTAAGATAGCAAAGTTCGCGAAGCCTTACCTTTAAATTATCGTAAGAAAATTCCGTCGTTTCGAAAATCTCGTTATCGGGAAGAAATGTTACTTTCGTACCCGTTTTGTCGGATTCGCCCACGACTTCCAACCTTCTTTGAGGAATGCCTCTGTTGTATATTTGTTTGAAATGTTTGCCCTTTTGGAAAACTTCGACCTCGAGCCATTCGGAAAGCGCGTTGACTACCGATAAGCCTACGCCGTGAAGACCGCCGGAAATTTTATATCCGCCGCCACCGAACTTACCGCCGGCGTGAAGTTTAGTCAAAACGACTTCTACCGCCGAAATGCCTTCGGCATGGTGAATGTCGGTAGGTATACCCCTACCGTTGTCCTCTACCGTGCACGAACCGTCTTTATTAAGGGTAACTTTAATCGTATCGCAGTACCCCGCTAAAGCCTCGTCGATGGAGTTGTCGACGATTTCCTGTACGAGGTGGTGAAGCCCCCTCGAATCGGTCGAGCCGATGTACATACCCGGTCTTTTACGTACGGGATCAAGCCCTTCGAGAACTTGAATCTGCTCTTCGCCGTAATTTGATTGAACTTTGTTGTCGGTTGCCATTGTTTCTTTTCCTTTTTTTATTTTTCGTTTTATTGCGTTTTTAATGAAATAAACTTTTTCGCTTTCTCGACGAAAACGACGTTATAGTTTTAGTTAAAGTAAGTTAAAATAAAGTTTTCGTTAAAGCGGTGCTTTTATTTTAAAAACGGAATTGTCGTTTCGGTTCGGCTTTTTTGAAAGCGGCGTTTTAACGCCGTCTCAATGAAAGCGTCATCGCAATGCCTTTGTAAAGAAAGGGCGTTATTGTTTTAGTTAAAATAAGGTTTTAACGCCGATAAAATCCACTTTGCACCGCCGTGTCGATGAAAACGCCGTTGCCGATTCGGTTCGGTTCGGCTTTTTTCTTTCGTTTTTTTGCCGTTTCGATTCGGCACACGCCTGTGAATACGATTTTTATTTTGTAAATGTGATTTTTGCGTCGCTACGCACACGCACGCTTATGAATGCGATTTTTGCGCCGCCACGCACGCACGCGTATGCGTTTATATTATTATATATTAAATAATAATATAAGTAAAGCGTTTTTTCGTAATTTTACGCAATTTACTTCTTTTACGGCGTCGTGAACGGCAAAATACAAAAACGCTCGACGCAATCTTCCTTTAACGACGAACGTAAACCTTTAAAAGCGGTAAAATCGTCGTGTTTTTTAGCGTTTTTGTTTCCCTTTTTCTTTTCTCGGTTTTCTTTCCTTAACTTTCTTTCCTTGCCTGTTATTTTCTTTTCTTGGTTTTCCGTTTGCGCTATTTTTTTCCTTTGTTTTTTAATTTGCGCTATTATTTTCTCGCATATGTTTCTCGATAATTTATTGCCGACGTTTTTCAATAGAAAAGTCTAACCGCCGATTTAAAAAACGCTAAAAAAAAATCCGGCGTTAATTAACGCCAGACCAAAAAAAGTTCTGCATTACCAAAAACCTGTAGATTTATTTAACTTTTTTCTTTCTAAGTGTTGCACTTAGTTTGACAATTCACTGTTTTAATTCGTTTTTAAATTATTTTTTTCTTAAAATTACTACTAAGTCAAAATTACTACTAAGCCGTTTTTAGTTATAACTACTTTTTTCGTTGAAGTTATTTTACAAAGAAGTTATTTTTCCAAATAATAAATGTAATTTTCGAAAATTTCTTTTTCGGTTTCGGCAAGCCCCTTTAACGGGCAGTCGTCAAGGCTATGGTAAAAAGTCTTTCGTAAACTGTTTGCCCAGTCGTTTTCGCCGTTATATTTGCGATAATAACAGGCAACCCTCAGAGAGGACGGCGACGAAGGATATTCGATTTCGTTTCGGCAAAGAGGATAATATTTTTCGACGTTTTCTTTGTCGTCCGACAACACGCTGACGAACAATTTTTCCAAATATACGGCTATAAGCCCGTTATCTGCCTTTTTATATCTTGAAAGCAACCAGTCCGACAGATCGCTTGCTTCGTCGGCTTCGCCCTTTTGCAAGGCTTTTTGAACGTCGTACAAGGTTGTCGTTTTACGTTTGTTTAAATCAGAAGAATCAAATTGCGGTATGTTTTTCGCACTTACACCGTTTAATAAATAAGACTGATATTCAAGTAAACTTACGGCGTCTTTATATTCATCGTCGGACGAAAACATAAGTTTGCCGTCCGTTTTCGGCGCGGACGAGAAAAAGTTGACGGTTATCATGTATACGTTTACCGCTCCGTAAAACCCGAAAGCCGAAACCAACGGGTAAGATCTTACTAAAATTCCCGAAACGTATAAAATCATTGCGACAAACAACGAAACAAAACTTCCGATAAGACCGCCCAAGAGGGATTTACTCAAAACCTCTTCCGAATTTTCGGGTTTTAAAGGAACAAAATCCGTCCAACCGGCAACCCCGCTTTTAAAATTAAGTTTGACTCCTTTGTTTTTTGTAAAGACGAATCCGCAAAAAGCGACTTCAAAAACCTTTGCCCCGCACAGTTTTGCAAACAACGCATGTCCGCCTTCGTGCAAGGCGTTATGTAGCAAATATCCGCCTATAAGCCCGATAACGGCAAAAACGGCAATCATATAATACCGCTTATCGGTAACCGAGCAAATGCTTACGGACGTAAAAACCGAAAGGACGGCTACACCGACGGATAAAATAATCGAAAGAGATATTAAAATTACGGTCTTTTTCATACGCATACCCCCGTGATATAATTATAATAACCTTCGATGTTGTCCTTTTCGCTCACGGTATACCCGTTAAGCCCGAGATATTTTAATATTTCGTAAACGATAAGCCCTCCGCCGAAAATGGATTTTGCACGGGATTTTTCTATATTGAAAACCTCGCTTCTTCTTTCTATAGGGACTTTCTTAATTTGCAATAAAGTGGCGTATAGGTCGGTTATCGGCACAAATCTGCCGTGATTTTTTTCACGGTCGTAAGTTGTTTCACCGCTTACGATATAGCCTAAACACGTTGCCGAACCACCCACCGCGGTAAGCGAAGATATTTTCGGCGCGTTATAAGTTTTTACGAGATTTTTTAAATATTCGTTAAGTTTTTCATCGTCTTCGGTGAACTCGTCGGAAAGTTTTACCGCCCCTTCGGGAATGCTTTTTTCGTAAACGATTTGTCCGCCCCGTCTTACGACAAGTTCGCTCGACGCCCCCCCGACGTCCAAAACTGCGCCGTCGAGGTTTGAAAGGGCTCCCGATAAAGCGACTTCGCATTCTTCTTTTTCGGAAAGCACTTTAACGGTAACCCCCGTCTTTTGTTTTACGACCGCTACGAATTCACCGCCGTTTTTTGTTTGGCGAACGGCAGCCGTCGCAAACGGGAATATTTTCGATTGTTCCACGTCGTATGCTTTTGCCTTTAGGCAAAAATCTTCGACCACCTTTAGGTTTCTTTCAAACGCTTTTTCGCATATAATGCCCGTTTTGGCGATATTCTCGCCGAGTCTTGAAGTTATTTTATCTCTGAAAATAATATTTCCGTCCGCAAAAATTGCCATACGGACGGAATTTGAACCAATATCTATAATTGCGTATTTCATTTGTCTTGCTTGTAAACCCAACCGAGTTCGCGTTGTCTTTCCTCAATTTTCCAATCGGAAAGCCAAAGCTCGATTTCATCCTCCGTCTGTTCTTTTTTTGCTTCGAGCTCGGATATTTCTTGATTTAACGCGTCGATCTGCTTCTTCGTGTTTTTTATGGCTATCATCTGATAAACCATTATACTCAAAAGAATAAACAGCAGTAAAACCGCCGTTACCACCGACGACACGATTAGTTTTTTTATCTTTTCTGCCGACATATTTTCCCTTCAACGTTACCGATTTAATGCGACTTTTTACCGCTTCGTAACGTTTTTCAAGCATATTATACACTTTACGACAAAAAATAGCAAGTGTTTTATTAAAAATAATATGACTTAAATATGCGCCCGCTAAAAACGCCGTCGGCATATACAACCTTACGTTGCCCGTTTTGCAAAGGCTTTTGGTAAAATAATAACAAATAAACTCGACAAAAAAGTAAATTAAATATCCGAAAGCCGACAATACGGGCTTTTTATTTTCCTTAAAAAAGGTAAATGCGTCCAATATATACCCCGTCGTAAACCCGAAAAACATGAGTATCAAAAAGTTTCTAAACTGACCGCTCGATAGGAACATATTTTATTTTAAAAGCCTTTTAATAAGTTTTTCGCCCTTTTCTCGATAACAAACTTGGGTTATTTTACCCGAAAGGCACAAGTCTCCCGTCGTTCTCGAAAACCCCACGATTTTAAGTCCTTCCCCCGTTACGGTTATCTTTCTGTCGTCCAAAAGGGCAAGTTTTACCTCTTTTTCGGAAAACCCCTTAACCTCCGCGACGCATTTTGCATCAAGCCCGTTTTTACACAGCGTAAGTTGATGTTCGCTCATTTTTACACCTTTAATTTAAAATATTCGTAAAATCCTTCGTTTATGAAAAAATCTCCTCTTTTATCGGTTGGTACGCTTATTTTCGGAAAAGAAAAAAGCGGGAACGTTAGATTTGGGCAAACGTTTTTTAAGCAATTTGTTTTCCCTTTTAAGTTCGTCATTTTCCGTTTTTAATTTTACGCATTCCGTGGCGTATTTATCTTTAATTTTTTCGACAAGTCCGTCGATTTCTTCGGACAGTTTTGAAAAGTAAAGATAATCTTCTGCGCGAACGGGCAAATCTTTTAAAGGCAAATTATCTTCTTTATACCCTGCTTTTTCCTCCGACTTTAAATAATTGCGGTATTTGTTTTGAAAGCGCAGGGCGAGTTTTTGATCTCCCTTTGCCATATTTTGTATGACGCTCCGCACGGACTTTCCCTTTGATTTTCCCTCTTTGATTTTTTGCAAAAGCAAATTTAAATCGTCGTCGGAAAAGTTTTCAAACTTTGTCGCCTTTAAATTTTTAACTCCCTTTACAATCTTTTCGTAAGCGTTTTTTCTTTCCTCGCTTTTTATCAAGTTGTAATAATAGTTTCTTACGCTTCCCTTTGCCCGTCCCGTTTTTTCGGCAATGCGGAAAAACACCTCGGACAAACTTTTGCCATCCGAATTTGCTTTAACGGCTTCTCGTAATAATTCTTCAGTTTCGGTTTTCGTAAATCCTTTCATAAAAACTTACCGCCTTGTTTTATTTTTTCGTTTGTATTGTTGACAATAAAATATACTTTCAAACATAGTCGCTCGTTTTTTTTAATATATTAAAATATGAAAGTCTTTCTCTATTCTCCCGAAAAATCAATAGCGTTTTTTGATAATAAAGAGGCAGTTATCGACAAAAATCCTTCCGAAATATCTTTAAAGGGTGATTGTATAAGATTCCATAACGGAAAAAACTACGAGCAATCTTTTTATCATAAAGATTGCTCATTACAAGAAAATATTGCGATAACCGACCTATACGGGGCTTTTTTGTGTTTTCCGATTTTAAAACCGAGGTTTAATTACGTCTATAAAGTAATACTGAAACGCTCCTTTGTTTTCGATAACATAGAATACTTAATTACCGTCCGGCAAGACGGCGGAATCAAACTTTGCGTTAAAGGATACGGCGTGGAATCGATAATTCAAATTCCGTTTATCCCGGACGACGTAAAAATTTTCCCCGTCGGCGGTGACTTGTTTTTAATCGACCTTTATTCTTCTCTTCACTTCGTCGCCGTTTTTTCCGCCCCCGACTTAAAAGAAGAGTTTAATTGCCTTTGTAACGATTACAGCGTGAACGGAGAACTTTCGGTAACCAAAATAAGCCGAACGATTTTTATATACGAGGAAACTTGCCATTATAATTACGACGGAAAAGTTTGTTTAAGAAATAAATCTTACCGCACTTTTTATCAAAATAAAGAGTTACATCCTTCGCTTATTTCATATGCTTTTTTGGAAGAAGTCCGCCTATCGGTCGATTATCGCCACTTTTTGTGTGACAATTTACTTTCCGATTATTCCCTCATAAAAGATTTTTTAGGGGAATATTCTTTTACTCTTCCGCCCTTTTTAAGCGATTTTCCTTCCACTTACGCCGTCGTCGGAAAAAGTTCCAAATACGTAAAAATGACCGTCGAAGACAATAAAATAAAGGATATTCTTCTTGAAGACTACCCCTTTTAAAAAGGATTGCCGATTTTAAACGGCAACCCTTTATCGTTACATTTTTTGTATTTTCGTAACTTTCAGTTTTTTGTAAATTTCGTCGTACTTTTCCTTGGTAAACAAACTCGTCCCGGGCGTGGTTACCGAAGCCGTTCCCGCGGCGACGGCGCATCTTAAAAGTTCCTCGTCGTCAAGACCGTTTTCCAAGCAAACCGAAGTCGCGGCAATCATTGAATCCCCTGCGCCGACGGTGGAATTTACGGCAACGTTTTCGCTACGGCAATATAAATTCGTAACGCCGTCCGTTAAAATGGCTCCGCGCGTACCGAGGGATAAAAGAACTTTTTTCACCCCCGAATCGATGAGGGCGTGACAGCAAGAAATCATATCGTCGTAACTTTTACACTGACGGTTTGAATAACTTTCGAGTTCAAACAGGTTAGGTTTTACCATATAAACGCCCGCCGAGATAGCCGCTTTGAGTTTATCGGTTTCGCAATCG
This sequence comes from Parasutterella excrementihominis, assembly GCA_963650915.1. Taxonomy (GTDB): domain Bacteria; phylum Bacillota; class Clostridia; order Christensenellales; family Borkfalkiaceae; genus UBA4636. The sequence continues at coordinate 54,550 of CAVJMJ010000013.1, read as the reverse complement.
ACTATGACTTTGCCGTTCGACGCCTTAACGAGGTCGTAATAATACCCCGCCCCGACGCCTTTCGGGAGAGAACCCGAAATTACGGTTACGTCCGCGGCGGAGGAAAGATTTTTAACGAGAGCGAGAAGTTCTTTTTGCTTTTGTTCGGTTACCTCGTGACCGCTGTCGTTTAGTTCGGTAAGCATTGATTTAGAATCTATTATTTTAAAATTGACCCTAAGCGAGCCTTTGTTGAAAACGAAGTTGCAATTTACGTTTTCCTTTTCGAGATAATTTATAAACGCCTTTCCGCCCTTGTCGAACAAAAACCCTGTTGCGGTAACGGACTTTCCGAGGCGGGAAACCCCTATTGCGGTATTGCAAGCCTTACCGGCAAAATGTTCGATACGGTTTTCTATACGGTTGAGCCTTCCGACGTTTATATTTTCGACTTCTATCGTGTAGTCGATGCACGGATTAGGACATACAGTTAATATCATAATTTTCAAAAAAGTCGGGCTATAAGCCGTTTATTCGTCAAAAGTCGAGCGTACACAAACCAATGTGTACGCTCGTTATAATCAATTATTCTTTAGCGGCTCTTTCTTTGGCTTCTTTGATGATCTTATCCTGCGCCATAGGAGGAACTTCTTCGTAACGAACGAATTCGGAAACGAATCTGCCTCTGCCTTGCGTCATGGAACGAAGGTCGGTAGCGTATTTGGAAAGTTCCGACTGAGGTGCTTCGGCGGATACGATTGCCTTGCCCTCGACTTGGTCGGTACCTAAAATTCTACCGCGACGCTTGTTCATATCGCCCATTATATCGCCCATGAAGGAATCGGGAACGGTTACTTCAAGGTGCATGATAGGTTCCAAAATTACGGGGCTTGCTTTTGCGATACCTTCTTGGTAGGCAAGTTTAGCGGCGGTAACGAAAGCGATTTCCTTGGAGTCGACGGGGTGATATTTACCGTCGAAAAGGGTACATTTAAGGTTAACCATAGGATACCCTGCCAAAACGCCCTCTTTAATGGCTTCTCTTAACCCCTTGTCAACCGCGGGGATAAACTGACGAGGAACGGCACCGCCGACTACCGCGTCGACGAATTCGTAAACGCCGTCTTCGGCACCCGGTTCAAACCTTACCCAGCAGTCGCCGAACTGACCTGCACCGCCCGATTGTTTTTTATGTTTACCTTCGGCTTCTGCCATCTTTCTGACCGTTTCGCGATAAGCGATACGAGGTTCTTTTAAGACGGCTTCGCAACCGAATTTACTCTTTAACTTTTTGCAAAGAATGGAAAGTTGAGTTTCGCCGATACCGGACAAAAGCATTTCGTTGGTTTCCGCGTTTTTGGTTACGGTAAAGGAAATATCTTCGTCTTTAAGTTTGCTTAAACCGCCGAAAACTTTATCTTCGTCGCCTTTTTTAGCAGCGAAAACAGCCATCGAATAAACGGGTGTAGGCGTAACGATGGGGGCAAATTTTAAGGAAGGATCTTCCGTCAAGGTGTCGCCCGTGGTAACATCGCCGAGTTTAGCCAAAGCACCGATGTCGCCCGCTACGATTGAAGAAGTGGTTTCCTGCTTTTTACCTTTAATATAGTAAATGGAACTCACCTTTTCGTCGTTGTCTTTATTTACGTCCTTTAAGACCATGCCGGAAGTAAGCGTACCGCTTACCACCTTGAACATATTAAGTCTGCCGACGAAGGGGTCGACGATGGTTTTGAAAACATGAAGTATAACTTTACCGTTAGGATCGCATTTAACGCTTACTTGTTCTTCGCCTTTAAGCATAACTTGTTCTTTTGCTTCGTCGGGAGAAGGAAGTAAGGCTATAACTTTATCCATTAAATTGAAAATGCCTTTATTGGAAGCACCCGCACCGCCCAAAACGGGAATGCAAGAACAGGTTCTTACGCCGATTTTAACGCCTTTAAATACGTCGTCCGCAGAAAGAGTGCCTTCCTCGAAGAACTTTTCCATAAGTTCTTCGTCGTTACCGGCGGCGACTTCGGCAAGTTCACCGAAAACGCCTTCGTAAGAAGACTGCAACGCCGCGGGAACACCGCCCTTTTCGGCACCTTGTAAATCGAAAAGTTTACCGAGGGCTACGTCAACCCAGCCGGCAAATTTATCCGATTCTTTATACGGAATAAACATGGGAGCGATCAAACTCGGATATTTAGCACGAATTGCTTCGACCGTTCCGTCGTAATTGGTGTTGTCTTTATCGAGACCGCTTACGAAAATCATGGTAGGAATTTTGTTTTTGATGCAATATTCCAAAGCAAGTTCGGTACCTACGGTCATACCGCCGGATGCGCCCGTTACGACGATTGCGCCGTCGGCAACGGTAAGTGCCTCTATCATTTCTCCTTCGAAATCAAAAAAGCCGGGGACGTCTAAAAGGTTAAATTTGTAGCCTTTGTATTCGCCGTAAGCGCAAGCAAGAGAGATTGAAGTCTTTCTTGCAATTTCTTCGGGGTCGAAGTCGCAACAGGTGTTGCCGTCGTCGACTCTGCCTTGACGGTCAATTGCCTTGCAATTAAATAAAATAGCTTCCGCTAAAGTGGTTTTGCCTTCGCCCGCGTGACCGATGAGCGCAATGTTTCTGATGTTGGAAGTAGAAATTCCCATAAGTATCGTTCCATCCTATCTATAATATTTTTTTCTTTGTTCGGAAAAGCGACCGAAAACGGCGAAAATCGCCCTTTTAAATCGCACCTTATCTATTATATAATAAATCTCGAATTTTTTCAATAGTTTCCGTAAACTTTTTTTATATTTTTTTGCTTTTTACCGAAAAATGCGGGATAAATACGGGATTTTGCGCTTTCACCGTAAAATTCGCCTTCCTTTTTTGCCGTTATAGGCAAAAAAACTCTGCGTCGTAAAACGAGAAAAGCGTTTTTTATCGCGAATGCGGTAAAAAACGCTTAAATAAAAATGGTCGTATAATAAAAAATTATCGTGTTTTCTGCAATTGTGTTTTCTGCAATTGTGTTTTCTGCAATTGAGGTTTCTACAATTGCGGTTTCTGTAATTGTGTTTTCTGCAACAAAGACTTTTGCGACAAAGGTTTTTTCAACAAAGGCTTTTGCAATAAAGTTTTTTGCAATTGCGGTTTTTGCAACTGTTTTTTTGTAATTACGGGTTTTAATCGTGATTTTTAATATCGTATTTAAAACCGCACCGAAACTTCTTCGGCGCAAAGCGTTCTTCCGTCCGAAAGAAGAAGTCTTCCGTCGTCCGTAATCTTTTCCGCCGTGGCAAAAAAGGGTTGCCCCGATATGGGGCAAACTTTGATTTTTCTACCCAAAATCATCGAATAACGGGCATATAGCCCCACTTCTTCGGTGTGTTCAAGATTATACAAAAGGGTAAAAACGAAGGATTTTAAATCGACTTCTTTGCCCGTAATTTCCTTTACGGACACAGCAATATCGGATAAATCTTTCGGGATTTCGTTATTGACGTTTACGCCTATTCCGCAAACGGTATAATCTACGTTTTCACCCGAAAAGGAGTTGTTTATAAGCATACCGCAAATTTTTTTATCGTTTGCGTAAATATCGTTAGGCCACTTTATTTTTGCGTCGACGTTAAAAGCAAGCAAGGTTTTAACGACTGCAAGGGATATTATTTGATTGATTTTAAAGGTGTCTTTTGCGCAAAAGTCGTCGTAAAACTTTACAAAAGACAAATACGCCCCGCCTTCGTTCGACGAAAACGCCCTGCCTTTGGTGCCGTGCCCCTTGGTTTGCACGCCCGCAACGACGGTAAAGTCCTCACGAGTTTTTAATTGCTTTTTTAAAACTTTGCGAATATAGTCCTCGGTCGAGGACAGTTTTTTTGCAAAAAGGATTTTCATGATTCAATCGTCTCTCTTTCGATTTTTTCTATCGCACTTTTTGCGCAATCGTAGGAAAACCCTTTGGAAACGACGTATCTGTAGCATTTTTTCTTTGTCGTATCGTCCAAAAGCCGCCCTTTAAGATATTTTTTTGCCGTTTTGTAAGCACTTTCGTCCTCGTCGTCTATACAAGAAAGCGCGTTTTCTATATCTTCTTCGGAAACACCTTTTTGTTTAAGTTCGAGTTTTAAAAGGCGTTTGCCTTTATGTCCGCTTTTAAGTTCGACGTAATTTTTCGCATATGCGCCGTCGTCAAGATAACCGTAATCGCACAACTTATTAACCACTTTTGCAATGATTTTTCCGTCGTAACCCTTTTCTTTTAAATATCCGCATACTCTTTTTACGGTATGACTGCCCTTTAAAATGTAATTCGACGCCTTTTGAAAGCAAGAAGTGTATTCCGATTCTTCTATGATTTCGGAAAGTTTTTTTTCATCGACCTCGTCGCCGATATGTAAGTTGTTGGATAACAAGACTATTTCTTCGACGCCCGAGTAAAAACTTCCGTCGATGAAAACGTTTACCCGTTTTTTGTCCTTTTGCCTCGTTATATCGGTAATTTTTCTCATACTCAGTAATATTCTTCCCCGATTTTTTCAGGCGTTTTATCGTAAAAAACCGCCTTTAATTTGTCGATAAACGGCTTATAGCCCGACTTTTTGACGGCAACCGTTACGGTTACGCCCTCGTCGTAATCGGTGTCGACCGCTAAATGACAAGTCGGCATGACTTCCTTTTTAAAAAGATTCAACTCGTCGTATTTAAGTTTGATTTTAAAAATATCGCAAACGAAATACTCTTTTTCGACCGCGCTTAATATACCCTCTTTGGTTGCGTTGGAGTACGCCCTTATAAGCCCGCCCGCGCCGAGTTTTATTCCTCCGAAGTACCTTGTGACCACGACCAACACGTTTACGAGTTTTCTGTTTTTTAAAACTTCCATAATGGGCGCACCGGCGGTACCCGAAGGCTCTCCGTCGTCGGACGATTTCGTCGAAAGCCCGAAATCTGTAACGTATGCGTAACAGTTATGGGTTGCGTCGGAATATTCTTTTTTTATTTTTTCAAGGTAACGCCTTGCATCCTCTTCCCTTTCGGCGTAAAAAACGTGGGCAATAAAACGAGAACGTTCTATTACCGTTTCGGATTTTGCGTTTTTTTCGACCGAAAGAAAACTTTGCATAACTTGCCCCTGAAAAATTAGCCTGTAAAAAATTAGTCTCTAATAAAATTTGCCCGTAAAAATTTACTTGTAAAAATTAAATAGCAAAAATTTACTTGTAAAAATTAGCCTCTAATAAAATTCTCCGTTATAAACCATGTCGCCCGTAAAATTTTACGAGCGACCGACTAAACTTTGTTTTTATCTCGAACAGATCGGTTATCGCTTTTTATACGTAACCGAAAGGTTATTTCAAAATAATTTTTACGTGAATTTTTTTGCCTTTATGCAAAATGAACTCGCCCTTTTTCATAGCGTCTTCGGGAAGAGTCAATCCGCCGAGTTTCTCGTCGTTTACGGAAACGCCTCCGCCCTGAATAAGCGTTCTCGCTTCCCCTTTCGACTTGGTAATACCCGCAGCAACCATTATATCGGGCACGAAGTCGGTTTTTGCCACTTCCACGGTAGGCATATCGGCTTCGTTTCCGCCGAATGCCGCTTTTGCCTGTTTTCTTGCCTCGTCCGCCTTTTCTTCGCCGTGAACGAGTTTGGTTACTTCGTAAGCAAGCCTTTCCTTGGCAACGTTTATTCTTTCGTCGTTATATTTAGTAAGTTCTTCTATTTCCTCCAAGTCCATAAAGGTTAAAAGCTTCATGCACTCGGCAACTTTTGCGTCCTCGACGTTTCTGAAATACTGGTAAAATTCGTAAGGGGTGGTTTTGTTTTCGTCAAGCCACAACGCGCCCTTTGCCGTTTTGCCCATTTTTTTGCCTTCGCTCGTCAACAAAAGAGTGCAAGTCATGGCGTAAGCGTCTTTACCCGTTTTTCTTCTTATCAAGTCCTCGCCGGCAATCATATTCGACCATTGGTCGTCACCGCCGAGTTGTAAAACGCAGTCGTAATCGCAGAAAAGTCTGTAAAAATCGTAGCCCTGCATCAGCATGTAGTTAAATTCCAAAAAACTCAAACCGCGTTCCAAACGCTGTTTGAAGCATTCGGCGGTAAGCATACGGTTTACCGAAAAACATACACCGATATCGCGCAAAAAGTCGATGTAGTTAAGGTTTAAAAGCCAGTCGGCGTTGTTTACCATTATAGCGGCGTTCTCGCCCTCGAAGTCCAAAAACCTCGACATCTGCTTTTTAAAATGATCTATGTTGTTTGCGATTTGCTCTTTTGTAAGCATGGAACGCATATCGGTACGCCCCGAAGGGTCGCCGACCATACCCGTACCGCCACCGAAAAGGCAAATTGGCTTATGCCCCGCTTTTTGCATGTGAGCCATAGCCATTACGGGAATGTAATGACCGATATGAAGAGAGTCCGCCGTGGGATCGAAACCGACGTAGAAGCAAACCTTCTTTTCGTTAAGTAATTTTTCGAGTTCCTCGCCGTTTACCGTTTGCTTTAAAAACCCACGTTGTTTTAATGTATCGAATACATTCATAATATCACCAAAAAATAATTCTTTTTATCTATTTTATCATCGAAAAATTTTTTTGTAAAGCAACTTTCGGGTTATATATCCAACAAAAGTACTTTTTGCGTGGTTTTACGAAAGATTCGACATAATAAAAAAGGACAAACGATTTAATCGTAAGCCCGTTTTCTCAAATATATGCAAGTAAATTATAAAGCAAGTAAAAGCGAAACGACCGTATAAAACGCGCAAGCCGATATAAAAGCCGTTTCTACAATAAAAATAGCAGCGAAACCGCCCGCAGGGTTTAATAAAACTTCCCAACTATCCGCTATAAGCGAACGTTTTTTTACCATAGAGCCGAACAAAACGTAAAAACCTATAAAACAAACGGCTGCCGAGAACATAGCACCCGCATACGGTTCGGGTTTTACCGCTTCTTGAAAATACGGATTGAATATCGAAGCGACTACGCTTATTATAAGCGGAACGATAAGATATAGTGCTGGTTTTATAAAAGAGTTTCTGAACTTTTTCCACTTATAGTTTAACGGTAAAGCCGAACCGTCTTCAACGTCGGTCGCTTTTAATTCACCGAAAATCTTTTTAATAAATATAACGCAAATTAACACGGTAATTAAAAAACTTAAAACAGTCGATACGTAAATAAGAACGTCCATAAAAACCTCGCTAAATCAAAGCAAACGATACGCACAGCGCATATAAAAAAGCAATCATTATAACTGTATGGCAAACGCCGAAAGTTAAACCATATACAACAGGTAAAGTCTTTGCCCCTTTTAAACCGTCAAAGCCGAAAGTTTTTACAAAACTTTTGAAAACGACAATCGTTAAAACCGTCACGGGCAAAAACGCAATGCCCAAGCAACCGAAAAACACTGCGATTTTTGAATTTTGTATGCTTCTTAACGCGCAAAACAAAACTGCGAAAACAGCCGTGATAAACTCTATAAGCGCAACGTTCCTCAGGCACTCCCCGTAAATTTTAAAAGCCTTTTCCAATATGGCTACGCAACTACTTTCGCATTTTGCAACACTAAAAAGTAACGGTTTCATTTTTTTCATAAGACCGATAACGAGCGTAAGCGACACACACCAGGTAAATAACGTCAAAATATCTAAAATTGCCATACTCTGCTCCTTCTATAATATAAAGACGTACGTAAAAACGTATAGAGATAAAACTACGGATATTCCGAGAGGCACGCCGTAAAAAAATCCGCAAAACCCGACACCGTTAGAATACCGGATATTCGGCCATTTTATTTTATATTTATATATTCTAAAACAGAAACTAATTAAAAAGATTATACCGGCAGTAACGGCACTCATGTATGCCGCCAATAGAAAGTAAGGGGCTACCTTGTCATCTGTAACGCTATCGAGTAAGCACATGGCGTAAGCTACGTTTTCCGTCAAAAATTGAATTACGAAAGCGGCGATAGTATAACTTATGTATTTTTTTAGCCATTTTTTGTCACGCGAGGTATCATCGTAAGATACGCTTGCATCTATAAACTTTATTTGCTTAGGGAATACTTTAACAACGCCGATAAACAGCGTTATAGTTATGCCGAAAGTAATAAGAATTATTATGTCGTATAATACGTTCATAAAAACTATTCTCCTAAATCGATAGGTCTAAACGATATTCCCCAATATTTCCAATCGCCGAAAACGTTCCAATTATATGTTATATTTGCCCCTTTATAAAATGCAATAACATTATACAATATTAGAACAGAATCGACTATTGACGGTAAACATAATGTAACTACAAGAGTAATTATTCTCAAAGTTAATGAAAGAGATGCTGTTATTGTCAAAAAAATTGAAATCAAATTAGTGAGTGTTGCTAATACCGCATATGATTTTAAACCAACAAGACTCGATGCTAAATCATTCGGTATTTGTGTAAATAATTCAACAAATAAACTTGCAATCGCATCATCTTGCGATAACTGTTGAAAAGCAACTATTGGATTTGCAATATTAACGGAAAGATAACTCATGATACAGAACAAAGAAAAAACTAAAGCAGTCCCGCTACCCAAATCAATTGAGAACCCGCTCCAAGACAAATAAAGTATATCTAATGTCCAAGTAAGTCTGCTATGATCAAAAGCAGGATCAACGACATCATTTTCATCAGTAAAATTTTCAGAAATGTCTTCTTCTGAGTTTGTATCATTAAAAATAAATTCGCCATCATTGTTAATTACCCCGCCTCCTTCATCAGCCAATGAATTCATAACGAATACGTTACGACGTACTGTTTCAAGTGCGGCTACTTCATATTCGATAGTAGATCCGGAAATAATTCCAGTTACGGAATCTGAAAGCATTTCTTGAAGATATCTTTTATCATCCACAGTCATTTCACTATACTTAAATTCAGGACTATAAATATTCCCAAATACGGAAAGAACATCAGGATAATACCTTTCCAACATTACGCCCCTTTCTTGCTCTAATTGAGATGTATTAAAAGTTAAGTGACTTGGTTCTAACGAATCAAAACCTATATACTGGCTAAATAGCGATATCGTCTCGTCATCCAATTCTTATGAAAAAACATTTTCATGAAGTATCAATGAAGTATCAACGAGTCTATATAAGATTCAAGATCCGTCCCATCATCTAAATTCCAATATTGAAAAAGTTCGTTACGAGCAGTCGCATAAACATAACTTGGAGACGAAACCCCAATGAATAACATTACTACGGCAATAATAAAAGCAAATAAACATTATGTTTTCTTTTTGAATTTCATCATAATTCCACACCTTATTAATTTTTAGATTAGTGTAACATATTTTCTATCAACTGACAAGTTATTTGAAAGTTTTGCGCCGCTAAAAACAAAAATTTTGCCGTTCGGACTTTCGCCCGAACGACAAAACTTTTGATCTACTATGTTTTGACCCCTCAAAAACCTTTGAGCAGAATGAGTGTTTTTTGATTTTTGAGATATAAAAATCAAAAAAATCGTTTTCTATGAATACGTTTTTTCAAACGATTTACAATATATAAACCGACCGACTAAACCCGTTATGGTTTATAAAACCAATAGTCACCCTATGGTTTTTCGAAAATTTTTTGTCTTTTTTCCTCATATTCGCTACGCATCATATTACCGCTGTTGTACTTTGAATTTAACTTTATTAATTCATCCTTTATGGAAATCGTCTCTTTTAAAGAAGTCTGTTCTTCACTAACGTTTTTGGTTATACGTGTTTTGATTATCGTTATACCCCGACGGGTTTTTGTCAATTTTGTTAATCGTATTTTTAGCGATGAGGGAACTGTTTCTAGCGATGATGTAACTGTTTTCGATTAATTCGCCGAGACCGTACATAAAGGATGAAGATACCCACGCAAGTAAGGGACCGACTATCATGAGCAGTAAAAATACGCCATTTTGGGTTAAAGCCGTCATTACTATGCCTGCGATTGCCGTCGCTATAGCGTTAATTATACACAACACCTCGGCTAACTTTTTAATTTTTGATCCTATATTTTCGAACATAAAGAAATTCCTCCTAAAAATAAAATTATTACTGTCGTTAAAAAACGCTATGGTTTTTCGAAAATTTTTTGTCTTTTTTACTCATATTTGCTACGCGTAATATTATCGGCGTTGTACTTTGAATTCGACTTTATTAGTTTTTCCTTTATGGAAATCGTCTCTTTTAAAGAAGTCTGTTCTTCACTAACGTTTTTGGTTATACGGGTTTTGGTCAGTGTTATACTCTACCGAGTTTTGATTATACGGGTTTTGATTGGCGTTATATCCCGACGGATTCTGATTATACATATTTTGATTATCGTTATACCCCGACGGGTTCAGGTTATACATATTTTGATTATCGTTATATCCCGACGGGTGTTGGTTATACGGGTTCGGGTTATACATATTTTGATTGGCGTTATACTCTGCCGAGTTCGGGTTATACGGATTTTTATAAGAGTTACTGTCATTAGACTTATTCTCAATATCGGTGACATTCTCGTTTTGTTTGTCAACGTTCTTGTTTAGTTCTTCTATTTCGTTAATCGAATTTTGAGCGATGATGTAACTGTTTCTAGCGATGATGTCACTGTTTTCGATTAAATCGCCGAGACCGTACATAAAAAATGAAGATACCCACGCAAGTAAGGGACCGACTATCATGAGCAGTAAAAATACGCCATTTTGGGTTAAAGCCGTCATTACTATGCCTGCGATTGCCGTCGCTATAGCGTTAATTATACACAACACCTCGGCTAACTTTTTAATTTTTGATCCTATGTTTTCGTACATAAAGAAATTCCTCCTAAAAATAAAATTATTATTGTCATTAAAAAACGCTATAGTTTTTTGAGAATTTTTTGTCTTTTTTCCTCATATTCGCTACGCATCATATTACCGCTGTTGTACTTTGAATTTAACTTTATTAATTCATCCTTTATGGAAATCGTCTCTTTTAAAGAAGTTTGCTCTTCATTACCGTTTAACTCAAAATATTCTTGATATTCTTCGTAACTTATAAGTCCCTCTCTCAACAAATTTTTGAATTGCTGTAATAGAGTTTGTCTATCGGGTGCATCGCTGTCTGTTTCGTCATTAGTATCCGATACAGATACAGAATCGGTACTATTTGCCACTAATTCGGTACTATTTGCCGTTTTTTCTGTATCGTTTGTCGCTAAATCGGTATCGTTTGCCGTTTGGTCGGTATCATTCGCAACTAATTCGGTACTATTTGCCGTTTTTTCTGTATCGTTTGTCGCTAAATCGGTATCGTTTGCCGTTTGGTCGGTATCATTCGCAACTAATTCGGTACTATTTGCCGTTTTTTCTGTATCGTTTGTCGCTAAATCGGTATCGTTTGCCGTTTGATTTGAGTCTTTCGATACTTTGTTCGGTTTAGACGTATTTTGATTTGCGTTATACTCTGCCGAGTTCGGTTTAGATGTATTTTGATTAGCATTATGCACTGTAGGATTAGGGTTATACGTTGCCGGGTTTGGTTTACGTATATTTTGATTTGCGTTATATCCCGACGGGTTTTGGTTATATGTATTTTGGTTCGAGTTATATCCTGCCGGATTTTGGTTATACGAATTTTGGTTAGTGTTATATCCCGACGGATTCTGGTTATACGGGTTTTGATTAGCGTTATACGCTATAGGATTCTGGTTATACGAATTTTTATTAGCGTCATACGCTGCCGGGTTTGGTTTACGTATATTTTGATTTGCGTTATATCCCGACGGGTTTTGGTTATATGTATTTTGGTTCGAGTTATATCCTGCCGGATTTTGGTTATACGAATTTTGGTTAGTGTTATATCCCGACGGATTCTGGTTATACGGGTTTTGATTAGCGTTATACGCTATAGGATTCTGGTTATACGAATTTTTATTAGCGTCATACGCTGCCGGGTTTGGTTTACGTATATTTTGATTTGCGTTATATCCCGACGGGTTTCGGTTATACGGGTTCGGGTTATACATATTTTGATTAGCGTTATACTCTGCCGGATTTCGGTTATACATATTTTGATTGGCGTTATTGTCTTGCAAGCGTTTAGTGCGGTCGATAGAAGCCTCGTATTGCGATTGACTTACAAAACTTGACGAATCGTCGTTTGCCAAAACGGCTATTCCTTTGACTATCGATAAAGCACCTATGAGTATTATCATGAGGCAGCCGAAGGCTTTACCTAAAACCAGAGTTACAAAATATGCAGTCCAACCGTAATACTTGGATTCGCTAGTCACTACCAAAAAATTGTTAAATGCCATCATAATTGCCATTGTAATTGCCGCAACACCTACCGAAATATATAGCATACCGATAATCAGCGCGCAGGTTTTCTTTTTACTCATCTTTTTACTCATTTTTTAATTTTCCTGTTTATAATTATTTTTGTAAGTTTTTTTGCGATTATTTTCGTAAGTACGGTTGCAGGCAATACATTCCTTTACCTGTCGTCACGACTTTATGTTTCGGTTTTTTTAAAAGCAAGTACTTTTCCACCTCGCGTAAGTAGCGATAAAACGTACGCACCGTTAAGCCGTTGGTTTTACAAAAATTGTCGCGGTCAAGTACTTCGCCTTGCAATAAAGCGTCGTACATAAATAACGCAAGATTGATTTTCATAGGTTTTCTTTCCCCGTTCTTTTTACAGACGATTTGCCGTCCGAAATTTGCAAAAGAGAGGTAAATTTTTGAGATTCCTTTTCCCCTTTCGACGGTTTTATTGTAGCACGAAAGTTGACGAAATTTGTCACCCCTGTTTGCAAAACGACTCGTTTTTTACGCTTATTTTGTCGCAATTTACGCTTAATTGCGGTTTTAGCCCTCTTTTTCAACGATTTTTCGATTGTTTTTTAAAAAAATTTTAAACTATAAAAAATTATGCCGTTATGTTTTTTTGCGTTTATTAAACGCAAAAAAACATATAAAAACGACGCTCGAAAAAAGCGTCGTTTTTAAATTTTATATTGATTTTTGACGATAATTACTTAAACGAAAGTTATTAAAAAACAATCAAATAGTCGTTATCTTAAGTATTAAATTTACGCTGTAAAAACTATTTCTTTTTAGTTCCGTAAAGTAATCGCTGTCGGATACCGCAACGCAAAATACCATGCCTTTTTTAAATTCCACGGCACCGCTGACTTTTTTAAAAATACCGTACTCGTCGATATACGCAACGATAAGAGAAAAGTTTGAAAAATTAGAAATCTTAAATATTGCGGTTCCCGAGGTATCGGAATCTATGGTGAAAAAGAAATCCATACTCTGTTTCGGCGTGTTTTTGAGGTAAACGTTAAAAGTGCTTCCGTCGTTTATTTTTAGCGGTTTTGCATTAGCGGCGGTAAGCCCGTCGGCGTCGGAATATTTAACGTACCGAGCGTAAAGGGTGACCGCTTCGCAGTTCGGAATATATAAATTATTAGATATAATCAAACCGTTTTCACCCTCCCAACCGACGAAGAAATATCCCGTCTTGTTTCTTTCGGGCAAACTAAACCAGTAGCCGTTTAACGTCGACGAAAATTCTCCGTCAACGAGGGTAACGAGGGTTTGTGATACGGGGATGCGCCACTCGGACTCTATTTTATCCGTCGACGAAACAGACCACGGCATGTAAAGAGTCGTTTTCAAATTCAGTGCGGTTTTAAGACTGTTAACGGCGTTTTCGCTAAAGAAAACAGTTGCTTTAAAGCCTTCCGTAATATACTCTATGCCGTCCGACATAACGACTTCCTGTCCTTCCGAAAACGCCTCCGTTCCGATATACTTAACGGAATTCGGAAGTTTTAACAAGTTAGCGATATAAGCACTATAAAAGGCTTTGTCTTCTATTCTTTCGAGTAAAGAATTATCCGCAAACGTTATCTCGCCGTTGAAATAATTAAAGGCGTTTTTTGCTATCGTTTTTACGGTGGCGGGAATTTTGAAAGGCTGAACGAGTTTTCCGTTTAAAAAGTTTTCACCGACGGTAACTACGCCTTCGGGAAGGGTTACCGAATAAAACGGTGCGCCTAATTTGGATACTTCCACCACGGGAAGCCCGTTAATTTTTGCGGGCACGACAAGTCTGACGTTTTCCCCGCTTTCGCCTACGTACCCCGTTATTTTAACGTAATCGCCGTAATTGTCGAAGGTGAAATTTTCATAGTCACCGCTAATTACGATTTTTTGCCAAACGGCAAAAAGTTTAACGTCGGAATAATTGTTTGCCGAAATAAAAGTTACTCTTTGTCCGAAGCCGTCGGAGTTATCGTACCAGCCCAAAAATTCGTACCCGTCCAAAGTCGGTTGGTTTAAAACCAGTTTTTCTCGACATAAGAACGTAGCGGGGTTGTCGTTGAAAGCACTTTCGCTTTGCAAATCGTACGTTATGGTATAAGTTCTGTCGTCCCTTTCCCATTTAGCCGAAAGTTCGGAAACCGTCATGTTTTCCGCTCCGATTTTTTCGACGAGTTTGTCGCCCTTGTACCAGCCTAAAAATATGTAGCCGTCTTTCTTGCAAGAGGGAAGGTAAAAGGTCGGGGATTCTATTGTCGTTTTGTAAACGTATTTGCCGTCTATCGTTTCGCCCGTTTTTGCGTCTTCGTCGTCGATAACGCCGTCAAGTAAATCAAGGGTTATAGTGTAAATTTTTACGTCGAAAACGGCGTAAAGAGTGTCTATCGTATCTACGTTTTCGGTATTTACCCTTTCTATTTTTCGCGCGGTTTTGGACTTTTCGGTAAACCAACCCAAAAAGTCGTAGCCGTATTTATATAAAGGCAAAAGTTCGACGGTGTCGCCATAAGTTATTATGTTCGGGTTACTCTTTTCGGTTTCGTAAACGCCGTCGTACTCGTATTTTATAAGATAGGTTTTAGGACTGTAAACGGCGTATAGGGTGAGATTTTCGTAAATTCCGTATAAGGTTTCGTAATATTTCCCGCTCCCGTCGGCTTTATCGTTCCAACCTAAAAAAGTATATCCGTGTTTTTGCGGGGATTGAAGGGTGGCTATATCTCCGGCGGCTATTTTGGAAGGATTTTCCACCGCCAAACTTCCGCCGTCTAAGTCGTAAGAAATTTCAAAATATTTGTCGCTTTTTTGCCATTTGGCGTATAAAACGAGGTTCTTTGCGTTTTTACCGCCGACGGTCGTGTGCAACTCTCCGTCCTTTTCGGCGTCGAACCACCCGACAAACAGGTAACCCTTTTTAACGGGGTTATTTAAAACTTCTTCCTTTTCGGCGGTGACCGTCGACACGTTTTGTTGAGAACAAGACCCGCCGTTTAATTCGTAGCGCACCGAGTACACCACGTTATCCCATTTGGCGTAAACGGTAACGTCTTTACACTCGCAAGAAATTTCACTGACGGCTTCGCCTTCGTAATCGGGCGAAAAATACCATCCCGCAAAAACCGAGCCCGCTTTTTCGGGAGTCGGCAAACTAACCGACTTATCCTCGATATTTAAAGTGTTTTTTTGAGAGGATAAAAAACTTCCGCCGTTAAGCCAATAATCTATCGTGTATTCCTTAGGTGCGTAAACAGCATAGTAAATTTTGTTTGCGTCGATTATTTGAGGAAATTTTATTACGTTGCCGTCCTGATCTTCCCACCGCATGAACTCGTAACCCTCTTTAACGGAGGGCGTCGGCGTATAGGAAGAATTTTCGTCGACTTCGTATGAAACCCCGTCGACAGTTACGGTATGGGTTATTCCCCTTCCTATGTTTAAGTTGAGCAAAACGATGAAGCCTATGGACATAACGACGCAAATCACCGAAAGAACGGTGGTCGCTATAAGCCAAGGTTTGCGCCTTGTTTTAGCGTAAACGACGGGTTCGACGGTAGTCGTTTTTTCTTCGCTAAACCCGTAATATATTTCGGAAATCGGCGAATTGTAACGTTCGGAAAGTTTTATAAGTTCTTCTATGGAAGGACAGGTTATTCCTCTTTCCCAGCGCGAAACGGTGTCGGAAGACACGGATAAAAAATCGCCGAGATCCTTTTGGCTTTCGTTTGCCTTTTGCCTTTTACACTGAATGGCTTTGCCGAGACCTACGGCATCGAAAGTTCCCGTATAACTTACTTCGGGCTCATTAGCTCCCAAAAGTTTTTCGAGGGAAACGTGCAACGCGACGGCCAACTCCCCGAGTTGCGAAATATCCGGTTCTATAAGTCCCCTTTCCCAACGCGATACCGTTTGAATGTGTACGAGCAAAATTTCGGATAACTCGCCTTGGGTAAGATTGGCTTCTTTTCTTAATTTTTTAAGTCTTTCGTAAAAAGCTTCTCCCATAAGAACCTCCTTGTCTGTCGTCGATAATTACGCACGCTTCTTTTTATTTTACCATTATGAATATTTATTTGTCAA
The DNA here is from genome assembly GCA_963650915.1 of Parasutterella excrementihominis. GTDB lineage: Bacteria > Bacillota > Clostridia > Christensenellales > Borkfalkiaceae > UBA4636. The sequence continues at coordinate 38,160 of CAVJMJ010000013.1, read as the reverse complement.
GAAATAAACGATTTTTGCGAAAATATAAATATGCGGAGTGGCAAAAACCGCTCCGCATAAAGTCGTTCGTTTTATTTAACCGAAAATCGTCGGCGTTTTAACCGAAAATCGTCGGCGTTTTAACCGAAAATCGTTAGTTTAGTCTTTTTTACCTGCCTGAACTTTTTTAAGTTTGGCGTATCTCGGCATACCGTTTTCGGTAACGAATTCGTTTTCGCCCTGAATAAGCGGTAAGCAGTAATCGATAAAGTCTTGAGAAACGTAAGTACCGTTATTGATAATCCATTCGTCGGGAATCTTCTTTTCGGCGTTTGCGCAACCTTCTAACGGAATAAGTTTATACTCGATTTCGTATTTGTCGCCGGGTTTACGCATATAAGCAACCATCTTGTCCGTTTCGCCCGAAACCGCCGCCTTAACGGCTTCTCTTCCCGCTCTTACGGTTTCTTCGACGTCGGTTTTAGAAGCAATGTGAGCGGCGCAACGTTGCATCAAACTAAATTCGATGGCACGAGTCTTTACGCCTAATTTTTCTTTGATTACCGAAGCCAATACACCGCAAACACCGCCTAACTGAGCGTGTCCGAAAAGGTCGGTTGAGGACGCTTTGAATTCGCCTACGTATCTTCCGTCGGCAAAACGAATGCCTTCGGAAACGGCAACGATACATTTGTTTTCGTTCTTTTCGCAAACGGCTTTGACGTCTTCTACGAATTTATCCATATCGAAAGGCTTTTCGGGAAGATAGATAAGGTCTACGCCGTTATCCGAAAGTTTTGCGAGTGCGCTTGCAGCCGTAAGCCAACCTGCGTTTCTGCCCATGACTTCGATAACGCATACAAGACCGGTATCGTAAACGCGAGCGTCCAAAGCGATTTCGGCACAAGTGGTCGCTACGTATTTTGCCGCCGAAGCGTAACCGGGGCAATGGTCGGTACCCATAAGGTCGTTATCGATGGTCTTGGGAACGCCTATTACGTTGCAATCGTAACCGGAATTAGCCATGTACTTGGATATCTTGTTGCAAGTATCCATACTGTCGTTACCGCCGTTATAGAAGAAGTAACGTATATCGTATTTTTTGAAAACCTTTAAAATTCTTTCGTAGTCGGTACTGTCGACGGAAGCGTCTTTAAGTTTGTATCTTACCGAACCCAATGCGGAAGAAGGAGTATGGGTTAAAAGTTCGAGTTCTTTTACGTCTTCTTTACCGATGTCGTAAAAATCTTCGTTCAAAATACCTTTGATACCGTGCGCCGCACCGTAAACCGCGGTAATCTGCGGACTTTGAAGGGCTTCTAAAAATACGCCCGCCGCGCTTGAGTTGATAACGGAAGTAGGTCCGCCCGATTGCGCGAAAATGCACGCGCCTTTCAAATTCTTCATAATGTCTCCTTTACGGGCGTATATGCGATAATCGACCTATAGCCCTGTTTTTATTCTATTTTCGTTGTGGTAGTCGCGTCTTTTTTAATCTTGTAAACTCAATTAAAAAATCGCTTTTTATCTGTTTTAAAATCTGCTTTAAAATTACAAAGCCAAAATTCCTGCGGCTTCGTAAAGTTTTTCGTCAATGACTCTCGGCATGGAAAGGGCTTCGCCGATATCCATATCGATAATTTTATTATCGTGGATTCCTACTACTCTGTTGCGTTTTCCGTCCAAAATGCAGTCGATTGCGTGCAGGGCAAACTTAGCGGCAAGCGTTCTGTCCGCCATCGAAGGCGAACCGCCCCTTTGGATATGCCCGAGGGTTACCGTCGTAATTTTCGTACCCGCTTTTTCTTTAAGGTAGGCGGCTATCTCGTCACGATTACCGGCACCTTCGGCAAACACTATCATGTTTGAGGTTTTACCCCTTTCGCGACTGAGTTTTAAATTCTTTGCGATTACGTCGAGATCGTAAGGGATTTCGGGAACGAGAATATATTCGGCACCCCCGCCGATACCGGCGTACAAAGCGATGTCACCGCAACGACGCCCCATGACTTCCACGAGAGAGCAACGATCGTGCGAACTCATAGTGTCCCTAAGGTTGTTTATTGCCGAAAGACAGGTATTTACCGCCGTATCGAAGCCGAGTGTGTAGTCGGTATATTGAAGGTCGTTGTCGATGGTTCCGGGAATACCGATAACGTTTACGTCGTATTTGTCCGATAAATCCTTACCGCCGTGGAAAGTTCCGTCCCCGCCGATAACGATAAGGGTGGTTATGCCGTGTACTCTAAGGTTTCTGTAAGCCTTTTCAAGCCCTTCGGGCGTGGCAAACTCGGCACTTCTGGCACTCTTCAAAAAGGTACCGCCGCGCTGAATTATATCGGAAACCGAACGGGAATTCATGGGGAAGATATCGTCTTTGATAAGTCCTTCGTAACCGCGTTCGACACCGTAGACTTCCAAATTTTTGTAAATTGCGTATCTTACTACCGCGCGCAAGCACGCATTCATACCGGGGGCGTCCCCTCCGCTTGTCAAAACAGCAATCCTTTTCATTTTAATACCTCTGTATTCGACGATTTAACCCCTTTTTAACGATATAAACGAGGGCTGAACCGTCTAAAATTTAAATTCGTTGTAATTGTAGCAAATATCAAGCCGTTTGGCTATCTTTTTGAGGCTTTTATCTGCATTTTTTATAGTTTTTTTACATAAACTTTACGTTTTCGCCGTCAATAAAAGCGCAAAGTTCGTGGTAAAGCCCCTTGGAGTTACGACAATGACAGTTGGTAAAATAATTGGTTCCGTCTATTTTGAAGTAAACGGGTATATCGCCGGGGTAACTTTGCAATATTTCGAGAATGTCTTCACGGCATTCTTTATCCGCGCCGTTAAGGTAAATAACGAGGTATTTCTTTTCTTCCTTCGGCTTTTCTTCGTGTGATTTGTTTTGCATGAAGGGTGCCGAAAATTCAACTGCGTTTTGGGCGATATCGGGCGTATCGGCGGGCTTTTCTTCGATAAGTTCTATTTTATCGACAACTATGTTCGGCTTTTCGCCGTCGCGAATTTGAAGTTTTCCTTTAACCTCGACTATAGCCTCGTTTTCAAGCCTGTCTTTGTACCTTTCGTAAACTTTGGGAAACATTACGGCTTCTATGGTGCCGTAAACGTCTTCTATGAAAACTATTGCCATACTTTGTCCCGATTTGGTCGTTTTTTTGGCAAAACTTCCTATCATACCGCCCATGGTAACGGGTTCGCCCTCTTTAAGCGACGGATAGGTTCTGTTTCCGTCCTCGTCCTCTTCGTAATCGGAAAGTTGCACGCAGGAAAAACCGTATTTTTTAAATTCTTCCATATGTCCTTCCAAAGGATGCCCGGAAATATAAACGCCCAAAACCTCCTTTTCGTGCAAAAGTTTGGTTTTGTTATCGTACTCTTTTACGTCGGGATAGGTAACTTCGAGGTTGGTTTCCTCTAAAACGGTGCCGAAAAAGCTTATCTGCGAACTCTCTCTTTCTTTTGCTATTACCGCCGCCCTTTCGATGAGCGACTCGGTTACGCAAATAAGTTTGGAACGTTCGATTTTAAAGCAATCGAAAGCCCCTGCGTAAATAAGGTTTTCCACCATGCGCTTGTTGAGGGCTTTTACGTCGACGCGCGACATAAAGTTTTCAAAGGAAGTAAAGGGACCGTTTTTAGTCCTTTCGTCGACTATCGAATCCATTGCGGCGTGTCCGACGTTTTTAATTGCCACAAGCCCTATTCTTACGCATTTGTTTTCGACCGAAAAGTACTGCTTGGACTTGTTTATGTCGGGTGCAAGTACCTTGATGTTTCTTTCTTTAAGATACATTACGTACTTGGTTATTTCGTCGATATTGTCTATACGGTTGTTTAAAATGGCAGCCAAGAACTCCTGAGGGTACAGGGCTTTAAGGTAAGCCGTCTGGTATGCCAAAACGGCGTAAGCCGCAGCGTGCGATTTATTAAAAGCGTATTTTGCAAAGTCCGCCATTTCGTCGAAAATATCGGCGGCAACCTCTGCGGGAACCCCTCTTGACAGCGCCCCTTCGATTATTACGTTGCCGTTTTCGTCTTTTTCGCCGTAAATGAATTTTTGACGCTGACGCTTCATTTCTTCGACGTTCTTTTTACCCATGGCACGACGAATAATGTCGGCTTGTCCCAAAGAATACCCCGCAAGTTTTTGCACGATAGCCATAACCTGTTCCTGATAAATTATGGTGCCGTAAGTAACCTTTAAAATGGACTCCAAAAGGGGGTGTTTATAGGTCATTTCTTCGGGATGATTTTTAAACCGCACGTACTGCGGAATAGCCTTCATGGGGCCGGGTCTAAACAGCGATATACCTGCGATGATGTCTTCGAGATTGGTCGGTTTAAGATCACGCATGAATCGTTTCATCCCGCCCGATTCGAGTTGGAAGACTGCGTCGGTATCACCCGACGATATAAGGTCGAAGGCTACTTTTTCGTTATAACCGATTTTTCTGAAGTCTATTTTGATTCCGTAATCTTCTAAAATGTAATCGTTACACTTTTTAACGTCGGTAAGAGTTTTTAACGCCAAAAAGTCCATTTTGAGCATGCCCAGTTGTTCGATTTCTTTCATGTCGAACTGGGTAACGATATCCTCGCCCGATCTTGCGAGGGGTACGTTTTCTTTTATGACTTTGTTACAGATAACTACGCCTGCGGCGTGCATGGAAATATTCCTCGGCATGCCTTCGAGTTTCATTGCTATATCTATAACGTTTCTTAAACTTTCGTCGGAATCGTAAATTTCCTTTAATTCTTTAGAGCCTACGTTTACCTTATCTTTAAGTTCCAGCCCGAGGCTTTGGGCTATGGTGTTGCCGAAGTCTATAAGCTTCGTTATCCTGTTGACTTCGTTAAAGGGAACGTTAAACACCCTTGCAACGTCTTTTATTGCGGCTTTAGATGCCATAGTACCGAAAGTTACTATTTGCGCAACGTTGTCGCTACCGTATTTTCCGCGAACGTATTCTATTACTTCCTGCCGTCTTTCGGTGCAAAAGTCGACGTCGAAATCGGGCATCGATACCCTTTCGCGGTTTAAAAATCTTTCAAAGATTAAGTCGTATTGAAGTGGTTCTACGTCGGTTATGCCCATCGAATAGGCAATAATGCTCGAAACACCGCTGCCTCTTCCCGCACCTACGGGAATGCCGTGTTCTTTTGCCCAGTTAATATAGTCCCAAACGATAAGGTAATATTCGAGATACCCCATATCGCTGATGGTGGAAAGTTCGTAATCGAATCTTTCGCGAATTTCCGGGGTTATTACGTCGTAACGTTCGTGCAAACCTTTTTCGGCTATACCCTTTAAGAAAACGTAAGGGGTAGTGCCGTCGGCGGGAACGTACCCCGGGGTAAGCGTTTTATCCCTTACGGGTTCGCATTTGGCGTTAAGGTCGAAAATTTCACTGCTACACTTGTCGGCAATTACCCTCGTGTTTAAAACGGCTTCGGGTATATCGGGGAACAAACTTGCCATTTCGTCCCCGTCTTTTAGGTAAAATTCGTCGGTTTCAAAGCGCATGTGGTTAGGATCGTCCATCGTGCGTTTGGTGTTTATGCAAAGCATAACCTCTTGAATTTTAGCGTCCTCTTTTTTGATGTAATGGGCGTCGTTGGTAACTACGAGCCCTATATTTAATTCCCTCGCTATTTTTATAAGCAACGGGTTTACCTGCTTTTGTTCTTTTAAGCCGTGGTCTTGAAGTTCGATGTAATAGTCATCGCCGAAAAGTTCCTTCATCTCTTTGGCGTGGCGATAGGCGGCTTCGTAATTGCCCGAAAGAAGCAATTTCGGAAGTTTACCCGCAAGACATGCGGACAGACAAATCAACCCCTCGGTATGCCCTTTTAAATGTTCGTAATCGCTTCTCGGTTTGTAGTAAAACCCGTCCACGTAGGCGTCGGAATCGAGCAAAATCAGGTTCTTATAACCTTGTTTGGTTTTGCAAAGCAAAATAAGGTGGTCGTAACTGCCGTTGCCGTTTCCTCCGCTCTTATCGTACATGTTTTCACACATATACATTTCGCAACCGATAATGGGTTTTATTCCCGCTTTTTTTGCTTCTTCGGCAAAATATAAGGTAGCGTACATGTTCCCGTGATCGGTTATGGCTATGGCATTCTGCCCTATCTCTTTTAACCTCGGAAATATTTTTTCTACCTTGCAAGCACCGTCCAAGATGCTGTATTCGGTATGCACGTGTAAATGTACGAAATCTGTCATTATCCTTCACCCTTTTTTTTGATGTTTTTTAGGCAAAAGTCGGTCTATAAGTCGGTTTTCGCCCTTTAATCCATTAAATTGATTATAATTTCGTTTTGAACGTAAAGGTATTCGTCCTTTATTTTTACAGCCTTATCGGTCACGTCCAAATACTTGACTATCGGCGGAAGTTTAGTTTTAAAATCTTGATAAAAATCACTGCCGAAAGCGTCTTTGTATTCTTTAAAATTTACGCCGTAACAAGTCCTTAACGCAAGCATGACGTATTCGAATTTTGCTTCCGCTCCCTCAATGTTTTCGCTGAAAACTTCGGCGTACTTATCGTTTAAAAGACAATGCACGTACTCGTCGATGGATTCGGTGTTGGTAAACCGCCTTCCGTTTATAAACGAGGAAGCCGACACGCCCAAACCTATGTATTCGCCACGCTTCCAATAATTAAGGTTGTGCTTGGACTCAAAATCGGGCATTGCAAAATTAGATACTTCGTAACGGTAAAAGCCCCTTTCTTTCAAATATGATACCGTGAAATCGTAAAAGTCCGCAACGGTATCTCCGTCGGGAAGATCTCCGTTTAAATATTTTGAATACATCGGCGTGCCTTCTTCGGGCTTTAAGGCGTATACCGAAAGGTGCTTTGCCCCGCAACTTATAGCCAAATCGATTGTCTTTTTCACCTTTTCGAGAGTTTGGTCGGGAAGCCCTATCATTACGTCTACGCTGAAATTGTAACCTTTTAAAATTTCGGTTGCGCGGACGAAGTCTTCGGTAGTGTGTATGCGGTTAAGGCTTTTTAGCATGCCGTCGTCGGCAGTTTGAAGCCCTATACTGAAGCGATTTATACCCGCCTCTTTGTAAACGCGCAGTTTGTTTCTGTCAATCGTCCCGGGGTTTACTTCCAAAGTAACTTCGGCGTTTTCGGATAAGTTATAATATTGCTTAAAAAGCCTCATACAACCCAAAATAAACTTCGGGTCGACAAATGAAGGAGTTCCTCCGCCGAAATAAACGGTGTCGAAAGTTTTGTTTTTAAGTTCCATACTGCGACTTTTTCCCTCTTTATATAAAAGCCCGAAATATAATTCCGCTTTCCGGATTTCGCGAGGGTATGAAGCAAAGTCGCAATAAGTGCATTTTTGTTTGCAAAATGGAACGTGTACGTAAATGCCTGCCATGATTTTTTCTCTTATTTTTTTGAAAAAGTGCCGTTTTCGGTATTATAGAGGCACTTTTATTCGCTATCGATTTTAAGAATAGACATAAACGCTTCCGAAGGAATCTCCACCGTACCGAGTTTACGCATCTTCTTTTTACCTTCTTTTTGCTTTTCCAAAAGTTTCTTCTTTCTCGTAATGTCACCGCCGTAACATTTTGCAAGTACGTCTTTGCGTAACGCTTTTACCGTTTCCCTTGCAATGATTTTACCGCCGATTGCAGCCTGAATGGGGATTTCGAACATTTGACGAGGAATTACTTCTTTTAATCTTTCGGCTATGGCGCGCCCTCTTGCGTAAGCCTTTTCTCTATGAACGATTATGGCTAAGGCGTCGCAAATATCGCCGTTTAGGTACATGTCGAGTTTTACGAGATCGCTCTTTTCGTAACCTTTGAGTTCGTAGTCAAAGGAAGCGTAACCGCGCGTTCTCGACTTTAAGCCGTCGAAAAAGTCGAAAATTATTTCGTTTAATGGTAATTTATACAAAAGTCTTACCCTTTTGGAGTCGATATAGGTCATATCGTAAAACACACCGCGTTTTTCCTGACATAAATCCATAATAGGTCCGACGTAGTCGGGCGGAGTGTATATGTTTGCTTCGATTATAGGCTCTTCCATGTAATCGATTTTATCGGGTTCGGGAAGTTTAGACGGGTTTTCGACCATAAGCATTGTGCCGTCGGTTTTGTAAACTTTATAGGAAACGCTCGGTGCCGTCGTAATGATTTCGAGGTCGAATTCCCTTTCTATTCTTTGTTGAACGATTTCCATGTGCAAAAGCCCTAAAAAACCGCAACGAAACCCGAAGCCCAACGCCATGGAATTCTCCGCTTCAAACGTTAAAGAAGCGTCGTTTAATTTCAGTTTTGAAATGGCGTCCTTTAAGTCGTTAAACTTAGACCCGTCTAACGGATAAATACCCGAAAACACTACGGGAAGGGCTTCCTTGTAGCCGGGGAGAGGTTCTTTAGCGGGGTTGTCGGCGTCGGTAACCGTATCGCCTACCCTCGTATCTTGAATGGTTTTTATGCTTGCCGCTATATAACCGACTTCGCCCGACGTCAATATCGACCTCGGCGTAAGGTTGGGGCTGAAAGTTCCTACTTCGGTAACCTCAAAAACCTTGTCCGACTTGAAAGTTTTGATTTTAGTGCCGACTTTGACGGTACCGTCCTTTATCCTGACGAATAAAATTACGCCCTTAAAATTGTCGTAGTAAGAATCGAAAATAAGTGCTTTTAAAGGTGCTTCGTCGTCGCAAGAAGGGGCGGGAAGATCGGTTATTATTTTTTCCAAAACTTCCTCTATGTTTATGCCGTTTTTTGCCGAAATCAAAGGTGCGCGGGAACAGTCCAAGCCGATAGTTTCTTCTATCTCGGCTTTCGTTCCGTCTACGTCTGCGGAAGCAAGGTCTATTTTGTTTATGACGGGTAAAATTTCAAGGTCGTTATCGAGGGCAAGGTAAACGTTTGCAAGTGTTTGGGCTTGTACGCCTTGTGATGCGTCAACGATTAAAATAGCCCCCTCGCACGCCGCAAGAGACCTTGACACTTCGTAGGAAAAGTCAACGTGCCCCGGCGTATCGATAAGATTAAAAATATATTCCTCGCCGTCTTTTGCGGTGTAATACATTCTTACCGGCGTAAGTTTTATGGTTATGCCCCTTTCACGTTCCAAATCCATGGAATCGAGAAGTTGATTTTCCATATCGCGTGCGGAAACTTGCCCCGTCATTTCCAAAAGGCGGTCGGCTAAAGTGGATTTTCCGTGGTCGATGTGCGCTATAATGCAAAAGTTGCGAATGTTGTTTTTTACGGTTTTTGCCATACTGTCCCTATTATAATTTCTTAGATATAAGTATATATTATTTTACCCGTTAAAGCAAGTTATTAAGGGCGATTTTTTACCGAATTTTTAGGGGTAAATTTTATTATCCGCATCGAATTGTTTGTGTAAAAAGCGAATTGTCGCTAAAATTTGTTGCAAAGTTTTTTTTACGGCGTTATAATTAATAAAAAACAAAGAAGGGTTTTTACATGAAATCAAGATTAAGTTCGACCGATTGGGTTTTAACCCGCCCCATCGCACACAGAGGTTTGTGGGACGAAACCGCACCGGAAAACTCTATTTCGGCATATAAAAAAGCCGTCGATTACGGCTGTCCCATCGAAATGGATATTCAAATGTCTACGGACGGAGAACTTTTTTGTTTCCACGACGACAACCTTAAACGTATGACGGGCGTGGATAAAGATATCCGCACTCTTACCTCGGCGGAAATTAAGGAACTTAAAATAGGTAACGAAAAAATACCTACTTTTAAGGAATTTTTGGAAACGGTAAACGGAAAAGTTCCTCTTCTTATTGAAATAAAACAACAAATAAACAAAGGCGTTGAAAAATTGACTATCGACGCTTTGAAAAATTACAAAGGCGAATACGTTATTCAATCTTTCGATCCTTTAATAATGCTGAAAATAAAAAAACTCGCACCCGAAGTCATAAGAGGACAACTCGGTTGCGGTAACGACAAAAAAGGTCTTAAATGGCGTATAGTAAGAAACCTTTCACTAAACTTTTTGGTAAAGCCCGACTTTATACACTACTCGGTAAACGATTTGCCGATATCCGATAAAGTAACTAACGGTCTGCCCTTGATTTGTTGGACGATACGTAACGATGAAGACCTGAAAAAGGCAAAAAAATACGCCAAAAACTTCGTTTTTGAAATTATAAGAGTATAACCGTTTAATTATTAAAAATCGATTACGATTAATCTGTCGTAATGAATCGATTATGTCAAGTAGATTATAACGTAAAATTATGAAAAATCAATAAAAAGTCCGCCTATAAGCCGTTTATTCGGCTTTTCGGCGGACTTTTTTAATTAAATTATTCGGTAACTTTTTCTAAAAAAGCGTCGTAAAGTTTTTGATTGAGTTTAAGCATAAAATCGGGATCTATTTTTAACACTCTGTCGTAAGTAAACAGCCCGTTGATTTCGTCTTCGACGTCGCTTACCTGAGTATAACAAATACCCGAAAGTCCCTCTTTTTTTATTAATGGCAAAACTTCTTTAAGGTAAAGATTTTCAAGGGCTTTTTCAAGGCTTTTTTGCCCGTTAAACGACCTATAGCCGAACTTTTTATTTGAAAACACGTGTCCTTTGACGTATAAAGAATACCCTCCGAACTCTGATAAAAACAGTACTCTTTCCCCGTCGTTTTTCATTTTTAGTTTTCTGAAATATATATGCTTACTTAAAGTATCGCCCGCACCGTTATCCTGCCAACCGCTTGCGTGGTCGTATAGTTTTGAGCCGTCGATAGCCGAAAAGTGCAAATAATTTTCGACGGAATCGAACTGTCCCCACCCTTCGTTAAACGGCGTATACAGATAAATGGAAGTTACGTTTTTAAGTTCGTTCATCATACGTTCGCCCTCATAGACGTACTGCTTCCTCGACGCTTCGTTATCTCTCCCCATCGATTTGTAATTTTTATCGTTAAGCCGTAAGTTAAAAAAGGGTGCCAAAGCGATTCTCAAAAACTTATAAGGTTTTCCGCCGTTTATCATGTCTTGAAAAACGGCTATTCCCAAAAGGTCGCAATAATAATACCAAAGCGCAGACTCTACTTTAATATGTTTCCTAAGCATATTAAAACCCATTTTTTTAAGGCTTAAAAGTTCGTCGAACATATCTTTGTTAGACTTAGGCGTGTATATACCGCCGTAAAAATAACCTTGGTCGAGAAGCCCGCTGAAAAATATCGGTTTATTATTGACGGCAAAATACCATTTATCTTTTATCTTAATTTTGGAAAACTTTCTTATGCCGACGTAACTTTGAATTTCGTCCTCACCCGCTTTTATTTTCACGGTATAAAGTTGTGGGTCTTCCGTTGTCCAGGGTTTTAAATTTTTAACGTCAAACCTTACTTTTCCGTCTACCGTTTCACCGCTTAAAACTTCTCCGTTTTTGCCGATAATCGACACATAGGCGGACTTTTCGGGGTAATTCAGCTTGCACGACATGGTAAGAATTTTATTATCAAAATCAATATCGTAAGAAAAATCTTCACAATAAAAATCGGGCACGGATTCCAAAAAACAAGACTTCCATATACCGCTTACGGCGGTGTACCAAATACCTCCGCACTTGTATTTTTGCTTTCCCCTACCGTAAACGTCGCTGTCGGCGTCGTCTTTTACGATAACGTAAAGAAGATTTTCACCATCGGTTACGTTTTTAAGTTCTACGGAAAAAGCGGTGTAACCGTCATTGTTTTCGTACAAAAACTCTCCGTTTAAATAAACTTTGCAAGTTTGGTCGCATGCGCCGACGTATAAAAAAACTCTGCCTATATTAAAATTTTCGGGCAATACGAAGGTCTTTTTTAAATGCAATACTTCGTCTTTTTTAAGTTGCCTGTTTACGCCCGACAACTTACTTTCGGGCGAATACGGAACGACGATTTTCCCGTCGAAATCCTTTTCAAAGTCTTGGCTTTTTGAAAACTTATAATCCCACTCGCCGTTAAGAGAAAAATAACTTTCCCTCTTTTTTTGAGGTCTCGGATATTCGCTTAAAACGCCCTCAAAATTAAATTCGGGATAAAATATCATAAGAATACCTTTTATAGATGATTACATAACTTATCGATTACAAAAATTATATTTATTCGTCGGTTGTATCTTTTACTTCAAGTGCCTTTTTATCGCTTGCGTTAAGCGGAGAAATTACCTTTCCTCCGATTTCTTCTTCAAATCGTTTGCGGGTGTCTCCCGCAAATTTGCCTCCGCGTTTTGCTACCGAACGATTTTCTTGAAAGGTTTGCGGTTGCTCCTTTTTTGAAAGCGTCGTTGTCGTAACTTCGGCAAGCATATTCAAAACGAGTTCGATATCCGTCATATTATCTCTCGGGTTTTCTTTCTTCAAGCCTTTGAGTTCTTTGTATTCTTTGACGGACATTCCGCTCCAAGCCTTGGTCATTTCATCGGTTAAAATTGCGCATTCTTTTCCTTCCTCTACACCTCGTTCTTTCCATTCGTCGGTCAGTTTTTTACGCATTTTCTATAGTTTGAAGTCTTTGATTTATCCAACCTTCCGTGTAACCTTTTGCCCTATAATAATCCGCACCGCGAAGTATTGCCTTTTCATGATCGGCTATTTCGTCAAGCCTTTCGCTTCCCACTTTGGCAAGCCACATTTTGAAAGGCTCTGCTTTCGGTGACGGAATCGACTGAACAAGACGTAAAACGCCTTTCGTGTCGAGGCAATCGGTTTCTCGCATTTTTCCGTCCGGGGCAAGCATTTTCAACTGACTACAATTTGTAGTCACTTCACTTCCTTCTGCTTTCAGCCTCGTTTTGAGGACAGACCAATACTTTCGAGGATTTGGACTATCGGTCAAAACACCGACGATATCGACGACCGAAAAATACCATTCTTCTTCATCGGCGTTCCAAAGAGTTCTGATCTCTTTATTCTCAAAAACTTTGATTTTGTTTTCCATGCGATTTTTCCTTTTATCTACTTTTCTCTTTTCTTTAGATTGTTTGCATAACGTTATCTTTAAAAGACGTCGCTTTGTCGGCGACTTTAAGGCACCGCTACGCTGTCTACTTGATGGCAGTATATCAAAAACACAGGTTCGAGTCAATAGTTTTGATGAAAAAGTCTGAACTTTCAAAAGGATTTACGAGATGCCGAGAACGTGAAGAATACGATTTTAAAGAATATCAAGCACGATAAGTGCAGATGCACTTGCTAAAATCGGCGGGCGGTAACCGTAATTTTCTTGCTAAACAGCAAACAAATTCCTATGAGTACCCGCATTGAAAAACAGAGCCTTCCGACAAACTGCCGAAACGCTCTGTTATTATTTTTTATAGTCCCGAGCCTTTGCTTTTTGCGATAGATTTTGAAGATCGCAGACTTATTATTCGTGAATCTTTTTAATCCATCTCAGAATTTCTTCCTCCGAAGTACGGAGTGTCGATTCATCGAACCGCACACCGAGTCCTTGTTTTACAATCGCACCGTTGCAGTTTTTCTCAAAGTCTTTCAACGTATGTCCGAGCCAACCGCCGTTGGTAGCAAAGGGATAAATAGTTTTTCCGCTCAAATCGGTCCGGTTCAAAAAACCGTGCATAGCGGGTGCATAGGTATACCACCACACGGGAGAACCCAAAACGATTGTATCGTAAGCAGTTAAATCGACGTGAAGCGGTTTCAGTTTAGGGCAATAACCCTCTGCGTTTTCACGCTTTCCCCGCTCGACGACACTATCGTAATCGCCGTCGTAGGGAACGACCGTATCTATACGGGCAATATCTCCACCGATTTCTTTTTGAATCATTTCGGCAATGCGCTTTGTATTGCCACCGTAAGAATAATACAAAATCAACGTTCTCATTTTACTTTTCTCCTTATGCCAACGGCTTTCCGCCGAATACGGGAAATATGTTGAATTGACCGTAATCCGTAACGCGCTCCGTATTTTTGAGCGTTTCCATATCTTCGTCGGAAATGTTGAAATCCACATCCGCATTATTTGCCATATGCTCGGGGTTTGCCGTTTTGGGAAGAGCAACGGCTCCGAGCTGAAGCACATAACGGATACAGAGTCGGGCGGCAGACACACCGTACTTTTTTGCCATCTCCGCAACGATCGGATTTTTCAGTGCCTCACCGTGGGCAATGGGAGAATACGCTTCAACCAAAATGCCCTGTGCTTTACAAAAGTCCGCCAACGCAAAATCGGTGTTGCCGACGTGCAACAGAATTTGGTTGACCATCGGCTTTACCCGACAGTAACCGAGCAAATTTTCAAGATCTTCTTTCAAAAAGTTGGAAACGCCGATGACCTTGACTTTGCCCGCAGTCTGCGCATCTTCCAACGCACGCCAGACCTCTTTATTTTCTTCAAAATAGCGTTTCTCCGTGCCGAACTCTCTCCAGGGCTGCGGAGAGTGAATAATCATCTGGTCAAGATAGTCAAGCCCCGTCTTTTGCAACGTCTCGTCAACAGACCTTGCCGCAGATGCGTAGGTTTTCAGTTCTGCCGCCACTTTGCTTGCGACAAACAGCTCCGCCCGCGAAACGCCGCAAGTGCGCACGCCCTCGCCGACACCTCCCTCGTTGCCGTAAGCTTGTGCGGTATCGATCAGGCGATAACCCTGTTTGACCGCCGTACGAACGACATCCGCCGCCTTATCATCATCGATAAACCATGTACCGAGCCCGAGTTTTGGGATCCGAACGCCGCTTGTAAGCGTATAGGTTTCATTCAAGATCATTTTTCGTCCTCCTCATTCCAAATTTCTTTTGCAATGCGGAACACCGCCCACGCTTTCGGCCAACCGCAATAGAAGGCTGCGTGAGTCACGATCTCCGCAAGTTCTTCCCTTGTGATGCCGTTTTTCTTCGCCGTTAAAAGGTGGTAGCGAAAACTCTCGTCCGTCAAGCCTTGCGCCATCAACGTGACTACCGTTACGAGCGAACGGTCGCGTAGAGAGAGTTTATCCTCTCTGCTCCAAACCTCGCCGAACAGTACGTCGTCATTCAGTTCCGCAAATTTCGGTGCGAATTTACCAAGGGCATCTCTGCCAGCCGTCTGTTTTATCGACATTTTTTTATATCCTCCTTTTATAACTTTGCGTATTCTTCATCGGATACCGGTTCGCACCACTCGTTTCGACAATTCTCGCCGGGAACTTCCACGGCGATGTGGCTGAACCAACTATCCTTTTTCGCTCCGTGCCAGTGCTTGACGTTTGCGGGAATCATCACGACGCTACCCTCATGAAGACTGACAGCATCCTTGCCTTCCTCCCGATACCAACCCTCGCCTGCCGTGCAGATAAGAAGCTGTCCTCCGCCCTTAGTAGCATGGTGAATATGCCAATTATTACGGCACCTCGGCTCGAATGTCACGTTGGCGGCAAACAGACCGCTATCAGGGGCTGTCAAAGGATTTAAAAAAGAATCTCCGATAAAATACCGAGCAAATGCGGTATTTTCCGCTCCCGTGCCGAATATGTTGATTTTTTCGAATTGTTCTTTGTTTTCGTATTTCATAATAAATACCTCCCGTGAAAAATTATCGATTGACTGTATAGCGCAGTCGAACGGAAAAAACTTCCGTGAAGCGCAAGCGTACGGAAAAAGCTTCCATGACCTTTATCTATTTCGGCGTGAAGCCCGACCCATCGCTCTCAAAAAGTCCTTTTCCTCGCCCCTTATTACCTAAGGTGCACGGGCTTTCCTCTGCCACCGTGCCGTTTCCGACCGCTTCCGCGTAATCGCCCGTGATTTTTCCGTCCAAAGCGGTCATCATGTGGCAGAAAATATACGGTCTGTTCATTTCTAATTTTCTCCTTACGGTTGACAGATTCTTTGTTTTGAAGTATACTGTTTTCGGACTTCACGTTTATCTTACAACTTAAAGTTAACTTTAAGTCAAGGATTTTTTGAGAAAATTTTAAAAAAATCGGAGGAATTTTTTATATGACTTACACGGTCGGAGAAATGGCAAAATTGCTGGGTGTCACGACATCCACTCTGCGCTACTACGACAAGGAGGGGCTTTTGCCGTTTGTGGAGCGTTCCTCCGGCGGTATCCGTATATTTCGGGAATCGGATATTGAATGGTTGCAAGTAATCGGCTGTATGAAAAAAGCCGGAATGTCAATCAAAGACATCAGACGGTATATAGAAATGGCACTGCAAGGCGACGGTACCATCGATCTTCGGCTTTCAATGTTTCGGCATCAGCAGGAAGTTTTAAAGGAGCGAATGGCAGAATTACAGCACACTATGGAAATGGTGGACTACAAATGCTGGTATTACGAAACCGCAAAGGACGCGGGTACCGTAGACGCACCGCAAAAAATGGAACTTTCCGAAGTCCCTGAACGTTTTCGGAAAATCCGACAAGAATTGCGTACGGCACCAAGAACCGTGAAATAAAAAAATAAAAAAATTACTTTGACGATTACACCGAATTCCGAAGCCCGAAAGGGCAAAAGGAATTCGGTGTGTCCTTTTATTCCGAAAAAGATGCTTGCAGGTTTATAAAACGTATGAGGCAGATTTTTTTGGGATGAATTTTAAATTGTATGTATAAGTTTAGATAATTCGGCGTTTTATCGTTATAATAGCCGTGTAATTCAAAAATCGTTTGCAAGTTTGTCGGTAGACTTTACCCGCCGTGTTGACTCGCTTTTAGGTTGTTTGAAATGTAAACTTTTACGCAATCTGATTTTTTGCTATATTTTCCGCTCACCTTTTGAGAACCTGTATTTTCGATTTTTGACGAAGTTTAACGGTATTTTTTAAGTCAACCATTTACACGATTTCGTTCATACTTTTACGCAATTTAGATTAGCCGTTTCCTTAATTATATATTGCTTGACGACAAGCGATTTTTCATAAAAGCGATTTTTACGCCTTTACGAAAGGATAATTTTTACAATTTACGAAAACCTGTAGAAATTACGAATTTTTTTGAAATTTCTTCAAACGATTGAGACTTTTCGGGTATATATTAAGCGAAAGAACGAAAACGAATCAATCGTTTCCGTTACCGAAAAAATAATTTACGAGGTAAAAAAACAATGAAAAAGATCACAGCACTTTTACTCACTTTGGTTTTGGCTTTTGCCGTTTGCATGCCTCTTACGGCTTGCTCGGGCGATAATAAAGAATCAAAGGTCATGACGGTTGAACTCAACCCGCAAGTCGAGTTTATACTTGACGGAGACAACAAAGTCGTTACCGTAAACGCCATGAACGACGAAGGTAACTACGTTATCGCAAAGGCAAACTTTGTAGGTAAAACCGCAGACGAGGCGGTAAACGCATTTTTAAACGTTTCCGTTGAAGACGGATTTTTACTCGAAGGCGAAGTAAAAGCGGGCGAAAACAACGTTAAGATTTCCGTTTCCGGCGACGACGCTCAAAAACTTTACGACGACGTAACCAAAAAGGCTCAAGACTATATTGCAAGTCTTCCCGAGGTAAACGTCAACGTAAACTTCAATTTCCAAACTATTTCCAAAGAAGATCTCGAAACTTTGGTTACGGACTGCATGAGAGAACTCGACGTAGACAACGTAAAAGCAAAAACTCAGGAAGAACTTTTGAAACTCTTGGAAGAATCGAGAAAGGAAACCGAAAACTTAAAGAGTCAGGAACTTAAAGATTATTACTACGCAGAACGCGCTCTCGAAATAAGAGAAGCCCAACTCAACGCTTACATCGACGCGATAAAAGCACAAGACACGTTAGGTGTCGTTTCCGCAGCACTTACCGCCGCTCAGGCACAACTTAACAACGTTTTGTCTGCCATAAATAACTATAAAGAAGTTTATAAAGAAAAATTCCTTGACACCACGAGCGATTATTATTTGAAAATGCAACAAGTAATTTCTGCCAAGAAAGAACTTTTGCAAGCAAGACTCGAAGGTGCTTCCGAAGAAACTTTGGCTACTTTCGATTCGGCTTATCAATCGGCTTTAAAGGTTTTGGAATCGGCAAAACAATTTGCGACGAATTCTTTGAACACCATCAACGCTACCATCGATTCGACTTTGTCTACCGCCAAAAGCGCGATTGACGCCATCGTCAGCACTTTGAATATCACGATAAGCGATTTACAAGGCACCATCGATAAAGCGGTAGAAGACACCAAAAAGAACTTCGAAGACGCTTTCAATAAGGAAAACCTTATTTACATCAACAACAATTACTGGACGACGCTTGCTCCTTCAACCGAAAGCAGCGAAGGCTAAATCCGTTATCGTCTTTCTACTCCTATAAAACATAAAATTAGCTCCTGCCTTGGTTTCAAGGCAGGGCTTTTTTTGCGTCAAATGAACTTTTCGGTTTTTGGATAATACCAAACTAACTTCTTTTTTTTCTTTGCTTTGACATCTAAAATTAGCCACTGCCTTGGTTTCAAGGCAATGGCTAATTTTTACATTTTTATGGCGATAATCGGCTTATAGAGGGCTTTTCGTTATTGCCTATTTTTTTATTTCTTTAATTTTTTACCGTCCGAAAATGCGTTTCCTACGACGCTTCCGAGCTCGATATATTTTGCGTTAATCGGGTCAAAAGTTATGGGACGAAGAAGAGCGGGGTCTATTTTTCCGTTCGTTAAATAATCTTCGTCGCAAGAAACGTTTACGATTTTTCCCATAACAAGCCCGTCTTCGGTCGTTTTAATGTAACTGCATTCGAGTGCCATAGGAAGTTCCTTTATTATAGGTGCGTTGACGAAAGGACTTTTTTCCGCCGTAAAGCCGGATTTTTCAAATTTACCCTTATCGTCGTTTTGGGAAACTATACCGACGTAGTCCTCTTCCGTAACGTGTCGAGCGTCTGCAACGCTTACCGTAAACGCCTTGTTTACGGCAATATTTTTAGTCGTTTTATGGCTTTCGGAAAGACAAATACCGATAGTGTTTTCCTCTACTATTCCGCCCCAAGCGGCGTTCATGACGTCGGGGTTACCTTTTTCGTCGTAAGTTGCGATTATCAAAACGGGCATGGGGAACAGCCACGTTTTAGAACCGAAATTTTTTCTCATACTAAAACCTCCTTGTAATTGTCTATATTTTACAACGATTTAGGGCAAAACACAAGCGTTGCCGTCGTTTTTTTGTAAAAATTTAATTTTATCGGCGTAAAGTGTACTATAAACACAAACAAGTGTTTGCAAATTTAAAATTACTGTGCTATAATAACTATTGCATTAAGTAATCTTTATACTTAAAGTACGCAAAACACGTTCGTTCGTGCGTAAACTTTTCAAAAAAACGACTTATCGAGAGAAATAAATCAAGAGTAATAAAAAAATGACTAAACTTAAAAAGACTTTAATTTTAATATTTGCACTTTCCGCACTGTGCGCATTGTCGATGGCATTTAGCGCATGCACCAACACTTCGCTTGCAAAAAAGCTTGATATGCCGATAAACGTAAGTTTGGAGATTAGCCACAGAAAAAGCGGAACGGAGTACTTTTTGTATTGGGACGCCGTCGAAGGCGCGGAAAAGTACTCCATAACCGTCGACGGTAAAACGGCGGAGGCGAAAACGGCACCCTTAAACGCTACCGAACTTATGACTGAAGGGGCTTATTCGAGGGTATACATTAAGGCAATCGGGAACGGCGTTACCACGAGGGATTCCGACGAGAACAAACCCGTTTTGTTTGCCGAAAAAGTTTCCGACGTCCTGGTTTTCCAACTATCCGACGACGAAAAATACTACTCGGTATCAAGCTACGCCATGGATAAAGAGCAACTTGCCGGGAAAATCGTAATGCCCGACTATTACAACGGCTTACCCGTAGAAGAAATAAGCGAAAACGGCTTTTTCGTAAACGACGGCGGAGTAGTCAACCCCTCAACGGGTGTAGGTTGCAATAACGTTACGACGAGTTTCAGGCTTCCTAAATATCTGAAAAAGATAAATAAACTTGCTTTTGCCTACTGCACGACGATTAAAGACGTAAAACTCCCCGATACCGTTACCGAAATAGGTGTAGGCGGTTTTTATTCTTGCACGAGGCTTCAAAGCATCAATCTTCAAAAGGTAACTTCCGTCGGCAGGCTGGCTTTTTACAATTGCCAATCGCTTACGACCGTCGAACTGTCTACCGACCTTGACTATTTCGGAAAAGACGTTTTTAAAGACACCCCGATAGTTACCAATGCAGTCGGCACCGAACTCGTTATAGGCAACCTTTTATATTCGGTAAACGATAAAGAAGTAACCGAGTACACCGTACCCGAAACGGTAACCAAATTTGCAAGTGCCGCTTTTTACGGTTGCTCGAAATTAAAAACGCTCAATTATACCAACGACGCATATCTTTTGGGCGAAGGAGTTTTCTACGGATGCAGTGCGCTCGAATCGGTAAAAATACCCGAAGGAACGAAAAAACTGTACAATTCTTCCTTTTACGAATGTAGTGCGCTTACCGAAATAACCATACCCGACAGCGTAGCCGAAATAGACGATTACGCTTTCGCAAGTTGTTCGAGTATAGAAACTTTAACCATCCCTAACGGCTTAACGACCATCGGCAATTACGCTTTTGAAAATTGTTCGAAGTTAACGGAAATAAATCTTCCCGACACCCTCGAAACCATCGGTTTGTTCTGTTTCTTACAAGACAAAAATCTGTCTTCCGTAAAATTGCCTTCGAATTTAACAAAAATCGAATCCGGTGTTTTTCTTGATTGCGAAGCCCTTAAGTCCGTAGTTATTCCCGACAGCGTAACCGAAATAGGATACGCCGCTTTCGGTCAATGCTACGCTTTGGAATATATGGTTCTTCCGAAGTCTTTGAAAAAGTTAAACCTTTCTTTCATAGCATTTTCTAACAATTGCAAGTCACTCTACTATAATTGTTCTTTTGAAGATTTTAACGCAATAGAAAAGGATAATACCGACCCGGACGGCGCCGAATTAGCCTCGACGGTAACTGCCGCTTATCATAGTGCAAAACATTACGTGTATTCGGAAACCGCAAATGATAGTTACCTGTCTTGGAGATACGTCGACGGCGTGCCGACACCTTGGTAAAAATCAAAAAAATTATAAATCTGTAATCGACTTATAACTTATAACTTTCGACTTAGAACGTAACCCGCTACCGGCTAACGGCTACCTGCTAACGGCTTCCCGCTAATGCGTGACTTATTGCGAACGGTTTAAAAATTTCGACTGCGTAACGCCATAATCCGAAAGCCTAAAAACTTTACGGGCATCGTAAACTCGTATGCATAAAACTTATTCAATTTAAATTTTACCGGTTTAAAAGCCTGTAAATCAACAAAAAAATCTCCCGCTTATTTGCGAGAGATTTTTTTGTTTGCCCGAAAAGTTTTTAACTTTGAAATTTTTTACTTCGATATTTTTTACTTCAAGTTTTTAACTTCGGTTTCGATATTATATAAATTTTACTAACTTCGCCTACGCATTCGTCGGCAATTTTTTATGGTTTTTTAGATTTCGTTGCCGAATTTTTTTGGTTTAAATGTCGTTTGAAACCGAATTTGCGGGTAATTTTACAAACCTAACTTTAAAAAATATTCCGTACCGCACGCGATAAACTACAAAACGGTAACGTGCCGATGCAAAAAAAGTTTCAACCGTTAATTAAATTTTAAAATCGTGCTTAACCAAACTTTGAAAAATCGTCAAGCTAAATAAGTTGTTTCATTCTTTCCGTTTCGGACAAAGCGTCGTATTCGCTGTTGCCGGACGGCGTAAAGTTGAGCCTGAAAGTTGCCACGCAGTTAAGACGCTTCATGGAATAAACTATTCTGTATTTTTTGACGCCGGCTTCCACCAAGGCTTCCAAAGCACCGAGGCAGTCCTCAACGTAGTTATACTTGGGTGTTTCCCGTTTTTTAGCGTCCAAACAAACGACGTCGCAAGTACCGAAAACGGGTTCGGTCGGTCTTACGGAAGCGATTTTTTGAAGGTTTTGATACATTTCCTCCTTAGTATTGCCGTCTTTCGGAACTTCTATATTAACCGAAACGGCGACTATATCGCTAACTTTTACCTCTTCTTTTTGATTGAATTTTACTTTTTGCCCGTCGATTTCTATAACCGGACCGGGTTTTACGGGGTTACCGGTAAATACCGAAGGAATAAGCACGGCAAAAATCAAAATAAAGAATATGCAAAACATTCCGAGGGTGGAAACCATTTGATTCCCTGACAAAAAGCACGCCGCAGCCGCTCCGCCGAAAATAACGATCAATAAACTGTAAAGAACGAGGTATTTAACTCTCTTTGACTTGTTAAACGCAACGTTAGGATAAAATTGTTTCATATAAAGTCGCCTTTTTAAATATTGCCGATCGTAGGTAGTAAAAAGCACCGATCGGGCGTTAGGATAATAACGTTACTAAATTATAGAATAAAAAGACCGTGATGTCAATCGTTTTTATTGCCTTTTCGGTTTATGCTAAACGAGCGGTGCTATAACGGAGTAAAGTTTACCTAAAAATTTACCCGTTCTCGTTTTTTTGTTTATAGGGTATGCGTTATCTTTTAAATAATTAAAATTTCTTAAAAGGGGGGCTATAAGCCCGTTATCGACGGTTAAAAGCATCGTTTCGGTTGCGTAGCCCGAGCGCATATCAAAGTTATTCGAGCCTAAAACGGCAAAAAAATCGTCGATTATAATCATTTTCGAATGAAGAAAATTACCGCTTTCGTAAAGCACTTTTACCCCTAAAGAACAAAGCACACGAGAGTAATATTCTGATACGGGGTCTATTTTCGAAGGATAACGAGGGGATGGCAATATCACGGTCATTTTCACGCCCGATAAAAGTTTTCGTTTAATAGCCTTTTCGAGTTCGCCGTTAAAGGACAGATAGGGCGTAACTATTTTTATATCCCTTTGCGCTTTTAAAATAAAATCGACGTATAAGCCGTCATTTTGTATGTTTCCTTTCGAAAGCAACGGAAAAAAACTGTCTGTTTTCTTTTCAAAAACTTTGGACAGGTTAAAAAGCCAAGCGTACTCGTTGTAAATTTCGCTTACCTCGCCTTTAATTTTAACCGAGTAATTTATATCCTCAAAAATCGATTTATCATCTATGTTAGAAGAAGAAAGATAGACGATTTTTTTGTCTATAATCACCGTTTTTGCATGCACCCGTCTGTTGTCGTTTGCAAGCAAAAATAAAAACGGCTTGTTTTTTACGATGACTTTCAGTCCCTCTTTTTTTAGCGATTGCACGGTTTCGTTTTTCCTAACGTCGCCCGAACCGAAATAGTCGACGCCTATCGTAACTTTCACTCCCCTATTTAAAAGCGAGAAAATCTTGTTTAAAAGTATGGTAGACGCTTTGCCGAAGGTAAAAATATATGAAAAAATAAGCACTTCTTGCTTTGCGTTTTTTAATTCCGAAATTAAATCGGCAAAGTATTTTTCGCCTGTAAAAAAACACTCGAAATCTTCCTTGCTTTCTTTAATAAATTGCCGTTTATCGACCCATAGGCGGACTTTTTCGGAATTTTGCAATCTTTTTTCTTTTCGCTTTAACGCCGAAAAAACGTTGATAACGATTCCGCCGTACGGTATAAGAATAAGCACAATCAGCCTTAACGCGCATTTTTCCGCCGACGGCGAAACCATTAAAGTTATTACCGCCGTAACGCATGTTGCGACGGCATACCCTAAAATTCCGCTCTTCGTAATGCGGTTTATCTCGGCAAGGAAAAGGCTTAAACAAATAACGGTAAAAAGGCTAAATATCGCACACAAAAAATATCTTACGATTTTTTCTTGCTTTATCGTCATTTGCCGACCTCTATTACGCCGTCCACTTTTTTATACTCGTCACACCTTAAAAACACTTTGGTTTTTTCGCCGTTTTCGGTAATTATTAGGTACCCTTGGCTTTCGTATCCTTTTTTTGGGGCTACCAAAATTTTGCTTTCCCCTTGCTTTAAACTTTCCGATTCAACCGTCGTAACCATCGGCTCGTAAATTTTAGACACGACTGATTGCCTTTCGATTTTTCTCGTCTGTATTTTTCCGTAGACGGTAAATTCAAGCTTGCGCCCGTTAAGATTGCCCGCTATAAAAATCGGCGCACCCGTCGTGTTTTTTATTTTCAAATCGGCGTAACCGTAACTTACCATGGCGTCGAAAGATTTTTCGACGTAACTTACGGCAAGCGTATGCCTGTGCTGTTCGGAAATTTCAAGTCCCGACAAAAGCGCGGCGTTATACAAAGTGGTCGAAACCTGACAAACTCCGCCGCCCACGCCGTCCACGAACTTTCCGCCCACAATGACTTTTGCGTTTTTATACCCCCTCTCTTCGGTGCGCTTACCCACTACGTCGTTAAACGAAAAAATTTCGTTCGGATACACCGTGACTTCGCTTACGCACTCGGTGGCAAGCCAAACGTTGTAAAGCCTTTCGAGACTTCCCGAAACGAAAGTCGAAAATTCAGCCCTCAACTTGTCGTTGCCGACAAGGTCTTTGACTTCGTAATCGGGCTTGACGGTAAAAAACTTTGCCGAAACCCATCCTCCTCCCGCAGAAACGCAAGAGGTAACGTCGTTAAAAAGTTTTTCTTCGTCGATTTTTTTGCCATCTTTTTCCGACGCAATCTTTATTTTTCCGCCCTCGATGTAAAATTCGGCGTTTTTCGGCTTTACGTAAGTCTTTTTAGCAACGTAATCCACGATTTTTTGTACGTCGAACATACCCTCGCCGTAAACCGTGCAAAACGGCTCGTCAAAACAAAAGGTTTCTTCCCCCGCCTCGATGTTTATAACCACCCTCTCTTTTTCTTCGTTTTCCGCCGTAACTGCTTTTACTTCGTTTGCCGATGCATACGTTATCCCCTCTGATATTTCCGTATACGCCGTCTCTTCGTTTTCCGCCACATTCGTTTTTACTTCTGTTGTCCCCGTATACACTGTCCCCTTGTTTTCCGTCGTTTTCGCTTTTACTCCGTTTGCCGACGTATACGCCATCGCTCCGTTTTCTCCCGTAACTGCTTTTACCTCACTTTTTTTCCTTACAGATACTTCCTTTTCCGCCGATGTATACACTGTCGCTTCGCTTGTTGCCTTCGCTTTTACTTTGCTTGCCGACGTAAAAATCTGTGCAAAACAAACGACCACCGCAAAAACAACCACCGCAAATAGGCACGCGATTTTCTTTATCGTATAGTTAGTCTTTATCAAATAGTTAGTTTTTATCATATAATTATTTTTTACCGCTACACGATAATTATACCGAACGCCGATGCCTGATTTACCTCGGCAAACGGCAACTATAACCATTATTCGCCCTCAAACCCTATTTTTAAGCCGAAATTATCCGTTGCCATACATAAATTATCACCCCTCGTTTTCGACATAATAAAAGCACCTACCATTTCAGTAGATGCTTCATATATAAGCGGAATTATATTTTAGTCTTGGAGTTTGTTCTCCTTTTTAACGCTGTTCATTTTTCACTTTAACTTTGAAAAAATAATTTTAGCATCGATTCCTTTATCGTTTATATCTTCTTCGTAACTTTTTGTCATCATAGAATCAAACTCTTGTTTCGTTATTTCCTCAAGCGTCAACATCTTATTCTTCGTCTTCGTTCTTCCTAACCTCTAAAGCCGGTTTATCTGTTGCGTTAAGAGGCGAGATTGCTTTTGTCCCGGTTGCTTCTTCATATTCTTGCTTTGCAACGCTTGCGACTCTTCCCCCTCGCCGAGCAATCGATTTGTTTTCGCTAAAAGTTGTAGGGGACTCCTGCTTGGAAATCGTTGTTGTCGTAACTTCGGCAAGCATATTCAAAACGAGTTCGATATCCGTCATATTATCTCTCGGGTTTTCTTTCTTCAAGCCTTTGAGTTCTTTGTATTCTTTGACGGACATTCCGCTCCAAGCCTTGGTCATTTCATCGGTTAAGATTGCGTATTCTTTACCTTCTTCTACACCTCGTTCTTTCCATTCGTCGGTCAGCTTTTTACGCATTTCTATGGTTTGAAGTCTTTGATTTATCCAACCTTCCGTATAGCCTTTTGCCCTATAATAATCCGCACCGCGAAGTATTGCCTTTTCGGGATCGGCTATTTCGTCAAGTCTTTCGCTTCCCACTTTCGCAAGCCACATTTTGAAAGGCTCTGCTTTCGGTGACGGAATCGACTGAACAAGACGCAAAACGCCTTTTGTGTCGAGGCAATCGGTTTCTCGCATTTTTCCGTCGGACGCTTTCATTTTCAACCGGTTACAATTTGTAACCAGTTCACTTCCTTCATCCGAAAGCCGTTTGCGTAAAACCTTCCAATAATTTCTCGCCACTTGATAATCGCTGTTCGTCAGAACACCGACAATATCAATAACGGAAAAATACCATTCTTCTTCCTCGGCGTTCCAAAGAGTTCTGACCTCTCTATTCTCAAAAACTTTGATTTTGTTTTCCATATAACGCTCCCGAACCATTTGATTGACAATATTATACCACAAATTTTTGCATTTTTCAAGGTTTTAGGTCGGCTTTTAGATTCCCTTTCCCTTTCGGCAAAACGTCGTCAATAAACATTTGTCATTCTGTCGTCAATAAACACTTACCGTTATGTCGTCTATAATCACTTACCTTTTCGGTTTTGCCATTCCGTTATATTGCTTACGGCACTCCCACAAATCAAGCAGTAGTCCGACCGACATTTGCCAAACTCCTCTTGCGTCAAGTGTAATTGCGAAAGAGAATAGTAAAGCAAGCGGGTAAACGATTCTTCAACCGCTTACCCGCTTGCTACGTTTCTTTGTTTTTCACTTTCGTTGTTTCGCTTAGCCGATTTGTATAAGCACTCCGTGATTGCACCCTTAAATTCGGCAAGGTCGGTAGGTGTGTTAAAATTACTTTTTTCGCTATTTGAGTCACATTACACCACGTTTTAAGTGCGTTTTTGATACTCTTTTACTGCATTTATAAAAATATGTCCGTAAGAATTATAGAGCGTTTCGCCTAAACCGTATAATTGCATAAATTCTTCTTTAGAAGTCGGACGATAAGTGGCAAGACTAACCAGTCCTTTATTGCCGATAATAGTATAAGCCGGGTGATTTTCTTGTTTTGCTATTTTTGTACGAACATTGCGTAAATATTGCAATAACGCCATATCAGTTATCAATTCTCCGTCATTATCCACGACTACCGAGAATCCGTCTTTTTCTATAAAACGATAGGAATGTTCGACTGTATGAACTTCTGCTTTTTTGCGTTCTGTTTTTACATCGCTTGCTTTTTGTTGTGAAATAACAGGGATCTCTTGTACCGTGGCTTGTCGATAGGAAGGTTTATCAATTGAAACATCTACCTCAAAGCCCTCTGTCAACCAACGCTTATAATAGTCGTATGACATCAATCGGTCACAACCCGTGCCGTCCGATTTATAATTTGTGCAACCTAAAACAGGTCCGTTATTTCCTTTTTTTACAATCAAATATCCGTCTTTACACTTATCGCATTTTTCAATTGACATATCTTTGCCGTTCAGATCATTTGTAATAAAGTTGCAAATTTCAGGTTCGTTTGTGCAAATCCATAAACGTAGCCCGTAATTTTTCTTCCACCTAAGTTGTAACGGATATCCGCAAACGGGGCATCTTTTTATTGCCCCGATGTTGGATTCACTGTTTTTATTTATTTCTCCGAGTAAAGTAATATTAGGGTAATCTTTTATCAATTCTAAAATAAATTCAGAAGGATGCTGCTTCGGAGTTACTATATATACGCGATTTTTAGTTCTTGTCATTGCCACGTAAAATAAACGTCTCTCTTCTGCATATTCAATGGATTTGTCATCTCGCACGACATAATGCATTACAGGGTCGTTATCCACTTTTGACGGAAATCCGTACATTTCATTTCTGGCATTAACAATTATAACGTTATCGTAGCCCAGTCCTTTTGAACTATGTGCGGTCAAAAATTCCAACTTAGCATACCGATACTTTTTGCTGATAATTTTATTATTTTGCTCATCATAGATAAAATCGTTTGAAAAACAAAGATTTCGCGCATCAAAATTGTACCTTCCTATCAGAAGAATAGACGAATGATTTCCCTTTCCTTCTTCTTTGTTTTTCTCAAGTATTTGTCCGATAACCGATTCAACCCGTTTCCCTAATTGGAAATATTTACCGCCCTTACCTGCAAATTCTTTTCTGTCAAATTCTTCACTGTATGTTTCAATAATAACCGGCTTTTGTATACTCTTAGGCGAAATCAGTGATTTTTTAATCTGACTTTCGTTTTTCTGAATAAAGTTACCGGCAATGTCTATAACTTCTTGTGCGTTACGATAGGTTTTTGTTATTTTCAACTCTTTGCCATAGCCCATAATCGAACAAAAATGCGTAAAAAGAGTAATATCCGAACCGCTGAAAGCATATATCGATTGCCAATCATCGCCAACGGCAATTATTTTGGCAGAACACAAATTAGATAATTCTTTTGTTAAATCAAACCTTTGACGAGATATGTCCTGATACTCATCGACAATTATATATTTGAAATCCAATTTTTCCTTTGCAATTTCTTTTTCTCGCAATATTCTTGCCGAATCGTTAATCATATCTTGAAAATCTATTGAATTGCTCTCTGCTAATTTTTTTTGATATTCAAGATAACATTCTTTACATATGTCTAAAAACAGCTTAGTTCTTACATTCGTATTTCCGCGTTCGAATCGATAAAAATCATCGACATTGTAGCCATTGGTTTTAAAATTATTAATAAAGACGCATAACAATTTTACTAATTTTGCTATGTATTTATTTTCTTCTATGTTTACCAACTTTTCAAAGACTTCTTCAGCAGGTCGTTTTTCTAAAACAAAGCCTTTTTTTGTTAATTCTTCTTGAAGATGATCTAACAATTCTCTTCCGTCATTATACTTTGAAAAAGTATAAATCAATGTTGTACCATGCTTCTTGTGTAATTCGATTTTGTCTATAATTTCTTTTTTATATTTGGTAAGTTGCTCAGGCGTATAATAACTATGACGTCCGTTTTCCGTGATACCAAAATGTTCTATATATGCGATTTTATTCCCTTGTTTTATGCAAAAATCAGGAGTATAAGGTTTTTTTGCCTTTAAAATATGATAAGGATAAGGTGATTCGTAAGTATAGTCTATTTTATGAAGGTATAAATAATTTGCTATTTGAACCTCCTGTGCGGAACGGAGTACCTCATTTGTTATAGTCGTTATTTTATTAGTTCGGCTATCGATTACTTGTTCATTATACTCTTTGATTTTACTTCTTAACGTTGAAAAATCCGTTTTTGAAATGTAATTAAAGAAAAGATTAATATCGTTACCGTCATAAGGGGCATCAAAATATGAGCCGAAAAACATGATCAGTTTATCGACAAGTTCGGGTTGTTCTAAAATATTTCCTTTAAGATAATTATTGACGGTATTATATAGAAATCCTTCGCCGACAATTTGCTTTTTAATATCATCTTGTTTCCGTAAAATCGCATATCCCGCGCTATGAAACGTCGTGATCGGACAAGGTATAAGCAATCCTTCGTTGATACGCTCTTTTAATTCGCCTACCGCTTTATTTGTAAATGAAATTACAAGTATCTGCTTAGGGTCAATGTGTTTTTTCTCAACCAGATATCTGACTTTTGCAGCGACAGTGGTCGTCTTTCCGGCTCCCGCACCTGCAATTACGAGGGAATAATCTTCATCCGATAAAACAACCCGACGCTGTTCTTCGTCTAATAAAATTTTAGGATCAATCTCCTTGAGAATCCCGTCCAAATAATTTTTTTCGGACAATAAATGTTTTTGTATATACTGCTCGTTGTGAGAATTCACGAAAGAAGAGCCTTTAGGTAAATCCGTTATATCGTTATAATATATAAGAAATTCATTAATTCTCTTTTCATCAACCTTGTTTTTCTTACAATAATACGTCAATGTTTTTGCTCGTTGGCTATTCTCAAAAAAGGTTGCGGTAGATCGATAATTATGTATCAAGTTCTTATAATCGCTACGCGCAATAAACATATCCGATTGCATTATATCGGAAAATTCTTTGTTAAACGCAAGAGCCTGTGCATATTCAATAGGTTGATCGTTAACCTCGTTTTTTACTTTTTTACCAAACAGTTTAGAAAAAAAACCCATATTGTAAATTCCTTATCCTTTTCTGCATCAAATCCGGTAACCCCGTTATAATTTTTTTACAGAAAAAATTATAACGGGCTACCGCAAGTTACAAAGTTTTTAACTTGCGGTAGCCTGCTTGTTCGGTGGTGGAGAGGGGATGTTTGCGTTCGCACACCTTTTACACTATTTACAGCATCTTTCGTATCGTCTATGGTCAGTTTTTCGATGTCCTTGCCACCGCGAAGATTGAAAAATACTACGGTGTCATCGTCGGAAACGAATACTTGACTTACAAGGTGGTTTATTATTTGTTTTTGGTATTCTTTATCATTAACGTCGCCTTTAAGCAGTTCTTCAATAAAAGCAAGTAAATCTTTCTTCGTAATTCTATAGCCGCGTTCTAATTCGAGTTGCGCCTTTTGCGTTTCCAAATCGCTAAGTAGAATTTCATACTCTGCCATTTTCGTTTCAATCTTGTTTTTCAACAGTTGGCTCTTCGCGTCTATAAATGCGTCGGCAAGTTTTTCCGCCTCGTTTTGTATATTGGCAATTCGCGCGGCGATACTTCTGAGATTATCTTCATCGGTGCGCTTTTCGTAATATGCGAATACGTCGTCAACTGCCATTTCCGCGTTTTTCTTATCTTTCAAAAAGTTTACCACGCACGACGTAACGTAGCTTTCGAGATTATCCTTATTTTCACGAAGTTTATCGCACTCGTGCTTTTGTCTTTTCTTGCAAGTATAATAGGAATATTTTTTACCGCTCTTACCCGTACTTTTATCCGCTACCATTTCCGAGCCACAATGTCCGCAAAATACTTTGCCGCTTAAAAGATAAGGCACTTTTGCCGTTTCCTGTCCGCCGAGAACGTATTTGTTTTCGGCAAGTTTCTCCTGCACTTTCAAAAACAAGGCTTTATCCACGATTGCGGGGTAGATATTTTTGCAATCTCTGCCGCCAAACTTAAATTCGCCTGTATATTTTTCGTTGGTCATCCAGTTATCGAAAGAACGACCTTTGAAACGCTTTCCGTTTATGCGATAGCCTTTTTCGTTCAGAATATCCGCTATTTGCTTTTTCGTCTTGCCGTCGGCATATTGAGCAAAAATAAATCGGATAATTTCTGCCTCTTCCTCGTAAATAATGACTTTTTTAACAGGTTTAGCATTATCGGCCGTTTGCTCTATCTCAAGGCGATATCCGAATGGCACTTTTCCGCCGCAAAACATTCCGTTGGCAATACTCGTATCAATGCCGTCACGGATACGTTTTGAAAGACGTTTACTGTATTTTTCGGCGTTCCATTCCAAAAACATTTCGTAGAACTCGCCGCCTTCGTCTTCGGATATAGGTTCGAGCGCGGATATAACCTTTATGCCGTATTTTTCTTTGAGCATTTCCTTGTACATAACGCTGTCGCGACGGTTTCTTGCGAACCTGTCGAACATGTACACGATTATGTACTTGAACGCTCCCGTTTGAGCGTCGGACACCATTTTTTGAAATGCAGGACGATCGGTATTCGTGCCTGTTTTGGCTTTATCCGAGTAAACGTTGACTATTTTTATGCCTTTATTTTCGGCAAACTCACTGCAAATACGAATTTGAGCCTCTATACTTTGCTCATTCTGACTCTGAGAACTGAACCGAGCGTATATTATTCCGTTTTCCATTTTACCTCCGAGAAGATATTTATTTTTTCGGCGAACGAACTATCGGGAAAGGGCGGAACAGTCAAGGAATAAGTAGAAAATATTGCCGTATAAGTCGATTAACCGATAGTTTTCAGCGATATTTTATACCCTTGACGGAGCCGACTTTTTCCGGTATCCTAACACCGAAAAATAAAATTGTTGTTGCTGTTTTTATAAAAATTACTTCAACAACTTTCTGCTTTCCACGTCGTTAAGAACTCTCATTTGAGAAATGGCAATCTGATTTAACTTTTTAAGTCTTTCCGACTGTGGCATTCCGTCGGCAATGAATACGGCATTTATATTTTCCATATTGGAAAGGCAGATAAGTTCGTTGATGGTAGCGTAGTCGCGGATATTACCCTTTTTGTCGGGGTTTTCGTCGCGCCACTCTCGAGCCGTTTTGCCAAACAACGCCATATTTAAAACATCGGCTTCGCTTGCATACACAATACTTGTTTGAGCGGCTGTAAGTTCGGCGGGAATAAGATTTTCTTTAATTGCGTCGGTATGTATATGATAGTTTATTTTTGCAAGTTCTCTCTTTGCCGACCAACCGAGCTGCTTTTGTTCTTCGTCCTTTAAGCGTTGGAATTCTTTTACAAGGTAAATTTTGAACTCGGGACTTATCCACATACCGAATTCGAACGCAATATCTTTGTGAGCATATGTTCCGCCGTATCTACCTGCTTTTGCTTGCAAGCCGATGGCATTTGTTCTGGCGACAAACTCTTTTACGCTTATCTTAAAACTGTTAAGACCGGCTTTGCTTTTAATTGTGGCGAATTCGCCATAATTAAAATTGGGATTATAGATAGATTCCTATATTCCGAGATATTCAAGCGTATTACGATTACGCAACCAATCCGTAATGAAGAAGTCGCCGTCTTTCGCTTTTAACATATCCGTGATACAAATATAGTCTTGCTCTTGAATCTGAATTACATTAATTTTTGTATCTTTTACGATGATTTCATTAGTCATTATCTGTCCTCCGTATGCTTAATTTCCAAAATATCGGTTATATCGCAATCCAATGCGGTGCAAATTTTCAGGACGATCGTTAAATGCACGGGTTCGTTCTTTCCGAGTTTTGCTATTGCCGTCGAAGTAAGTCCTGCAGCTTTACGCAAATCCTCTTTTATCATATTTTTGTCAATCAAAAGTTTCCATAGCGGTTTGTAATCAATCGTCAACATAAAAGTTCTCCTTAAGCGTTTTTATAGTATATCACACTATTGGGAAATTTTCAAGCAAATCTCCAATATCTCAAGTAAAATAAATAATATTCTTTGCCGTTTGGTTTTTCTTGTCGAAGCCGAGCGGCTTTTTGTTTTGTCGTGGATTTTGTCCAATTAGTATGGATTGAGAATAACCCATATCCGAAAGTTCATGGTCGCAACCCAAAGTGCTTGGTAAAGTCTGTTACATTTCGTTTTCCTTTTGTGTATGCTGATTGCACCACAACAAAAAACATCACATTGAGGTTACGTGACGGTTACTTTGAGGTTACTTGAAATCACAAATTGGTACATTTTCGTCACATCGATGTTCTGGTAATCGGTAAAATCGCAGTGTAAAATTTTCTTGTAAAAAGTTTTTTGAAGTCGCAAAGAACTTGCGAGTTTGACTTTTAGAATAAATGCAAAAGTTGTTGCAAAAAATTTTTTCAATACGAAAAAAGTTGTCGTATTGCAGTCCTAAAATTTTATCAAGAAAATTTTCAAATAGGAAAAAATCCTTCCGGTTTGACTGTTAAGATACGACTACAAAAAGATTTTTAATTGTTGCAAAACCTGCAACGGTTGAAAATTACACTAAAACCACAAAAACAAACGGGAGACGATTAAATGAGCGAACAATACCAAAAAGTCGCATACATAGGGTTAAGGAAAAAAGATGGCAGTTACGCCGTCAATATTCCGCTGTATGTAAAACTCGACGAAGTAGACAAAAAGGACATGGATGAGTCCAGAGAGGAAATTATCCATAAGGTCACTGAAATTATGATGCGCAGGTACGAAAAACAACTTGCCGAAATTATGAATTCCAAGCGACCGCCGCCGACGGGAACGAAGTAGTATTTTCGTTCAATCGTTTCCCGTTGGTTTAATAAAAAATAACCTTGCATTTGTGTAAGGAAAGGAGGTAAAAACTATGCCATATCAGAAGTGTAAAATATACAACGACGGAAGCCATTTTATAGCGATTCCTCACACGACAAGACCTGCCACACCGAAACGCTATCGCCCTGAAGAAGTAATCGAAGTTATTGACGATACGCCGCAACAACCGCAGTTAAATGCAGATAAGTGTAACGCAGAAACGGCTTTAACCGAACTTAACGACACTAACGAAGTCGATTCGGGAGAATGTTCGGAACGAAACGAAAGTCCGCCCACGGGCGAAATTTCAAACCCTACGGCAACACGAAAGATTACCCGTAGGCAACTGTTCGACGAACTCTATGAAGAATGTAAAAGTCTTAGAAAGCACGAACGTAAAAGATATATTTACGACCGTATAAAACAGTATTTCGCCAACGCCGAAGCGGCAAAACAATATGTTGACGCTCAGTTCGACAGACTGAAACGCAATGCTATCGCAAAGCGCGTCAGACTTGTTCGTAAAGTAAACCTGCAAACATTCAACTATTTTTGCACTTTCACCTACAATAATGCCAAACATACCGAAGAATCGTTCAGAAAGAAATTATCCGATACGTTCAAGAAAATGTGCTATCGCCGCAAATGGAAATACGTCGGCGTTTGGGAACGTTCCCCGGATAAGAAACGATTGCATTTCCACGGACTGTTTTATATTCCGCCCGACACAATGGTCGGCGAACTTGTGGAAGTAAAAGACTACTCGCCCGTAAAAGGAAAAGTGCAAACGACGTATCAGAATACATACTTTAACGAAAGATTCGGCAGATCGGACTTCAAGGAAGTAAACGAACACGTTTTAAGCGAAGCCGTGAGATACATTATGAAGTATCTCGACAAAAGCGGCGAAAAGATAGTCTACTCCCGAGGGCTTCCGCAATACTTCGTGTCCGACATCATGGACGACGACGTGTTGTGTACAATAGGTCAAGAAGATAAAAAACTTCTGCTCTTCGACAACTTTAACTGTTGGGACGAAGGTTGCCTTGTGGGGCAAGTAAGCAAAGAAGTGATAGACCAAATGCCGAAAGCAAATTAAAAGGCGCAATCCGCCGCAAAACACCCGTAATAGCCTTAAATGAAATGTTCGCGCGACGGAGAAAAGGCGAAAGATCGCCAAGCGGTTTAGCGGCGACTTCGCCTTCCGTCCGCGCTTTCATTTATCTATACGGGCGATTGCGTTAAATTTGGCGGCAGTTTTTGCGGCGTTCAATCAGCAAGCCGAAGTTCAGGCAGATTCGGTTTAATCGGTCGATTGAGTCGGTGCGTGTGCTTGTCTGCGGCGGAGCGAAGCGACGCCGCTCTCGTATCAAAGACAAGCACACGCACCGGTGCCAAAAATCTATTTTTAGTATAAAATTTATCTTAAACCCAAAAGGAGATGATATATGAAATATAAAGTTTGGTTTGAAGAATGGCTTACACACTATGTCAAACCGTCAAGTAAACAACGAACTTTCGAGCAATATTCGAGAGCGGCTCAGATACATATTCTACCATATTTAGGTGACGTCGAATTGACGGATTTAATCCCATTTGTTTTACAGAAATTCATCACAGGTTTAACGGAGAACGGAAACAAGCGCACCGGCAAAGGTTTATCGCCTAATTTCGTAAAAACGATATTGTCGATAGTTCAGAATTCGCTTAAAACGGCGCATTTAGTCGGTTATTTGCCCGAATATTCGGCGAACAAAATAAAACGCCCCAAACCGAAAGAAAAACAAGTTGAATGTTTTTCGGCTTGGGAACAAAAGAAAATCGAAGAAGCCGCATTATCCGCAAAAAAGATAAATATCGCGGAATTATTTTGTGCCTGTATACGGGGCTTCGCATCGGGGAATTACTTGCCATTAAATGGAGGGACATTGATTTTGAGAAAAGCATATTATCCGTTACAAAAACTTGCCACGACGGAAACGAAAACGGAAAACATATCAAAATTATCGACACGCCCAAAACAGAAAATTCAAGGCGGCAAATTCCGTTATCTAAGACGCTCGTAAAAATGCTGAAAGAACTGAAAAAGAAAAGCAAATGTGAATTTGTGATTACAGACGGCGAAAAACCTGTTTTTATCCGCAGTTATCAACGAACATTCGAGTTGTTGCTTAAAAAACTCGGTTTGCCGCATAAAGGTTTTCACTCTCTCCGACACACGTTCGCCACTCGTGCCTTGGAATGCGGAATGGACGTAAAATCTCTGTCGGAAATACTCGGACATAAAAATGCAACAATCACACTCAACCGCTATACGCACTCATTATGGGAACATAAGGCGGAAATGATGAATAAACTATCCAAAATGTTATGAAAAACACAACGTAAAAATGTGCACCTATTAGCATAATAGATGCACGAAATACTACTAAATAACAGTAATTTGTGCATCTAAACTTTATTTTTTGTCCTATTTTCGTTGTCACGTATCTACTTATTTGACAAAATTAATTTAGATTGATATAATACAAATAAGAAAATGTGCATCTATCAGAATAATAGATGACACAATTCACTACCCTTCATTTCTCATTGTTTTACACCGTTTTATTGTGCAATTTCAATAGTTAATTATTGTCGTAAAATATATTTGGACACCATTTATCACTTATGCTCACAGAGGTTCGTGTGTGCAGCGTGGACAAAAGGTGGACATTATGCTTGATTTTTACCTTGTTTTGTGCTATACTAATTTTGTGAGGTTAATATGGAAGAAAAAATCGTATTTATCCAAGTTTTTGTTCCTTATGCACAATATCATCACCTCGCATATTATGCATATGATGAAAACGAATATGGCAGGCTTAAGTTTGGCACAGCGGTAATGACGTCTTTGGGAGCGGGCATAATCGTAAACGAAGATGTCCCCGATGAAAAAGTTTGTAATATGAATATCATCGACATATTCAGACTTGCCAGTCCAAAGGAAGAAAAAACCATAAATAAAGAATGGTGGGATGTATTTTTAGAAATGCACTCAACCTTAAAAGAAAGAAATCTCTGATTTGTAGCGGCAAACGCACGGAGGAAAAAATGACATTATTTTTAATAGTTTTAATAGTCTTCTTGTGCGTTTGGTTTAGCGACGTAGACAAGAGGTCAAAAAGGAAATATCAAAAACTCGAAGAAGAAAAACAGCGAAACAATATAAATATCCCACTTCAAAAGGAAATTGAGAAAAAATATTTTGATTTAATTTTGGACGTTTTGCGAAAAGCCGATAAAGAAAAACGTTTATACGCAAAGTCAATACTTGATATTATAGAATCCACGTATGACAATTACGGAATTCCTTACGAAAATGAAACGTGGCTGTCAGGCAAAACAAGAACTCACTACAGAGAAGACAATTACAAAGAGTATAAAAGAGACATTTATTGTAATTTTGGAATTGACTATGATAAACTTGATAAAGTCGATTTCTTCAAAAATGTTTCGTTGGAACAACTTATTTTTAATGAAAAGAATCCAATCATTACTAAGTTAGCATGTTCTGATTATTTATTTGGCGAGCCCAAATCGAGAAAATATTTTGATGAAACTGGAATTTTTATTCGCGCATGCAACTTAGATACCTGCGAACACTACCAAGAGTTTTATCCGAGCAGTGCGTGTATAAAATGCTCTAAATATAATACCTTTCTTGATTATGATTGTTTCGGACGCTGTAAAGCTTTTACCAATACAACAGCAGCGAGACTTATTGCAGAATTTGTTTATCGGGCTACAAAAAAAGAGTTGTACTATCTCGGTTATAGTTACAGTCGCGCGACAAGAATAAAAGATACACACAACAATATAGCGAGTACAAGTGTTGTAATTAACGAAAAATCAGATGAAAAATATCCTTGGTTGTATAAGAACCCACCATTACCGAGCAAAAAAAACAAGAACCAATATAATTACACCTTTGCTTTTGAAATAGTCTTTTATGCTGCCGCATTAGCCATGTTCATTATCTTGGTTGTATTTGCGATAATAAAGCCACTACCCCTTACCATAGTAGGTATTATCGTTTATATTTTGATTGTATTAGCAATGTTTTTTTCCATTTATACAGCATTGAAATTTACCAAGTATAGAAAATCTCAAAAAAATACAAAGAAATAGTCAAAACCCCTTGACTTTTTCTTTTAAATATTGTAGAATATATTTAGAC
>CAVJMJ010000012.1:0-77889 GCA_963650915.1 Parasutterella excrementihominis | reverse complement strand
TTGTGCAAAGATGGGTGTCGATGAAATCGACGGGGTGATTGTCGTACATAATCTTCGTCCCTTATGCGGCTGACGCCTGGATGTTTCGACTACGCTTGCGCTTCGCTCAACATGACGGACAATCCTTCAGTCAACAAAGTTGACAGCTCCCTTTACACAAGGGAGCCTATGCTGACGCTCAACATGACAGAAAGTGGCAATAATTGGCTTATAGACGAACTTATATTGTTATCAAGATTGTTATAAACTTTTCAGTTATATATACCGCCCAACCTCATCCGTCTCTACGAGACACCTTCCCCTACAAGGTGAAGGCTTGCTGACGCTCAACATGACGGACAATCCTTCAGTCAACAAAGTTGACAGCTTCCTTTGCACAAGGAAGCCTTTCCGGCGCTTATTGCAAAAATTTCTCTTGCGTAAAACTGTTTTTCTGTATATCGGACTAAAAATTGCCGATAACAGGCTTATAGACTTGTTTTTGTAACTTTTAGCAACGGCTAAAGTTGCAATAACACTTTTAGCAACGGCTAAAGTTGCAATAACGGGCTTATAGCCTTGCTTTTGCGACTTTTAGCTACGGCTAAAAGTCGCAACTTGCATAAAATAAAGCACAAAAAAAGAACGGCAGTCGCCGTTCTTTTTATGTCGTTCTTTTTATATGTTGTGCTTTTTTATATATGCTTTTTATATATGCTTCTTTTACTTTTTTAAACTTATCGGTAAAAAGCCACGATAATTTTTCTCAACTTTTCGTTAAAAAGTTGCAAAAATTTCCTTAATTTATCGTTAAAAAATTGCGGATGCTTGTCTTAACTTTTCGTTACAGAACATCAAAATTTTTCTCAACTTTGCGTTATAGAGTTGCAAAAATTTTCTCAAGTTTTCGTTACAGAGTTTCAAACATTTTCCTTAACTTATCGGCGGAGAAGTAAAGGTCTTTTATGCCGTCGAAAAGGTTTGCGATTGTAAAACCTTTTGAGCCCAAATATTCGCTTGCTTCCAAAGTAAGCACTCCCGTGTAGCCGATTTTTTTCAATGCGTTTACGACTTTTTGAAAATCTATGCTCATCGAAAAGGGAATTTGATGACTGTCATGGTGCAAGTCGTTGTCGTGAATATGAAGAGCCCCCACCTTGTTTTTGAGGGTGCAAATCATTTTTTCGGCACTCGTATTCAAGCCCTTCATTTCGGCGTGACCGATATCCACGCAAGCGACGAAATATTCGTCGTTTACGGCGTTAAGGTGTTCAAGAAAACTTTTTTCGTCGGAGCAGGCTGCAAAACAGGCACTGTCACCCTGCCAATTCCACATGTTTTCGGTTGCTATTTTAACGTCGTGTTCTTTTGCAAACGGCAACAATTCAAAATACATTTCGGCGTTTTCGGTTGCGCTTTTGTCGTTATCGGGATGAATAATGCAAATTTTACCGCCGGCAATTGCGGTAAGTTCGATTGATTTTTTATATAAATCTCTGATTTCTTTGCAACTACTCGGAAACGGTGCGTGCGACTGATTGCAAAAAATGCCGTTGTCTTCGCCTATTTTGCGCAATTCTTTTGCAAAAGCGCAGGCGTTTTTAGTCGAAAGCGGATGCCCGGTATTTAAATCGGCGGTATGATTTTTCCAGTCGTAATCAACCATTTTGAACATGGAAAAATCCCATGCGTCAAAGCCCGCTTTTGCGATAAGTTCTATTGCTTTTTCTTCGCCCGCTATTTTGGAAGCGGACTCGATTTCGGTTGAAATTTTTAACATTTTAACTCCTTGTTTCAGGTTTTCGTTCCTATTTGGGTTTTTGTACCCGTTTTAGGTCTTTATATATTCATTATACCATATTTTTTAAATTTTGCATTAAATCGGACAAAGATTTTTTGCAAAAACCGCACGTTAAAAAATAAACGAAAACCGCACGGCAAAATAAGTAAAAACCATATATTAAAAAAACGCGGAGTTCCGCGTTTTTCGATTTTTAACCTGACTTTTTTATTTTCAACCGAATCGGTTTTACATTTTCAACCGAATAGGTTTCAAGTTTTTTCGTTTGACGATTGTTCGGCTTTCCACCTTTTAACTTGTAAAAAGTAAAGTATCATCCCTATTGAGCCCGCTGTGACTTCGGCAACGGGAAAGGCTATCCAGGTATAATTAAGTCCTATAAACGAAAACGCCCAAAAGACGGGAACGAGTACGAAAATTTGCCTTAAAAGGGACAAAAACAAACTTTCTTTACCCCTCCCGATTGCCTGAAAGAAAACGGGCATTATCAGTGAAAATACCGCGGGCATAAAACTCGAACCGATTATGGGGAATGCGATTTTCCCTATAGAAGCGACTTCTTCCGATTTTGAAAACAGTTTCATAAGGGCGTCGGGGAAAAACTCGAACATAACGACGCCTAAAATCATAAACAAAAGCGAAATAATTATGGAATCACGCAAGACGTATCTGCATCGGTCGTAATTTTTCAGGGCGTAATTGTAACTTAGCACCGGAATAATGCACGTTTGCAAGCCGAAAAGCGGAATGAAAAAGAAACTTTGGGCTTTATAATATAGGGCAAGCACGGTAACCGCCGAATCTGAAAACCCCGCCAAAATAACGTTTAGTAAAACGATATATACCGTGTATAACGCTTGCATCGCTATCGACGAATACCCTAAAAGATAAATATTTTTGACGTATTCACCGAACTCTTTTAATTTCGGCACTTTTTTAATTCCGCCGAAGGCAACGATTACAGCCGAAAGTATCTGCCCTGCCACGGTGGCTACCGCCGCACCCGCAACGCCCATTTGAGGGAAAGGACCTATACCGAATATCAAAAGAGGATCCAAAACGACGTTGGTAAGAGCCCCCGCTACTTGGGCAAGCATAGGGCGTCTCATATTCCCGCGTGCTTGCAAGACCTTCGTCCAGTTGCCTTCGAGGAATGTTCCTATACTCCCCACGCTTACTATAAGCCCGTAAGTAACCGCTTGATCGACGGCTTCGGGATCCGTCGCACTCGTTTTTACGTAAGGGCGCATAAACAAAACGGCAATAACCGAAAATATCGCCCATGAAGCAATTGCAAGCACCATGCCTACGCCCGCCGCCTTGTCCGCCTTATCGCTTTCGCCGACGGCGTCGTGTTTTGCCATATACGTATTGACGCCCACGCCGGTACCGACGGCAATCGCCACTATTATAAGCTGAACGGGATAAATTACCGAAACGGCTGTAAGTGCTTGGTCGGAAAATCTTCCGACGAAGAAACTGTCGACTATGTTATAAAGTGCCTGTATAAGCTGAGCAAGCATTACGGGCGGTGCTATTTTTAAAAGTATTCTTCCTACGCTTTCCTTTCCGAAAAAACTCGGATCGGAAGGGCTGATTTTTCTGTTTGAAAGGCTTTTCATGATTAATTAACGTTACGACCGACTATAATACTTTTAAAGGATACCGTAAAATAAAATTATTTAAAGTACCTCTGTTAAAACAGTCGTTAAAATCCTATATGGATTTTATATCTAAACCTTTTATATGTCAATCGGTTGGAGACAACAATAGGGCAAATAACGATATTTTTGAAAAAATTTACTTTTAACTGTTGACAAACTCGATTTTTAAGTTAAAATTAAGTTTGACGGTATATATTTAAAGCAAAAAAGGAGGGTATCTATGAGAATACTTCTTGCCGAAGACGAAGTGGCTTTAAACAAAGCACTTTCCAAAATATTAAAACATTCCGGTTACACCGTCGATTCGGTTTTTGACGGAAAGGACGCCCTCGATTATCTCGAATCGGATATTTACGACCTTGCCGTTTTGGACGTAATGATGCCTATAACCGACGGGCTTACCGTTTTAAAAACTTTGCGGGAAAGAAAAAATTCCATACCCGTAATAATTTTAACGGCAAAGGGCGAAACGGAAGATAAAATTTCGGGATTAGACTTGGGTGCCGACGATTATATAACCAAACCCTTCCAAACCGAAGAATTGCTTGCGAGGATAAGAGCCGTTTCGAGGCGCAATTCCGCACTTCCCTCGGTAAACACCCTAAACTACGGCAATCTGACATTGGATCAAAAAACTTACGAACTCAAAACGGAAGAAAAATCGGTAAAACTTAACCATAAAGAATTCCAACTCATGGAAGTTTTCATGAAGAACCCTACCTTCGTTACATCCGCCGACAAAATAATGGACAAACTTTGGGACGAGGACAGCAACGCCGAACCGAGCGTTATTTGGGTTTACATTTCCGGGCTTAGAAAAAAATTGGTTCAAATCGGCGCGGACGTTACCATAAAAACGAGCAGAAACTCGGGATATTATTTAGAAAAAAACGATGATTAGAAAATTAAAAATAAAATTTATCATTATCGCAATGTGCTCGGTAACCGCCGTTTTGGTGCTTACGATAGGCGGAATAAATCTTTTCAACTTCGTAAAACTCAACGAAAATTCCGACCGTATAATCGCGATAATAGCCGACAACGGAGGGGAATTCCCCTTTGCCGACGAAAAACCGCAA
This sequence comes from Parasutterella excrementihominis, assembly GCA_963650915.1. GTDB lineage: Bacteria > Bacillota > Clostridia > Christensenellales > Borkfalkiaceae > UBA4636. The sequence goes on along the minus strand of CAVJMJ010000012.1, from coordinate 73,366 downwards.
AAGCCGAACGGCGGAGGTATTACCCCCGAAACACCTTTTGAAACGAGATATTTTTCCGTTTTGTTCGACGAAAGCGGTACTATCAGCCAATTAAACATGCAAAACATCGCCTCGGTTTCCGCGGAAAAGGCAATCGGTTACGCAAGCAACGTCTATAACGGCACGAAAACAAAAGGTTTAATAGACGGATACAAGTACTTAAAAACCGAAAAAGACGGGCAGACTTCAATTATATTTTTAGACTGTCAAAAGGACTTGTTTACACTTAACACCTTCCTTTTGTGGAGCGCACTTATGGGCGTTGGCGGGCTTATAGCCGTACTTTTGCTTATTTTGCTTCTTTCTAAAATCGCATTAAAACCTGCAGAAGAGAGTTATTTCAAGCAAAAAGCCTTCATCACGAACGCCGGACACGACCTGAAAACTCCCCTTACCGTAATAAACGCCGAGGCAGACGTTCTCGAACTCGACTACGGCAAAAACGAAAGCACGCAAGAAATAAAAAAACAGGTTTCGGTGCTTAACTCCCTTATACAGAAACTCATATTTTTGTCCAAAATGCAGGAAGTCGAAAATTACGAACTTACGGATTTCGACCTTTCAACCGCTTTAAACGACGTTTTGGCGGGATATACCAACGTTTTTACTTCAAAAGGTTTTACCTTTTCTTCAAACGTGCAACCGAACGTAAAAGTCAAGGGCAACGAAGAACTTTTGACACGTGCATTCGGGTTACTGCTCGATAACGCCTTAAAATATACCGAAGCGGGCGGAAAAGTCGACGTTTCTCTTACGAAAACCAATAAAAACGCAAAAATCGTTTTCTATAACGACGCAAAAGGTCTTGACGCAGGAAAACACGACGAATTGTTTGAAAGGTTTTACCGCGGAGATAAGTCGAGAAAATCCGACGGAAACGGCATAGGGCTATCGGTAGTCAAAGCAATAGTGGAAATAAACAAAGGCAAAATAACCGCCGAAATGAGCGACGACGGCATCAGGTTTATAATCACGCTGTAATTCCTCTCGCCTTTTAACTTTTTACTTTCGGGCGTACGAACGCTTTCAAACTCTTCTTTCTTTTATCTCTATAAAAGAATATGTTTTTAAAAAAGTAAGCCTATAAGCCGATTATCGATACTTTTTATCGTATTAGTCGATATTTTTTATCATATCAATCGCTGCTTTCAATTATAATATACTCATTATAATATATCTATATTTTTTATTATAATAATTACGATATAATTACGCAAAACGACGTCAAAATTTTTGTCGAAAAAAATTGTAAATCTTTTTTTAAAACTTAAAATATTTAAGGTTTAATTAAGTTTTCGATGTTAAAATCCAACTGTAAAATCCCGAAGATAAAATTACGTCGAGATATAAAATTTGAAAAAAGGAGAAATTATGAAGATTAAAAAAATAGCGATAAGCGTCGTTTTATCGATGCTTTTATCGGTAACGTTGATATTCAGCGGTTGTTCGTTTAATAACGACAGTTCGGACAAAACGATAGTTTCGATAGAAAAAACCATGACGAACGGACTGACGGATACTTACACTATAACGTATAGCGACAACACCACCTACAATTTTGAGATAACGAACGGTAAAGACGGCACCGACGCCGACGTTGATTTACAAGATATTTACGAGGCGTATATAGAGCGTTACCCCGACGCAACGTTTGAAGACTTTTTGAACGCAATCGTAACGGTCAACGTAGATAAAAGTCTTACGGTTTCCAACCAAGCCCTTTTGTCCTCGTTTAAAGTTTACACCGAGTTTACCGAAAGCAGTTATTCCGGTTGGCCTTATCACAAACAGACCAAAGCGACCGCCATTTATTGCGGTTCGGCGGTAATATATTCCATAGACGACAATTACACCTACTTTATCACCAACTACCACGTATTATACGACAGCAGTTCGAGCGACAGTTCCAAACTTGCAAAAAAGATTACCTGCTACGCATACGGTAGCGAAGGTGCGCCTACTCAAACCAATAAGACGTCGAGCGACGGTTGCATAGTTTACGACTACGGCGATTACGCGATTTCTTGCGAGTACGTCGGCGGAAGCATTACCTGCGACCTTGCCGTTATAAAAGCAAAGACCTCTGACGTTAAAAAGATAAATTCCACCGTAAAGGCGGTAACTTTTGCACAATCGTACCACGTCGGCGAATCTGCTATAGCGATAGGCAACTCCGAAAACGAAGGTATCAGCGTTACAAAAGGTATTGTAAGCGTTGACAACGAATACATCAACTACTCCATCGACGGAACTACGAGAAGTTACCGTTCGATGAGAATCGATACCGCCATCTACGGCGGAAACTCCGGCGGTGGACTTTTCGACGGCGAAGGCAATTTAATAGGTATAACCAATGCGGGCGACGAAACAGATCAGAACATTAACTACGCCATTCCCGTCAGCATCGTAAAACCCGTCGTGGAAAACATTTTGCATTATTCCGACGGTACCGTTAAAACTTTAAAGTTAGGCGTTACCGTAAGTGCCGAAAACAGCCGTTACGTATACGACGAAAGTAAAGGCTACGGCGATATATACGAAGACGTTTACGTTTCGGAAGTAGTAAGCAACGGTCTTATGTCCACCTTGGGCTTAAAAGCGGGCGACAGACTTATTTCGATTAACGTAAACGACACCGAGTATTGCTTAAAACGTTACTTTAACCTCGGCGATTACCTCTACACGGTTCGTCCCGGCGATACTGTTTCGTTCACTTATGAAAGAGACGGCGTAAAGATAAACTCCACTAAAGCAACCGTTTCGTCGAGCAATTTCGTCACCGTAAGTTAAATCTTTTTATAGCAATATAACAACAGACACAAGTTCATCCTTGGTTTTCAAACGGTGCGAGTCGGTCCTCCTCTCCCCTTATCAGCCGATTCGCGTCAATAAAAACCTCCTTCAATAAAAATAGCCTCTTGGGAAGTTCGCTTCCCAAGAGGTTATTTTTTAGTAACGGCATTCTTTTAATTATATGCCGTTTTTTTATATGCCGTTTTTTATACGCCGTTTTTTATACGATATTTTTAATTGCACGCCGTATTCTTTTATGCGATATTGTTTATACGCTATATTCTTTCAAATAGGCTATATTTTAAACAGTTTTCAAAAAATCAAGCCGTATATATAAATTCGGCTTTAAAAAAGCGATTTGTATATATTTTCGTTTACATATATTTTGTGTTATATCCGCCTTTCGATTTTATAAAGTCTTTCGGCTTATTTACCTTTTTCAGTATGGAGAACGGGATCTTCTTTTCAAAAAATCCCCTATCCAGGTAATGCAGAAATCATGAAGTTTATCGATAGTAATGTTGGTAGACTGACGGCAATATCTTATATATTGACACATCACGCCGTCCATAAAGACGGAAATTTCCACTTCCATTCCTTCCTTATTTACGATACCGGCGTCGTTGTTGCAAAGTTCGTAAAATTTACTTTTTGCGAGATTGCCTATTCTGCTCGCCACGTTGGTTATGGAAACCGAACGGCAAATAAGGGCGTAGTTTTCTTGATTTTCGGTAATGTACGCAAAAAAATCGTCGGTAAACTTTTTGTAGTCACGACTCGCCTGCAATCTTTCGTTGGTAAAGAACTTTTCTATAAGTTCGTTTTCATAGTCTTCGGCGACGGCGTAAACGTCGTCGTAATGAGAATAAAAGGTCGCGCGAGATATATCCGCCCGCCTCGTAAGTTCAGTTACCGTAACTTTATTGAGTTCTTTTTTTTCTGAAAGCATCTCTGCAAACACTTTTCTTATTAGTTTTTTCGTTTTCAACGAAGAATTATTAAGATTTTTAACTTTCATCGCATCATTTTTTTGCACAATTTTGTCTACATTGTAAATATTTTTACACAGGCGATAAAATTGTTCTTCCCTTTTCCTTTTTATTGTATTATACTACTTAATGATAAAGATGTCAACAGTGTAAAGATTTTTACTGTTGAAAAGGAGACGAAAATTTATGTTTGATTTTGCAAAAATTTGTAACGACGTTGAGAAACTTACCCCAGTCGAACGCGGTGTTTTAATCGCCAGCCAATCCGTAAAGGTTTTGAAAGGACTTAGCGAACTCCCCGAAACCGCCGACAACCCCGTAACCGTACTTACCACCTTTATTATGGGCGCAGTCGTAAGCGACGGCAAACTTAACGAAAGAGAATATCTTTTGATTTACCCCTCTTTGGTAAAGGCTTTCGGTGACGATTTCGATTACGAATCCGTTAAAAAAGCCGTTTCCGACGACAAAGGCGGAAGAAACTTCCTCAAAAGATGTTCGGAAGAACTTATTACCTACATCGGCGAATGCGACGAAGAATTGCAAGCCGACATCGTTACCTTGTGCCTTCTTATAGTTTCGGTCGACGGAAAAATCAATCTCAGAGAACGTCGCTATATCAAGAGCCTTTGCAAATAATCGCCTTTACGATTATTAAAACGAAACGAACGAAAAATTTATAAAAAACAAAAATTTATAAAAGAGGTTTAAAATTATGGAAAACTTTACAAGGGCAAAAATTTCGTATATAGTAATGTCGGCTATTATGATAGCACTCGGCGTTGTTATTTTCTTCTTCCCCGGTGCAAGTGCCGACGTACTTTGCTACCTTATCGGTGCATTGGTTTTGGCTTTCGGCATAGTTAAAATTTACAACTACTTTACGAGGGGCTTTGCAAGACTGATATTCCCCTTTGACTTGGGCTTCGGTATTTTGCTTGCCGTCCTCGGTATTTTAATTCTTATCCACCCCAACGACGTAAAAGACGTACTTCCCGTACTCGTCGGCATCTTCTGGATTATCGATGGCGCAATGCAACTTCAAAATTACGCGGAAGCTTGTGCGTTAAGATTGAGCGGACGTTTTTGGTTGTTGATTTTCTCTATTTTAACCTGTGCTTGCGGTGTTCTTCTTATTATAGATCCGTTCGCTATGGATACACTCGTTTACGTAATCGGCGCAACGCTTATCATCGACGGGTTGCAGAACTTGTTCACCGCCATTTACTTTGCTCACTTCAAACGCGAACTTAAAGCACGCGTCGAAAAACTCGACGACGATACGACTTTCCACTTTTAACGTTTAAATACCGTTTGTTTAGCGTTTAAATCCGATTTCTTTATCCTTTAAACCGTTGGTTTAGCGTTTAAAATTAATCGGTTTAGCGTTAAAGTTAAAAGTTAATTTATATATTCGTATTTGAATTTAAAATTAAGGTTTTGCCTGTTATAGATGCCTTAAAACCACAAAAACGACCGAGTTTTCGGTCGTTTTTTTATGCTTTTTTTTTAGATTTATCTCCTTTCCGTATTCCGCTTTTTCGTATTTTTTGTAATTTTTTGCCATTCCCGTTTAAAATTTTTTAAAAAATTTTTAAATTAGGTATTGACAAAGCGCACTTTCCGTGTTATTATAGTATAAAATAAAAACAAGTGTTTTTATAATAAAGACACTTTTTGAGAACGTTAAAGGAAGGTTATATATATGCGCGTCACTATGAATATAAAAGATTTTGTTTTACGATTTATTTTCGGAGTAATCGCTTTATGCACTCTGTCTTTTTTCTTCGGTTGTAAAACCGAAAAACTTTCCGCGCCCGAAAACTTAACGGAAAACGACCTCGTTCTTAGTTGGAACGCCGTAGAGAACGCAAACGGCTATTCCCTTTTGATCGACGGAGAGGAATTTTTGACCGAAGAGAATTTTTTCGATTTTAAAACGATTACCACTAAAACGGAATACAGCGTAAAAATAAAAGCCCTATCGAACGAAAAAGCGGAAGATTCCGATTACGTCGATTACCTTTTAAAGGTAATCTCTCCCGTGTCGTTAGGCTACGACGAAAACGGTTATCGTTTTACCCTTACGAAAGACGGCGACGGTTACGAAATTTCAAAAGGAAAGGCGGATTTTACGGACATAATGTTTTTACCGAGTACGTTTTGCGGTTTGCCCGTCATCGGCATAGAAGACTACGGCTTTGACGGCAGTAACGGAAGCGATAAAGCAGATATTTTATCCGAAAAGTTTTGTAACCTTCAAACAAACGACTTTATTTTGCCCTCCTTTTTGCAGTATATAGGAAAATACGCCTTTTCTTACAATATCCGTATCGAAAAAATCGAAATGACCGATACCGTAACGGAAGTCAAAGAAGGGGCTTTTTACGGCTGTAAAAGACTCAAAGATATAAAATTTTCGGAAAATCTAAAACAAATACAGGACAAAGCGTTTGCTTGTTGCGCATTAAAAAGCCTCGAACTCCCGAACGGTCTCGAAGTAATAGGAAACAGTGCGTTTGACGCCCTTATAGACGAAACGACAAGGGTTCCTAATTTTACCGAACAATATTTAATGACGATAAGAATCCCTAATTCGGTAAAAACAATCGGAAATTGCGCCTTTAGGGGAGCATGTGAACTTTTTTTTAATAATCTGCGCATGAGTGGCGGTATAGAATATTTGGGAGCAGATATTTTCTGTTACTCTTACATGGGTTTCGTACTGCCTAATTGCACAAGAAACGTTATGCATACCGTAATACTTAATAAAAAAAGTTATTTTTACAGTTTTTATTTCGGCTCTTCGTTTGCGGAAAACACCGAACCCTTGAATCCGGCGGAAGAATCGTATAACTTTGATCTTTCAATATATAATTATTTAACGGTTTTCGGAAGCTACTCTTTTGCAAGACTTAACGAAGTAAAAACGATTACCCTCGGTCCCGATTGCAGATTGGCGGGTTCGTTTATCTTTGCCTACTGCCCCGCCCTTGAAACCGTGAACCTCGATTTCGGTTTTGAAACTTTGCCCGAATCTATTTTTGAAGGTTGCGTAAGTCTGAATTCGATAATTATAGAGGAAGGAACGGTAAATATCGCAAAAAACGCCTTTAAAAATTGCAGTTCGTTAAAGTATGCGGTCATACCCAAAACACTTTCATCTTTAGACACTTCCGCCTTCGAGGGTTGTACCGCGCTCGATACTTTGTTCTTTAACGGAAACGCCGACGAATACCAAGCCGTAAAAGAAGTCGTTTCTTCAAGTAAGGAATTAAACTTTGCAACCGTTTACTTTTATAGCGAGGACGAACCGACAACCCAAGGTAATTTTTGGCACTACCAAGACGACAAACCCGTAATTTGGTAATCGTTAGATTATATATTTTGCTTTTCCCGTAACATTTTATATAGCGGAAATAATCGGCTTACCGATTAAAATTATGTTGGAGGAAATTTTATCGATGTCATATATAAAAACGCTTAATAAAAAAATAATTATTGCGGTAATTGCGACTATAACGCTGTGCTTGTTAGTCGCAATTGCCGGTTGCAAAACCGTAAAACTTTCCGCACCCGAAAACTTGCGTTTGGAGCATAGAACTTTATATTGGGACGATGTGGAAGACGCCGACGGCTACGTGGTATTTTTCGACAACAAAGAATACGAAACCGAAACTTGTTTTTTCGACTTTTCAAAAATAACCGTTTTTAAAGATTACGACGTTGAAGTTATGGCTGTTAAGGACGGTAAAGACAATTCGGACTGGGCAAAATTTTCTTTTACTTTAACCGAACCTGTGGAAAGCGGGTACGACGATAAAGGCTTTTTATATACCCTCGTAGACGACGAAGGTTACGAAATTACAGTGGGTAACGCAGACATAACGGGAGAACTCGTTTTACCCGATTACTACGACGGCTTACCCGTAATAAGTATAGCCGAAAAGGCGTTTTTGGTGTCGGAAAACATATATGCGGATTACTTTACCGAAGTGTATTGCAACACCGTAACTACCGGCGTTAAACTCCCCTCTTTTTTAAGATATATCGGTATTTCCGCTTTTAGAAATTTAGTAAGAATAGAAGAAGTAATTTTCCCGGATACCGTGACGGAAATAGGCAGATTCGCCTTCTCCGGCTGTAAGCGACTGATGAGAGTTCAACTGCCGAAAAATTTAAAAACAATACAAAAGGGGGCTTTTAGGTGCTGTGCAATTAAAGAACTAACCCTTCCTGAAGGATTGGAGTATATAGGTAATGAGGCTTTTTGCGCTTACGGCAAACATCATTATAACAACCTTAAAGTATACACCGAGCAGTCTTTTGAAAAACTCGTATTACCGAGCAGTTTAAAATATATAGGCGCGAGCGCATTTCAAGGTTGCACGAGGTTAAAAGACGTAACCTTTTTGTGTAAAAACGTAGAGTATGTATCTGCAACTACGTTTTCCGATACTTTACTTGACGACCGCAAGCCCGGTGCACATTTTATAACGGGAGAAAAAACGGTTGACGGAAAAACCGAAAAATACGCCTTGTTATGGGATTATAACGATACCGATACCGACGCCGATACCTATGAAGTATATAAACCTTCGGATACGCAGTTATACATTGCAACGGGAGCGTTTGCAAACTTAAAACTACTAAAAAAAGTAATTATAGGCGACGGAATAACGTTTTGCGGAGGTTCTGTTTTTGCCTTTAGTAAGAGCCTGGAGGAAGTGGTATTACCGTCGGACTTAACTACTATTGCATATTATACATTTTTAATCGACGATAAACTATCCAAAGTTATAATTCCTCACGGAGTAACCTCGTTAGGTGAAAAGTGCTTTGCAGGATGCTCTTCTTTAACGGAACTCGTTATCCCGGAGAGCGTAACTTCTATAGGAGAATATGCTTTTTCAGGATGCTCTTCTTTAACGGAACTCGTTATCCCGGAGGGCGTAACTTCTATAGGAGATTGTGCTTTTTCAGAATGCTCTTCTTTGAAAAGCATAGTTTTACCCAAAAGCCTCGCCGTGTGTAGTTACGCACCTTTTAGCGAATGCACTTTGCTCGAAAGCATATTTTACGCGGGTAGTAAAGACGATTGGAATAAATTTTTGACGTCTTCTCCGGATTTTATGGAAAAACTTAACGAAAACGCAAAAATCTATACCTATTGCGAAAATAAGCCTACAGAAGAAGGTAATTTTTGGCACTACCAAGACGACAAACCCGTAATTTGGTAAAATACCGTAGCGGTTACTCGGTAAACCTACTTAGTATCGACGGCATGATTAGCCCTCTAAGTAACGACTGTTCGATTAGTCCGATAAGCCGTGACGACATAATTAATCTAATAGTCGTGACGACATGATTAATCTAAATATAACGATAATCGGCTTATAGACGTACTTTTGCCCCTGTATTGCGAATTTTTGCGTGGTATTTAGATCATACGACGAATCTACCCGTCAAACGTAAAAGTATATAAAAATTACCCGCCGGACGTAAAAAGTCGCAAACAAAAATATTGCAAAATAAAAAACGACCGAGTTTTCGGTCGTTTTTTTATACCCGCGCTTTGTGCTTTTCGAATGCCCGTGCTTTGTGCTTTTTTATGTCCGTGTTTCGGTAGTTTTTCAATGCTTTTTTGTATGCTTTACTTTTTTATTTATAAAAGTTTGCCGTTAAATTTTAAAAAAAGTTTATATATAAATTTATAAAAGTCCGCCTATAAGCCCGTCAACGATATATATGCGACTATGTTAACGCTGTTTGCGTAAGCCGTTAAAGCTATTTTTGTGACCGTTTTTACACTTTACAAAATCTCGTCAACGCTATTTGCGTGATTTAAAAATCAAACTTTCGAGTTCTCTTGCGGCGATTCCGATAATGCGATCCTTTCTTTTTATTACGGCAATTTCACGCTCGGGGAATGCTTGCTCGGTATCTATTATAAAAACGTCGTCTTCTTTATCGACAAACTCCTTCGGAACGAATCCTATTCCGAGCCCCGCCTTTACCGCCGGCAAGATTTGGTCTGCCGTGGAAACTTCGGTTTCCGGGCTAAAGGGCAAGGAGTTATCCGCAAAAAAGCGGGCATGTACCCTATAAGTTCCCGTTTCTTGGCTAAGGGAAACGAGTGGGTATTCGGAAATTTCGGCAAGGGAAACTTTTCGGTTTTTGAGTTCGGAAAAGCAATCGTTCGCCACGGCTACTTCGGTTAATTTGCACACCGTTTTTTGAACGAACAACGAAGTTTCTTCTATCGGCATGGTTACGACCACCGCAAAATCCGCCACGCCGTTTTTTATTGCCTCTATCGCCTGCGGAGTGGAATTGTTGTTTATTTTAAGTTTTACGCCCGGATACAACATTCTGTATTCTTTTAAAACGGGGAGCAGTACGCAATGAAGGGCAATATCGCTTACGGCAAGCGAAACACTGCCCTCTTCGAGGTTTTTACTTGCGATAATTTCGGCTTCGCCCGCCTCTATGCTTTCGCACGCAACCCGAACGCGTTCGTACAGTATTTTACCTTCGTCGGTAAGGCTCATGCCCTTGCTCGTTCTGTTAAAAAGCGGGCAACCGAGTTCGCTTTCGAGCGTTCTTATGGAGCGCGAAAGATTGGGCTCGTTTGCCGACAGTATTTTTGAAGCAAGCGAAAGGCTTCCGTATTTAGCCACGTAATAAAAAAGTTTGTAATATTCGTAGTTTACGTACATAAAACTTACCTCCTAAGTACTCCCTTTGTATATCTTTTGCTATATCGTTTTGATATACCTCTTATGTAAAAACAGTATTTTACATATATTTTTTGTTGGATTATAATACATAAGCAATTAAATGTCAAGTCGTTTAACAGGCGGTGTTTCGTTTTTGGTAAATTGCCCTTCCTTATATAGGCGGTACTTCCTTTTTGTCGGCTATTTCTAAAAACGGCGACAACACGGCGCAATCTTTCACTCGTAAAAAAATTTTTTATATAGAGGCACTATTTAGATGAATAAAGACCTTACGGTAGGAAAACCGGAAAAAGTTTTATACCGATTTTGTCTACCCCTTTTCGGCAGTATTATCTTTCAGCAACTTTACAACATAGCAGACAGTTTCGTTGCGGGCAAATTTATAAGCGATAACGCACTTGCAGCCGTCGGCAACAGTTACGAAATAACTTTGTTGTTTTTGGCTTTTGCGTTCGGTTGCAATATCGGTTGCTCCATTATTTCGGCAAAACTTTTCGGCGCAAAACAATACGTCGAACTTAAAAGCGCGATTTCCACTTCGCTTATCGTAAGTTGCGCGGTGTGTGCGATTTTAATGATCGCCGGTATAATTTTCAGCGACGGGCTTTTAAAACTTATAAACACCCCCGAGGAAGTTTTTGACGATTCCAAACTTTACCTCGACATATACGTCTACGGTTTGCCTTTCGTATTTTTGTATAACGTCGCCACGGGGATCTTTTCGGCACTCGGCGATTCCAAAACGCCTTTTATATTCCTTGCCTGTTCCTCATTATCCAACATCGGCGCAGATATACTTTTCGTAACCGCTTTCAAGATGGGTGTTGCGGGCGTTGCCTGGGCGACGTTTATGTGCCAGGGCATAAGTTGTTTATTGGCTTTGGTATTCATTTTCAAGCGCATGAAGCAAATAAAAACCACCGAAAAAATCACCTTGTTTTCAATGGCGCATTTCAAAAGTTTTTCAAAGATTGCCATACCGAGTGCCGTTCAGCAAAGTTTTATTTCGGTCGGTAACATCATAATACAAAGCGTAATAAACGGGTTCGGTGCGGCAGCCATGGCAGGATATTCCGCCGCCGTAAAACTAAACAATATGGTTATAACCTCGCTAACTACGCTCGGAAACGGCGTCTCGAATTACACGGCACAAAACCTCGGTGCGGGCAAAGTCGACCGTGTAAAAGCAGGTTTTAAAGCCGGCGTAAAACTCGTATGGGCAATATGTATTCCGATAGTAATTTTGTACATGATATTCGCAAGACAACTCGTTTTTATATTCATGGAAGAATCCACGGGAACGGCAATAGACGTCGGAACTACTTTTTTACGCATCGTTACGCCTTTCTACTTTATAGTATCGATAAAAATCTTGACCGACGGCATACTGCGTGGTGCAGGGCTGATGAAACAGTTTACCACGACCACTTTTGCCGACCTCGTTTTAAGAGTAGGTTTTGCCGAAGTTCTTTCACGCACGGCTTTGCAAACTACGGGAATCTGGATTTCTTGGCCGCTCGGTTGGTTTATAGGTATGGTAATATCGCTCGCATTTTACCTGCAAGCAAGTAAAAAAGGAAAATTTCATAACATTTAACGAAAAAACGACCGCTTGACTCGGTCGTTTTTTTTATGACTTTTCGTCGCCTATCGTGGCTATCCGTCGCCCATCATGGCTATCGTGGCTTTCGTCGACTATCGTCGGCTATCGTCGGCGTTTTCGATTTATCGTGGTTGGTTTGAGTTTATCGTTGGGTCGGAGTCGGGCGTAGTTCGTTGGGGTTCGTTGGGGTTTACCGTTGTTCGTCGTGGTTCTTTGGGGTTTACCGTGGTTGGTTTGGATTATATGGTTTTACGGTCTTTACGTATAAAACCCGTAAATAACAAAACGAAACCGACGATTGAAAAGTATGGTAAAAACATTGACGAAAGAATATCTCTCAAACTAAAAGGAATGAGTTCGATACAATACCGAACTCATCCGCAAACCGTTTTATATTCAATTTTATCCGAACTTTCGGGTTGACTTCACCAACGATAAAACTTACGATAAAACTCAACGATGAAAGCGTCGTTAGAAGCAAAGTAAAGCAAAGTAATGCAATGCAACACAAAGTAACGCACCGTTAAAAGTAACGTCAAAAACACCGACTGCTTTTTTGCTTTTTGCACCCCGCCATTTTTTCGCAACGATAGCAAACCTCGTTCGTTAAAGGTTTTCCGTCGAAGTAATCGAGAATGTTCGATATCGTGGTTTTTGCTATTTCGGAAAGTGCCTCTTCGGTTAAAAACGCCTGATGCGAGGTAATTATCACGTTTGGCATGGATAAAAGCCTTGCCAAAACGTCGTCGCCCAAAATATGCCCGGACTTGTCTTCAAAAAACAGGTCGGATTCTTCCTCGTAAACGTCGAGGCAGGCTCCGCCGACCTTTCTTTCCTTTATCCCCTTTAAAAGGGCTTCGGCGTCGATAAGTGCACCCCTTGACGTGTTTAAAATCATTACCCCCTTTTTCATCGAAAAAATCGCCATTTCGTCGATTAGGTGGAAGGTGTCGTCGGTAAGCGGACAATGAAGGGAAATTATATCCGACTCGTTAAACAGTCTTTCGAGGTCGACGTATTCTACGCCGAGTGTTTGGTCGGGGAATTTATCGTAAGCCAAAATATGAGCGCCGAAGCCTTGCATGATTTTTATAAACGCCTTGCCGATTTTACCCGTGCCGACAACGCCCACCGTTTTGCCGTGTATATTGAACCCCGTAAGCCCCGACAGGCTGAAATTAAAATCCCTCGTGCGGTTAAAGGCTTTGTGGATTCTTCTTACCGACGTTAGCAAAAGGGCGGCGGCGTGTTCGGCTACCGCTTCGGGCGAATAGGAAGGAACCCTTACGACGTGCAGTTTTTTGTAACATGCTTTGACGTCGACGTTGTTAAAGCCGGCACATCTTAAAGCAATCAACCTTACCCCGTAATCGTAAAGACTTTTTACGACCGTTTCGTTTATATCGTCGTTAACGAAGGGAACTACCGCATCGAAACCTTTTGCCAATACACAGGTTGTTTGGTCGAGTTTCGCCTCGAAATAACTAATTTCGGTATTTTCGGGCTTAAACTTTTCAAAATATTTTTTGTCGTATTCTTTTACGTCAAACACTGCAATTTTAATCATATTTTATACCTCGTATGTATTTTAACACGAGTTTTTGCCGACTGTCAACGACTTTTTAACGGAAAACTTTTCGGCTATTGCCAATTAGATAAAGCCTTAAAAACTTTATGCATGCTTGCACGCTTGCAAAAACTTTGCAAGTAGAGTATAATTTGGGCATCGAAAGAATTTTTTAGAGGCGAAAAATGACTGAACTCGATAACTTTAACATGTCGGTCGGCGAAACGCTGATGTATTGCCAACGCATCGAACACGATATAAAAATTATTTACGCCGCAATGCTGAAAGGCAATATGTCCGAAAACTTAGCCCTTGTCAAAAGGGAAACTTTGGGCTCCGTTTTAATTGCCCTTTCCGCACTCGACAACAGCGACGGGAATCCTCTTTTCAGCGAGGAAGACTACGCCGTCCTGAAACAAATCAAAAATGCGAGGAACTTTATCGCCCATCAATGCTACGTCGATTTTTTGTATTTATCGGGTGACGATTTTTACGAAAAACTTTCCGAAAACCGCAGAAAAATCGAGGTTTTCAAAAATAATTTTAAAAATCTTTCCGCTTTCGTCGAAAAAGCCAGATTTTCGGTACTTTCGGCATACGGTCGCATATAATATATTAGTCGATTTACTAAATTTAAATACGCGGTAAATAGGCATTTTATCGTCGAATTTCCGTTTTTGCCTCGGCATTTTCCTGTTTTTAGGAAAAATTATTGCCTCCTAAAAAATATTTAAAAAAATTTTTTAAAAAAATTTAAAAAATGGCTTAAAAATCCTTTACAAATAAAAAAAAGTGTTGTAATATTTAGGCGTAATCAAGGTTACGTAAGCGTGACCGAGGTTACTTAAATAAGGTTTCATCATTTTCCCCCTTATCATATATTTTTCAGGTAGTCGGCAGTTTGCGATAGATGTGAACTGCCGATTGCTTTTGTTTTCGGCACTTTTTTCGTTATCGTTATAGACAGCGTGCGTTATAAAAGGCATTCGTTGCAGATAGAGTTCGTTGTCGTAGGCGTGCGTTATAAAATCGAATATCGAAGTCGTAAAAAAGACTTTTCGACTTTTCGGCTTTTCGCCTGTCGGCTTTCGGCGTTCGACTTTAATATTTAAGTCGGGGTATTTTGAAGTTTTTTCGGGACGAATGCACCATTCTGTTTTAATTTTTTAAAAAATCGTCTATGTTTTTTCAAGACGATTTTTTTAATGTCTAAAAATTCCCTTGCATACGACGGTTAAATCGGGTACAATGTAATCGGTCGGGTATTTTTCCCGCAAAGGACGAGTATGGAATTTTACGAAAACGGGCTTGAAAGCCTGAAAGAATTGTATAGAATCGGCTTCGGTCCGTCGAGTTCTCACACGATGGGTCCGGAAAAAGCCATGATTGCCTTTTCGCAAGGAAAAAACGCCGACAAATATAAAGTCGTTTTGTACGGTTCTCTTGCCAAAACGGGCAAGGGGCACGGCACCGACGTCGTCGTTAAAAAAACGGTTGCGCCCATCGAATGCGAAGTGGTTTTCGACAAAAACACAGCCGTTCCGCACCCGAACACCCTTGACGTTTACGCCTATAAAGAGGGGCAAGTTTTCGACAAGGCAAGGTTTTTCAGCGTCGGCGGAGGCAAAATTTTAAAGGACGGGGAGGAAAACAAAAACGTAAACTTTGTTTATCCACATACGAGTTTTGCCGAAATTAAAAATTATTGCAAACAAAACGGCTTAAGGTTATGGGAGTACGCCGATAAATTCGATTATTCCGACTTAAACGATTACCTGTTTTACGCCTACGAAAAGATGAAAGATTCCGTCTTCGAAGGTTTGAAAGGCTCGGGCGTTTTACCGGGCGGACTCAACGTCGTGAGAAAAGCCGGATACCTATACCGAGAAACGCCTGACGAAACCGCCGAAGTCAGAGAAAACAGACTGATTTGCGCCTACGCTTTCGCCGTGGGCGAACAAAACGCATCGTACGAAAAAATAGTTACCGCTCCGACTTGCGGGGCTTCGGGCGTCGTTCCCGCCGTTTTATACTATACCCAACAGAAAAACGGACTTACGGACAAGCAAATAGTCGACGCCTTGAAAACGGGCGGAATTATAGGCAATCTTATAAAAAAGAACGCTTCCATTTCGGGGGCGGAATGCGGTTGCCAAGCCGAAATAGGCACCGCTTGCGCCATGGCTTCGGCAGCCGTTTCCGAACTCAACGGCGCAAGCCTCGATAAAATAGAGTACGCCGCCGAAATAGCCATTGAACATCATTTGGGGCTTACATGCGACCCTATTTGCGGACTCGTGCAAATACCGTGCATAGAACGCAACGCCGTCGCCGCCGTAAGAGCGATAAACGCCGCCCTTTTGTCCAATTTGTTATCCGACACGAGAAAAATTTCTTTCGACAGCGTCGTCAGCGCAATGCGCGAAACCGGGAAGGACATGTCTTGCAGGTATAAAGAAACTTCCGAAGGCGGTCTTGCTAACATAAAATTATCCTAACCAATCGGCGCAAAATTATACCGAATCATAGAAGTAAATGTTCGGACTTGTAAAACAGCGTCGTTCCGATTAGCAAAATAGCATTGTGCGCAATCACGGGCGGAATTGCTCGGGCGAAATTGCTCGGGCGAAATTGCTCGGGCTTGTAAAAGATAAAATTAAGCAGTATCGCAAACGCAATAACACACGGTATCGCAAATAACTATCAGAATTTATAACCGCAAAATATTCCTGTTTGCAGTCGTAAAATCGCTCGAATATCGACCTATAAGCCCGTTATCGCCGTTTTTTTCGGCGATAAACCGATTTATACCGCATTAAACGCCCGCCGTAGTACGATAAGTTAAAAACAAATAAAAACGCACCGCGAAGAAAATTTTGCTTCGCGGTGCGTTTTTGTTATCGTACGCTTTGTTATCGTACTTTCTTATTATCGTGCGTTTTTGTTGTTTTGCGCTTTCGTGATCTTTCGGTTTTACTATCGTCATTTTTTCTTTTGGCACATTCTAATTATCGTACGATTTTATTTTCGTGCGGTTTGGTTGCCACCGAGGTTTTTGTTATCGCTCGGTTTTAAGTTTTACGTTTCCGCACATGATTTCGGAATAAGAAAAACTCGTTTTGCCGTTATACGGGGCGGAAGGAGAAACGGTAAACAGTGCGGGGTATATTCCCGTAACCACGCCGACGTAAGAAACGTATTTGTTTCTACCCAGGTTTTGCGTTACTTTTACCGTTTTGTTTTTAAGGTTTTCTACGGCGGCTTTTACGCTGCCTTGATTTTTATCGGATTTTATCATACGATAATTATAACCGATAATTTTGCTTTTTAAACGTGCAAAAACACCGATTATTGGCTTATAGCCCGACTTTTAGTTAACTTATCTTTTTTTACTAAAACGCCGTTCATCGGTTTATAAACAAACAGTTTATAGCTTACCCTTTGTTTTTTAAAACGCCCGTAAGTCGCTATTCGTCATGGCTTTTGACGACGTTTTTCTTGTCTTCACAAAGTAAAAACTGCGTTAACGGGCTTATAGCCCGATTTTTGTTATATAAAAGCACGGATTTTTTAAAAAATGAAAAAACACATTCCATTTTTAACGGAAAAACTTTTTTGCCGTCCTCTTGTCTTCACAAAGTAAAAACTGCGTTAACGGGCTTATAGCCCGTTTTTCATTGTTAAAAAGACCTAATGTGTCTAAAAATGAAAAGTCACGTTTTCATTTTTTATCTGCGAAACTTTTTTGGCGACTTTTTATTTTCACATAATGAAAACCGCAGTTAACGGGCTTATAGATTAACTTTTGCCTTTTTATGGCAAATTTTATCGCCGACGCAAGAATTTTATCGTCGCCAAGCAAATTGTATCGCTTTCGCCTCGAAATTTACGCCGACAACCTGGTTTTATATCTTTTACCCGACGTTTATTACACCGAAAAACGTACTACTCTGAGAATGCCTTCCGAAGCCAACGGATTTCGACGCTTTATTTAAAGAAGATATCGAGGCGTTTTTTACAAACCAAAAGAACGTTTTTTGTAATGTTTAAGTCCGAAACTCCTTTTGAAGTTTTTTACGGTAAGCGGTGCATTCGGTTTGACAATTCAAGAAAATAAAAAGCCGTCGACTTAAATGTGCTTTCAAAAAGTTTTATTTTGCAAAACTTTCCGAACAGCCCTACAAGACCGACGGTTTTATTCAATTATTTTTTCGTCTTTGGCTTTTCGTCTTCGTCGTCGAAGTCGTCAAAATCATCATCGTCCTCGTCTTCGAGGTCATCTTCGTCGTCCTCTTCTTCGAAATCTTTTTCGTCGATGGGACCGTAATCGAAGTCGTCGTCCTCGTCGTTGGTTTCCATGGTTTCGTCTTCGTCGTCCAAAAATTCCTCTTCGTCGTCGAAAAGTTCATTGACTTCTTCTTGCTCGAGTTGTGAAAGCGAAAGCATTTCCTCGTCGTTATCGTCTTTACCGAGTTCTTCTTTTTCGTCGTCGTCGAGATATTTTTTCCATTCTTCGTCGGTATCGATATCTACGTCGGCATCCTTTTCCTCGTCGTAACGCTGTTTTTCCATACAACTTTCGCACATTTCCTCGGAAACGGGTATATAGTTCTGTTTGCAAACAGGGCAAAGTTTCTCGGACGCATCGTCGTCTTCGTCAAGTGTGGCAAACATAAGTTGCGGACCGAGTTTTAATTCCGCCTTGCAAACGTCGCAATATTCTTCGTCAACGGGAATATAATTAAGTTCACATCTTGGGCAAAGTTTATATTTCGCCATAATCTGCCTCCATGCCTCAACGCTTTATTTCGTCAAGTGGAATTATTATATTAGTATTGTTTTGATTTGTAAACTGTTTTTACTCGGTTTTTTGATTTTTTTTAAGTTTTATATACGGTTATTCGGCAACTGTCGAAAATATCGAACTTTCTTATCGTACAAAAACAGTTTTTCTATTACATACATTATGTTATTTACCCGTTTTTTGCAAATATACTATAAAACGATAATTTTTTATGAGGTCGTTAAAAATTAAAACGCTTGCTCGGTTTTAAGTTTTTCTATTGCGCACGGCGGAATTTTCATTTATAAAAAGCCACGCATTTCGGCATAAAAAGCCACGCATTTCGGCGTGACTTTTTCTTGCCTGCTATTGATACGGTTTTTAGGCGAATTCGGTTATTTTTACGGCTTTTAGCGTGACTTTTTTTACGTCTAAATATTTTCCGCCGAAACGAATTTTTCTATATTTAAACCGCAAACTAAGGCACGATTAAAGCGAGGCCGACAAATTTTTTGTCAGTCTCGCTTTAATATTTCGGGGCAATTCTCCCCCCAAAAAACGTTTATGCATATGTATTGGGGCTATTCGGTAACATCCTTTTCAACGCTTTTTACTATGTTATTTGCGACGCTTTCCGCTACTCGTTTTTATTTCGCTATGTTCGCTACTCGTTTTTATTTCGATATGTTTTTTACTACTCGCTTTATTGTTTTTTAGCAAATCTTTTCACTATTTTTACACCTGCTTGTTGCCAAGTTCGTTACTTGTTCGCTACTTGCTTGTTGCCGAGTTTGCTACTTGCTTGTTTCCGTGCGTTTTCTTGCGTTATTTATTTCTCTTTGTTTGCGTTTTTACGGCAAATTATAACGGCGAAAAACTACGACTGTCACGAAAAGTCAACTACGATTGGTTTTTTTACGCCCCCTCGAGAAGCATTTTGTCGGCAACGAGGGCGATAAACTCACCGTTCGTAGGCTTTTCGCTTCCGACGTACGCACGCACGCCGAAAACTGAATTAATGCTTTCTATTCTGTTGCGGTTCCAAGCGACTTCAATGGCGTGGCGAATGGCACGTTCTACCTTCGACGCGCTCGTTTCGTACTTTTCGCCGATTTTCGGATACAGTTGTTTTGTAATGCTGTTAATGATTTTTGGATTGTCCACCGCCATTTTTACGCCCTCTCTCAAATAAGAATACCCTTTGATATGAGGAGGAATACCTACCGAAATAAATATTTTGCTTATTTTTTCGTCTATGCTTTTGGCGGGCTTGCTTTCAAAAGAAGAATACCCGCCCTTTTCCCTTTCGGCAATGTTTAAAAGCCTTTCTTTAACGACCTCTTGCGGAATGGGCGTCGTCATAAAATAGCGTGCGCCGTAATCCATTGCGCGTTTAATAACCGTTTCGTTTTTTATCGCACTGACCACGATAATTTTAGTTGAGCACTTGGCTTTAAAAACGTGTTCCAAGACCTCGAAGCCGTCCGCACCCGATAAAACAAGCCCGGTAACGAGATAATCGGGTTTAAACTTATCGAAAAGTTCTATACCCTTTCGACCGTCGTTCGTAAAGCCTATCGGTTCAAAACCGCTTTCGCGCCATGAATTTTCTCGTCTGCTCTCGGCTCCGTCGCTTTCTTCGATGAACAAAACTTTTTTAGTTTCCATAAAATCTCCCTTGTCCGTAAATTACGTTGCGCCGAACGATTTTTTGCACAACGTATTTGATATTTTTCACCTGATTTATTATACGGTACACCAATTATAACGCAAATCGGTTTAAATCCAAAATATTTTTGAACGAAATTTGAAAATAATTTTGAATAATTTTGTTCAAATTTGTCGAAAAAGATATTTTTTCCAAAAAAACACGGTTTATGCGTACCATTAGTATGTTTTTTGTTGTTTGGTGTAAAAACGAACGAGGTTTTTTTGAAGCCTTAGGCAACTGTCGCCTTTTGCCTTTTAATTTTTAATTTTAATCTTTAATCTGCACGAAAGTTTTCATAAATCTTTTTAACAAGAAAGCGCAAAAATACGGGAAGGTATATATTTGTTCGCTATACCCGATATTATTTGCCGAAATTTTGAAGCCGTAAGCGATGTCAGGGTATTTGTCCGAAGAAATCAACGTCCTTAAAGATTTTGAACGACCGCCTTTTGATTTTACTTCCACGGGAATCAAATTGTCCGAAGAACGAATAAAAAAGTTTTCTTCGAGGGTTGCGTTCTCTTTTTTGTAATAATAAAGTTTGTAACCCTCTTTAACCAAGGCTTCGCCTACGATATTTTCGTAAAGCGCACCTTTGTATAAGCCTAAATTTTTATTGGCACGCAAATCTTCCTGTGATTCTTCGTCCAAAAGAGCGACAAGCAAGCCCGTATCGCAAAAATACAATTTGAATTTATCTATGTCGCAATTTCCCGAAAGCGGTAGTTCAGCGTCGTTTTGCACATTTTAATAGCGAACTTCTACATTGCTTTGCACATTTTAATAGCGAATACGGACGAAAAACGATATTTAAAGAAAGTTCGGCATGAAAAAGCGCGTTTTCAAAACTCTTTTTGAAAACGCGTTTTTAATTAGTTTTTCCTATAATTTAGCTCTTTATTGCAATGCGACTTTCCGTTACAATACGATTCGCCTCTACGAATTTGGCATTGCAATGCGACTTACAGCAACAAACAGACTTTCCGCTATAAAGCGGTTTTCCGCCGTAAATCGTCCGATACGATATAGCACAATACAAATTAGCACAATAGGATTCGGCGGGTCAACGCTATATAGTAACTCGGCGTAAAACTATTCTGCAACTCGGTCTGTCAACGCTATCCTACGATTCAGGGGGGGGGCAAAACTATCCTTCGATTGGTTTATCTTTTTTTAAACTCGGTAATCATAAAACCGACTATTTTTATTTTATCGAAAGATTTTACCGTCGGCGCTTTAAAAGTGTAAGTGGATTGCTTTTTTTCAAAATCGTATTTTATCAATTCGCATTCGGTTTCCTCGTCGCCGTTACATAAAAACACTTTGGTCGCGACTTTTCCGCTTATCTCCCCGCCGTTATAAACACTGCCGGATTTCTCGGGCGTTACGCAAGTAAACACGTAGGAGTCCGAAAAAGAATTTTTGTTTTTTATCGTTACGGTAACCTCTCCGCTATCTGCGTTTACGGAGATTTCGGCGTTGCAAGTAACCGTTTTATCAGGGGCATAGGGCGTGGTTCCCGAAAAAGTTATGTTCTCGGACTCTTCGAGAAGGTATTCGGTTTTAAAAATAAGTTGTCCTCTTTGGTACTTACTTCTGTCGAAGTATTCGTCGTACCCGTTAAAAATGAAGGCGGCAAGCCCGGTCGAAATCATCAATACGACGATAACGCCCGCTACGGCAACCGAATAAAACACTATCCGCAATATTTTTTTAGTTTTAGGATTGGTTATCATGAAACACCTCGACACATAATTTATCCCGCATTAAAAAAGATAAGGGGCGTCTTTTTTAAAAACGAAAAGGTAAAAAGCCGTCAGCGAATATAGTAAAAGCCGTCTCGAAAAAGACGGCTTGTGAATCTGTAGATAAATAATTATCTCTTTGAGAATTGAGGAGCGCGACGAGCCTTCTTTAAGCCGTATTTCTTTCTTTCCTTCATTCTCGGGTCTCTGGTTAAATAACCTTCCTTCTTAACCGCGGTACGGAGTTCGGGTTCGGCAACTACGAGCGCCCTTGCGATACCGTGACGGATTGCGCCTGCCTGACCGGTGAAACCGCCGCCGTTAACGTTTACGAAAACGTCGTAATCGGCTTCTTTGGCGGTAAGCGTCAAAGGTTGACGGATAACGAGTTTAACCGTTTCGGAAGGACAATATTCGTCGATGGTTCTGCCGTTGATTATATAAGTGCCGTTTCCGCCGGGAATAAGGCGTACTCTTGCGACTGCTTTCTTTCTTCTGCCCGTTCCCCAGAACTGGACTTTCTTTTTAGTAGCTTTAGCCATGATGTACTCTCCTTATTAGTAGTCAATCTTGAGCTCTACAGGTTGTTGAGCCTGTTGTT
The DNA here is from genome assembly GCA_963650915.1 of Parasutterella excrementihominis. Classification (GTDB taxonomy): domain Bacteria; phylum Bacillota; class Clostridia; order Christensenellales; family Borkfalkiaceae; genus UBA4636. The sequence goes on along the minus strand of CAVJMJ010000012.1, from coordinate 50,795 downwards.
TGTGTTCGGCGCCTTTGTAAACGCGAAGCTTTTTGAGCATCTTTTTGCCTAAAGTGTTCTTGGGAAGCATGCCCTTAACCGCTTCGTAAACGGCTAAGTCGGACTTCTTCGCCATGATGTCTTTATAAGGCGTTTGCTTTAAACCGCCGATGTAACCGGTGTGATAGGTGTAAAGCTTCTTTTCGAGCTTTTTGCCGGTTAAAACTACCTTATCCGTGTTGAGAACGATTACGAAATCGCCACAATCAACGTTGGGGGTGAAAGTAGGTTTATGTTTGCCTCTTAAAATCGCCGCTACCTGAGAAGCGACTCTGCCGAGCGGAATACCTGCCGCATCGACGACGTACCACTTTCTCTCAACCGTGGCGGGATTTGCCATATATGATTTCATGATAAACATCTCCGAATTAATATTGCGATTGACATGCCTTCAATTTTTCAAGCAAGGGGCTAATTCGCATAAAAAAACCTTCGCACAAATCAAGCGACTATCACATTTTAACTTATTATTATATTTAAGTCAAGCATTTTTGCCGATTTTTTCTTGCTTTATTACTCTTTTTTATTCAAAAATCGTAAACTTTTGTATATTTTAGGTCACCGCACAATATATTGTGTTTTTTACCCGATACGGCACACAAGACAAACTTTACGTATTTAAAACGATAACTTAATAACGGCAAACTTAATATAATTAAACCGGCTAACTTTACGCAAGTAAAACTTTACGTAATTAGATGACGACCTTTACGTATTACGGACGGCAAACTTCGGCTTTTGATTATATCCCGAAGTTTTACCGATAAAGTATGTTTTTACGCCCGCCGTTACCGAAAAAACTACAACGCCGTGGCGGTAACCGTTAACCCGCCTCGGCGTTGCTATATTTTAAAGTTGAATTATTCGTAATTGTTATGTATTCGTATCGGTCATTATTAGGATCGTCCGGGTTGTTTGAATCGGCTTCGATTTTGTTTAGCCTCATGGTATATTTGCCATTTGGTGTTACCTCGTACGGTACGCCGTTCAAAGAAAAACTTAAATTAGTCGGTAACGTAAACGTGTAATCTCCGGTATATTGAGGTCTGAATTTCACGGTTTGTTTGCCGTTTGGTAAAAGATATAAATTTACACTTGTATCGTCAAAGTTATTGCCGGGGATTTCAAATTGAGGATCGGCATCTTCAAACAATATACGTTCCTTGCCAAACCGTAAATTTTTATCTACTTCTCTCATTTCACCTATCGGATACGGGCGTCGCGCTATATCAAACTCGCAGAGTTGAGTTAACCGGCTTTGATAATTCGTATTATCAAGTTCAGTTATGAGTTCTGCATAAGAGTTGCTTACATCGGTTAAATAAACGTCTCCTTCTGTTGCGGGTGCGACTGCTATAAGACGCGAAAAACCCGACTGATTCGTAGCCAACTGTTCCGCTTTAGATTTTGCGGTATGTATGTTAGTTTCGTTTTGATATTCTATGGTTTTCTCTGTCGCTTCTTGAACTATATCTACAGTTCCGTCCATGACATCAAAAGCAAATTCGATAAGATCTAAAATACTGTTTAAGTTATGCAATTCTGGCAAGTTTCCCAATTCTGCGTAAACATCAAGCAACGCGGGCAATGCATAACTAACAGCCAGTTTGGCTGCAAAAACAGTAGTTCTACTGATAAATTCTAAAACATTCATATAAGACGTTTCACTATAATTTACTCTTGCCTGTTTGATAATGATACCGTCATCTGTGTTTTTTGAATAGGCAGGATCTCCGTAATTTAGGGCGTTTTCGTTTTCCAATCCTGCTAAAAACCGAGGATTTTTTACATAATATCTATATCTTCCTATTGTGAGTTTTTGCCAAGTAAAACGCCCGTCTTCCTTGGTTACGCGTAAAAAACTTTGTTGCAATATTGGCTTAATACGTATCTTGTATTCGGATTGAGTATGTCCGCTATTGTCGAACTCATAAATAAAATCTATAAGCAATACGTCAAAATAAATTTCTTCGTCAACTGTTTCTTTAACAACGTAAAAGCCGTATTCTTTCCCGTTATACTGATATACTGCATTTGGTTCGGCTGAATTAAGATACTGTGCGGGTATTACTTCCGCTAACTCGTCAAATCGCGTACCGTTCGAAGCGGCTTTTACTTCTGAAGCAAATGTTTGTATATCTTTTGTACTTTTAGTGCCATCACTTTTTAACAAAGTATCTTCGTTAGTATATTGTTCCACAGTAGGATAATTAGCTGTTAACGCATATGCTTTTATATTTACGTTGCTTTTCACTATTATCGAGCACGAAACAACTATCGCTATACCGAAAACAAAAACAGTTAATTTATTTAATAATTTCATCATTCTATCTCCGTAAAAATTAAGTTATCGTGATATAAAAGTAAACTGATCTGAAATTGAATAGCCTTGACGTCATATTGGTTGTTATTGTACAACAGTAATCACCTTTCTCTACAATAGACTTTACAGGTTCATACCCTAATCCAGATACTTTCTTTTGCATATGAATGTAAAACCCATTATCGCCCGATATATCAAACCATTTTTCACTCCATCTTGGATGATCTTTAAGTTGGTAACAATCTACGTAAAAACGCCTTTCCAAACCGTCGTAAGGAATTTCGACATGCAGTTCTTTAATATCCGGCGTAAATATCCATTCCCCGCCGTGATTAGACGTAACTTTTATAGTCACGTCGTATTTCTTGTCTTTTTCGTTGTCTTTGTTGAAAAGTCCGCAACCCGTAACGCAAAACAGCGTAACGAACGCAATAAAAATTGCCAATAGTTTTTTCATTTTTTACCTCCATAAAAATTGTTTGGTTACTTGTGCGCTCCTCCTTTATATTTGCGCCTCTATTTTATTATATAGATAAAGGATAATTTTGTCAATACGAAATGTAAAAAAATGCTTAAAAACGTATTAGTTGCATTTTCGTTTTTATATAAAAAACGAACCGTTATTCTTTAAAAACCACCCCTATAAGCCCGTTATCGGTAATTTTTAATAAAACGGGTTGTTGTCTTTTAAAAAAAGAACGATAAGTCGGGCTATACGCCCGTTTTTAAGTAAAAACCACAAAAAAAGACCGCAATTTTGCGGTCTTTTGCCGTTATTACAATACTTTTTGCTAAAGGTAAACGGCTGTTAAGCGTGAAGAAAAATCATCTTTTTATAAAACCGTACGCCTTTATAAAAATATGATTCGTTGATAAATATTCTCTTTAAGCGATGCGTTCAGCAAACTTAAATGACTTCACGCTTTTTTTGCGCGCTGAAAAAGGCAATAATAGCCGTTTTGACGATCAAAATAACTTTTCGGCACGAAATAACCCTTTTCAAAGCCCTTTGGCGGATTTCCGTTATTTGACGGAACGGCGTAACAAAAGTAAACGGGCATGCCTTCGTTTTTAATTAGCCCGAAAAGATAAAACTTTTCCTCGCCCATTTTGTAAAACACCGAGCCCGAGATCATGTTTTCTAAATCGCCGACTCTTTCTCTTCCCGAAACGATTTTATAAAACTCGTAAAGTTCTTTTTTATAATCTTGCTCGGTAAAAGAATCGTTTTCGCTTGCCCTATCGTTTGGTAAGCGTTCCTCAAAAGATAAGTCCTTTTCATTTTCAAAAGCATTAAACGCTTTAAATGCGTCTTCCTTTTTAAGGTGATCGTATTTTTCAATCTCATCATGGCAAACAGTTTGTTTTTCATCTAACCCGTCCTTTTCGTAATAATTTTCTTCTGCGATTTTCTCATCGTCGTAAATATCTTGCGAGAATTCGCCCTTCTCGTTTTTAAAGCCCTTCTTAACAATCTTCTCAAAATTCAAAAAACCTTCTTCGTCTATTTTAAGTCCGCCGTAATACGCCGTGGCAACGATTTTTCCGTTCAGTAAAAAGGCGCAACACGCGCGGGAAGAAAAATCCGCGCCCTCTAAAATTTGCCCGTCTTTAACGAGGTGATAATTTTTTCCGTCGTAAAGAAAAATTTGTGCGTCTATATACTTTTTTTCGATAAGCGATACCGAAATCTTTGCCGAATTTTCTTCGCCGAAAATACGCAAAACCGCAACGGCACGACTGTTGTTTTCAAGTTTTAAAAGACGTTTGTATGGCATAAAAGACTCCGTAAATCGACATAATAATTTATGCTTTGATATGCTCTTTTATTCTTATCGATATAATCGATACATAATTTACCGAAATCGTCTTTTTTTAGCGGTAATAAAACGATAACGCAAAATTTAAGGCTTTTTCGGGCTTGTTTTGTCAAAAAAGAGGAAATAAACACGCTTTTAAAGACAAAAAAATATAAGTGACGAAAAAATTCATCGTAAACGTGCAAAATAAACTCAAAAGATTTGCAAATACGTTTTACTTTTTGCCTTTTTTAATATAAAATATATGCGGTGGAGGTTGGGCGTTTACCCTTTTATATGCGGTAAAAATACCATCTTTACCTATTTCAATCTGTTAAAAATAAAAAAATATACCTAAAACGGAGGCAAAAAATGACAAACAACAAAGCTCTTTTACAATTTGTTGAAGATTCAAGACAACTTTGCAAACCCGATAAGGTGGTTTGGATTACAGGCGACGAAGCCCAGTACGAAGAACTTCGTAAAGAAGCGTGCGCTACCGGCGAAATCATCAAACTCAATCAAGAACTTTTACCGGGATGCTACTTACACCGTAGTGCCGTTAACGACGTAGCACGTGTCGAAGGCAGAACTTTCATTTGCTGCAAAAACAAAGACGACGCAGGTCCCATCAACAACTGGATGGATCCTCAAGAAGCATACGCCAAACTCGGCGAAATTTTCGACGGCTCGATGAAAGGAAGAACCATGTACGTTATTCCCTATTCCATGGGTGCGGTAGGTTCTAAATTTTCGAAAATCGGTATCGAAATCACCGACTCTATCTACGTAGTACTTTCCATGCACATCATGACGAGAGACGGCAACAAGGTTTTGGAAGCTTTGGGCGACAGCAACGATTTCGTTCGCGGTCTTCACAGCAAAGCCGAACTCGACGAAGAAAAGAGATATATCGTTCACTTCCCCGAAGACAACACCATTTGGTCGGTTAACTCCGGTTACGGCGGAAATGTTCTTCTCGGCAAAAAATGCTTTGCACTTCGTATCGCTTCCTATCTCGGCAAAAACGAGGGTTGGATGGCTGAACATATGCTTATAGTCGGGATAGAAAATCCTCAACACGAAATTAAATACGTTGCGGCTGCTTTCCCCTCCGCTTGCGGTAAAACCAACCTCGCAATGCTTATTCCCCCCGAACTTTACAGAAAGAAAGGTTATAAGGTTTGGACGGTCGGCGACGATATCGCTTGGATAAGAGTCGGCGAAGACGGAAGACTTTGGGCTATCAACCCCGAAAACGGATTCTTCGGCGTTGCCCCCGGCACGAATATGCATTCCAACCCCAACGCTCTTCTTTCTACCAAAAAGAATTCTATCTTCACGAACGTAGTACAAGACCTTGACAACAACACCGTTTGGTGGGAAGGCATGGATACTCCAGCTCCTACCAACGCTCTTAACTGGCGCGGTGAAAAGTGGGACGCTTCTAAATACGACAAGGCAGATAAGTCCACGTACGGCGCACATCCCAATTCGAGATTTACCGCTCCTACCGTAAACTGCCCCTGCCTTTCCGATCAGTTCGAAGCACCTAACGGCGTTCCTCTGTCGGCAATTATCTTCGGCGGAAGACGTGCTAAAACGGCTCCGTTGGTGTACGAATCGAGAGATTGGAACAACGGCGTCTTCGTAGGCTCTTCAATGGCTTCCGAAACTACCGCTGCCGCTACCGGTGCGGTAGGCGTCGTAAGACGTGACCCGATGGCTATGAGACCTTTCGTCGGCTACAATATGGCAGATTACTTTGCTCATTGGATCGAAATGGGCGAAAAGATTACCAACAAACCCAAGATCTTCAACGTTAACTGGTTCAGAACCGACGAAAACGGCAAGTTCATATGGCCGGGCTTCGGCGACAACTTACGCGTTCTCGAATGGATTTTGGCTCGTTGCGAAAACAAGGTCGGTGCTAAAGAAGTTCCTATCGGCTACGTTCCTTACGCTAAAGATATCAACATCGAAGGCTTGAACATCACCGAAGAAACCGTTGAAAACTTGCTTTCCGTAGATAATGAAACTTGGAAAGAAGAAGCCAAAGGCATCGAAGAATTCTACGCTCAATTCGGCGACAGACTTCCTAAGGAATTGAGAGCGGAACTCGAAACCTTAAAAGCCAACCTCAATAAATAATTAACCCGATAGTTGATTAACCCGATAGTTAATTAAACCGAATGAATGATATAACCGATTTTCGGCTTTTTAGAGATTGGTGCTTTTAGGTCGGTTTCGATAACGATAAACAACCTAAAACACCCGTCGGTTTCGATAACCGATTAAAACTACTTCGATTTGAAAAATAAAATCAAAACTATCGCTTAGTTTAACGAATTGCCCGCCTTCTATATGAAGGACGGGCAATTTTATTTTGTCTTACTTATTATTTATTTTATCCGCTTGTCTTTTCCACTTATTTTAACCGCTTGTTTTGTCTGCTTGTCTTTTCTGCTTATTTTAACCGCAACGGTCAATGCGACCGAAGGGAGCGGTTTACGCAAACAACGCGGATAAAACTACTTGGTTTTATCCGCGTCTATTTTGCGGGATATTTCGTCGTGACGGCGCAACATTTCCACGACCGACTGTTTAGGCGAAACGTACGGTTGCGATTTTGAAGAAAAATCTCCGTTTACGGAAGGCTTTCCGAATAAACCGTCGGTTGATTTTTGGTCGTTAACGGGCTTATAGCCCGCTTTTTCGTTTTTTTGTCCGCTACTTAACAAGGCTTCGGACAATTTGGATAAAAGGTTTATAAAATTATTGTTAGGCATAAAAATTCCCGTCGATACGACTATAAAAAACGCTTTTTATTTTTCTGCGAGTTGAACTTACACTCTTTAAATTAAAAGTTCTCTTCCGTTATGTTTTTGCAAGGCATCATTTTAAATCGTCGGCAAACGCTCGGTAAGCCTTTCGTCTTAAAACGTCGGCTTTAAAAATGCCGTATTCTCGGCAAAAAACGCTTTTGAAAACCGCCTTAAAAATACTCGCCTGTACGTTTGTCACCGCAAACAAATCGTCGGCACAAACACGTAAAAACTCAATTATCGGTTACAAATTGCATTTCTCGATTTTCAATCTTTTTTCAACGTCAATGCGTTTCAAACTTTTTTTAACTGCGACGCAATGCCTGCATAACGACAAAGCAACGCCACCGCAACTAAAAGGTAGCGTCGATACGATTTTACCTTTCTTTCGACGAAAGGACGCCCACTTTTACTATCTTTCGGTAATCTCTCTGTAATCTATCTGCAATCTCTCGGCGATTTTACCTTTCTTTCGTTCGTACCGCCCCTTCAAAAACCCGCCTATAACGCCGATAAACGCCTATCTGACGGATGCTACGCCGATTATTTGGCGTTTTAGTTAATTATTTAACCAATTAAAGAAAAAAATTGCGCATTTTTTATTGCTTATTTTATTGTTTTAGTATATAATAATCAGTACGAGCCGTAAAGGAGAACTGTTTTTTACGGTCAAATATTTGATTTGGTATAATTATATTACCGCTGCGGACAAAAAATACGTTGTTTGCGGTTACCAAAAGGAGTAATAGATGAAAAAGTTGTTATCTTTAGTGCTTGCTCTCTGCATTGCGCTTTCCCTCGTCGCTTGCTCGGGCAATTGGAAGTCCACCGTTACCGATTATTCGGGTGAAGTTTCCTCTAACGGCGGTTTTGCCGTAGTTAAGGGCGAATACGTCTACTTTATAAACGGCGTTGAATCCAACACCGCGGACAATACCTTCGGTACGCCCGTAAAAGGCGCGCTTTTGCGTACCAAAGTTGCCGATTTAGGTAACGATAACCCCGCTTCCGAAGTAGTTATCCCCAAACTTTTCTACTCGACTGCAGACGAAGCCAACAGAGGTTTCTATATTTACGGCGATTACGTTTATTACACCACGCCGTCGACCGAAAAGGATAAATCTGGTACCGTACAAAACTCCACTTTGAAGTTTGCAAGAACCAAACTCGACGGCACGGACACTACAGAAATCACAAGCATAGCAAGTCTTACCGCCGGTTATAAATACGTTCGGGACGGCGAAAAGGTTTACCTTATCGTAAACACCACCGACAGCGACAGCAACAACGTTTTGATAAGTTACGACGCTACAAAAAAAGGCACCGTTTTATCCACCAGCGGAACTGTTCAAAACTTCGTTTTCTCCGACGATTTGACTAAAACCTACTGCTACTACGTAGAAACCGCTCACGACGACGAACGCGACGAAGACGAATCCTTCCAAAACATCGTTAAATTCAACTTTAACGGCGACGAAAAGACTACCGTTTTAGAAGGCAGTGACGGAACCCAGGGCGCAACCTTTACTCTTATAAAAGACACCGGCGCAAACCTTTTCTATTCCAAAACTTACGTTGACACCACCGTTGCCACGACGGTTAAATATTACGCTTCCAAAAACGGTGCGTTCACGGGCGAAAACAACGTTTTATTGAGCGAATCCACCACGAACGCTTCCACCGTATTTGCAACGACTTCTTATTATAAAGACGTAAACTGCATCGTTTACTTCGACACGACTTTGGGCTTCGTTAAATACGATTACGCCAATAAGGACGACGACAGAACTTACGGATTGACTTACCTTGTAACCGACAAAAAGGTTTTGAACGAACTTTCTTCCCTCACCCTTTCGAGTTACACCGACGATTACGTTTACATGACCGATTCTTCCAACTATTATTACAGAATCAAAGTAAGCGCACTTTTAGAAGGCAATGCGGAAGTCGAACAAATCACTTACGTTTCGTTAAAGACTTCTTCTACATTCTATAAACCGGAATTTATCGGCGACTACATCCTCGCCGTTTCCGACACCACTCCCCTTTACGACTACGTTTACGCGGTAAAAATCGAAACAGGTCTTACGGACGAACAAAAAACCGCTAAACTCAAAACTTACGATTTCACCGTTAAAGAAAACCTTGAAAACTTCGTTAAACGTCGTTTGGGTAAAATGACGGAAGCAGATACGACTTCTTACGAAACCTATATGGAAGACACCTTCGACGAAGACTAATTTATTAGTTTCTCGTTGATTTACGAAAATACGGCTTTTCGTCGATTTGCAAAAATCGAGGCGCAACGCTATAAAAACAAAAATATTTCAAAAAATATTTAAACGTTGTAAAATTCGGTTGCAATCTAAAAGACTAATTGCATCTTAAAAAATCTAATTGCAATATCGTAAAAACTAAATCACACTCTCATAAAAATTAATTAAAAGGGTTCGACGTTTGCCGAACCCTTTTTGCTATATCGTTTACATACGAGATTCCGTTCGTCATCGCTCATATTTTTACGTTGCGTTTGACAAAAAGTAAAAAATAGTTTATCATTGTATAAACGAGTTATATAAGCACACAAAAACAAATAAACGCATACAAAAGCATATAAAGCATACAAACGACATATAAGCGTCGGCATATATAAAAATTGCCGATATATAAAAATCGCAAATACGAAAATCGTATCGTAGGCGTTATTTAAAAAGCCATTACAAACATTACTTATTAAGGACTTTATTATGACCGTAAAAGCCTGTATTTTTGATTTTGACGGAACTATTATGGATAGCGAAAAGTACCACTATATCGCTTGGCGAGAGGTTGCAAACGCCATCGGCACGGATATAAGTTACGAGGAATATCTTCCCTTTAAAAGTGCGGGGCGTCAAGTGGTTATCCCCTATCTTTTTGAAAAAGCGGGGAAAACTTTGACCGACGAACTTTACATAACTTACCATAATTTAAGACAGGAAAGAATTCTTAACGCTCTTAAATCTTTAAACGAAAACGACATTATGCCGGGGCTTTTAAACTACGTCGGTTTGTTAAAGTCCGACGGGATAAAATGCGCCGTCGCATCTTCTTCGGCGGCGGCACACGTAACGGCAAAGCGTTTCGGCATTTACGATATTTTCGACGCCTTTATAGACGGCGAAGCAAAACTTCCGAATAAGCCAGACCCCGCATTGTTTTTGGAAGCGGCAAAAATGCTCGACGTCAAACCGAGTGACTGCGCGGTTTTTGAGGACTCTGTTAACGGCTTAAAGGCGGGTAAAAACGCAAATATGAAGGTTATAGGGTTTCAAACGCACTTTACCGATATTGCCGACAAAATCATAGACGACTTTACTTTTGCAAGCCTCGATACCGTTACCTTTTAACGCACGACAGCGGTATACCGCACAAACGGTAAACAAAGGTAGTAAAACACTGTAAAAGCATAAAATAATAAACGGGACGAGCGATAAAAGCGTAAGAAAATAAACGGCGTTAAAGCGGTAATAACGTAAAAGACAAATTAGGAAAGCTATAAAAAGGCGCACGTAGATAAATAATTATATGACGCAAAAAACGGTTGCGGCAAGATTTTTCATTCGCCATGCCGACTTATTCGCTTATTGCGCTTTTATATACGTTTAGGTCTAAGGGGCGATTTTGAGCCCATTTTCAGAATCTGTCACGATGAAAACCTTTTTAAGTCGATTCTCGGGTTAATCGGTAAAAATTACCGACTTTATTTTTTGAGAGGCAATTGCAAGCCCCTCACCCGAAAACCGTTTGCAAGTCGTTTTGAAATAGTCAAAAATTCCTTAATTTATATAATTTTCAACACGAAAAAATGAGATTTTGCAAAATCCGCAAAATCTCATTTTTTATTGTTTATTATTGTTTATTATTGTTTATTATAGTCTTATTTTTTATAGCCAAACTTTTCTTCGACTGTTTTTTACAGCCGTTTTTCGACTTTCGTCGTCGTTTTTATAAAAGTTCAAATCATCTTAAACGACAGAAAAATTCTTCGCTAAAAGGCTGAAACGACGCTTTTTGCTTTTTTATCGTCCTTTTTTTATAAGGCCTACTTAATTGTCTTTATTTTCGTTTTTGTAACTGTTGCCTAAAAAGACCGCACCGCCGAAAGTAGTGTTTTTGGCTCTCGGTGCCGACCTTCTTTCGTAAGGCTTGTTACTACCGCGTTTATCGAAGGGCTTACCGCCTTTGTTCTTACCGCCGTTACCGCTAAATCTGCGGTTGTTGTCACGCCTTGCGTTGAACTTGTCGTTACGCTTGGTCGGATCGTAACCGTCGGGAATAATGGCGATATACCTGTTCGGCTCTTTGCCTTCGGAAGCCGTTTTTACGCCTTCGAAGTCAGCCAAAGTCGAGTGAATGATTCTTCTTTCAAAGGGGTTCATAGGTTCCAAAACGACCTTTTTGCCCGTTTTTACCGCTTTTGCGGCAAGCTTTAACGCTAAGTTCTTTAAAGTTTCTTCTCTCTTTCCGCGATAACCTTCGCAATCTACGACGAGACGGGAATAGTTTTCCTTTCCGCTGTTATATACGGCACCTGCCAAGCATTGAATGGAATCGAGAACTTCCCCCCTGTAACCGATAATTTGAGAGGAATCGGTAGCGATAAGGTTAATAACTGCTTTGCCGTCTTCTGTTTCGGTAACCTCGGTAGTAGCCGAAACGTTAAGGACTTTGAACAAACCTTCCAAAAATTCGACTGCATTGTCGATGTCGGTTTTCTTCTTTTCGACGCGGACTTTAGCGGGCTTTGTTACGATGCCCAAAAAACCTCTTTGAGGTTCTTCCAAAACTGTGATTTCTGCGGTTTCCTCGGTTAAGCCGAGGTTTTTTAAACCTTCTTTAACGGCTTCGTCGATAGTTTTAGCCGTAAACTCGTTGTTCATTTTTTATCTCTCCTGAATGTAAGATTTTACTGTTTGTTTTTGCGGTAGCGTTTGTCGTTTTGTTGTTCTTCTTCTTCGATTTTTTTATTGAAACGCTTTTCGACAAAGGTGTTGATAAGTAGCATCGAAACTATGGATATCAAGGAACTTACTACCATGTAAATGGAAAACGAAGCCGTGTAAATAAATGCGAAAACACCGAACATTATAGGCATCATCCAAGTCATCATCTTGGAAGTTTGCGCCGCCTGCCCGTCAACCGTCTGTAATTCCATTTGCGCCTTTTGCGACTTGTTGCTGATAAGTGTAGATAAAAGCATTACGCCGATAGATAAAACGGCTAAAATACAATATCCGTTAGGGGCTGATTTTTCGGCACTTAAGTTATAAGTCAACTCTTCGTAACTCGTATCTTCCATGTTAAGCCCGGCGTCGATTGCCTTGCAACCTTGACGAACGGTAAATTTGTATTCCGAGAAGGTGCTTTTTACTGGATGCTTCCAGAATAAATCTTCTGCCCAAATATTTTTAACCCACAAAAAGTCGGGAACGTTTTTGTAATATGCTTCCGCCGCCGCCTGACGTGCCTTTTCTTTTACTTTAAGAACGTACGGTTCGCATTGATCGGCGACGACTTTACCCGTTACGACGCCGTTTATATAGTCGTCGGTTGCGTCTTCGGAATAATCCGCTCTGTTAAACGAGTAGGAAGAACCGTCTTTCAAAATATCCGTATCCGCCTTAACGCCCTCGTAACCGTTTGCGTTCAAACCTTTGACGTAATTATAAAATTTTTCGATATCTACCGTTTTATAGGAAGCCGTTTGGTCGGTAATCGTTCTTTCGATGCCGTACGACGTTAACGCTTCGTCGCTAAATATCTTGGTTTCGTCGACGTAATATTCGTTGCCGACCTTTTTAACGATATCGGTGTTTTCCGTTTCGTTATAAGTTTCCACCGCGGTGTTGTAACCTCTTATCATGCTTTGAATAAGTTCGAGGTTTTGATAGTTTGAATAGTTTGAAAATTGATTGATTACTATAATGAAGACGATGAGCGTTACCAAGGTCGGAAGGCAGGTGGAAAACATCGAATACCCTTCCTTTTTGTAAAGTGCCTGCATCTTCATGTTGTACATTTCTTTATTGTTGGCGTACTGACGTTGAAGTTTTTCGAGTTGCGGACGCATCCTTTCCATTTTTAAACTGTTCTTTTTCATGGAAACCCTCGAAAATATATCGAGAGGCAACGTTATGAGCTTTAATATCACGGTAAAAACGACGATACCGAGCCACATAGACGGCAAACTTTCGACTAACCACTGAATGAATCTGCCGATAAAATTAAACGTATACGGATTATCGAAAACCGGCATGGTTTTAATAATGGTCGATGATAAGATTTCTAACATGTGTTGTCCTTAACGGGTTTTTACGATAGCGAAAACACCCTATATTTTTTAAAAGAAAAAACGACGGAATAGACGGGTACACCGCTTCCGCCGAAAAAGGTAACTTTACCTTAATAATTAAAGAAAATTTATACTACGCCGATTTATCGCACACGACACTATATAAGCCACTTCACGACGTTTTTACTGTCGGGAACGGGATCTAACCCGCCTTTTGCGAGCGGATTACATCTTAAAAGCCGTCTTATAATCAAAAAAACAGCTACAAAAAACGAACGCTTTTCCAAAGCCTCTATAGCGTATTCGCTACAAGTCGGGGTAAACGCACAACTCGTCTTTAACCCCGCCGATATATGTTTTTTGTAAAAACGCAGTAACTTTATTAAAAGTTTTTTCACTATTGATTGTTATAAGAGATTTTCTTTTTTTAATAAAAAAACGACGGATCTTTGTATTTCGGAAAATTCGTAAGCATCTCTGACGCGCGGAATAAAAACTATAAGCGCGTTTTTTCTTATTTCGGGAATCATCGGTATATACGCCGCCCGAACCAGTCTTTTAATGCGGTTTCTTTTAACCGCGTTTCCGTGTTTTTTACTGACGGATACACCAATGCGAGATTCTCTTCCGCTAATTTCAAAGTAATACATCGAAACGGCTTTGGTGTACGCTCTTTTCCCTTTATTGAAAACAAGGTCGAAGTCGTGCTGTTTTTTTAATCTTTTCAAGCGACTTACGCGGAAAGTTTATGACGACCTTTCGCTCTCCTTCTCTTTAAAACGTTTCTGCCGTTCTTGGTAGCCATTCTTTTTCTGAAACCGTGTACTTTGGATCTCTGTCTTTTTTTAGGTTGATAAGTTCTTTTCATTGTGATTTCTCCGTTCTCGCAAATATTGCGTTATTTTTTCTACTTTTTGCTTACTATAAACGATAAGCCTAAAAATTATATTTGATTTTTAACCTTTTGTCAACTTTTTAGCCGATAAAGATTAAATAATAATATGCTCTTTGTGTGATATTTGCCTTATACGCCCATTAAACGGACATTCTGACGGGCAAAATGAGATATAAATATTCGTCGTCGGAATATGGTTTTATTACGCAAGGCGCAATAGACGAATTTAAATTGAAGTTTACGAACTCGTCGTCGATAACCCTTAAAGCGTCCATAAGGTATTTCGAGTTAAAAGCTATTGTTAAATCTTTACCTTCGAGGTTGATGATAAGATTTTCTTTAACGTTACCCATTTCGGAAGCCGACGACACGTCGACGAAGTTTTCGTGGATATCGAATTTAACGATATTCTTCATAACCTTTGCGACGATAGACGCCCTTTCTATGGACGAATACAAAAGCACTTTGTTTACCCTGAACACCGTTAAAAAGTCGTTGGGGATAATGCGTTTGTAGTCGATGTATTCGCCTTCTAACAGCCTCGTTAAAAAGATAGTGGAATCTACGTTTATCATCAAGGAATTGTCTTGAATTATGACGGTAACGTATTCGTCGTCTTTTTCGAGTAGTCTCGTGATTTCCACAAGCGCCCTCGAGGGAACTATCGCGCGAATGTTGCCAGTTGCCGATCTTACGTTCTTTTTGCAAACGGCAAGCCTGAAACCGTCGAGTGCGACGCAAGTTAAGGTATCGCCCGTTATTTCCAAAAGACAACCCTTTAAAATGGGACGAGAATCGTCTTGCGAGCAAGCAAAACTCGTTTTATTTATAACGTCTTTAAAACTCTTTTGGTTTATAACGAAGGAACTCTTGTTTATATCCTTCTTTATAATCGGATAACTGTCCGCCGAAAGACATTGTATAAAACCTTCGGATGCGGCGTAAGTGATTTTCAATCTTCCGTCGTCACCGACGAAAAGTTCTATGTCGTCCTCGCCTTCGAGTTTTTTTACGAAGTCGGCAAAAAGCCTGCCCGGAACTACGACGTCGCCTTCCTGATAAGTTTCGGCTGCTATCGTTTTTTCGATTGCGATTTCCATATCGGTTGCGGTTAAAATCAAACTGTCGCCTTTTATGGATAATTTAATGCCTTCCAAAAGTTGATTGGGCGATTTTGAACTTATTGCTTTTGATACTTTATTTACTGCGCTTGACAGCTCCGAACCCTTTACGATGGTTTTCATTGAGCACGCCCTCCGTGATGATAGTATTTTTTTATTTATTAAAGTAGTAGATATAGTAGGCTCGTGTGGAAATGTCGATAAAAATTCAGATGACACAAAATGTGTGGTATCATCGTAAAAAATCAAAACCACGACGATTAAAAACTATGTTTATAAAGTGTTTAAAAAATCGTTGAAAACGCGTTGATAACTACTTTTTATGTCAGTAACTTTCGTTTTACGGCGTAATTTAGCAGAACGGTAGCCTATTTAAAAAGTACTTTTTTATTGAGGTACCGTATACATCTTTATTGAAGTCTATGTACACCGCTTGCC
This sequence comes from Parasutterella excrementihominis, assembly GCA_963650915.1. Taxonomy (GTDB): domain Bacteria; phylum Bacillota; class Clostridia; order Christensenellales; family Borkfalkiaceae; genus UBA4636. The sequence goes on along the minus strand of CAVJMJ010000012.1, from coordinate 35,021 downwards.
GTCGCTTTTCTACGGTAAAAAGCAAAAACGGCTTTTACGTGCGTCGGCTTAAAAAAAGTAACTGCGTAGACAAGACCGAAACGATGCAATTAACTTACACGCATAAGTACATATATTATATATAAAAAATATATAAAAGGCAAACGATTAAAGTAAATTTACGTAATTTTTTTGCTTTTCGGTTCGACGTAAGCGTCGTTTTTAATACGTAACAACCGAAACCTCAAAAAATAGACGCTTTACCGAATAAAACGAAAAGTTGAAGGCGGTATCTTTGCCATGTCGCCTGCGGTAACGCAATTTTCGTTTTTTCGCCGTTAAAGAAAAAAACGGCATTAAAAAACACGGTCAAACGGGAATGTTAAATAGTTTTTTTTAACCCTTGTTAACTATACGGAGCGAAAAACGGATATAAAATATTGCCCGATTGGTAAAGTTATCGACATTATCGGAAACTTTGTCGGTTCAAACTGTTGATATGGGGATAAATTTGTGGTACAATAAAATGGCATTAAAAACGGGGAGTTTTTAGGCTCGTAAATTTATGAGAGAAAGTTTTGAGTTATTAAACGGATGTAAAAATGTCGATAAGTTTGTGGATTTCTTCGATTTTTTTTCGGAAAGCGCGAAGAAGTTTAACCTGACTTCGATAACCGACGAAAGGGAAGTTTGCGTCAAACATTTTATCGACAGTTTGTACGGAGCAAAATTTTTAACGCAAAACGCAAAAGTCGTCGAGATAGGCTCGGGCGGAGGATTTCCTTCTGTTCCCTTAAAAATAGAAAGAAGCGACCTTAAATTTACGCTGATAGAGGCAACGAAGAAAAAGTGCGATTATCTTATTGAAGTTAAAAAACTACTCGGTTTTCAAGACTTCGACGTTTTAAACGGCAGATGCGAAGATTTGGCGCACGATATCGATTTGAGAGGAAATTTCGATTTTGCGGTAGCAAGGGCTGTTGCGCCCCTTAATATTTTACTCGAGTACCTTATCCCCTATTTAAAAGTCGGAGGATGCGCGGTTATCTATAAAGGTTCGAATTACCGAGAAGAAATAAAAATTTCCAAAAACGCACTAAAAACGCTTTCATCTAAAATAGAAATAACCGAAGAATACGAACTGCCGGAAAATTTCGGGAAGCGAGCTATTTCGGTCGTTAAAAAAACAGCCCCGACAAAGGATTGCTATCCGAGATGTCAGGCAAAAATAAGGAAGAGCCCTCTATGAAAAAAGAAAAGACTTGTTGTTTTACGGGGCACCGTATTTTGCCTAACGATTTTAACGTGGAAGAACTGGAAAAAGCCGTCTATAAGGCTGTTAACGACGGTTTTAAGACTTTTTTGTGCGGAATGGCGTTAGGGTTCGATACTCTGTGTTTCAGGGTTTTGGAAAAGGTAAGAGAAAGTAAAAAAATAAAAATAATCGCTTGCGTACCTTGTAAAACCCAATCGGCATACTTTAATAAAAAGCAAAAAGCCGAGTACGAAAGAATGATAGAAAGCGCGGATAAAGTCATTTGTTTATCCGAAAACTATTACGACGGTTGCATGCAGGAAAGAAACAAATATATGGTAGATAATTCTTCGAGGGTTATTTGTTATCTTAACTACGGGCACGGCGGAACATATCAGACTGTAAAATACGCCGCCGAATCAAACCTCGACGTGGTTTATATAGGCAAATAAGTCGGTCTATAAGCCGATTATCTGCAATTTTGTAAAAAAATCTTTTATGATTTTACGATAAAAATTATCGGAAATTTAAAGTCGTAAAATCTTCTATAACTAAAAAACAGGAGGAACTTTATGTATCCCGGTTACTTATTTAAAATCAACATAGGCGGTCAGACTTACGGACCTACCATGTACGGTATTATGATTGCTTTGGGCTTATTGGCTTGCTTTTTCGTAATATTCAAATACGGCGAAATTTTGCATTACAACAAAGACTTTGTCGACTTTATTTTTTACGACGGCATAGCCTCTATTATCGTAGGCTTCGGGTTTGCCGCCCTTTTTCAGTCGGTTTATAACTATATCGAAACGGGTGTTTTTGAGTTTAACGGTATAACTTTTATCGGCGGACTTATAGGCGGTGCAGGATGCTTCATTATTATATACTTCATTTTCAGAAACAAGTATAACACGAGGCTTTGTGAGGTTATAACTTATCTTCCGTGCGGTATTTTAATCGCTCACGCCTTCGGCAGAATAGGTTGTTTGTTTGCGGGGTGCTGTCACGGTACTTACTTAGGCACCGAGTACGTTGTCGGCGGAATAAGAATGAAGGGCGATTACGGTTGGGGTTATTATATCCCCACTCAACTTTACGAATCGCTTTTCCTATTCGTAATGTTCGGCGTGCTTTCCTATCTCGTGTTAAAACGTAAATTTCAACACGGGCTCAGTTTATATTTGCTTTCCTACGGTATTTTCAGATTTTTAATCGAGTTTTTACGCGCCGACCATAGGGGTAATTTTGTCGGAAGCATTTCGCCCTCTCAGTTTTGGTCGCTCATAATGATTCCGTTATCGGTAGGCATCTACTTTTTACACAATTATTTTTTGAAAAAGAGAGCAAAAGAACTTGCCGAAAACCCTTCGGGCTTCGTTCCGAAAAAGGATAAAAAATAGTTCATTATATAGGTTTTTGTTATAAACTTTTAGTTTTTCTTAGTTTTGTAATTATTTTTAAAAGATAACCTAAAAAAACGAAACCTAAAAAATTGTAACCCGTAACATACTAACCAAAACCAAAAAGCCAAAAAAACAAAAAACCTAAAAACCCAAAAAACAAACAAACAAACAAACAAACAAACTAACTAACTAACTAACTAACTAACTAACTACAACCTATCGTTATTATCTAAAAAATAAACTATAACCTATAAACTACTTACAACCTGTCGGGTTAGTATTTTAAAAGGATATACACTCAACACTAAATAACAACCTATCGGTTTTGTTAGTTATTATTTAAAAAGGCGGAAAGTTTCCGCCTTTTTTAATATAAAAAAAGAACGGCGAAGTTTTCGTCGTTCTTTTTCGTTATTTAAAAGCACCGCAGTGTTAAGTTATTTAATGGTAAAAATGCCGTTAACGTGCTTATACGCGGGTTTTTATGTTTTTTTAAAGGGAATTTTTGTTTATTGCACGCATAGTTTCGAGTATGATTTTTTTTGCCGTAGGGCTTAGTTTTTTGTACTGTTTCATAAAAGATAAAAAATCTTTATCCTGTAAAAAGTCGTAATTATAGGTTAAATCGGTACCGAAATCGTCTTCCCTGCCGATCAAATAATCTATAGAACAACCGAAGTAATCGGCAAGTTTTTTAAGTTGCGAAGCAGAAGGTTCGTTGGCTTCGTTTTCCCATCTGGCGATGTTGCTTTGAGTTGTTTCTATATTTTGCGCAAGTTGTTTTTGAGATAAACATTTTTCCAGTCTTAACTCTTTTATTCTGTTCATATAAACCGTTTTTGTTTTATTGTAATGCACAATTGCATAAAAGTCTTGACAAATGCGAATTTTAAATATATAATAACAATGCAATGCAATTTTGCATTGCGGTAATTATAAAAAAATGAAATGCTTAAGAAAAAAGGAGTGTAAAATGAGCAAAAGATTAAAAAGTGCGCTTATAGCGTCCGCAGTAACGTTCGTATGGTTTATTTTAATGTGTGTCGATCTTGTTTTTCTGTCTCGTATTGAATATGATTCCACATATTATGATACATTGCCCGGTATATTGCTGTTACTTATGGGCGTAATAACAAAATTATTGTGCATTTGCAGTGTACCTACGTTGTTTATAGCAGTCTACGAAAGATTACATAAAGAAGATGAGTCTTGGTTTAAATATATCGTCGCCGCTATATCCGTAGCCGTTTTTCTAACGTTTTAAGCCGTTTTTTTAATGTTTTGAGGGGCAATTTGCCTGTTTTTCGGTAATTTAGGCGTTTTTTCGGGTGCAATTATCGGGCACAGGTTTAAAGTGAATTTAATATTCCACCGATTTCAATATAAGTCCTTTAGCGGGGGCGGTTTTGCCGACTTTTTTTCTGTCGCCGGATAAAAGAGCGGTTTTTACGTCGCTTGCCGAAAGTTTATCTTCCGAAGCGGATAAAACGGTGCCTGCGATGATTCTGACCATATTGTACAAAAAGCCATTACCGCAAATTTCTATTTTTACGTCGATTCCGTCTTTTTTTACAATTGCGGAATAAATCGTCCTTACCGTTGTTTTTATTTCCGAACCGCTTGCCAAAAAGCATTTAAAGTCATGCTCGCCGACTATTTCGTCAAGAACTTTTTGTGCTTTTTCGACGGAAAAATCGTCGATACGGGTGGAATACCTGTCTTTGAGCGGTAAAATTACCGAAGATATATAAAAGTTGTAAACGTAAGTTTTTCGTTTGGCGGTATACCTTGCGTGAAAGTCGGAAGGTGCCGAATGCGATGACAAAATGCGTATGTCGTCGGGTAAAAGAGAGTTTAAAGCAAGATAAAATTTTTCGGGCGGGATGGTTGAAGTCGTGTCGAAGTGTGCTACTTGCCCTTCGGCGTGTACGCCCGAATCCGTTCTTCCGCTTGCGATGAGGTTTACTTTTTCGCCGGTGGCTTTAAAAAGGGCGTTTTCCAAAACCTCTTGCACGGAAACGCCGTTTTTTTGGCGTTGCCAACCGACGTAATTCGTTCCGTCGTATGAAATTGTCAAAACGATTCTCATACGACCGCCCCCAAGTAAACGTTGCAAACTATTATGCCCGCAAGTGCCGAAAGAGATATTAAACTTGCGACGAGGTCGTTTATCCCGAAGGTAAGTTTTTTGTACTTGGTGCGGTTTTTGCTACCGTTGTAACATCTTGCGTCCATGGCGTCGCCTAATTCTTCGGCGCGTCTAAACGCCCCAGTGATAAGAGGAATAAGAACGGGAATAAGCGATTTTGCTCTTGCAAAAAGATTACCGCTTTCAAAGTCTGCCCCGCGTGATTTTTGCGCCGAAATTATTCTTTCCGTTTCTTCCATTAAAGTGGGGATAAACCTTAGCGCGATGCTCATGATAAGCGCAAGTTCGTGGACGGGGAATTTTACGAGTTTTAACGGCGACAAAATGGCTTCTATGCCGTCGGTGAGGGCAACGGGCGTGGTGGTAAGCGTTAAAAGGCTTGAACCGAACACGAGATATAAAAGCCTTAATGCCATAAATATTGCATAACGTAACGATTTATCCGTAACGTTTCTTATAAGCCATACGTCCAATAAAACACGCGCGCCGTCTTCCTTGTGTAAAAATACGTTGATTAAAAAGGTGAAGGCTATAATAAAGATTATGGCTTTTACGCTTCGTATAACCGACTTTAAGGGAACTTTAGACGTAAAAATCGCAATAAGCAAAAATACCCCTGCGATTAAAAAACCCCAGAAGTTTTTTACGATAAAAATCATTACGATATATAAAATTAGAAGTAGTATTTTCGCGCGCGGATCCATCCTGTGGACGGGCGATTTCGCCGGATAATACTGTCCGAATGTTACGTCTTTAAGCATGTGTTACGATTTTTTGGGTTTTAAACTCTTTAAGTAGTCGAGAAGTTTTTCAGAAAAGTCGTCAAAGGAATAATCTGTGTCGATGTCTACTCCTCGTTCGGATAACTCTTCTTGCAAATATGCGGTGACGGGGACTTCAAGCCCGCAGTCTTCTATAAGAGAGTGAACGCCGAAAAGTTCTTTTGGCGTTCCTATTTTTTTAACTTCGCCGTGTTCGAAGATAACGGCTTTGGTGCAGTGATCGGCAACGTCGTTCATATCGTGCGAAACGACGATTATGGTTTTTATACTGCTTTGGTGCAAGCGTTTAAGTAACGCCCATAATTCCGTTTTGCCTTGGGGATCAAGCCCCGCACAAGGTTCGTCGAGAATTAAAATTTTAGGGCGAACGACTATTACGCCGGCAATGGCGACTCGGCGTTTTTGACCGCCCGAAAGTTCAAAGGGCGATCTGTCTTTGACTTCGTTATAGTTAAGCCCTACCGTTTCGATGGCGTTTTTTACGTAAATGTCTACCTCGGATTCGGAAAGTTCGGGCATAAAGTTTTTGACGCCGAAAGCCACGTCGTCACGAACGGTTTCGGCAAAAAGTTGGTACTCCGGGTACTGAAAAACCATGCCGACGTCACGCCGTAAACTTCTGAGTTTTGCCTTTATTTCGGCTCTTTGCTTGCGCTTTTTGGCTTTTTGAAGGGATAAATCGTATTCGCCGATCTTAAGTTCGCCTTCGTCAAGGGGAATAAGAGCGTTTAAATGCTGAACGAAAGTGGATTTACCGCTACCGGTATGACCTATGATACCGAAAAATTCACCCTCTTTTATTTCGAGGGTAACGTTGTTTAAAGCGACTACTTTAAACTCGGTATTTTTGTTGTATTCAAACCGTAAATTTTTGCAAATAATGTCCATAAGTTTGTAAAAATGCCCCTATAAGCCCGTTATCGGCAGTTTTCGATGTAACTTACTATATTTTTCAAAAGTGTTTCTTTATCGAGAGCGTCGCCGATTTCGATACCCCCTTTTTGCAAGCGTTTGGATAACTTCATGGCAACGGGCGGTTCCATACCTGCCTTTTTTAAAAGTTCGTCGTCGGTAAAGATTTCAGTAGGCGTTCCCGTTTTCAATATTACGCCGTCTGATAACACCGCTATTTTATCGCAATCGGTTATTTCGTCCATGTAGTGGGTTATCGTTATAACGGTCATTTTTTCTTCTTTGTTAAGTTTTCTTACGACCGACATTACCTCTTCTCTTCCCTTAGGATCGAGCATGGACGTAGATTCGTCCAAAATAAGAATTTTCGGTTTTATCGCAAGTACGCCCGCAATGGCGACCCTTTGTTTTTGTCCGCCCGAAAGCCTTGACGCCATGGAATCTTTAAACTCGTAAGTGCCCGTTTCCTTTAAGGCAAAATCCAGCCTTTTTTTTATTTCCTCACGAGGGAGCCCTATGTTTTCGGGACCGAAAACTATATCGTCCTCTACGATGGAAGCAACCGTCTGATTGTCCGGGTTTTGAAAAACTATGCCGACGTTTTTGCGGATTTCAAAAAGATTTTTTTTGTCCGTAGCGTCCATTCCCAAAACCGTAATTTTCCCCGAAGACGGGGCTATAAGCCCGTTAATGAGCCTTGCCAAACTCGATTTACCGCTTGCGTTTCTGCCGATAACGGCTAAAAACTCGCCCTCGGCGACGTTTAAGGTTACGCCTTTTAAAACGGGTTCGTTTTCCGTATATGAAAATGTTAAATCTTTAATTTCTATTACGTTCATAAAAATTCCTTTTCCAACGAAAAATTATATCATATAAGGGGGCGTTTAGTCAAAGCGTTTAAGTGCGATTGGTGTTTTTTGACGGCTTGGCAGGAAAAAATGAGGCAAAAAGCGGAAAACCCGAAGATTTTCCGCCATAAATTACTATTCGTTCAATAATTTTAAGGAATAATTAAGTCTTCTTAAAGACTCTTCTTTACCTAAAATCTGCGCGATTTCAACCGAACCGCCCGGCGTTACGTCTTTACCGGTCAAAGCAACCCTTGCGATGCTCAAAACCTGACCCGATTTAAGCCCGATATTTTCGGCGCATTTCGTAAGTGCCTGATAAATTCCGTCGTGCGAAAAGTCGGTAATTTCTTCAAAAGTTTTGATAATCGACGGAAGTGCCGATTTCGCAAGGTCTTTGTCTATCTTCATTTTCTTGTGGAAGTATAGATCGAGGGAATAATCTCCGAACTCTTCAAGGAAGTTTATTTTGTCGGGAATCTCGCTTAAAATTTCAACCCTCGTCTTTAAAAGCGGGGCTATAAGCCTGTTATCGTACTTTGTGCCGACCTTGGACTTTTCTATAAAGGGTTTAGCGACCTCGTAAAATTCTTCGTCGGTCATGGCTTTCAAATATTCGCCGTTGAGCCATCTCAGTTTAACGTCGTCAAAAATGGCGGGAGATTTCGAAACGCCGTCCAACGAGAATTTTTCGATCATTTCGTCCATCGTCATTTTTTCGGAATTGTCTTTGGGGCACCAACCGAGTAGTGCGATATAGTTTACTATCGCTGCGGGCAAATACCCTTTGGATACGAAATCGTCGAAGTTTGCGTCGCCGTAACGTTTGGAAAGTTTCCTCGTAGCGTCCTTCATGATGGGAGGAAGGTGGATATATTTAGGTCTTTCCCAACCGAAAGCGTCGTACATAAGATTGTACTTCGGCGTGCTTGAAAGATACTCGGAACCTCTTATGACGTGAGTTATGCCCATAAGATGGTCGTCTATAACGTTTGCAAAGTTATAGGTGGGTAGCCCGTCCGACTTAATTAAAATATTGTCTTCGAGTTCGGAAAAATCAACGGAGATCGTTCCGTAAACGGCGTCTTCGTAAGTGCCTACGCCCGTTTTGGGAATGTTTTGGCGAATAACGTAAGGAACGCCCTCTTTAAGTTTTTGCTCGATTTCTTCCTTTGAGAGATTAAGACAATGCTTGTCGTAACGAGTGTTTCCGAGGTCGTCTTTTAAAGTGGCAAGCCTTTCTTTGGTGCAGAAGCAGTAGTACGCTCCTCCCCTTTCTATAAGTTCTTTTGCGTATTTTTGATAGATTTCGCGACGTTCCGATTGTACGTACGGACCGTAGTTACCGCCGACGTCCGGACCTTCGTCGTAAGTCATTCCGCCTTCTTTTAAGGAAGAATAAATTACTTCGGTCGCGCCTTCGACGAAACGTTCCTGATCGGTGTCTTCGATACGGAGAATAAAGTCGCCTTTATTCTGACGAGCGAACAAGAAACAATAGAGTGCGGTTCTCATACCGCCTAAGTGCATAAACCCCGTGGGGCTCGGTGCAAAACGAGTTCTTACTTTCATAATATCTCCATCGACGGCAAAAGCCGTCATTTTATTTTTTCGTTGTTTTTTAGTTTGTTTTTTATGTTGTTTTGCAAGTTATTTTATAAGTTATTTTGTAAGTTGTTTTGTAAGGTATACCTTGTGACTCGAAACCTTGGATTGCGCCCGAACGGTCGAAACAAGAGAAAAAATCCGCCTTTTTTGTAGCGATATTGAATATAGCCTTACGGTCTGCTTAATTTTTCGTTTACTTTTTGGTTGATTTCTTCAAGCAAATGTTCGTGGAAGAAACTGAAAACTTTATTCCCCGACACTATAACGTGGTCTAAAAGTTTTACGTTGTTTACCGCTAAAAGGTAACAAAGTTTTTCCGTGGTTAAAATGTCGTTGTTGCTCGGTCTCGGGTCGCCCGACGTGTGATTGTGGGCTATTACCACGTAGGTAGGATCGTTTCTGACGATTTTTTTGCAAAAATCCTGTAAATCTACGTTTACCCTGTCGAAAACGTGGTCGCCTATTAGATTTTTACCTGTAATCTGTTGTTTTTTGTTTAGATAATAAATAAGAAAAACTTCGCTGTCGTATTTTGAAAAAGTTTCTATAAGCGAACGGCTGAGTGTGTTCAAAGAACTTATTTTTTCGGGTGCTTTGTCGAAAAATGAGCAACGCTTCATTACTTCGCCGAGTGCCACGATAAAAGAAGCGGTTACCTCACCCACTCCTTTTACTTCCTTTAAAGATTCGCCCGGGGCGGAAAATACGCCCGCCAAAGAACCGAAGGTTTCGATAAGAAGGTGCGCCGTATCGTTAGTGTTGACGCGCGGTTTTGCCGAAAATAAAATCAGTTCCAATAATTCGTGATCGTTTAAAGTTTTTGCGCTTAAAAGCGTTTTTTCTCTCAGTCTTTCGCGATGCTTTTCGTGCATGTTTTTGCCTTTGTCGTAAATAGCGGGGGACGGTTACCCCTTAGTAATAAAAAAAATTCTCCCGAAGAAAAAAATCCGTCAAAAACATTTTAACATATTTTGCAAAAAGTGTATAATGTATTTGTCGAAAATTTTAATTAACTTTATTTTTTAACGTTATTTTTGCTATACAAAGGAGTGACTTTATGGAAAATACGAAAAACATCGAACTTAAAAGCGTTTTATTCCCCAAAAACGAGTTTATGTCGGCTTTTTACGAACTTTTAAAAATCAAAAGCGTGAAGGATGCGGAAACGCCTTCCGCACCGTTCGGCGAGGGAGTAAAAAAGGCTTTGCAATATACCCTTTCGCTTGCCGATAGTTTCGGCTTTAAAACAATAAATTACGATAACTACGTCGGCGAAATCGTTTTCGGAGAGGGAAAGGGTAATCCCTTCGGCATTTTATGCCATCTCGACGTCGTCCCCGAGGGCGATTTAAAAGATTGGAACACCAACCCTTATGAGCCGACCGTTATCGACGGTAAACTTTATGCAAGAGGCGCGCTCGACGACAAATGCGGTTCTATGTCCTTTTTGTTTGCGATGAAGGCGTTAAAGGACGCCGGATTTACGCCTAAAAGAGAAATTCGCTTGATTTTAGGTTGCGACGAGGAAAGCGGTTGGGGTTGTATCAAACACTACGAAACGGTTGCTACCCTTCCCGAAGAAGGAATTTCCCCCGACGCCGACTTCCCTGTTATTTACGCCGAAAAAGGCATAGCGCACGTTATATATAAGTTTAAAAAATCTACTGATTTAAAGTGGATAAAAGGGGGTACGGCGGCTAACGTCGTATGCGACAAGGTTACCTTTGAAGTTGAAAACGGCGGGCTATATGCCGATTATCGCCAATTTTCAAAAAACGGCAACGAGTTTACTTCGCTCGGAATTTCCGCTCACGGCTCAACCCCCGAAAAGGGCAAAAACGCTTTTAAGCCCGTTTTGAAGTTCTTGTGCGAAAACGGCTTGGTCGAGAAAAACGCTTACGAAAACTTGTTCGAGGACGCTTTCGGTCTTAAAACGCTCAACGACGAAACGGGGTATCTTACCTTTTCACCCGACGTTATACGGTCGGACGCCGATTATATTTACGTAACCGTCGATTGCAGATATCCTTCAACGTTATCCCACGATTTCGTGGCTGAAAAGTTGGCACTTTTAGGCGAATACGAAGTCAAAAATTGGCAAGAACCTTTATTTTCCGATAAAAACGGCGGGCTTGTTAAAACGCTACTCGATATTTATAACGAAATAACGGGTTTGCACGCCGAACCTATCGCGATAGGCGGAGGCACTTACGCACGCGCTTTGAAACACGGCGTTGCTTTCGGTCCCGCGAACGGAGAAGAAGCGGACAGTATCCATAAACCGAACGAGTATATTACACTTAAAACAGTCGACGATATGAACGAAATCTATCTTGAAACTTTAAAAAGGATTTGTTTTTGATATATTCGTCACCCCTCCCTTTTTTGCCGTGATAAACCGATTTATGTTTCGTTAAAAGCCGGTCGGAGTACGTTAAATGCGACTTCGTGCGTTTGTTTTTCTTAAAAAGCCAACTATGCGGTCGTGTTCTTATCGGCAAAAAAGATTCGATAATTAGCGATAACTAACGGAATCCTATCGCTATAAAATTACGAAACAATCTTTGTCAGAAACCGCAAAAGGCATAAAAATAATTAAAAAATCTTCGTAAAGTCGGGCTATAAGCCGATTAACGAAGATTTTTATTTTTTCGTAAGTTTGTTTTTCAATCGTCTTATTATGTTCAAATTAATGAGTAGCATTACGCAAATCATTAAAAGTTGTATTGCGCCCATCAATACGAAAACGAGATAAATGTTTTTTTCGTTTATAAAAGTGAGGTAAAAACAAAGTGCCGTAAGCCAACCGAACAATGACAGACTGATAAGTTCCACCCGCTTTTTGACGCAGGCTATAAATATAAACACGGCAAGAGACATCAGCGGTAATACGTATAACAGTATCATCCACTTGTTAAAAGAATCTACGTCCAATAAACCCAACGTTACCACGGCAATAACCGCAAGTAGGAAAATTACCGCTTCCGACATCAACAAATACAGTACTTTTATGGATAACGGTAAACCTAAAATGAGTTTCGTATCATCTTTTTGTTTTTCTTCGTCCGTCGTGAGGGCGACTTCTTCGGATGAAGGCAATTGTTCGGGTTTAGGGTTGTCTTTTTCTTCAAACAAGACAGTAACGAATTCGTCTACGGTGACGTTAAACAATTCGGCTATTTTTTTTAACGTAAAAATGCTCGGAGTGGTTTCGCCCGTTTCCCATTTCGAGATGTTCTTATTGGAATATTGAATTTTATCGGCAAGTTCGGACTGGCTTAATCCGTATTTTTTACGAAGATAAGTAATGTTCCTTGCGATTCTTTCTCTTTCTTCCATTGCCCGTTTTTTACTTACGAATGCGAAAACGACGTTTTCGGTGTTTTATTTAGATTCGTAAGTCATTTTTTAATATCGATATTTACATTAACAATGATAGCAAAAAAAAATGATAAAAACAAGGAAAAATACGGCTTTTTGCGAGAAAAATGGCGAATTCGCTTTTTAAGCGACAGTAAATCGCTTTTAAAGCGATTGTTATTCGCCTATTTTTAGACACCGAAAAACTTATTTTGTGAAATATTCGCTTGTAAAATTTCAAAGCAAAGAATATATTAGTGTAAGAAAAATTTTGACACCGTCGTTATTTTTGAATCGGCGGTATCCATTTAAAACCGATTATAAATGCGGAGGTATTTTATGAATGATTTTATTATAAGTTGTTGCTCGCCGGCGGATTTGCCGATGCAGAGATTTGAAGAAAGAGGAGTAAAAGTCAAAAATTACAAATTTATGCTTGCCGACGAAGTCTTTGAGGACGACGGCGGAAAGAGTATTCCTCTTAAAGATTTTTATCAGGCAATGCGCGACGGGGCTTCCACGAAAACGAGCCAAGTCAACATCGAAGAATTTACGGAGTATTTTAGAGATCTTTTGCAAAAAGAAAATAAAGATATTTTGCACGTGTCGTTGTCAAGCGGTATTTCAGGAACTTATAACTCGGCTCGCCTTGCCGCCGAAAGTTTAAAAGACGAGTTTCCCAAACGCAGAATTTACGTCGTGGATAGTTTGGGTGCGTCGGGCGGATACGGCTTTTTGGTCGATTTGCTTTGCGATTTGAGAGACCAAGGCTACGATTACGACAAACTTATAGCCTACGCCGAAGAAAACAAATTGCGTATTCACCATTGGTTTTATTCTACCGACCTGACATTTTATATAAAGGGGGGAAGAATTTCCAAGGTGAGCGGATTTATCGGTTCCATTTTAAAAATTTGTCCCGTTATGAACGTTAATTTCGAAGGAAGACTGATTCCGAGAATTAAGACGATGGGCAAGAAAAAAGCCATGCAGACGGCGGTCGAAAAAATGCTTGAATTTGCAGATAACGGCACAAACTACGACGAAAAATGCATTATCAACCATTCGGATTGCTTAGACGACGCATTGGCGTTGAAAAACAGCGTCGAAGAAGCCTTCCCTAACCTCGTCGGAAAAATTATTATGACCGATATCGGTACGACTATCGGTTGCCATTCAGGGCCGGGAACCGTTGCAGTTTACTTTTTAGGTAAAAAACGCGATAACTAAACGGGTTTTTTACATGTGGTTTGTGCTTTTTGCTCTGTTTTTTAAGTGTCGCACTCGGATGGTTGTATAGTAGATGGGTAAAAAACACGATAATTAAACGGGTTTTGCCGATCGTATCGTAATAACGAAGCGAGCCAAAAGTAAAACGATGCTAATCAATATCAAATAAAACAAAATTAAATTACAATCAGACCAAAACAAACAAAATACAACCAATCAATAAAATCAAACAGACCAAATCAAAACAAACTAAAATAAACTAAAACAAATCAAAACAAATCAAAACAAACCGAACCAAAACAAATCAATTACACTAACTTTAGTTATTTCAAGTTGCTCTTTTGAAATAAAGGAAAGCGATGCCGAGAGAAAAGTGCGAGTAAAAAACGTTTACTCGCAAACAAATCAAGGTGTCGCTTTCCGTTTTTTTATCGCACTTAGTGTAGAGGCAAGGCACTAAAAACGCCGTTAACGGACTTATAGGCGGGTTTTTCGTCGCAAGCGGTAACGTAGTCGTATATGCCTTTATAAATGGTTTCCGCCATTTTATATATCGGAGACAATCTCGTAAAATTCATGAAAAGGTCGTTTTTCTTTGAGTGTTCCGACACGACGCCTATAATTGCGGCATCGCCTATTTTCGGCAATTTTTTATACGCGCCGAGCCCCGGGTAGATTCCGTCAGATCTAACTTTTATTTTTCCAATGTCTTCGCTTCGTCCGATTGCCGCATCGATAACGAGAGTTTTTGCGAGCGGATGTATATCGGATATAAAGTTTTTGATTGCGAATATTTCTTTCGCCGTAATCGTTTTTCCTAAATTTCCGTACACGTATGCGGGGATTTTAGCTTCTTTAAGTTTTGTTCCGACGAGCGGACCTAAAGTATCGCCTATTGCGGCGTCCGTGCCGACGCAAATTATAACGGGGACGCTCCAAAGAAAAATTCTTTGCAGTGCGTCTGCAATTTTTGACGACGTTATGCCGTCGTTTTCATAAAAAGAATATTCCATACCGCTTATAGTGTTGACGAGGCTTGTCGTTTTTATACCGTGAAAGATTTTTTTGATATTTTTGAAGCAGACATAATGGTATAAATAACTTTAAAAGTGTTGAAATTTTATCGGGAAAATGTTACAATATTACTACCGAAAAGGAGGCAAAACATGAATATGCTTCTTGCGGCGCATTTAAACGTTGCCGACTTTATTATAATCGTATTTTTACTGTTTTTTGTTGTTTACGGGCTTATACGCGGCTTTTTGAAACAAGTTATGGGTTTATTGAGCACAGTCGCCGCCTTTATAGTCGCCTATATTTTTTGCGATAATGTTGCAAACCTTTTGTTTGACAAAACGCCGATAGGTACTTCTATTGCGGGTTGGATACAAAGTCTTTTCGGGGATAGTTGGAACGTCGAAAAAAGTGCGTCCGAACTTTCCGAATTTATAGCCTCTCAAAACTGGCCTACCTTTTTATCCCAAGCGGTTATTAAAGCCGCAGAAAGCCTCGATAGTGCAACCGTGAATTTTGCAGAAGTTGCGGGTAAAACCATTGCAAAATATCTTCTCGTTTCGGCATCGTTTATAGCGTTAAGTTTGGTATGTAAACTCGTATTTTGGTTGCTTGAAAAATTGCTTTCCCTTATAATCAGCCATACGCCTATAAAAGTCGTCGATAAAATTTTGGGCGTTTTGTTGGGGCTTGCAAAAGGATATTTGATTATAAGCCTTGTTTTGTTTATCGTAGGACTGTTTTCCTTTGAGCCTGCGGATAATTTTAAAGCCGTTTTAAACCAATCGGCGATTTGCTCGTTTTTTACGGAACATAACGTTTTTGCTTGGTTGTTCGGTAAAATTATTTAAAGCAGGTTAATTAAATAAGTTATTAAAAAACGAACGTGTCTTTGTTTGGACGCGCTCGTTTTTTTAGAATAAATTTTTAGGCAAATTGTCTTAGGCGACGGGCTTTTAATATTAAGTTAAATCGCAAAACTCTGCATTGACGAGATTTTTCAGGTCAAAAGGATTGACTTCAACTTGTTCGCCTACCTTTCCGGCACTGAAAGTTATCGTGTCGAAAAGTATTGCCGTTTCGTTTATGAAGGTTCTAAATTGTTTCTTCATGCCGATCGGAGAACACCCGCCGTGAACGTAGCCCGTAAGCGGAAAAAGTTCTTTTTGCTTTATCATTTCGATTGATTTAACCCCGGCGGAAGATGCAGCCTTTTTTAAATTTAAGGTTGTGTTGACAGGGATAACGAAAACGAGATGTTCGAGGGTATTGGATACGGTGACTAACGTTTTAAAAGTTTCGTCGGGACTTTTTCCGACGAGCGTACAAACTACCTCTCCCCTCGTTTCGTTGTCATCGTATTCATAGACCTTGTAGTTAATATTTTCTCTTTCTAAAATTCTCATTACGTTTGTTTTAATCATAATAAACCTAAATAGCGCAAAATTTGTAAATTGGCGCAAAGACAAAATAATTTGTATATAAAGTATGCGCCTTATTTGTAGTTAAGATAATATCACTAAATATATGAAAAAGCAAATAAATAACTACAAAATTAAAAATCAATTTAAAGAAAAAATCGTTTTTAGTTATATTATATGTAATCTTGGTTGTGCGTGGATATCAAAAACGTTTTTTTGTGTAAAGGTAACCGAACGACTTTTTTATTTGGTTTTGTAATGTTTGAATCTAATTGCAAAATATAGCGCATTATTATAACGAGTTTTTCTAATTGAAAGCGCATAACAATATTGATATTAAAGTTGTTTTTTTGATAACCGGTAAGGCTTTAACTTAAAAATATAGACAAAATGTATAAATCGGTATAATTATATTCATCAAAATACTTTTTAAGCCTGAAATTTATCTGCAATAAATTGTGAAACATTAGCTTTGGCACACTATATTTTTAAAATTTGTCTTAACCGATAATTTGGTTAAATTTGCCTCATTTTTAAGGCGATTCGGGCTATTTGCAAGGCATTTTGCCTTGCAAATAGCATGGAAACTTTTGTAAAAATTTTACTTCATTTTATACAGTTTTTGCTTTCGTGAAACATTTCGGTTTATTTTTGCCTTAAAAAGCGATGTTTCACGTGAAAAATTGGCGCATATTTATTTCAAACAAGTGCATATTCAAAAATATTAACGACTACAAATGTAAAAATAGATTCTAAAAGAATGATATTTTGTATTTTAAGGAAAATTTAATATCTAAATAACGTTTTTATCTCTAATTTAGGCGAAATATGTAAGTATTTATATCCTTATTTAGGTGTGTTGGAAGAATCCGGTAATGAACCATATCTTTGTTATTAAATAAGTCAAATAATCAATTTGTTATATTGTATTTAGTCGCATTTCTTAGATTGGCTATTGTGTTATCTTATGGATTAAGCCTCCATACTTTACGTACCTGTACGTTTTTATGTTTGCTTGCTTGTTTGGTTGCAAGATTTTACTATTTATATCGATTATATATAAGATTTCTAATTATTTGAGGTAATTTGATTCATCAATGGAAGAATCGGATAGTAAATCTATATTTCTAAATTAAATTACTCGACTATTCGGTCTTCAAATCAAATCTTTTTAACTAACTAACTAACTAACTAACTAACTAACTAACTAACTAACTAACTAACTAACTCATTAGCAATTAGTAAACTAATTGATTTGTTAACTAATCATCTATCTATCTATCTATGTTTTCATTATATTAGTTATTAATTTTTTATAGTTAACAATTATAATTATCTCATAAGCGCAAAAACATAATTATGCGCTTATGAGATATTGCACCTTAAAATGATGATATCGCAAGTATTAAAACAACTGATTTAATGATTAAATTGTTCTTAAGGTCTTTTCTATTTTATAAAACTTGATTAATTTATCCTAATTTGTTGTTATTTCGTTTACATATTAACTGTTGAATAAACAAGACAGAATTGCGTAAGTTTATTTGACTTAAAGATTTGTCCATTCTGTTAGAATTCATTTTTTTATTTGAGGTTATTTTACAGATTTATTTTTAATATATGTTTTAAAATAAAGTTGTTTTTAAATGTAAAAACTTTGCGCCCACATTGTTTCACGTGAAACAATGTGGGCGCAAATAAAAAGTAAAATAATCATTTTTAAAATTGACAAAGAATCGATTTTGATAATTTAATTTCAATATATTAAATAAAAATTAAAAAATATATTTCTTTCGAAGTCGCCGTTCTTGCAGTATTGATTACGGAAATAATTACTGTATTTAACATGTCTGCTAAAATGGATTCTAACAGAATGACAAAAGTAAAATTAGTATTAAAATTTATCTTATTTCCTATAAATGATTGGATAAAACCATTAAAATATCATAGTCTATCAGGGCTTTAGAAGATTTAATTTTGAAAAAGATAAGTTATAAAGAATGAATGAAAACATTGTCTCCCCGGTTGTTAAAGACGTAATGTATTTTCAAACTTACTTAACAAAAGAAAACATACTCTTCCAAGGCGAACTAATAACGATTGAGAGTATTTACTTGATTAAATTATTAGTGCGGTTTAGTTATTCAAGCGTTAAAACAGTAATTGAATTAACAATGAGACAATGCGCCAACTAAAATTAACAATAAATCTAAAATGAATTCTAACAGAATAGTATATAAATATGTCAGGCTAAAAGACGATAGATTTGTTTAAAACCATCGTCTTTTTTCTAAATTAAAAAGCATAATAATGAAAAATATGATTGTAGTCTATTATTTTATTAGTTTAAGGCTATTTTGATATATAATACGGTGTACACCACATTGGCTTCCGAATAATAAAATGCTTAGTCTTGGCGTATAAACATAAGATAGAGGAAGATTATATTGTTAATCAAAATTATTATCATTAAGTTAATTAACCTTTGTTAATTGTTATGAGATTAAAAATGTTATTTAAAGTGCATAGATTATAATACTGCGTTATATACTAATTTTCCTTTAACTTGTGGCTTGCGCTTGTGTTAATTAGATTAAATTCTAAAATGAATTCTAACAGAATGGTTGATGCTTATAAGGATGAATTGAAAGTGTAATTCTCGTAAATCACAATCGGTATTGTAGTAAATGGCAAAATTATTTATCTCACGATTGCCTTTTAAGAATATAATAAAACGTTTTTACAACCGAAAGAATTTTAAGCAGAAGAACAGAAAAAACTTGCGTGAGTGGATAGTTGTAGGTCAATAAGCCCAAAGTTGACCTTATAAGATGGCGTGTTTTTTTATATAAACAAATATAGGCTACATCATATTTCTTTATATAGTATCATTATATGTTTAAGCTAATCAAGTGCAAAAAATAAAATTAAAGCGCAAAAGCTCAATATAATGGTTTTAAAGATATAACAATTGGTTTTGAGTGATAAATTAATTGTTGTCTTTGTTTGCATAACTAAATAGATAATAGTCATGTTTTATATTTTAATTTATATATTTTAACTTAAAATATAATTACATTAATATAAACCCATAACGTAAAAATTAATAATGAACCTCGCAAACAGTTAATTTCCGGACCTTGTGTATGTGGATATTTATTACTATTTAATTCGTTTTTGACGTTTTTTATCGGTTTTGAAACAAAACAATCTATTATAGTAGGCGATACTCGATTTCAAATCGTTATTTTGCCTAAATACTCGATTTTAACAAGAAAATACCGTGGAATTGTCTTAAAATTCTTTATAACTTGTAAATATCTCTGAATTCATTAAGACAAAACCGGGCTTATTTAACTTATAAATTAAGAAGAGGTATTTAAACAAGAAAATGTTGTAAAAACAGAAAAAATTAGATATGAGCAAGAAAAACGATATAAAACTAATTAAAATCTATTAGATTTAAGTAAAAGCAATAGAAACCGATAAAAAACAATGGAATTCTATCAAAACGAAGTAAAATTAAACAAAAGATGTAAAAACCTAATCAAAATAAAGCAAAAGCGGTTATTTGTAAGCAAAATCAAGCAAAATCAAGCAAAATGGTATATAAAAATAGTTTATTTGAGCAAATTAAAGCGAAAATTGCAATTTTTTAGCAGAAAACAACTAAACCGGCTTGCGATAGCAGTCCCAAACTCTGTTTTTTCGCCCCGGGTGTCTTTTTATATATATTTTAATAGAAAAAGCCAAGTATCAGACTGATAATTGCATTTTATCAGGAAAATAGAGATTTTTCCGTAAAAAACGAGGTATTTTTGCTATCCGATAGTTAAATAGTTCAAAGTCTAATTATTTACAAAAAAGCGTTATATATATAGCTAATTCGGCACAGTCAAGGTTTGAAAAGTAATCCATTATTTTAATTATAGTATAATTATTCTAATAATCAACAATTTAGTTATATGTAAGTATCGATTATGATATGACAAATTGTATATTAAAGCATAATATACTGTAAATCTTTTTAAAAGTTCATGGGCTTTTATGCATTATATAAACCTAAGTAGCTTAAATTTAGAATAAATTTCACGTGAAACATTTTTAAAAGGCTTTTTCGGCGCAAACAATTTTGTGACAATAATTTGCTTTTTTAATGAATTTATAAAAACAGCGCAAAAGCTGTTGCATAAGATTGCCAATTTTTGTTTGTTATGATAAAATGATAATAACATACTTTATTTTTACCTATAATAATTGTGATTACTCAGCTTGCCGTAAAGCAAGCGTTTCGGAGGATTTATGAAAAATTCGGCTAAGGTGCTTATCGGGCTGATTGTTATGGTCTTATTGGCGCTACTCGTTGCAAACTATTTTTATGACGATTCATCCACACTTTCCGTATTTTGGGAAAAAGCAGGTGTCGTTTACTGTTCCGAAGACGCAAATTATTCGGTCGGTGACACCTACAAAAAGGACAACAACTCGCAAGGGTACAAAGTTTTATACGTTGATAAAGACAAAAATTTTATCATTATCGATAACATTCAAATCGACCGTTACTATGTAAACAGTTATACTTTAATCGGTTACAGTGGTAAAAAGGTTGTCGTAAAATCCTACTTCAACCGTAATGAAAACGAGTGGGCGATATTAAACGGCTTGGCACATTGCGGTGTGACCGAATCTGCCTCGAACCCGAGCGCGGGAAACGTTTGGACAGATCTTGCTTTCCCTCTTTTATCTCTCGGCATCAGCATCTTTATCATCATAATGTTCGTGCGCCAAGCGAGAGGTGCCAATTCCGGCGCCCTCGATTTCGGCAAAACCAAAGCGCAAGTCATTACCAACGTAAAGGTCAGATTTTCCGACGTAGCGGGTGCGGACGAAGAAAAGGAAGAACTAAAAGAGGTCGTCGAATTTTTAAAGAACCCTCAAAAATTTGCCTCACTTGGTGCAAGAACGCCCAAGGGTGTCCTTTTGGTGGGTAACCCCGGTACCGGTAAGACGTTGTTTGCAAAAGCGGTAGCGGGCGAAGCCAACGTACCCTTCTTTTCGATAAGCGGTTCGGACTTTGTCGAAATGTTCGTCGGCGTAGGCGCATCTCGTGTACGTGACCTTTTCAACACGGCTAAAAAGAATCAGCCCTGCATCATATTTATAGACGAAATCGACGCCGTCGGCCGTCAACGCGGAGCCGGTTTGGGCGGTGGAAACGACGAAAGGGAACAAACGCTTAACCAACTTCTCGTTCAAATGGACGGTTTTGAAAGCAACGAGGGCATCGTGGTAATGGCGGCGACCAACCGTGCCGACGTTCTCGACCCGGCTCTTTTAAGACCGGGAAGATTCGACCGTACCATTTACGTCAACATGCCCGACGTAAAAGGTCGTGAAGCGATATTGAAGGTTCACGCAAGAAACAAACCGCTCGCTCCCGACGTAAACTTCAAAGTTTTGTCGAGAATGACCGGCGGATTCAGCGGTGCCGATTTGGCAAACCTTTTGAACGAAGCGGCAATTTTGGCTGCGAGAGACAACAGAAAATATATAAACAATCAAGACCTTTACGAAGGCATAAACAAAGTTTTGTTAGGACCTCAAAAGAAGTCGAGAGTGGTTACCGAAACGGACAGAAGAACTACTGCTTACCACGAATCGGGACACGCGATTTTGGCGTCTTTGTTGCCCGGTTGCGACCCCGTGCACGAGGTTTCGATTATCCCGCGCGGAATGGCGGGCGGTTACACCATGACAAGACCTGATAACGACAATCAATACCTCGTTAAGTCCAAACTTTTGGACGATTTGGTAATGACGATGGGCGGAAGAGCCGCCGAAGAAATCGTTATCAACGAAGTAACGTCGGGGCCGAGCGCGGACATATCGTCCGTAACCAAGCGTGCTAAACGTATGGTTACCGAATGGGGTATGAGCGAAAAATTGGGTCCCGTATGTTACGGTAGCGACACCGAGATTTTCCTCGGCAGAGATTATCAGACCAAAGCCGATTTCAGCGAGGAAACGGCAAGAACCATCGACGAAGAAGTAAGGCGCATAGTTTCCGACAGTTACAAAAAAGCCGTCGAAACTTTGAAGGCGAACAGAAACCTTTTGGACACTATGGCAAGAGTTCTGCTCGAAAAAGACACTATATATTCGGACGAAGTCGAACTTATAATTCAAGGCAAGAGTGCGCAAGAAGTTATCGCGTATATGGAAGAAAGGGACGCTAAATCCAACGGCAATCCCTTTGCGAGAATGGACGGAGTAACCAAAAAAGGCGAACAAACTAAAAGCGAAGATGCCGAAAAGGTGACGAAAGAGGACGATAAACCCGAGCAAAATAAGCCCGAAGAAAAGAGCAAATAATATATACCGCTTTAAGTTACCGTTGTTTGTAAAAATGGCGATAACAGGCTTATAGCCTCGCTTTTATCACGAAATTTCAAACTTTACAAACGCAATAAACTAGTTTTGCCGAGTGAAAAAACGGCATAAAACACAAGTTTAGCCGAGTTTTAAAAAGCAATACCGAAAAGGCGAAATAAACGGCGTAAGACATTTATTAAAAAGTTTGTTTATTAAACGATCGTTTGTTAACAAACTACTTCGTTAAAAAAATGCTTTGTTAAAAATCGTAAAAATTCTTTACAATAATGGTGTTTTACGGCGTAGTTACGAATAAAAAAGAGTAGATGCGCGCAGAAGACACCTCATCGATCAAAAATCAGGCAAAAATCGAGTAAAATCGACTAAAAATCGAGCAAAAATCGATCAAATCAAAAATGAAAAAAGGGGACTAAATATGGGAAGGATTATAGCAATATCCAATCAAAAAGGTGGGGTCGGAAAGACTTCGACTTGCATTAACTTTTCCGCAGGGCTTGCGCTTAAAGGCAAAAAAGTGCTTGTCGTCGATATGGATGCGCAAGGCAATGCGACTACCGGTCTCGGAATTTCAAAAAGCGAACTTAAAAACAGCATTTACGACGTTTTGATTAACGAAGTGCCTGTTAAGTCCGTCATAGTAAAAACCGACGTGGAAAACTTATACGTTTTGCCGTCGAGCATCGATTTAGCGGGTGCCGAAGTAGAACTCGTTTCCATGAAGGGCAGAGAAAAGCGTTTAAGTCGCGCGTTATCGGCGATAAAGGACGAATACGATTATTTAATAATCGACTGTCCCCCGGCGATAGGGCTTCTCACCATAAACGCACTGGCAGCGGCAGACGGCGTACTTATCCCCATTCAGAGCGAATACTACGCTTTGGAAGGTTTAAGCCAACTCGTCAACACCATAAAACTGGTAATAAAATCGCTCAACCCCAAGCTGACGATAGAAGGCGTACTTATCACCATGTACGACGGAAGGGCTCTCATTTCGCGCCAGATAGCCGACGAAATCAAAAAATATTTCGGTGACAAGGTTTTTGAAACCTTTATACCGAGGAACATCAGGGTTTCCGAAGCCCCGAGTTACGGCAAGCCCGTAATGTTGCACGATAAGCGTTGTCGCGGTGCCGTTGCTTACGTAGCCTTCGTTGACGAATATCTTAGCAAATACGACAATAAATAGAAGTAAATTTAAAAATTGCGCATAATGTCAAAAAACGCATATAGCGACAAAAGTCGTGCCAAAAAGTTACATGTCACAACAAAAAGTCGCTTCCAAAAATACATATAACGACTAAAAGTTGAACAAAGCGGTTTCTTAAAAAGTGCCGATAAAAAACACGATAAAAGCCACGATAAAAAACGCAGATAGAAAAAAAGCCTTTTAGAGCAAATTTACTTCATAAGGCTTGAAAAACTTACAAGCATAAGGCTTTTTATAGCGCATTACCAAAGTAAAACAACGAAAAACAGATAAACACCAAACGATAAACGGATAGAAGGAGGAATAAAAAATGGCAAAAGGTTTAGGCAAAGGTTTAGCCGCTCTTTTACAGGACACGCAGGAAGATTACAGCAAATTTTCCTACGATAATCTCGGAACGGAAGGCGAAGAAATCAAAAACAGCGTCGTTGAAATAAACATCGACCTTATAGAGGCGAATCCCAATCAGCCGAGGAAGATTTTTGACCCGACGAGTTTGCAAGAGTTAGCCGATTCCATAGCCGTGCACGGCGTCATCATGCCCATCGTCGTAAACAAAAAAGGCAATAAATACATGATAATTGCCGGTGAAAGACGTTGGCGCGCAAGCAAAATCGCGGGCATGAAAACCGTTCCTTCCATAATCAAAGAGTACAACGAAAGACAGGTAAAAGAGATCTCTCTTATCGAAAACTTACAGCGTGAAGATTTAAACCCCATCGAAGCGGCAAACGCAATGAAACTTTTGATGGAAGAATACGACATTACGCAGGAAGAACTTGCCGAAAGAATAGGTAAAAGCCGTTCGGCCATAGCGAACACTTTAAGGCTTTTGTCTCTCGACCAAGGCGTTATAGATTTAGTTTCGACCAACCAATTGTCGCAAGGGCATGCAAGGGCGCTTATAACCCTTCCTAAAAACGAGCAGTTGAACATTGCAAAACGCGCCGTTTCCGAGCGCATGTCGGTAAGAGAAGTCGAACAAGCCGTTAAAAATTATTACAACCCGCCCGAAGACGAAAAGAGAAGAAAGAAAGCCGAGATGGAAGCAAATATGAGCGTCGAATTAAAAGACCTTATCGTAAGAATGCAAAGAAGTTTCGGCACTAAGGTTTCGGCTATCGGCAACGACAGAAAAGGAAGAATCTATATAGACTATTACACTCGTGACGATTTGGATAGGATTTCCGACCTGTTAGACAAGATAAAATAAGCCGATAACGGGCTTATAGCCCCACTTTTATCAAATATACGGCACTTTGCACTTAGGTGTTTCGACTTTGCCCACGCTTTCGCTTGGGCAAGGCAAAAGAAAAGTGAGGCAAAATAAATTATGCCGATAACGGGCTTATAGCCCCACTTTTATCAAATATACGGCACTTTGCACTTAGGTGTTTCGACTTTGCCCACGCTTTCGCTTGGGCAAGGCAAAAGAAAAGTGAGGCAAAATAAATTATGCCGATAACGGGCTTATAGCCCCACTTTTATCAAATATACGGCACTTTGCACTTAGGTGTTTCGACTTTGCCCACGCTTCCGCTTGGGCAAGGCGAAAGAAAAGTGACTTATTTTTCCGCAGGTCATCCTGAGCGTAAGTCGAAGGATCCAGCCGCAGGCGCATTTATATAATACGTTAATCCTTGCAAGCCTTCCCCTCGGAGGAGGAAGGTGGCGCGTAGCGACGGATGAGGTGTAGCCGACGCAGTCGGCGTTAATTATATAATTTGTACGACCTTATTAGCCCCTTTTGTGCAAAGAGGGGTGTCGATGAAATCGACGGGGTGATTGTTCTATATAATACGTCAATCCTTATTAGCCTTCACCCGGTAGGGGTGCGTAGGCGTTAAGCGGATAACACAGTGTGTTGTCCGTAGCCGTAGCCCGAAGGTCGTAAGACCGAGGCGGGAGGGGAACCGCTTGTGGTGGATGAGGTTGGACGGCTTATAGAATTGAAAAGTTTATATTAACCGTTTATACATAAACTTTTACCGCAGACTATCGTCGGTTAAACCTTATCAAGAGGGTAATAAAACAACAAAACAACAAAACGACAAAACAACAAAACGACAACTCAAACTACTTAACTAATCACAATTACTAAATAATATAAAAGGATACATAACAACAAAAAAAGGAGGCAAATCATGAAAGTAATTTTACTCGAAGACGTAAAAGGCACGGGCAAAAAGGGCGATATTTGCGAAGTCAGCGACGGTTTCGCGAGGAACATGCTTTTCAAAAAGAATTTGGCGAAGGTTGCTACGTCGGTAGAAGTCAACAGCCTTAACATAAAAAAGGAAGCGGAAGCCTTCCATAAAAAGGAAGAAGAAAAACGACTTATCGCATTATCCAAAGAGATTCACGGAAAGACCGTCAAATGCACGGCTTTTGCGGGTGCGAACGGTAAAATTTTCGGTGCGATAACGAGTGCCGAAATCGCCGTTGCTTTAGAAAAACTCGGTTACGAAGTCGACAAAAAGAAGATAGTTTTATCCGAACCTATCAAAAAAACGGGCGTTTACGACATCGATATCAAACTTATTTCGGGGATTCCTTGCAAAATCAAGGTCGAAGTCGAAGGAACGAGCAAAAAATAATTGTTTTTCTATTTAGAGCAAATATTTTTTAAGTTTTTTTAAAAAAATCCTAAAAAACGTTATGCAAAAGCAATAAAACTTGCTATAATATATAGGCAATTTAAGGGGACGAAGTTTCTTCGTCCGCAATCGGGGTGTGGCGCAGTTTGGTAGCGCGCTTGAATGGGGTTCAAGAGGCCGCAAGTTCGATTCTTGTCACTCCGACCAGAACAAAACGTCCGTCAGGGCGTTTTTTTCTTGTCACTCCGTGGAGAAACAAAACGTCCGTTAGGGCGTTTTTTCTTGTCACTCCGTGGAGAAACAAAACGTCCGTCAGGGCGTTTTTTCTTGTCCGCACATTCTTTTCGCATATTCTTGCCCATATATTTTAATCGTAAATTTTTATGATTTTAAGCAAACGTAAACGCTTAACCTTAGATATTACGCCAAAATATCGCTATTTTGCGGTTATTTGCCGTATAGCAAACGGAAAAGTCGTTTTTCGTTTGCCTTGCAAAAACAAAATTGCGTTGCCGTTTATTTTACGAAAACACAAACAAAAAAAGACACGGATGCTTTTAACGAAAAAGAGCGAATTTTTACATTGTTTAAAGCATTGGCGACGACGAACGAAGCCCTTAAAAAACAGTTCAAAAATAAATGTAAAATATTGTATGAAAGGGTATATTTTTTGTTGTTTTTAGGGCTAAAAAATGATACAATACATAATAGTAACAAATGTAGCAAAAAACTCGCCTATTCGGTGCGGGTTTTGCCCCTTTTTCGAAGCAGAAGTCGGTGCGTTTAAAAAAAACGTGGCGGACGCAGGTTTAGGGGTCTTAGATAATTTCCTCGTTTAAATGGCAAAGGAGACGGACAAGTGACGCATTATATGAAGTTACAAAGCGAACCCTTTAAGGCGGTCGAAAACGGAACTAAAACGATAGAAGTCCGCCTATATGACCGTAAACGCAGTCTTTTAAGAGAGGGTGATACTATCCTTTTTACCCAAATCGGCACCGAAAACGTTATCGAAGCCGTAGTAACTTCTATAAAGCGTTTCGATACTTTTAAAGCACTTTACGACGCATGCGATAAGACTGCCCTCGGCTATTTTGAGGAGGACGTATGCCGTCCGGAGGATATGTATACCTACTATACGAAAGATGACGAAGCCGTTTACGGCGTAGTCGCTATAGGAATCAAAAAATTATACTGAATTTGCGCGCCTTTTTGACGCGCTTTTATTTTTAAAAAAATGCCGATAACGGGCTTATAGCCCCACTTTTAATCGTTTTTTAACACGCACGAAAGATAAAAATTTACAAAAACCGCTACCGACAAAAGGGGATATCCCCTTTGCGTTTGCCCGCAAACGCAAAATACCTTAACTGCCAAATGCCGTATTTAGAGGAAGTCGGATAAGGAAACGAGTGATTTACGAAAAGCCTTCATTACAATAGGCTTTACTTTTGAGGGCGGATAAGGAACCTTTCCGTCATGTTGAGAGGAGCCGTAAGGCGTAGTCGAAACATCCGGGCGTCAGCCGCATTTATATAATATGCGTATCCTTGCGCGGCACTGCCGATAGATCCTTCGACAGGCTCAGGATGACCCTGCGGATAGCCTTCACCCCGCAGAAAGCCTTCACCTTATGAAAGGCTTCACCTTATGAAAGGCTTCACCTGGTAGGGGGAGCTGGCGCGTAGCGACTGAGGAGGTTGGACGGCTTATATAACTGCAATGTTTATATTAACTCTCCAACCTCATCCACCGCAAAGCGGTCCCCCTTCCGCCTCGGTCTTACGACCTTCGGGCTACGGCTACGGCTACGGACAACACACTGTGTTATCCGCTTAACGCCCTCGCACCTCATTCGAGGTGAAGGCAAAACACCCATTCAAAATTATTAATTTCGGTTTCGATTACGAAAATTCAAAAAACAAATTCGTAATACGTAATATTTTTATTTTGTAGGAGGACACAAAAAACATGGCTAAAACGAAACGTTTTGCTACCCCGATGATTTTTGCAATCGTCACGGCGATATTAACGATGTTATTATCGTTTGCATTTACTGCGTGTGACATTCCCGTTGCATACCGTATCAGGTTTTATGGTGAAGACGGCGAATTGGTAACGAGAGCGCAGTATCGTTACGAAGGCGAAGAAATCGTCGTACCCGAAATGCCCGAAAAATTCGGCTACGAATTTGCCGGCTGGACTTTGAACGGTGAACTTTACGATTTTGAAGCCGACGGCGCGGACAAGGCGACAAAATCGGCAGATTTCCACGCCAAATACGAAAGATTGCCCGACAAATTCTTCGTTAATTTCTTATTGGAAGACGGAACGGCGTTTATTGAGGAGCAAATAGTTGCAATCGGCAACGAAGTCATTTTGCCCGAAAGCGACCCCACCGACGCAAGCGGTAAAAACTTTGAAGGTTGGAAGGAATCGGGCAAAACCGAACTTTACGACTTCACTAATAAATATATTGTTAAAGACACTACTTTCGTTGCCGTTTTCGGCCATAGTTACGGCGAGTGGAAGGTTACCACCAAGCCTACTTGCACCGAGCAAGGCGAAGAAACCCGTGTTTGCATATACAACGCCGACCACACCGAAACAAGACCTGCTTCCGCACTCGGTCACACCCCCGCTAAAGCAGTCGTCGAAAACAAAGTGGAAGCAACTTGTGAAACCGCAGGCAGTTATGACGAAGTCGTTTACTGCTCCGTTTGTAACGTCCAATTAAGCAGTACGCCTAAGACCGTCTCCGCAACAGGTCACCTTTGGAGCGAACCTACTTACACTTGGGCAGAGGACAACAAGACTTGCACGGCATTAAGAGTATGTAAAAACGACAAGAATCATACAGAAACCGAAACGGTAAACGCTACCGCTACCGTAACGCAAAGCAAAGCTTGCGAGAAAGACGAACTTACCAAGTACGTCGCTACATTTACAAATTCCGCATTTACGGAACAAACCAAGGAAAACGTTAAGACTGCGGATAAACTCGGTCACGACCTTATTCACCACGATAAGAAGGACGCAACTTGCACCGAAGACGGTCATAAGGCTTACGATACCTGTAGCCGTTGCGACTTTACTACTTACACTAAAATCGACGCACTCGGTCATGACTATTCGACCGATTGGAAGACAGACGTTGAACCTACCTGTACGACGGTAGGCAGTAAATCTCACCACTGCACACGTTGTGAAGAGAAAGCCGACGTTACGGAACTTTCCGCAAAAGGACATACCGAAGTTATTGACGAAGCTGTCGCTGCTACTTGTACCGAAAAAGGTCTTACCGAAGGTAAACACTGCTCGGTTTGCAACACGGTTTTAGTAGAACGAGAAGAAGTTCCCGCAAAAGGACATAGTTGGGACGACGGCAAAATTACAACTCCTGCAACTTGTGAAACCACAGGCGTAAAAACTTACACCTGTTCAAATTGTCAAGACACGAAAACGGAAAGCATTCCCGCCCTCGGTCATAGTTACGGCGAGTGGACTGTTACCACCCCCGCTACTTGCACCGAGCAAGGCGTTGAGACCCGTGTTTGTGCAAACAATGCCGAACATACCGAAACAAGGTCTATCGCAAAAGCCGCCCACACTCATAGCGCAGCAGTCGTCGAAAACAAAGTGGAAGCAACTTGCACGACCGCCGGTAGTTATGATGAAGTCGTTTACTGCTCCGTTTGCGACACCGAATTAAGCCGTGAAACAAAGACTATCGAAGCAACGGGTCATAACTACGGTGAAACCGGCGTTTGCAAAACTTGCGGTGATAAAAAATTAGGTTCGTTAAGCAATCCTTACACCGTCGCCCAAGCGTTGGAAGTTTTAAAACCGTTAGAAAAGGGTCAAATGACCGAAAAAGTTTATGTTTCCGGTATTGTAAAGAGCATAGACGAATACGGCGATTATCTTAAAGGTATTCACCTTGTTGATGCATTGACCGACGCAGATTACTTATTAGTATATACTTGTAGCTTTACGGCTGACGTATCAAGCGTTTATCCTAACGATGCCGTAGTTATTGCCGGTTATTTGCAAAACTATAACGGAACATTAGAATTAGGTCAAAAAGAAAAAGATTATCCCACTTTTGAAAAACAAACCGTCGGTACGTCAACTATTACCGTCGGTGAAGGTTCAAGCGAATACGCAACCGTAACTTTAGCCGAAAAAACCGCCGAAAACGGCACAATGGTTACTTTCACCGTAACGCCCCAAGACGGCTATGAAGTCATTTCCGTTAAAGCGAACGATGAAGACTTAACCGCTTCCGACGACGCTGTTACTACTTACTCCTTAACCGTTAAGGGCAACATGGTTATCGTCGTCGAAACGCAAGAAATCGGCGCAGTCGCTCCAGAAAGTATCGTTATGTTAACCTTCCCTGCAAAAGAGCAAGTGGGATGCAATGGTTATACCAGCCAATGGACTGCTAAAACTGAAAACGACCAAGTATTTAATATTGCAAATTTTAACAATAATAATAATGGTTGGACATACATAAAACTCGGTTCTAAATCAATTAAAGCAGACACTGCATCGATTGAAACCTCGTTTACAGATAAGGTTGTTACCAAAATTGTCGTTAACTATGTGAATAATAATAATAATAAAGGAACACTCAAACCTATAGTTTTAAAAATCACTAAAAACGACGTAGAAGTCGGTATCGTAACCTCAAGCGAAACATCAAGCGGAACGAATTACGTATTGACTTTCAATATTTCGAACGCGACGGCAGGGTGCAGTTATAAGTTAGTCTTTGAATACACTTCTTGCACCGACAACGGTTTTGTCACAGTTAATTCAGTAGAATACATAGGCTTAGGGCTTACCGATGCAGATAAAGTTGCCATGGTAAAGGAAGAACTTGCTGCTAAGGCTGTGGAAGGTTTAATTGCTAACGAAAATTTCACTCTTCCTACCACGGCGGTTGATGGCGTAAGTTTAGCGTGGGCTTCCGATAATACGGCAATCGCAATCGACGGGCAAAACGCAACCGTTACGATGGGCGAAAACGAAGTCACCGTTAACGTAACCGCAACCATTACTTGCGGAAAAGTAACGGATACGGTAACTTTCAAATATACCGTTCCTTCAAACGTTTGTAAGCATACCGAAACGACAAAGACCGAGAAAGTAGACGCAACTTGCTTAACGGAAGGCAATATCGAGTACTGGACTTGCAGTAGTTGTAAAAAACTTTTCAGTGACGAGGCTTGCACTAAAGAAATCACCGAAGACCAAACCGTAACCGCCAAAACGGATCACGTTTACGAAAGCGAAAGCGATTATTTGTGCGCAACTTGCGGGCTACCCAAAGCAGGTCAATACATTTACAGTTTGGTTCACACCACACTTGATAGCGTAAGATATTACGCTTTGGCAGAAAAATCCGGTAATTATCTTGCTACAACAAAGGATGTTGATAAAGCGGCAATCGTTACGTTAGCGAAGGTCGACGGCGGTTACACTATAAAAATCGGCGACAAGTACCTCGGTTACGTCAAGAGTGGTAATGCATATGTAGTCAATTTAACGGGCACCGTTGACTCAACCAACACTTGGGTATGGAATGCCGACAACAAAGTAATGACTATATCCGTAAGCGGTACCGAGTATTATTTAGGTACTTATAGTACATACGATACGTTTAGTTTGAGTAAGATATCGTTTATAAAAAACACCGGAAGTTTCCACTGTGACTTTGTGCCTGTTTGTGAAGGACATAGCTTTGACGAAGGCGTAACAACAACCTCCGCTACTTGCGCAGTAGCAGGCGTTAAGGTTTACACCTGCTCTAAATGTGCAGGCAAAAAGTATGAAGATATCAAAAAACTTGCTCATACCGAAGTTACCGACAAAGCAGTCGCTGCTACTTGCACCGAAACAGGGCTTACCGAAGGCAAACACTGCTCGGTTTGTGAAGAAGTTATAGTTAAACAAGAAACCATTCCTGCACTCGGTCACACCGACACCGACAACGACGGCAAATGCGACGTTTGCGAAAGTGCGATGCCTTCCGGTGAAACCACAAAAGAAAAAGAATATAAATATACTTTTACAGTAAAGGTGTTTTCCGCAAATAACACTACGGTTGCTTTGGGTGATGTTGAGTGGACGCTCGCAGGCGACGGCAACTATTGGGGTTATGACGAGGCCAAAGGACAACAGTTTGGCTCTAGCAAAAACCCGTATAAATCGTTAACTTTAACATCTGCTGCCTTTACAAAGGTTAAAAAAATCATTATAAATACAAGCGGTGCAAGTAGTATTAATGCAAGTTTTACCGTAACTGTAAGAGGCGAAAAAGTGGGGAATACTGCCACATCCCTCAAAAAAGACGCAACTGATTACACATTTGAATTAGATACACCACTTGACGGCTGTGTTGAGTTTGAATTTACTCAAACGAGTTCTAAAGCGATTTACATCAAATCGATAACGGTAATTTACGAATAATAGTTTTAACTATATTTAGCAAAACTAACCGCTTCCAAATTTAGGCTAACTTAAACACAATATTTAGTTTAACCCAAACGCAAAATTTAGGTTAAACTAAACACAAAATTTAGGTTTACCCAAACACAAAGCCGAGGGCGATTTCGCCCTCGGCTTTAATTATATTTTCGTTCGTTATTAAACCTTTCCGTCAGGTCATCCTGAGCTTGTCGAGGGATCCAGCGGCGTTGCCGCGCATATTTTATATAATATGCTAAATCCTTATTCGCCTTCACCCGGTAGGGGTGCATAGGCGTTAAGCGGATAACACAGTGTGTTGTCCGTAGCCGTAGCCCGAAGGTCGTAAGACCGAGGCGGGAGGGGGACCACTTGTGGTGGATGAGGTTGGACGGCTTATGGAATTGAAAAGATTATATAAATGCGGCTAACGCCTAGATGTTTCGACTACGCCTTACGGCTCCGCTCAACATGACGGAATAAGGTTGGAAAGTTAATATAAACATTGCGGTTATATAGACCGTCCAACCTCCTTTAGTCGGCGAAGCCGACAGCTCTCTTTGCACAAGGGAGCCTAAAATTGACCTTTATACTAAAAAAATCAATCTTTTAGGGCGGTTAGGGGGACGACGAAGACGCCGTCGGCTCTTTGGTAGGCGGCGTTTGAAAGTCCGCAAATCACGCATTTGATTTTAGGCGGTTTTCCGCCGTTTTTTTCTATATTTTTGCAAATTCTGATAAGATTTTCCGCACCTTCGTCAATTTTATTTGCGCCGAGTTTTACTTCAAAAGCGCACCAGTCGCCGTTTTCGAGTTCTATTACGGCGTCCATTTCGTTGCCGTCGTAGTCTTGGTAATGGTACAGTTTAGCCCCAAACGACTGCGTGTAAACGGAAAGATCCCTTTCGACCAAACCTTCAAACAAAAAGCCGAAAGTGTTTAAATCGTTCAACAATTTTTCGGGCGTAACGTTTAACAGTGCGCACGCCATTGCGGGATCCGAAAAATGGTGCTTTTCAGCCTGTTTTACCCTGAGCGACGAACGCAAATTGGGCGAAAAGGGCTTTTGATTGCTAAATAAAAACAGTCGGCTTAACGATTCTATATATTTTGGAACGGTATTGCGACTTACCGTTTCGCCGTCTTTTTCGGTGATGTCCCTTAACAAAGATAAGTCGGACGAGGTGGTAGATTCGTTGCGGGCAAGAGATCTTAACAGAAGTTCCACTTTACGCCGATTGTATTCAATGCCGTCGTCGAGTTTGTTTAAGTCCTCGTCGATAACGTTTTGCATGTAAGACCTCGGCATTAAATGCGCTTTGTCTTTTGGCACCGTAATATTTTCCGGCCACCCCCCGCGGACGATATAGTAGGCTAAATCTTCAAGGTTGACTTCACCCGTCAGATTATTGCAGATTTCGCCGTTGCAAAGGTCAAAAAGGCTTACCTTTCCGCTTGAATCGCCCGATTCGTATAAGGTCATGGTGTTCATGCGGAGTTTGGTTATTCGCCCCGAACCACTATGTATTATGCCCTTCGTTTTCGGCGTTGAGGAGCCTGTAAGTATTATTTGACCCTTTTTGTGGCGTTTGTCGACTTCCGCACGCACGGCGTCCCATAAAGAGGGGACTTCTTGCCATTCGTCTATCATCCTCGGCGCTTCGCCTTGAAGTACGAGCGAAGGATCTAATTCGGCAAGTTGTCTGTTTGAAAAATTGCCCGTAGGATCGCCTACCAAAAATTCGCTTTTAGAATGGTATGCGGAAGTCCAAGTCTTTCCGCACCATTTCGGACCTTCTATGCAAATAGCACCGCTTACTTGAAGATAATCGTCTATAACTTTGTCGATGATCCTTTTTTTGTAATTTTCTTTGTTCGTTATAACTGCCATTTTTTCGTGCTCTCCCGCTTGCCGTGTTGCCACCGCTTGTTTTGTCGTTGCTTGTTTTGTCGTTAACGCATTATTTGTCGTTTTGTTTTGTAAGTTGTTCGGCGTCGATGTTTTTTTGCCGTCGCTTTACTTTTGACGACGTTTTTTTTGTCGTTAACTCGGCGTTTTTTTATGTTTTTTTAGTGCTTAGGAATGCTTTTTTAAGCGATTTTTCCGCTTAAAAGAGCCTGATTTCGACTTTATTATAACAAAAAAAAATACGCCTGTCAACGCGATTGAGCAGTTTTCGGCGTTTTTAGTGTGCAGTTTTCGGCGTTTTTAGTGTGCAGTTTTCGGCGTTTTCACTGTGCAGTTTTCGGAAACCTTTCCGTCAGGGTCATCCTGAGGTGACGAAGGATCTAGCGGCGTTGCCGCGCAAGGATATACAAATTATATAGATGCGATGCTGACGCACCTAGATGTTTCGACTACGCCTTACGGCTCCGCTCAACATGACGG
>CAVJMJ010000011.1:0-80553 GCA_963650915.1 Parasutterella excrementihominis | reverse complement strand
CCTAGATGTTTCGACTACGCCTTACGGCTCCGCTCAACATGACGTAATAGGGTGGGTGAAGACTTTCCGCAGGTCATCCTGAGCTTGTCGAAGGATCTAGCGGCAAAGCCACGCATATTATATAATATGTCATTCCTTATTAGCCTTCACCTAGTAGGGGTGCGTAGGTGTTCCTTGCAAGCCTCCCTTGTGTAAAGGGGCGGAGGCTTTACATCTTTGCAAGGCTTATATTGCGCGTCAGCAAGGCTTCACCTGGTAGGGGGTGCGTAGGCGTTAAGCGGATAACACAGTGTGTTGTCCGTAGCCGAAGCCCGAAGGTCGTAAGACCGAGGCGGACGCGTCGCGTAGCGACTGAGGAGGTTGGATGGTTTATTTAACTCAAAAGTTTATATAGATACTTTAACGATGATATTCGTAGACGCATATTATATAATATGTCATTCCTTATTAGCCTTCACCCGGTAGGGGTGCGTAGGCTTTACATTTTTGCAAGACTTATATTGCGCGTCAGCAAGGCTTCACCTGGTAGGGGGAGCTGTCGCGTAGCGACGGAGGAGGTTGGAAAGTTAATATAATCGCTCAACCTTATAAAAAAACAGCAATAATCGACTTATAGAATGTTTTTTTTTGTTACCAAGGTATTTATAAACATTACAGTTACATAAACCGTCCAACCTCATCCGTCAGTCTTCGACTGCCACCTTCCCCTACCAGGTGAAGGCTATCGTAAGGAAGCCTTACAGAATTAAAGCCTTTTACAATTAAAAAACAACGGCGGTTCGAGCAATCGAACCGCCGTTGTTGCGTTAGCAAAAATATATTTTAGATTTTTTGCCGTTGTTGCGTTGGCAAAAATTTGCTTGTTAGCTTATATACGCTATTACTTTAGCGTTTTCGCTTTTAGCGTTTATCTGCTTTTACACAAGCAGAAAATTTTAGTGTTGTCGGCTATTTGGGTGTTTATATCAAACACCCAAATAGCCTGATTTTTTTACACTTGCTTTTAGCGTTTCCGACGTTTTGCGTTAGCAAAAATTTTTGCTATTTTGTGTTTATGATTGCATACTAATTAAGAATTCCGTTCGCTTATTCCGCAGGATATTTAACTATAACTGTCGAGTTTCCGCGGATGCAACGGCAGAATTCCTTCGCCTTACTCGCAAGATATTCAACTATAACTGTCGAGTTTGTGCGGTTGCGACTGCAGAATTCCTTTCGCCTTATTGCGCAAGATATTCAACTTTATCAGTCGAGCTTGCGCCGGTGTAAATAATACACTCCCATAAGCTATTGGTTTCGTTTGGCTTCTTGCCTGTTCCTCTCTTTACAGCCCATGCGTTATTACATTTGATTATATAGTACCAATTATTAGATGTTGAGTCACTATGGTATAATTCCCATACCAATTGACCTTCTTCGTGTAAAGTATAGGTACCATCACCCTTAAAATCACAATTCTCGGAAGTCCAGAATTCGGTTTTTGAAGTTGTATCTACGGTCGTACCGGTCATATCGATAGTCGAAGACTGGTGAATAAGCCCTGCTACAAGCGCATAGGAATAATTACCCTTTACCGTTACTCCTTGGAGTTTACAGTTAGTTACTTTTGAAGTTGAATTCTGCGGAGTATTGCCTACGATTGCACTGACCTTCGTCTGTGCCTTAACGGTAGAGTTTATAACCGTGATCTTATCAAATGTAGATGTACCGTAACTACACCCGGCTACGATACCTACCTCACTGTAAATGCAACGACCGTCGTCTGTATATTCTCCGCCGACATCAGCGTTTTCTATTACGAGATTTTTTACCGTTCCGTTCTTAACGTATCCGAAAAGACCTGTGCCGTAAGCTGCACCTTCATTGTTAATTTTACAATATTTAGTTGATTTAAGATTACTTATGGTTTTTCCATTCCCATCGAAAGTGCCTTGAAACATAATCGAATTAGTGCCGATGGGCATCCAATTTTCACCGGCGAGGTCGATATCTTCCGTAAGTAAGAATGTCTTGTTAGCGGTTTTTATAGTTCCGTTGTTGATTTTGTCACGGAACCATTTAAGATCGCTTGCGGTGTAGATTTCAAGGGTGTTTTCGTCCGGGGCGGTAACTGCCGCATTGCCTTGAACTGCTTCTGCTTTGTAAGAAAGTTTGCAAGATTTTTCTTGATATTCGTTGCCTCTGTCGGAAGGAAGGTCGATGGCTACGTGAACGGTATCGGGGTTGAACTTTGCCTCGGCATCAAGCGAAGCCCATTTTGAAATAGCCGTTCTACCATCGTAGACTTTTGCTTCGGCTTCTTCGGTAACCGCTCCGTCGGCTGCGGTGGTGTCACCGTCTGTAAGGGTTATAGTAAGACCGCTGAATAAGCCGTTGTCTTCTTCACACATAATAATAGTGCGGTACTGAATAGCAACGTTGCTGTTGTTTTGAACTTTGATGTCAAAAGTAACCTTGTCGCCCGGGGTCATTTTTTGAATTGACAGTGTGTTATCGTCTTTCGCACTGAACTCCGCCGAACCGCCGTTGATAAAGTTGCCGTTTTCATATTCGTACTTGGTAACCGGTTTAATTTTTTCGGCGTCATCTTTTACAACGCCGGTTAAATCTTGACCGGAATAAGTTATAAGATTGTCAACGGTTGCAACTACGTTTACTTTACCGGAAGAAACGGTAATGTTTACCTTACTGTCACTGGTAAATAAAGCAAATGTTGCGCCCGCTGCAAGGCTTATGCACATAAT
This sequence comes from Parasutterella excrementihominis, assembly GCA_963650915.1. Classification (GTDB taxonomy): domain Bacteria; phylum Bacillota; class Clostridia; order Christensenellales; family Borkfalkiaceae; genus UBA4636. The sequence continues at coordinate 77,809 of CAVJMJ010000011.1, read as the reverse complement.
TATGGCAAGCACTGCCGATACAATTATGCTTCTTTTAGCTGTTTTGTTCATGAAATTTTTCTCCTAAACATCTCTTTCCACCCGAATTTTCGGCGGTCGAGTTATCCACAGTATGAATATCAGCTCGAAATTAGTCGGGGTGTGTAAAGAGAAGTTTTTCGACTTAAATTATTTTTTGTTTTTCTCGACTTTATTACAATAGTCGACATTGTTTAAATTGTTATAGGGTTTGGTTGTTGTGTAGTTTCCCGTTTCCCTTTTAGCCTTCACCTGGTAGGGGAAGGTGGCATTTACGTAAGAAAATGACGGATGAGGTTGGCTATATAATCGCCGTTCCGCATCTTTCCCCTTGGGTAAAGTAGGGGGGAAGAAAAGTTTAATTGCAATAAAAAATGACTAATAATAAGTTATTTTTTCAATTTGTTTCCTCTTGTTTGCGGACGCAGTCCGCAAACAAGAGGGGTACCCCTCTTGGGGAAAATTCTTAAAGTGCCGTAACAAACAAATTTTTTGCGAAAACTTTTCGCTAAACAAAAATTTCGTTTTTTGTTGCTATGTTTCGCTTAAACAAAAAATTTTGTTTTTTGTTTGTCTTTAAGAAAATTTTTTGTTCCCACTGCCACTTGTTCCGAGTGGCAGTGGGGGAGTTGTGCTGTACTATAAGTTAATGTACTGTGTTAATGTACGATGACTATATACTGTTATTTTTCAATAACGGTATATTTGCCATTCATTCTAACAACTTCATAATTTTCAAGGTCTACGTATTCGCTAACGTCGAAATTGAAATTACCACCTTTGATGATTAAGTGTTTCTTTGCCCATTCTTCACTAGTGCCTTCAACCCAACCGACGATATCGTCAATACTCTTGAATGTAAAGTCGCCACCATTAATTGTTATGCTACATTTATCGCAACTCGTACTTGTCTTTTGGAAAACGAAAGCGTTACCTTTTGATGCGTCGAACGTGCCACCATTGATAACAATCGTAGGATCGGTGCTTGTAGACTCAATTAAGAACAATGCACCACCTTCGCCGTCAAACGAGAAGTTCCCGCCGTTGACGGTTACAAGGCCGTTATTTACAGCGTATACGCATAGGCCTGCTGTTGAATTGTGTATGTAACCGCCATCGATAACGATTTCGCCACCATATGATCCGATAGTTATATTATTGCTTTCAAATAAACCTTTTTTAAGGATTGTCTTACCGCTGTAATTTAATACGGCAAAAGTATTTACTAAATGACCTTCTTGGTGTTTATAGAAGTCGGCAATTGCTTTTTCAGTGCCGATTACATTGACGGTAATATCATCGTTATCAAAGGAGACGTCGCCGATTTGTCCTGCAAAAACATAGTCGTTAAGGTCGAGCGTAGCTGTAATTTTACCGCTAGTATTTTCAGCACGAGTAAAAGTAATCTGTCCGCTGTTTTTGTTTGTAGCAATGTTTGCACCGAGAGCTATATAATCACCGTCATGCAATGCACCTACTGCTGCTTCCAACTCGTCGAGCGATTTTACGATTTGAGTATTTTCAGGAAGTTTTTCGGCTTTATTGTAAACGATGTCTATCTTACTTGCGTGGAATAAATATAAGGTAAGAGTGCCATCTTCACTATTATAAATAAAGTATTCGGCGTTAGTGCTTACCGTGGTTGACACCTTATTTCCACTATGGTAAACTTCGACACCGTTTAAACCTTTTTGATATTGAATTTTAATAGGTATGAGTTTTGTGTTAGTTTGTGCAACGGGTAAAGTAAGCTCGTAATTTGCAACAGCTTGACCTTGGCTTACCGTTACGCCTTGAGTTGTGGTAGTATTTCCTTTATATTCGAGTTTTTGTTCAACAGTAGCTTTTTGCTCGTCAGTTGCTTCGCCGTCTACTTTGGTTGCTTGTTCAAGGACTACACCTACAGGGTAAGTAACTGAAACAGTACCATCTGTTATTTCGGTTTCTTTAGTAACCGTTATCTCGGATTGTGCACTTGCTTGTGCAACAACAAGGTTGCCTTGAGCTTCAGAATTGATCTTTATATCATAAGTAGCATCTTCGTCATAAGTGTTATCAGTAGTATCATGTTCATAAGAAACCTGAGTTGCGTAAACGGTAATGGAAATGCCTGTAATAGTAAGACCTTGGTATTCGTTACCGGCTTCTTTTTTCATGTGTCCGCTTACGGTAAAAATGGCAGATTCGCCGGCTTTCAGCATTTTATCTTCACCGAGAGCTGCATCGCCGATAGTCCAAACTATGGCTTCATTAAGTTTTGCGTTACCATTAATGCCATTAATAACTACTTTATATTTAAGAGCAAGATTACCGTCATTCTGAATTTTTAGTTGAGGCAAATCATAGGTGCAGTTAGGTTCCCAAAAAATTTGAGTTTCATCTGAGGGAATCTTACCGTCAACAAGGAATTGCAATGTTTTACCTTCGGCAGGAACAAAGTCGCCATTGTTATCTTTCATGTAAAGACTTACATTCAATGTACCTGCTTCTATTTTATTTACGTTTGCACTGGCAGTGTCCGTAAACCAGGCATAGGTTCCGCCGACCATTATGCTTATGCATAATATGATGGCAAGCAATGAAGAAACTATAACGTTTCTTTTTGCCGATTTTTTCATAAATTTTTTCCTCCTAAACATCCCCCCCCCCCCGATTTTTGCTCGGGCGAGTTATCCACAGTATTGTAGGCTTTTTTTGGCTTTGTCGTCCTTTGCCTTCACCCGGTAGGGGAAGGCTATCCGTCAGGGTCATCCTGAGCTTGTCGAAGGATCCAGCGGCAGTGCCGCGCAAGGATATACATAATATATAGATGCGGTGCTGACGCACCTAGATGTTTCGACTGCGCCTTACGGCTTCGCTCAACATGACCGAGAAAATACTGTGTATATCCGCCTGACTTTAGTCGGGGTGGGAGAAGAAGAGATTTTTAATTTTTTTAATTCTTTTTTTGATGTTTTTTTGGATTTTTTTAGTTTTTTTGTTCCGTAGGGAACTTTAACCTTTTTGTTCCGTAAAGAACTATTTAGTTTTGTTCGATAGGGAACTACTAAGTTGTACTGTTCCAAAGGAACTATTTAGTTGTTGTTCCAAAGGAACTATTTAGTTGTATGTTGTTGCGTGGTGCCCCCGTGTAGTGCGGGTGTTGTTGTGTAAGGCTTCACCTTGAGCGTCCTTTGCCTTCACCTGGTAGGGGAAGGGGGACCGCTTGCGGTGGATGAGGTTGGAAAGTTAATGCAAACTTTGCGGTTATATAAGCCGTCCAACCTCATCCGTCAGTCTACGACTGCCACCTTCCCCTACCAGGTGAAGGCTTGCGTAGTTGGAGCTTTTTTGTAGGACAATCCTTCAGTCAGTCTACGCGACAGCGTCCGCCTCGGCTATTAAAGCCTCGGACTTCGGCTACAAACAGAACACTGTGCTGTTTGCTTAACGCCTACGCACCCCTACCAGGGGAAGGCTTGCGTAGGTGGAGCCTTTATGTAGGTGAAGGCTATCCGTCAGGGTCATCCTGAGCTTGTCGAAGGATCTAGCGGCAGAGCCGCGCAAGGATACATAATATATAGATGCGGCTGCGCCTAGATGTTTCGACTACGCCTTACGGCTTCGCTCAACATGACAGGTGGAAGGCTTTGCGACGATAGCATTATGCGGTGGTGACGTCGGTGTACTGGACGGCGGTGACGAATAAGTCAAATACGGCTTTTTTGCCTTGGGCGGTGTTGTTGTCTTTGCCCGGTTCCGCAGGATTGTAGTTGATGAATTCTACGGAAATTTGGAATTCGTCTTCAAGTTTAGCGTTTTCACCGATTAAAATCTTACCGCTTAAAAGGTTGTAACCTAAATTAGATTTGTCGCGACCGAGTTCTTCATCGTTCAACATCATTTGGGTGACAACGGGGGTTTTAACTTTTTCGCCCTGTTGGTTTTCGGACGTGGTGTAAGTGGTGACGGTTACCTGAATTTGTTTGGCTAACTCTTCGTCACCGCTTAAAAGTTGCAAGTATACTTCATAAGTGAACGCAATGGAGCCTAAGGATTTTATCTTCATGTCTGCCGTGTATTTTGAACCCGGCGCAATGAGTTCGCCTGCGACGTTGTCATATTCGTCTTTGGTTTGGTTATCCATGCCGAAAATGTTTTCGGTCGTTCCGTTGGTAAAGTCAACTTCTTTGTTGTTCTTCTTTGGACCGACTAAAACGCCTCTTTCGTCAACTTTTAACTGCTCTAAATTGGTTCGTGTGAGAGCAACTTTTAACGTGCCTGCTTGTAAGTGGTTAACTACTTCGACGTTGTCCGTCCACAATGCGAAGGTTCCGCCGACAAGCATGGATACGCATAGCATTATCATTAAACTTGCCATAAGTATTGCTCTGATTTTTTTGCTTCCCATTTTTTTGCTTTAATCCTCCTTTTTAGTATTTATCATAATTGTTTTTTGACCCCACCGCGTTGTTTTTTCGGTTTTTTTTGGGGGAAAGGCTTCACCTTGAGGGGAAGCTGTCAACTTGTTGACTGATGAGGTGTAGCCGATGAATATCGGCGTTAAGGGTTAATATAAACTTTTCGGTTATATAAGCCGTCCAACCTCCTCAGTCGCTACGCGACAGCTCCCCCTACCAGGTGGAGCCTTTCGCTCACAAGGGGAATTGCCCTACCGGGGGAAGGCTTGCATTGGTCAAGCCTTTCGCTCACGCTTTTTCTGCCTATCTTTGAGGGAGAAGGGGGGGGAGCGTCCGCTTTTTGCGGTGTTGTCTAAAACAATAGGATACAATTGGTTGATTTTTTTGTGTTGTGTTGTTGTGTTGTTGTCTGCCTTCACCTGTGGGGAAGGCTTTTTTCGTTTGCCTTCACCCGGTAGGGGAAGGCTTTTTTTGTTTGCCTTCACCTGTGGGGAAGGCTTTCCGCCAGGGTCATCCTGAGCGTACTTTGCCTTCACCTGGTAGGGGAAGGGGGACCGCTTGCGGTGGATGAGGTTGGAAAGTTAATACAAACTTTTCGGTTATATGTACCGTCCAACCTCATCCGTCTCTACGAGACACCTCCCGCCTCGGCTATTAAAGCCTCGGGCTTCGGCTACAAACAGCGCACTGTGCTGTTTGTTTAACGCCTACGCACCCCTACCAGGTGAAGGCTTTTGACTGCTTTTAAGTATTAGCCTTCGGTTTTAAGTATTAGCCTTCGTTTGCGGATTTTGCAACTACTTTGTACCAAATTGCGTCGTCGATGGTTACTTCTTCGACTTTGTAGCCTTCGGCGAGGTAAGCGGAAGGATCAACGTTGAAGGTACCGCCGGTGATGGCTGCTGTTGCATTTTTATTTCCAATATGAATTAACCTATGGAATTTATTATCTTTACTAATTGTGAATTTACCATCATTAATTGTCAAGTCGCTACCTTCACTAAGATAAATACCGCAATACACATCACCAATTTCGAATTCACCTCCGTTGATAACAACTTTGTTTCTGTTTCCATCGGTTATCGTGTTAGATCCGCCATGAATGGCGCCATCACTGTATTTGCTGGAAACAGGAGTGATGATTTTACCGCTGTTTATAACTATAGAAGCACCACTGATTTCACCCTCATCAACATAGTTATAGTTTTCGTCCAAAATCAAACTATAACTTCGAATTTCTACTGCATAGCCGTTATCACTTTTTATCGTTACATCATTAAGCTCGAATTGTGCTCTGTTACTCCACAATGCGATACCGCCGTATGTACTATAAAAGACGCCGCCACCGACAGAGTCTTTGAAGGTGAGTTTATTATTAGAGGTGGGGTTGTTAACTATATCAATAGCAAATTGCATATCATTAATCTCATTACCCTCTGCTTTAATGGTTTTACCGCAAAAGTCGATCGTAACGGAATGCTTTACATCTAAAACCTCATCAAGATTAATATCACCGGAGAGGATGATTTTGGCAACGGATGTGTCGGCTAAAGCTTTCTTTAAGGTGTATACGTCGTGCGCCCAAGTTACGTTTTGGTTGTCGGCGTGTAATTCGATGGGTGCAACGCCTACGGTGTTGTAGTCGTAAAGAGGTGCATCACTGTTATTAATTGTAACCGTGTCATGCTCATACGCAAGGTAAGAGTCACATTTATCAGGTTCATCATTCTCTGTATGTCCTTTTTTTGCTACCCAGAAGCACGCACCATTGCCTCTGGTGAGGGTAGAATTTTTGATGGTAACGGAAGAGTTATCCTGTGCGCATACGGTGTAATATCCGGTAGCGGTGATATTGCAGTTGTTGACGTTAACGATAGCGTCGTACTCGGTATCGGATGAGTTTGAACCGCTTACGTTAACACCGCCGGTCATGGTTATCTTGTCGACTGTTACGTTTTTGCCTTTAATCATCATAGTGTAACTGCCGTTATTCGATGCAACCATTTTACCGTTTTTAATCGTTACGTTGTCACCGGTAATTGTCAATGCGCAATTTCGAGCGGTCAAAGTATGACCATTGAGGTCGATGGTTAAACCGTCGGTTTCAACGTTTAAACGATTATTAACGTTGTACTTAGGATCAATTTCGATGTCGGCGTTAAGTTTGATAGTTTTGAGGGACGAGTCTTTTAACGCTTCTATAAATTCTTCGGCGGTCGAAACGAGTTTCGCGTCGAAAGAGCAAACGAAGGGGGAGAAGGTTGCAGTCGCCATCGTTACCAAACCGGTAGTGGAGTCGTAGTAAAATTTATCTTTTACTACTTTATCGAGCTCCGTTACGGATGTCATTTTGGTTTTTGTACCGTCGGCAGTGATATGTGTAAGTGTAAGATTTTCAAGGTTCTTACCGACAAACATGGTTACCTTAATGGGTTGGGTGTTATCGGAAGACAAACCTTTCATTTCTACTTCTAAGGCTTTGGCGTTTTTGCCGTCCTCAACCTTAAAGTTTGAAGGGGTTTCGGTTTCGTAGATGTTTAAAGTCAATTGGGTGGCGGTTTCTTCAAGTTTTGCGCCTTCGGGGATAACCGCTTTGGCAACGGCTACGGTTTGGGTATCGCTTGCCGGTACGGAGTCTTTAGAGGTTATGTCGAGGCTCGTTTTGGTTACTAAGTAAGTTTTTTCGCCTTCAGCCGTTTGTTCTGTTTGCGTTTCCGTGTTGATAGAGCTTACCGCGACGGATGCCATGGTTGCGATTTTTGCCGTTGCGTCAACGGTTTCGGCGTTGCCCTGGATTGCTTCGACAAGGAAGTAGATTTCGCAAGACTTGTCTTGATAGTCGTTGTTTACCGAGGTGGGTAATTCAATCGAACATTCGTAAACGGCGATGTTTTTATCGTCATCGGAGTCTGCGGGGTCGAGTGACTTCCAAATAGTACTGCTTTCTACCGTTATACCGCCGATGTTGAAAACGAGTGCTTTAAGTAAATCGGTAGCGGAGTTTTCACCATGGGCAACGGTCGTTCTGTACTTAACTTTTACGTTGCTTTCGTTTTTAAGGGTAAGCGTGAAAGTAACTTTGTCGCCCGGCGTCATGTTGTTGAGGGTGATTGCGCCCGCATCTTTAGCCGTATCGAGGGTCGCCGTGCCTTTGTTGTAGAAGATACCGCTGTATACGGTGCCGTCTTGCGTCACTTCCGTTGCGGCGTTTTTGGCGTCAACGATTGGGTTGCCTTCGGCTTCGTCTGTGGAAATCGAAGTCGGCGAATAAACGCTAAAGTCGGTTATCTCGGCAAGGACTTGAACTTTACCGCTCGATACGGTGATGTTGACTTTGCTTTGACTCGTGAAGAGGGCAAAAGTCGCACCCGCAGCAAGGCTTACGCACATAATTATCGCGAGTATCGACGATACAATTATGCTCTTTTTTGCAGATTTTTTCATAATAATTTTTTCCTCCTAAACATCCCCCCCCCCCCGATTTTTGCTCGGGCGAGTTATCCACAGTATTGTAGGGTTTTTTTTGGCTTTGTCGCTTTTTTGCCTTCACCCGGTAGGGGAAGGGGACCGCTTGCGGTGGATGAGGTGTAGCCGATGAATATCGGCGTTAAGGGTTTATATAAACTTTGCGGTTATATAAGCCGTCCAACCTCATCCGTCACGCTGACGCGTGCCACCTTCCCCTACCAGGTGAAGGCTTTCGTAAGGTGGAGCCTTTATGTAGGTCAATCCTTCCGTCAACTGCGTTGCCACCTTCCTTTGCACAAGGAAGGCTTTGCTGTCGCAAAACATGACCGAGAAAATACTGTGTATATCCGCCCGACTTTAGTCGGGTGGGAGAAGAAGAGATTTTTAATTTTTTTAATTCTTTTTTGATGTTTTTTCGGATTTTTGTTCCGTATGGAACTATTAAGTTGTTTTGTCCCGTTAGGGAACTTTAATCTATTTGTTCCAAAGGAACAAATAAGTTTTGTTCTTTTCAAGAACTATTAAGTTGTTTTGTCGTTGCGTGGTGCTATCCTTGGAAGGGATAGAGTGGGGGAATTTGTCTACCTTGTTTCAATGCGTTATCCTTAGTCGGAAAAAGACTTTTGCCCCAAGCCCGCTTTACAAAACGGGGAAAGAGTTTTGTATTTTTTCCACCTTGTGCAAAAGGGACAAAGATTTTCGTTACGCTTTTGCTCCGCCCACCTTGTGCAAAGGGGGGAAGAGATTTGCGTAAGCAAATCAGGGGGGTGAAGTTTTCCGTTAAGGATATTAATTGTTGCTATAGGTTTACTTTAATCGTTGTGGCGTTGTGCCCCGTTTGGTGCTTCGGACAATCCTTCGTCAACTGCGTTGCCACCTCGACTTTAGACAAGAGAGGTTATGCCGTCGCACAACGTGAAGATTGTATTCCGCATTGCGGGTGTTGTTGAGATTCCGTCAGGGTCATCCCGAGCGTCTTTGCCTTCACCCGGTAGGTGAAGGCTTTCGTAGGTCAAGCCTTGTCGCTCAAAATGACGGTGTGATTGTTGTGTTGGGTGTCCCGCTCCGACGGAGCGGGGGAGTGGGTGTTGTTGCGTTAGTATGGTGCCCCGTCCCGATGGGACGGGCGAGTTGGTGAATATTTCTCTGTCGGCGTAGCCGACAACTTCTTTTATTCAAAGGAGTTTGAGGAGAATGACATATTTATGTCGGCTACGCCCGTGTGTGCTTATGTAATTTTTGTCGTCCGCTTTTGTCTACGCATTTTTGCAAGGCTTTCGTTAACAAGGATATACAATATTATATAGATGCGGCTGACGCCTAGATGTTTCGACTGCGCTTGCGCTTCGCTCAACATGACGGGTCAATCCTTCCGCTAGGGTCATCCTGAGCGTCTTTTGTAAGGCTTCACCTTGAGGGGAAGCTGTCAACTTGTTGACTGATGAGGTGTAGCCGATGAATATCGGCGTTAAGGGTTTATATAAACTTTGCGGTTATATAATCCGTCCAACCTCATCCGTCACGCTGACGCGTGCCACCTCCCGCCTCGGCTATTTAAGCCTCGGGCTTCGGCTACAAACAGCGCACTGTGCTGTTTGTTTAACGCCTACGCACCCCTACCAGGTGAAGGCTTTCTGACAGGTCAATCCTTCAGTCAGTCTACGACTGCCACCTGTCCGCCTCGGCTATTTAAGCCTCGGGCTACGGCTACGGACAACACACTGTGTTATCCGCTTAACGCCTACGCACCCCTACCAGGTGAAGGCTTTCGCTCACAAGGATATACAATATTATATAGATGCGGCTGACGCCTGGATGTTTCGACTGCGCCTTACGGCTCCGCTCAACATGACAATACCGAGGGGAGTTAATATAAACTTTACGGTTATATAAACCGTCCAACCTCCTCAGTCGCTACGCGACAGCTCCCCCTACCAGGTGGAGCCTTTATGTAGGTCAATCCTTCAGTCGGCGAAGCCGACAGCTTCCTTTGCACAAGGAAGCCTTGCTGACGCTTAATGAATTAGCCTTCGAGGGCTTCTTTTTGTTGTTTGCGACGTTCGGCACGGCGAATTTTGGCTTGCTCTTTTTTGTAAGCCTTTTCTTCTTCAATGGTTTGAACGGCTATGTCGATACTGTCTTTTGCGGCGGATAAAGCGGCTTTGTCCGTTACTTTAATGGCAGCGGGCGCTTGCTTTACCGTAACTTTGTTGTCGCTTACGTAGTTTTTGAATTGAAGGTTCGATATGGTGAATTCGCAAACTATTACGCCACGTTTGATTTTTAAGCGCACAAGACGGTTTGCACCGACTTTGTACTCTTCGTAGTTGGCGTTTTTGTAACGTTTTACGCCTTCTACCGTGTTAGCGTGTCGCACGATTTCGTCATAATAACCTTTGAATTCGGACGAGAGCGCAAGGTACTTTTCGTCAAGCGTTTCCTTTTCCGCCGAAAACGCAACCGTTTTGTCGTCGTAAGGCTCGATTGGTTCCATAGGCTCGATCATAGGTTCGTCAAGCGTTACGGTAACGTCGTCCGCCTCGGGCTGCGGCTCGGGCTGAGGTTCGGGCTGCGGCTCAGGCTCGGTTTTGGCGGGCTCGGAGGGCGTTTGCGCCGACTCTTCGGGTTGCTTTTTTTCACGCCCTTCTTTTATGATATCGCGACATACCACTACTACGCAGAAGATACCTATAACGAGAACGACCGAAATAAGCAGTATTATTACTGTGTACATAAAATTCCTCCTTTTTTTATCTCCACCTGCCCGATTTGCGGGCAGAATTGGTGTTTTTCCGATGTTTTTTTACTTGTTTTTTTTTGGGGGGGTGCGCCCTTCGGGCTTTTTTTGCACCTTTTTTTATTTATTAAGGCAAGCTACCTTAGCCCTTTAAGGCTTTTGCGCCTTTGTGCGTTAAGACTTTAAGACTTCGCATTTCGGACTTTTAAAGCCTTTTTCAAGGCTTTAAAGACTTGTTTTTATGCGCTTTTTACAGCCATTTAAACCTTTAGCCGTTGACTTTTTCAAGTCCTTTAAGTTTTAAGTCTGTTGCTTTTTTATGTATTTAAAGGCTAAATTTATGCCTTTTTTATGCTTTTTACGCCCTTTAATATTTGATTATTGCCCGTTTTCCGTCTGGTTTTCGGTTTTATCGGCAGAGTCCGACGGGTCTACGGAAGAAGGACTTCCGTCCGATTTTTCGGGTGCGGGCGTGCCGGTTTGAAGGGCTGCAAGTTGACGCTTCAACTCTTCGATTTCGTTTGCCTGATTTTGCTTTTCCTTAGCCGCTTTCTCTGTCTTGTCGGAATTCACGACTTTGACGATTCGCATAATCTGCAGGGCTATCATGATAAGGCAGGGAACAAGCACGAAACAAACTATTCCGACAGGCGTCTTAAAGGAATATACCAATAAGCCGAGCAGGTAACTTTGACCCGTTACACGACCTATTATATAATTAGAACTTTTTGAGATGTCGTCACTGTCCATTTGCGACGTGTCTATGACTTGTTGTAAAAGCTTACTGTCTTCGGACGCTTTGTTGTCACCCTCTAAGGTTATGATGTATCCGCCCGTCGATTTTTCTTCTATTTTGACGACACGGTGGGTTATAACCTCTTGCTTGGTGTAAACGTATTTGAAGGTAAGCACGTCACCGACTTTCACCGTCTTTAACCACTCGTCTCGCGCAGGCTCTTCTGTCGGCATTACGTTTATGAATACGCATGACTTGACTTTGATGCTCTTAATTTTGTACGCCGATACGTCGGTTTGGTCACAGGCTTCCATTGAACTCGATTTGACAAAACGCATTTGTATGCCGAATATCGTCGCCGTCCCGTCACTGTCTTTTTTGGACGTTATACTCACGATTAGCACGAACAGTACTATCGCTATAAGTACGTATAGCACTACGTTGCCTATTACGGCTAAAACTTTGCCGACGGTCGGTTTTTGCTTCTTCGGTTTAACTTGCTCCGATTGGCTTTGATTTTTGTTGTCGGAATTTTCTTTATCCGAATTGTCTTTTTCCGTATTTTCTAAATTTTCTTTGTCGGAATTTTCTTTTTTTAAATCGTCTTTTTGTAAATTGTCTTTTTGTAAATTGTCTGCGTTCATGTCTTTGTTGTCTGTTTTGGGGTCGAGATCTGTTTTTGCGTCGTTTTTAGGGGTGTCGTTTGCCATAAATTATCCTGAAATCCTTTTTATTGTTAGTTTTACACTGAAATCTACCGATGCGCCTTGAGTGTCGTTACCGGCGTCGAGGTCCATTGTGTAGATGATTTTTATTTCCGAAGCGTTCTGACCGAGAGATATCTTCTCTTTGCCGTCTATAAGGTCTTTTAGCGGTTTTTCTATCGTTTGAGTACCGCAAACTACCTTTACGGCGATGTAATCTTTTAACTTGTTACCGCCGAAAAGTTTTTTTATCAAACTTTCGTTAAAGGACAGGGTTACGTAAAATTCGTCGGCTTGGTCGCCGTTTAAATGTATCGCGTATTCGTTTACGCTCCCCGGGTACAAGTTGTCTATCTCTGCTTTTAAGGTCGTCGTTGTGTCGCCCTTGACGTCAATGGTCGTGTTTTCAAGCAGTTTGTTGCCTTCGGCCATCAGTGCGTACGTCAAAATGCCGATGAAGGCTAAGGCTACACACAATATGACCAGTATGTATCTGATTTTTTTACCCATAGTCAATCCTCCTTTATTTTTATTTTTCTTTTGTTTGTTTTGTTTTTGTTTTGTTTTTGTTTTGTTTTGTTTTTGTTTTGTTTGTGGAATCGTTTTTTCGCTTTTTGCGTTTTATGCGGTAGTGGAATCGTTTTTTTGTTGCGTTGCGTAGTTTTGTTTATTGCGTATTTGCTTTTTCTGCGTTTTCCGTTTTTGGCTTTCGTTTTTTCGGAAAAGCGTTTATTTATCTTTTGTTTTGTTGTTTTGTTGTTGCGTGGTGCTATCCCGTAATAGGGGATAGGGGATATTGTATATCATTTGCCGACATAGTGCGCCGTGACTTGTGGTAGGGGTTACGTTGCCGAATACAAATTTTTAAAACCGAACCCGAAAGCCTAATGCCGACTGACGACCGGCGACCGGCAAATGCAGACTGCCGACTGCCGAATACAAAAACCCGAAATACAAAAAACCCCTTCGGTTGTCTTAAAACCAAACGGGATTTCGGAATATGCCAAAAAACGCTTTTACGCGCTTTTTTTCAACATCAAAATGAAGTGACTTTCATCAAATCGCTTTGAAGGCAACCGGCTGACATAACCTTGCGGTCTTAGTCCCATATGGCTTTGTGCCCCCGTCTTTCGGCGGGTTTACCGATATTAAATTGACCTACGGCGGAACGGTTTAAAAACCTTTGCCATATCGCCAAGGGTTTTAAAACAACTTTTGCAGTGTAATGCCAAACGTTGTTTTTCGTTGCCGTGTAACGCAAAGGGCTATTATGCGATACAGTGCTCGGCGTTTTGCTTTGGCATGTTGGGCGGGCTTTTTTTCGTCGCCGAAGTTTAAAAAACCGCAATTGTTTTGAGTAAATTTATTGCGTTTTTTTTGTCGCCACCGACGAGCGTTGCCCCCCTTGCCGCGTTCATCTAATATGCCATTAGATGAACGTCGGGGGCGCATACGCGTGTATAATATTTATATTAATAAAAATTATTAGTAAAAATTATCTAAAAATTTAAAAAAGATGCTAATATTCATTGACACGAGGCGTTTTTTTTGTTACAATTTTCACATAAAGTTCATCTAATGGCATATTAGATGAACGAGTATTCATAAACAAAAAAAACCAAAAATTCGGCATTTTAACAAGGTTTTTGCCTTGTTTTCTTTTTATTGCATGAATATTTCTCCAAGTCTATCCATCATATTTTTTTTGTGTTCGAAAAGGGAATGCGCGTACTTGTTTAAGGTTATCGTCGCGCTTTTGTGACCTAAAATTTCAGACAGCGTTTTTACGTCCATTCCGCATTCCAAAGCCCGTGTCGCAAAGGTGTGGCGCAGTGAATGGAAGCATTTATGCTTGACGTTTATTTTGTTAAGCAACAGCGCAAAACTGCGTTGATAGGATCGCATTCCGATGGGTTGACCGTGAAATGACACTACGTATTTGCTTTTTTCCGACTTTTTCAGCTTTCTAAGGTAGGGGATAAGTTGTGTCGGTAGTGGAATTTTGCGTTTAGACGACGTCGTTTTGGGTTCGCCTAAAATTCGCTTATAGCCGTGTTCCATCTGCTTGTCGTAGCAAGTTCTGTTTACCGATAAGACGCATTTTTGCATGTCGATATCTGCCCAGGTGAGGGATAAAAGTTCGCCGATTCTAAGCCCGGTGTACAGACATAAAATTACGCCGAACATTTTCGGACGGGGATCGTCGAGTATCGCACATTCGATTTTTCTTTGCTCGTACAGGGTAAAGCAGGTGACTTCTTTCCCCGTGCTTTTCGGTCGCTTGACGTTTTTGACGACGTTATTTTCCAAGTAACCGAGCATCATCGCACTTTGCAAGGAATTTTGCAAAACAGAGATTATCGTGTTTATCGAACTTGCGGCAATTCCGTCACGCAACAGTTTTGTTACGAGTTGCTGAATATCGAGCGTAGAAATTTCGCCGAGTTCTTTTTCTGCCAACGCACCGCTGATTTTGTTGTGAACGATGTTTTTGTAACTTTCATAGGTGCGAAGTTTTGCCGTTGGCTTAATGTAATTTTCAAGCCAAATGTTGAGCCATTCTTTGTTTTTCATAGGTTTATCACTCCTTTTTCTTTTGTAATACAATTTTACAAAATTTTTTAAAAAAAGCCCAACGCAAATAAGCGGTTAAAAGTAAGTTAATGTAACAACCACCGCAAAAAAAGTGACGCCTGATATATAATTTATCGTTTCGCTTTTGCCTTCATGAGGTAGTGGCGCGTAGGCGTTAAGCGGATAACACAGTGTGCTGTTTGCTTTACGCCTACTTACCTTTACACAAGGAAGCCTTGCTATCGCTCAACATTACTAAAAAGTGCCGATAATCGACCTATAGAGGGACTTTTTGTTAGATTTTATGATTACTAATCGGCAAAATCCGCCGATTTTACTTTATGATTTATCTATTCGATTTTATTATTTTAACCGTAGAAATTTATGTTTTTTAATGGGCAAATTTGACTGTTTTTATCGTAAAATTATATGCTTATCATTTTTATAGTTATAACTTAGCGAAAAGCCCAAGCCAAAAGTCCGAGCCAAAAGCCCGAGCAAAAAGTCCGAAAAAGGCAAATCGTATATTGAAAACCACCGATTAAAAAATAAGTTACTTTTTTCAAAAAAGTATTGAAATTCGACCGCAAGGGTGATATAATAAAAATAGAAAAAACAGAACACTCTATTCCGCCGATAAAAAGTTACGTTGAATAATGTAGATTTTTCCCGACCGATGAAACTAATTTAAAGCAGAGAACAACATAATTAATTTAAAGTAGAGTACAACTTAACTATTTTAATGCGGTGGGCAAATTTCCACCCGCAAAAGAAAAAACAAACCCGTGATTCACGATAGGCACCCTAAAAGTTAGACGCTTTATAAGGTGATTATCGTTTTTCACGGGTTTGTTTTTATGTGGTTTATTTTACTTGTGTCGTTTGCGTCGCACTGCCCTTATAGTAAACCGTTTCAAGTCCGCTACAACAATAGAAAGCCTCATCACCGATAGAAGTAACGCTGTTACCTATGGTCATATCTCGGCGGGACAAAAGATAAAAGAAAAGAGAAAAATTTAGTATAAAGAAATGGGCGGGCGCATAAATTAAATCAGAAACTGAAATCGAGGTGAAACATGTCAAGTCAAGATTACGCGGAAATGATAGAGATTCCCGTAAACAGTTGTCAAATTTTATCGGATAAACCGTCCGACGCTCGGGAGCAAGAGCGTTTTTTAAAGGCAAACGGAATTTTATCGTTTTTTAAACGGCTTTCTAAAAGGATAAAAAGTAAGGGTAAAAATCGCAAACTTTTAAAAGATAGGGTTAGTTTGTTTACAAAAAACGACGGTGCGGACGAAACCGTTTTAAGGATCGACGGCACCGATAAAAACGACACAGACGAAAACCTTTTACGTGACGGCACCGACAAAACCGGGGCGGATAAAAACCTTTTGCGTGACGGGGCGGACAAAAAATTATCGGGCGAAAAAGCAGACAAAAATATATTTTCGGACGACGAAAGGACGAAAATTTTCAAACTTAAAGCAGACAAAGCCCAAAAGAGAAGCAAATTAAAATTCGACGCGGTGTCGTTTCAAGTCGCCGTAATTTTACTGCTTGTTATAGGAATTTTTCTTACCAACGTTTTTTGGAAGGACAGCGGTATCAATAATTTGTTCAAATCGGTTTTCGCAAGCGAGGAAAGCGAAGCGGTAGACGACAAAACTTACGATGCGTACGAGGCTTTTGCTCCCACTAAAAACCAAATCGTAATCGAAAACGGCGTTATGGAGATAACGACAAAGGGTGCGCTTTACAGCCCCGCGGACGGCGTTGTGGAATCGATTAAGTCGGATGAAAAATACACGATAGTGATAAGCCACGGTAAAAATTACAAAACGGTAATAACCGGTGCCGATTACTCTTACGTAAACAAAGGGGATAAAGTTTTTACTTCGACGCCCGTTTGCTATTTGAAAGAGGGCAGTGCGGAAGTTTCGATGTACGACGGCGACTCGTTAATTAAAAATTACGTCGTCGAAGACGGAAAAATTGTATGGCAAAAATAAAATTTGTATTTGTATGGCAAAAATAAAATTTTTCATTCATCCGCTGTTTTTAGCGTTCGGAATATACTTTGCTTTTCAAGGCAAAGTATTTTCTTTTTTAATTTTTACCCTTTCCGCGGTCGCTCACGAAATGGGGCATTCGCTCGTTGCACAAAGGCTCGGGTACGGTCTTAAAAGAATAGTTTTGATGCCTTACGGTGCGGTGGTGTACGGCGATACTTGCGATATGTCCTACCGCGACGAGGCTGTGATTGCTATTTCGGGACCTTTCGTAAGTTTATTTGCCGCCATATCCTTCGTGTCGCTTTGGTGGCTTGTACCCGATTTGTACCCTTACACGGAAGTTTGCGTTCTTGCAAACCTGACGATAGCAACCATTAACCTGATACCCGCCTACCCCTTGGACGGCGGAAGGGTTTTTCTGTCCCTTCTTTCATGCTATATTAGAAGAAAAACGGCAATCAAAATCGTTAAAGGCGGAGGGATTTTTATGTCAATCTCGCTTTTTGCCCTTTTTGTATATTCGATTTTTTTAAAAAGCACAAATTATTCCATACTGTTTTTTTCGGGCTTTATACTTTTCGGTAATATTTTCGTTTCTCGAGACCTTCGCTACGAAAGGATTAAAGGGTATTTTTCGCTCGGTAATCTAAATCGCGGTAAAAAAGTAAACGTTATCGCTTTAAGTAGCGATATAACAGTAAAAGGCTTGAAAGACAAATATCGTTTCGGAGAGCTTTTTACCTGCTACGTATACGACGAAAGGGCAAGGCGTATTTTGACTTTATACCCCGAGGACGTTGTAAAGATTTTATCTTCCGAAAAACTTTACGATAAAGTAACCGAGGTTTATAAAAATAACCGATAACAGGCTTATAGACGGACTTTTAGTGTGTAAAATAAAAGATAAAAGCAAGGTGTATATAAATAAGAGCAAGGGCAAAAAAAGGTGTAACTGAAACGAGATATATATAAATAAAAACAAGGCATAAAAAAGACAGGCTTCCAAAAAAACAGCCGATAACGGGCTTATAGGCGGACTTTTAGTGTGTAAAACCGTCGGTTTAAGTCTACTTATCGTGTTTTCGAAGTTGTAAACTTACATTTTTAAAAAATTTGGAACTTAGCAAAATAACAATAAAAAATAAAAGAAGTCAACATTGCCGAAAAAGGAAAGCCACCGAAAACGCCGAAAACATTTGCTTAAATCTTACAAACACGCCACGCAAAACTTGACAACGACGTTAAATAAAGGTATATTATAAATCTGCTTTAAGTCGCTTGTCTATGCCTTTTGTGTGGCGTGTTTTCCTTTTTGACAGTGTAATTTTCTTCTGTGCGGAGTTTTTTAAGCGACGATATAAAGTACGCAGTGAGTAAATTTTTTCTGTATTACCAGAACGAGAACGAAAAAACCGCCGTGAGTGAGTTTCTTCGGCTTTATCCGAACGAAAACGGTAAAAAAACTTTGAAAGCAAAAAAGTACTTAAAAACTGTTATAAAAAGGGCGGAAAAACGGGCATAAAAGTTTAAAAAAAACTTAGGGATGACGAATGCAATCCCGATAACGAATTAATCTAAACCCGGTAACGAATTAATCTAAACCCGATAACGCAGTAATCTAAACCCGATAACGCAGTAATCTAAACCCAACAACGGAGTAATATAATGAAAAAGCTTAAAGATGCATTTGAATTGTTTTTATTGTTCTTTAAAATCGGCTTATTCACATTCGGCGGCGGATATGCGATGATTTCGCTTATTTCCCACGAAGTCGTTGAAAAGCGCAAGTATCTGGACGAGGAAGAATTTTCCGACGTCGTTGCGATAGCCGAATCCACCCCCGGTCCCATTGCCATAAACAGTGCGACTTACGTAGGCTATAAACGTGCCGGTATATTTGGCTCGGTAATGGCAACCATAGGCGTTTCCTTGCCGTCGCTTATCATTATATATCTTATTTCGCTTTTCTTTTCAAAAATACTCGATTACCCCGTGGTAAACAAAGCCTTTCAGGGCATTCAATGCGCCGTTTCCGTGCTTATAGTTTCAGCGGGAATCAAACTTATGAAAAACGTTAAGAAGAACGTTATATCTTACGTTTTGACCTTTTTAAGTTTTGCCATGCTTATGGTAATCAACTTTACGCCGTTAAATATTTCGACTATTTACTTCGTAATAGTTGGCGCGATTTTAGGTATCGCAATATATTACCGTCCCAAGAAAAAAGCCGATAACGGGCTTATAGGCGGAGATTTAAAGCAAAATTCCGAAAAAGTCGACCAAGCGGAAACATTAGACGGCGAGAATAAAAACCAAATCGAAACCGACTGTGTCGATAAAGCGGTAAAAGACACCATAGCGGATAATGCGGTAAACGGCGGAAACGATAATTCTGCCTCGGTAAAGCAAAAACGCCCCGTAAACGCAGGAAAGATAGTTGCAATCACCGTTAGCGGTGTCGTTTTATTAGGCTTACTTTTCTTCGGCGGAATATACAAAGTAATTTGCAACGACGCAATCGAAAATCTGTCCTCATCAAGTGCGTACAAGTACTTTTTGACGGTAAGCGAATTGTTCACTACCTTCTTTAAAGTCGGTTTGTTCTCATTCGGGGGCGGGTACGGAATGCTTCCCTTGATGCTCGAAGAAACCGTTGGCAGAGGCTGGCTTAGCGAAGCCGAATTTACGAGTTTCATAGCAGTAGCCGAATCCACGCCGGGACCTATCGCCATAAACATGGCAACCTACGTCGGCAGTACCCAAGGCGGACTTTTCGGCTCTATAATGGCAACCGTGGGCGTAATAGTTCCGTCGCTTATAATCATTCTTTTGATAGTTGCCGTCTTTAAAAACTTCTTACAATACAAAGCGGTGCGTGCCGCACTTAACGGCATGAAGCCCGTAATTTGCGGTATGATACTCGCAACAGGGGCTAACCTTTTGATGACAAACGTTTTTCCGAATTTCGACAGTTTCGATTTTTCGGGGTTTAGTTGGGTTTCGCTCGTTATAACCGTGGTTATCGGGGCTACGGCGATAGTCTACAAAAAACTGCGCAAAAAGAACGCTTCGCCCATTATTTTGATAGTCGTATCCGCCGCACTCGGCATTTTACTCAACATAAACAACCTATAATCGTCATTTTTGTTTAGCGTAAATAAAGTTTTGCACTGTGCAAATAAAAGCACAAATAAAGTTTTGTTTAGTGTAAATAAAGTATTGCACGGCGCAAACAACCGGTAAGGAATAAACACACTTAATTAGTTCGCGCATACTCAGTCCGCACCTATGTAGCCGAAGCCGATTATCCGTTGAAAACACGGGTTTTTGCCTTTCGGATTGTCCTTTCTGCCTCGAAATACCTTAAAAGCAAGTATAATATATACTTATACCTTAAAAATTAAGCGATAATCGATTGACAAACGCTATATAAAATGATAAAATACAATACAGCATTTGACGCGTCCGACATAATTTAGGACGCTATTATGGAGTAATTATGAAGAAATTATTGAACTATTTGTTATGTTTGGCACTTTTGGTTTGCTGTTTATCTGTAGTTGCCTGCAACGGCAATAACGGTACCTCGAGCGATACCGAACTCGGCTTTACTTACGAACTCGTTACGTCGGATGACGGCGATTACTTAAAAGTTACCGGTTATAACGTTTCCGACGAAGTAACCGAACTCGTTTCTCACCAAAATTACGCAGCGGAAGCCGTACAAGCGGTTTCTAAAATCGAAGTTCCTCAAGGCAACGTCGAATACAAAGTCAACGGCACTTTAGTCGGAACCTATCCCGTTAAAGAAATAGCGGAAAGTGCTTTTTCCGGGATGCTTTTCATTAAAGAAGTAGTTATACACGAAAATATCGAAACGATAGGCAGTGCTTGTTTAACGGGTTGCGTCAATCTCGAAAAGTTAACCGTTCCTTTCGTCGGAAACAAGAAAGAAGGCAACGTTAATTCCAAAAAGACTTTGGCGTATTTGTTCGGTTCTTCCGAAGTAACGGGTACGACGTCCACAAGTGTTAAATATAATTCGTCCGGTTCTTTCACCGTTTACGTTCCCGATAGTTTAAAGACCGTCGTTTTGACCGGTTCTACCGTCGGCGATTACGCTTTTTATGGTTTGTCGAACGTTGAAGAAGTAGTTCTTCCCTCTACCGTTACCGAATACGGCGCATATGCTTTCGCAAACATGACGTCTTTATATAAATTTGCCATCGGCGAAAACGTAACCAAGATTTCCGAATCGGCTTTCTCCGGTTGCACCGCTCTCGTTAATCCTTTTAACGACGCTACCGCATTGACTTATATCGGAAACTCCGCTTTCTCCGGTTGCACCCTTTTGGGCACCGCTACCGACGGCGGTAAGTACGTTGCAAGCGAAAATTTAACCTATATCGGCACCAGCGCTTTTAACGGTTGCACGGCTTTGGGAACCGTTGACCTTTCTAATTTGTCCGGGAAAACCGTTACGATAAAGGAAAACGCTTTCAAGGGTTTAACCGCTCTTACAAAAGTCGTTCTTCCCGAAAACTGTACGAACGTTACTTACGGTAACCTCGTATTCGCAGGTTGCACCGCACTCAAACAAGGCGGCGTAACCAATTACGTTGCTAAACAATACCTCTTTGATTTCGACTACGACGTTACAAAGGATAACTAAACCGCTACGAAGAATAACTAAACCGATAGTTAAATAAATAATGCGCGCCCGCCTAAACCGCGGGCGCTTTTCATATACAAACAACGAATAGATAAGACGAATACAAACGATATAAACAACGAATGCAAACGACGAATATACAAGACGAATAAATGCAGATTTTAAGTTAGGGATGAAACGCAATACTACTTTAAATTCTTACGAAACGGCGATAGTTACGACTCGGTTTTGTTTAACAAAAACAGTAAATCGTCTTTACGGTCGACAGGCTTTATGTTACCGAAAAACAGGGCTATAAGCCCGTAAACGATAAAAATCGATCCGCTTATAAAATAATAAAGTGGATAAAAAACAAAAAAACCGAGGCAAATAAGACATGTTCCGTACAAAATAAGTTTTTTGCCGTTGGCTTTATAAAACAGCGCTTTCAAAATATTCCTTTTCGGCTTAACGGGCTTTTGGGTTTCGGGTAAAAGTTTTTCTTTATCCAAAAGGGCGACTATGCTTCGGGTGTGAACGACGGATAGATTTTTTAAGTTGACGGCGGACGAAAATTTGTCCGATATAACGATTAATTTTTCGTTCTCAAAGGGGCAGTTTCTATACGCCGATAAAAGTTCGTTTAACGAGAGTTCTTCCGGCAAAAAGCAGGGCAATATACTGACGCCGTTTGTCGAAAAGTAACCGCTTTGTTGCTCGTAACTGAGGTTTAATCTGTCTAAAAGTTCGCCGAAAATTTTAACGATTTCTTTTTTCGTGCATCGGTTAAGGGTAAAAATCGCTTCGTCTTTCCGTGCTTTTTCGCATTTTTTATCGTGGCGGGCATTTTCTTTATCTTTTAAAAGATAAAACACGCTAAAACTTATCGTAAAAGCAATTGCAAGCGAAAATATAACCCTTAATGCGGGCGGTAAATCGACGAACCCGAAGGGAAGAAGGATTATAAAAAAGGAAAAGACAAATACTATTAAAGAGTTAAGTATTACGGGCAAACTAAAAGATTTCATAACACAATTATTGCCGAAAAACCTATCGATTATTCTTGAAAAACTTTAAGGTTTATGATAAAATGTTTTTATGAAAATAGGAATTTACGGAGGCTCCTTCGATCCTCCGCACACAGAACACGTTAAAATTGCCGAAAACTTTATAAAAGAGGCTGAACTCGACGAGTTATACGTTCTTCCCGCAAACATTGCCCCGCATAAACCGAACGCACATTTAGTTAGCGGAAGGGACAGACTGAATATGCTGAAAATTGCATTTAAGTCGTGCAAAAAGGCTAATATTTGCGATTACGAAATAGTTTCCGGTGGAAATAGTTATACCTATCTTACCGTCGAGCATTTTCGTAAAGAGTTTCGTGATGCCGATATTTATTTTTTGATGGGCACCGATATGCTTGAAGACTTTCCTACCTGGCGTAACCCCGACGAAATTTTGAAAAACGCAAAACTTTTCGTTACGGGAAGAATGGGAGAGGATAAAGAAAACGCCGTAAAAACCTTCGTCGAAAAATTCGGCAGTTTAGACGGCGTGGTGTTTTCAAATTTTGTCGGCGATAAAATTTCTTCTACGGACGTAAGAAACAGACTTCTTCTCGGGCTTTCCGTGGAAGGAAAAGTCGACGAAAAGGTTTTGAAGTATATAAGGGAAAACGGCTTGTATAAAGGCGATTATTTAGCGGAGTACGTAAGAAAAAGTCTGCCTATAAGCCGATTAACGCACACTTTGGGCGTAATGAATTTGGCAAAAATTTATGCAAAAACCCTTAAAGAGGACGAAAACAAAGCAACGCTTGCGTCCATGCTACACGACGTGGCTAAATATTTCGACCCTAACGATTTTAAAGGTTTTACGATGCCCGAAGGCGTACCCAAACCCGTCGTTCATCAATTTTTGGGTGCTTTTGTAGCCGAAAACATTCTCGGCGTAAAAGACGAGGACGTTTTAAATGCAATCAAGTACCATACGACGGGAAGAGCCGATATGAGTAATCTTGAAAAAATAGTTTTCTTAGCCGACCTTTTGGAGGAAGGAAGGAGTTATTCCGACGCGGACGAATTGAGAAACGCCGTTCAAAAAGATTTTGAAAGCGGTTTTTTGCTTTGCTTAAAGCATCTTAAAATTTATTTGGAAAAATCGGGCGAACCGGTGTATTATCTGTCGAAAGAGTGCTACGACTATTATTTAAAAGATTAACGTTCGGTTATATGCGATAATTCAACCGATTTCAACGATTAAAATATATAAAAAACGGAGATATTAAAATGGAAAATAACTATTCACAAACGCTTGCCGACGGTATTTGCAAATTTTTGTCGCAAAAAAAGGCACAGGATATAGTAAAAATTTACGTGGCGGACAAAACCATAATTGCCGATTATTTTATAATCGCAAGCGGAAGATCGACTACGCAGGTACATTCTTTGTGCGATAACATCGAAGAATTCTGCTCCAAAGAATACGGTTTGGACGTCAAAAGGCGTGAAGGCGTATCGGAAGGCAGATGGGCGGTTCTCGATTTCGGCGAAGTAATCGTACACGTTTTCGACGACGAACAAAGGCTTTTTTACCACCTCGAAAGACTTTGGGGCGAGGGCGAAAAGTACGTAGACGAAGAATGATTTTCTTTTTAGAAAAAGAATAATTTTCAATAAAAGTCTGCCTATAAGCCCGAAAACGCATTGTTTTAGGCAACGTACCGCCATAAAACACACGCGCCCTTTTAAACAAAAAGCGTTTTAAAATAATGCTTTTAAAACAACGCTTTTAAAACCGTACCGTTTATAAAAACGCAGTGTTTTTGGACTGCGGTCGTTTTAAACGCTATTTTAACGCTGTTTTAAACACTCATAAAAATTCACGTAAAAGTTAAACGCTTAAAAAAGGCATATGAAAACTAAAAAACTACTTACCTAATAGTCTTTTTAAGTCTTCCTTATTTACGAGCGTGGCTTTAAGTGGTGTTGCGCTACCTTTTTTCCTTTTACGTTTCGGCTTTTCAATCGGAGTAAGATAAAAAACCTCGGGCGTTTTTTTAGAAGGCTCGGGCTTTTGAAAATGCCGGTATTTGATAAAAATCACCAAGTAGCCTAAAATAAGGCAGATAGCAAACAAAATAAGTACGCAAGTTACGCCTAAAAAAGATTGGTTCACGGTTTATTCCTCGAAAAACAAGTTAATACAATCGTAACACTAAAAAAGGGCGATAACCTATCGAAAATTATCGACTTATATATAATATGGTCGCATCCAAGCCGTCATTTATCGCAAGTATAGGCGTTAAACGGCGAAAAAACAAAAAGGAGGTATTTACGAATGAACGACGAGAAGTTAAATATGCAAAATACGAATAGCCAAACGACTTTTGAAAAGGATGATAAAAATCTTAACGATTTACCGAGCGAGTCTGAGGCTAACGACGATGAAAAAACAGAACTTTTTAATGAGCAGGAAAAGGAAAATTTAACGGCAACGATTGTTTCGCCTTTAAACGGACAAACGGAAGGTGAAACTACAGAAGACGTAAATATCGAAGATAAAAGGGACGAAACTTTGCGGTTAGAAGGCGAAACCTATCAAGACGAGGAAAAAGACGACGAAAACGCCGACGCAAAAGGCGACGAACCCTCGGATACCGACAAAGAAACAGAGCCTTCTTCTTTATGCGAAACGGCAAAACTTTTCGGCGTCAGCGAAGAAAAACTCGTGGGAGAATTCAACGCTTACAAAGCCTCGAAGTTATTCAGTCGCATAAACTGGCTTTTGATAGATCCCAAAATTGAAGGCGAAAGTTTAAAAAGGTGTATCGAAAGCGCGGTTCTACTCGGCATAGAATCGGTTACCGTCTTTCCGATTAACGTCGAACTTGCCAAAAAATACGCGGCGGGGAGAATCAACGTAAGGGTCGCCGTCTTTTATCCTTACGGTGCGGAAACGTTAAAAACCAAAGTCAAAACGGTAAAATCCATGGCAAGGCTTAAAATTTCGGCAATCGAAATGCCTGTATTTTTGGGCGAACTTATCAAAAAAGGAGTCCAAAAATCGGCTAAGGACTGGGCAAAACTTAAAAAGAAGGCAGGAAAAACCGAACTTATCGCCGTTACCGATTTCGATAATTTAACCGAGGAAGAAAAAAGCAACGTGCTTGCCATGCTCAAACGCGCGGGAATAGAAAAATTAAAAACTTCGACCTGCGTGTTATCGGAGGGCGTAAAAGATTTAGCCCCCGCTATTATGCCGAAGTCGCTTGAAAACGTTAAGTTGGAAATCGCAATTAAAAACCCGACTGCCGAAGACTTATTAAAAGCTTTCAGAACGGGTGCGGACACCATATCGTCGGTCGACGTCGAAAACGCCGTTCAAGACGTAAAAAAGCTTCTCGGGTGCAAGTAAGCAGTAAAAAAGGCTTTCATATATAAAAAATAAAAGCATATTTTTCAACAAGTTTTTTTGTCGTTATCTTCAAAACAGGCGATAACGGGCATATAGGCGGGCTTTTTATAAATATCGTTTGGATATTCGATAAACTAAAATCGGTTTTTTATAGTCAAAAAGGCGTTTTTTTAAAAGAAAAAAATTCCAATATATAATAAGGAAACACCGAAAAACGACAACGGAAATTTCACAAAAAATATATCCGAAAATTTTAAAAAAGCGGTAAAAAAATAATTGACAATCCCACATTTTGTGGTATTATAGTTATGTAATCACAAGTTGTCGGCATTTTTAAAAATTTGTCGATTAGTGTCGATTTAAAAGTCGCAAAGTTTTACGGCGACTATAAAAAACGGGTCGGAAGTAGTAGACTAAGTACAATCAATTAAATAAAACGGACTGAAAAATAAAAGGAATATTTGCAAAAAGGGGTACCCCTTTTGCGTTTGACTTTGGTCAAACGCAAAAGACATCGACGGCTTTTATTAGCCGTTGCGTCGTCGCATAGCGACATAATACGTAAGTCGTCACGTAGCGACTTATACGTAAAGGGTAGAACGGGTTTATTCATTCCCGTAGCGCGAAAGCGCAAATAAATTTTAAAGGAGACAAAAATGAAGAAAGTATTGGCAATTATCCTCTCCGCACTCTTAGTCCTCGGCGCATGCGCCTGCTTTACGGCTTGCACCGAAAACAAGAAAGAATCCGAAATCGCAGTCGTAACCGACGTCGGTCAGTTAAAGGACGGCGGTTTCAACGAGGGTACTTACGAAGGTGCTAAGGCTTACGCCGAAGCAAACGGCAAAACTTACAAGTATTATCAGCCCGCTAACGGTTCGGCAGCTACCGATAACGATCGTATTGCCGCTATGAACCAAGCCATTAACAACGGCGCAAAAGTTATCGTTGCCCCCGGCTATTTACAGGCTACCGCAATGACCACAGTTGCTACGCAAAACCCTACCGTTAAATTCATATTCATCGACGGTTTGACATTGACCGATGCAAAACGTAACGCACTTACCAACGTTACCGTAGTTACCTATAAAGAACAAGAATCCGGCTTCCTTGCAGGTTATGCCGCAGTAAGAGAAGGTTACACCAAATTGGGTGCTACTTTAGGCGGTGGCGGAAACAATCCCGCTTGCAACCGTTTCGGTTTCGGTTTCATTCAAGGTGCGGAAGCTGCCGCTAAAATGATGAATTTGGAAGACGGTGCTATCCAAATGAAATATAGTTTCAAATATGGCGACGCATTCAGTGCCTCCACCGAACTTCAAACTCAAATTTCCGGCTGGTATACCGCAGGTACCCAGGTAGTATTCTCTTGCGGCGGTTCTATGTTCGAATCGGTTAAAGCGGCTGCCGAATCCAAAGGCGCTACGGCTAAAATCATCGGTGTAGACGTTGACCAGAGTTCTTTATCGAACCATGTTATCACGAGTGCCGTTAAAGGATTAAAAGAATCCGTTCAACTCATTCTTACCGAATATTACGCAGGCAATTGGGATACTAAACTTGCCGGCAAGACTTCCAACCTCGGCGCTTCCGATAACGCTACCGGTCTTCCCACCGCTACTTGGTCGATGACTAAGTTCACCGTTACCGAATACAACGCTTTGTTTGCACAAATCGCAAACGGTACGTTAACCGTAAGTGCGAACGCTCCCGACGACTGCAACAACACAACTTGGCTTACAGCTCTCGGGTTAACCAAAGTCGCAATCGACTTTGAAGCATAATTATAAAGATTACAGGACACCTCTTTATATTTTATATAACGCAGGAATCCGTACGAAAGGCTTCCACTTATCGTGGGAGCCTTTCCCGTATTCGGCGCAAAAAACGCGTCGAGGCTTAGTAGGAGTATACAATGATTGAAGCCAAAACTTCTCAAATGACAGAAGAGACTTTAAAAACGCCTTTCGTTATAGAAATGTGTCATATTACCAAGGAATTTCCTAAGAATAACGGCATTTTCAAGGCAAACGACGATATCAACCTTCAACTTAAAAGAGGGGAAATCCACGCACTTTTAGGCGAAAACGGTGCGGGAAAGTCAACGCTTATGAGCGTGCTTTTCGGACTTTATCAACCCGATGAAGGTTACATCAAAAAAGACGGAAAAGAAGTAAAAATTAACGACCCTAACGACGCTACCGCGCTCGGTATAGGTATGGTACATCAACACTTTAAACTGGTCGAATGTTTTACCGTGCTCGAAAACATCATACTCGGTGCGGAAGACAGTTTTTTAGGCGTTTTAAAAACCAAAGAAGCACGCCAAAAGGTGATTGAACTTTCAAACAGATACGGTTTAAAAGTCGATCCCGACGCAAAAATAGAAGATATTACAGTCGGCATGCAACAACGCGTCGAAATTTTAAAGATGCTTTACCGCAATAACGAAGTTTTGATTTTCGACGAGCCGACAGCCGTTCTTACCCCGCAAGAGATAGACGAACTCATGTCGATAATGAAGGGGCTTAAGAAAGAGGGCAAATCCATTCTTTTCATCACCCATAAACTTAACGAAATCATGGCGGTATCCGACAGATGCACCGTTTTAAGAAAGGGAAAATGCATCGGTACCGTAAACGTTAAAGACACCACCAAAGAGCAACTTTCCGAAATGATGGTGGGAAGACACGTTAACTTTGCCGTAGACAAAAAAGATTCCGTCCCAGGCGAAGAAGTTTTAAAAGTAGAAAATATTTGCGTAAAAAGCAAAACACATAAAAAGGACGCCGTAAAGAACCTTTCCTTCAACGTAAGAAAGGGGGAAATCGTTTGCATCGCGGGTATCGACGGCAACGGGCAAACCGAACTCGTTCAAGGTATTACGGGGCTTGAAAAACTCGAAAGCGGTACCGTTTATTTGTACGGCGAGGACGTAACGCATAAGTCTATACGTTACAAAAACACCCACGGGTTAAGCCATATTCCCGAAGACAGACACAAACACGGGCTTATCCTCGATTATTCCCTTCAACAAGATCTCGTATTGCAACGTTACTTTGAAAACGATTTTAAAAAGAGGTTGTTTATACGTTTCGACGAGGTCGAAAAATACGCCGATAAACTTATAGGCGACTTCGATATCAGAAGCAGTGAGGGGGTAAACTCAATCGCACGCGGAATGTCGGGCGGAAATCAGCAAAAGGCTATCGTCGCACGTGAAATGGACAGGAACAAAGGCTTGCTTATAGCCGTCCAACCGACGAGGGGCTTAGATGTAGGTGCAATCGAATATATCCACGGTAAAATAGTCCAAATGCGGGACGAGGGGGCGGCAGTACTGCTCGTTTCCCTCGAACTCGACGAGGTCATGAATTTATCGGACAGAATCCTCGTTATGTACGAGGGCGAAATCACCGGCGAACTCGATCCTAAAAAAATTACCGGGCAAGAACTCGGTTTATACATGTCGGGTGCCAAACGCGACGGCGAGGAGGTGTGCGATGAATAAAAAGGCTTTACAACCTATTTTGGCAAGTCTTGCATGCATTCTTGCGGGAATGTTGGTAGGTTTCGTCGTAATGCTTATATTGTCGTTATCTTCGGAAAACACCACTCCGAGCGATGCGTTTTTAGGCTTGGGTAAGTTGTTCGTAGGACCTTTCGGCTCCGGAAACGGCAATATGATAAAAATGGATTTGGGAAACATGATTTTCTATTCCGTTCCCCTTATCTTTACGGGGCTTTCGGTTGCCATAGCCTTTAAAACGGGCTTGTTTAACATCGGCGCCCCCGGTCAGTACCTTATGGGTACCATGGGTTCCCTTCTCGTTGCGCTTTCTATCCATGCAAACACAGGGTTCGGAAAATTCATGGTTTGGCTTCTCGCACTTTTCGTCGGCTTTTTGTTCGGCGCATTGTGGGGAGCGATACCCGGTGCTTTTAAGTCTCT
Source organism: Parasutterella excrementihominis (assembly GCA_963650915.1). Lineage (GTDB taxonomy): Bacteria > Bacillota > Clostridia > Christensenellales > Borkfalkiaceae > UBA4636. The sequence goes on along the minus strand of CAVJMJ010000011.1, from coordinate 48,135 downwards.
ACTTAAAGTGAACGAAGTAATCGTTTGCATTATGACAAACTGGATTGCCGCAAATATAGTAACTTGGGTTTTCGAGTCAAGCGACCTTAAAAACGTCGGCATGGGTAAATCGGCTTATCTTATCACGACTTCCTCGACGGGGGCGTCCACTCCTACTTTGGGGCTTGATAAATTACTGAAAGGCTCTTATATCGATTGCGGTATATTTATTGCGATTTTAGCCGCCGTAGTCATCTATATATTACTTAACAAAACGGTTTTCGGTTACGAACTTAAAGCGTGCGGATACAACAAAAACGCGTCGCTTTATGCGGGTATGAACGCAAAACTCAATATAATTTTGAGCATGGCGATAGCCGGCGGGCTTTCGGCAACGGGCGGTGCCTTATACTACCTCAACCCCGGTATCGAATTTAACTTTAAGAGCGTTTACATGACCCTTCCTTCGGCGGGCTTTAACGGAATCCCCGTGGCGTTACTTGCGGGAAGCAACCCCGTCGGTATAATCTTCTCGGGCATTTTATTGCAATATTTGGCGATGGGCGGTCAATATCTTCAAGGTATCGGCTTCAATAAATATATAGCAGACATCATCGTTGCCGTAATTATTTATTTTGCCGGCTTCGTTCGTTTGATTACCGAACTTATTCAACGCGCCAAAAATCAAAAATCCGATAACAAAAGGGGAATATCCTTCGACTTTTTTAAAAATAAAAAAATCGGACTAAAAAAGAAAGATAACCAAAAATCGGACGACGGAAAGACCGACGGCATATCGGACGACGGAAAGACCGACGATAATCAATTTGACGAAAAAACGACGATAACCGATATGGCGATAAAGTAAAGGAGGGCTAAAATGGATAGTTTCGTATTTATAATGCAGCAAGTTATTATTTGCGCAATACCTCTTTTGATAGTCGCGCTTGCAGGCGTGTTTGCCGAAAGAAGCGGTATTATCAACATCGCCTTGGACGGTATTATGATTTTCGGCTCCTTCGTCGGCGCAATGTTTGCAAAAGCAATGTTGGAAAATAACGTCGTATCGGGCAGTTGGTTGTTTATTTTGTCAATGCTCGTATCGGCTTTGGCAGGTGCGATATTTTCACTTTTACTTTCCTTTTCGGCGATAAACCTTAAGGCCGATCAGACGATAGGTGGTACGGCGTTAAACATGCTTGCACCCGCACTCGTATGCAGTATATCACTCGTGTTGTTCAATCAGGAAAAGGTCGTTATGCCCGCACAAGGCACGGGGTACGTTATACACAACGATAATCTTCCGTCTATATTGAAGATTTTCTTCGATAAAGCGTATATTTCGACCTTCGTCGTCATTGTCCTTTTCGTTTTGTTGTCGTTATGGCTTTATAAAACCAAGACGGGGCTAAGAATGCGTGCTTGCGGAGAACATCCTCAGGCGGCGGCAAGCGTCGGCATAAACGTATACAAAATGCGTTACCTCGGAACCACGATTTCCGGTGCGTTGGCTGGCTTGGGCGGTTACGTATACGCCGCAACGACGTCGGCGGGCACTGCCGAATCAACCGTTGCGGGCACGGGCTTTTTGGCACTCGCAATTATGATTTTCGGTAACTGGAAGCCTCTCGGAATAGTCCTCGGTGCGCTTATGTTCGGGCTTTTAAAATGCCTCGGCGTACTGTCATCTCAAATTTCGTTTTTGAAAGTTTTGGGCATGCCGATGTACTTTTATAACATGATACCGTACTTCGTAGTACTTATAGTTTTAGCCGTTACGGCTAAAAAATCGGGTTGTCCTAAAGCGGAAGGCATTCCTTACGAAAAAGGTCAAAGGTAAAATGCAAAGATAAAATGCAAAGATAAAATGCAAAGGTAAAATGCAAAGATAAAAGGCAAAAGATAAAAGGCAACCTTAGTTTTTATGGGCATAAAAACTAATTGTTGAATTTTAAAAGGAAAAATCAAAAAGGGCAAAAGTCGGGCTATAGGTCGGTTTTTGCCTCTTTTTTGTTTTATTTTTTACGGTTTTCTATTCATATTACGCCTCTTTTTTGTTTTGTTTTTTGTCGTTTTTTTATTTCGATTTTCGATTCGTAGTATAAAACCAGAATAGAAAGGCAATCATTTTTTTCGGCAATACGCTATATAGGAGTAAACAATGAATCCCTTTGAATTAAAACCGAAAAAACTTGAAAACTTTATTCTTCCTCTAAGCAAAATTCCTCAAAAAACCTACGATAAACTGGAAGTAAGTCCCTACACAAAGGTAAGACTTATTTTGGCGCAAGGGACGGAATTCGAAGCAAATTTTAACAGTCATCAAATCGACAGACACACTTATAGCAACGACGTGCGCAGACGCCTTGCTTTTACGAGGCGTCAGGAACAAATTCAGCACAAAATGCTTGCTTCTTGCAAGCCGAAAGACGAAAATCTTCTCGAAACCACTCTTGCTTACGAGCAACTTGCCGTAGATTTAACTGCGATTTTGGCAAAACGCGCTAAAAACTACGTGGTAAAACAACAACTCGACTTTGCTCTTTTGGAAGATTTCGACCATCTGTACAGGTTTTCCGATCTTCTCGAAATGGAAGAGGGCAAAAACTTTGAGTTATACCTCGGCGACTACACCGAGGTTATGCCCGGTCGCCCGACGGTTGCCGAATTCCGCCACCCCGACGACGACGTAAGGTTTGCCGTAAACTCTTCAAAAAATGACATAATAACCAACATCGACGTCGGCATCATTACGGCGGCGGAACAGCAAACCATGAACTTTTATATGAACGTCGGAAGTTACTACCCCGACGATTTAGGCAGAAAAATGTTTTCCGAAATAGCCCTTATCGAGGAACAGCACGTAACGGGTTACGAAAGTTTAATCGACCCCGACTTGTCGCTTTTGGAATGCAATTTAATGCACGAGTACACCGAGTGTTACCTTTATTATTCTCTCTATAACGACGAAAGCGATCAAAACCTTAAGAGGCTTTACGAGGAGATTTTCGAGCAGGAAGTAGCACATCTTCACGAAGCCGCCGATTTACTGAAAACCTACGAGGGTAAATGTTGGTGCCAAGTGATTGCCGACGGAAACTTCCCCGAACTCATTAAATTCGGCGAGAACATCAAATACGTACGAGAAGTCTTAAACGATTGCAATATAACCTCGGTAAACGAAGGTTACGTTCCCGTAAGCGAACTTAAGGACGATTGTAAATATTACAAGTACCAAAAAAGATTCGTCGGAACGGGCGAAAAAAATCCGAGCCACAGAGTTATCGAAAAGTATATATCGCAAAACGGCGAGGATTTGCGTTACGAAACCGCGCCCCATCCCGTAAAAGAACTCAGAGATAGAAAAACCGATAATTTGACGGTTGGAAGGGGGAAGGTCGGTTGTAAAAAATAATGTCGTAAATAAAATCAATTCCGCTGAAAAATAAATTAAGGCATAAAATAAATTACGATATAAAATAGCAATATAAAGTAAGTTGCGGGATTGGTAAATTAAGACATAAAATAGCAATATAAAAATAAATTCGGGGCTTTTAGCCCCTTTTTATTTTCAAAAAAAACAAAAAACGATTAGTCGTTTTTAATATTTAGCGTGTTTACATAAAAAATTCAAGCGTGTGTGTTTAAACAAATTTTGCGCGCTTATAAAAAAGATTACGAAAAACAATTAACCGTTTGAGGAAAATAATAATTTGCAAAAAGTGCGGAATAAAACTGCGTGGCAAAAATATAATTGAGCAAAAGGATAATTTGCGCAAAAGGATAATTTGCGTAAAACGACAATTTCGGTAACAAATAAACGGTAAAACCCTTTAATTATATAAAAACGCCGAAGTTTTCTTGACAATCCGAAAAATTGCGTATAAAATATATACCGTAATATGCGGGTGTAGTACATCGGTAGTATGCGAGCTTCCCAAGCTTGAGAGGTGGGTCCGACTCCCATCATCCGCTCCACTGTTTTTTAGATACGGCGTTACCTTCTGCAACTATTAAGTTAATATGCTTTGGAGGGTAACGCTTGTTTTTTTAATTTGTTTGATTAAACTTAAAGGGTGAGAGAATGGAAGAAGGGTCTGTCGTCGCAAAAAGAACGAATAAAGCGTTATACGTAATTTTAGGTTTCGTAGTTTCCGGGCTCGTGCTTTTTATACTCGGTTTTGCCCTGAAAAAAACCGTTTGGGTTTTCGGTGCGGCAATATTTTTTGCATCGCTGTGTTTTTTAATCGATTATTTGCTTCAACCAAAAACGCCGATAACTTTCGACGGTAAAAATATTATCCTTCTCGGTAACAAAGTTTCGACAAAAACGATATATAGCGTAGATTATAAACCGTTTAGATTGGGGCAAACCGATTTTAACTGGGGTACGCTGAATTTAAACGTAAACGGCAAAAAATATACTTTCAGATACGTAGGCGATTGTAAAAACGCATATGAAAAGTTAAAAGAATTGTCTAAATAAGTTTGTTGAAAAACGGTTTTCTCGGTCAATCGTTTTTATGCTCGTGCACTGCTTGTAAATGTGCAAAGCACATAGTTTGAATGTGCAAAGCATAAAGTTTAAACGCTTAAATCGTAAAAAAGCGTTTTGCCTAAAAGTGCCTCTATAAGCCCGTTATCTCGTATTTTTAAGCAGATTGAATTAAAAAACGCAGGCTTTTAGGGTAAACTTTTTCAAAAAAACAGTCGTGATTTTTGCTCAATAAGGCTCAAAAGCCTCAATGTAAATAAAAACAAAAGGTAAAATTTACGCCCGTATAAAAAAGGCAGAATTTACGCCACATATAAAAGTATATGAAAGAAAACGAACAAAGAAAAAACGAAAATAAAAACGAAAGTAAAAATAAAGATTTTTTGCAAGCAGTTAAGTTTTTGCTGTTTTCCGTTTCCGCGGGGGCGATACAACTGTTAAGCGACACGCTTATGCTCGAAGTCTTCGGGTTTCAAGCATGGCTATCCTATCTAATTGCCCTCGTTTTATCGGTACTGTGGAATTTCACTCTTAACCGCAAGTTTACCTTTCATTCGGCAAAAAACGTGCCGATAGCCATGCTGAAAGTTGCGGGGTATTACCTTGTGTTTACGCCGTTATCCACTTTGTGGACGAAGTATTTAACCGAAAGTCTTCTGTGGAACGAATACGTCGTTTTGGTTATTACGATGGTCGTAAACTTCGTTACCGAATTTTTATTCCAAAAATTCGTCGTGTTTAACGATAAAGACAATAAAAAACATGAAACCAATGCCCCTTCGGGCGATGAAGTCTGTCAAAACAATGTCGATAACGATAACGCCGAACATTAAGGCAATCACTATGATTACTCGTATTAAAAAGGTTGACAAGTTGCGATTACGCATATTAAAAACGTTGACAAATCGACGTTTCGGGAATATAATACTTAATGAAAATTTGAAAATAATTTAGGAGGCAATTATGGCTACCAAAAAGGAAATTTCGTTCAAATTGGATAACGATCTTACGAACGCTCTGCTTTACATCGTCGTAGGTGCTATCTGCTGTATTTTAAGGACTAACGCTATAGGCATCATGTTTACCGTAATAGGTGCGTTATTCGTTCTTCAAGGCATATTAAGCATTGTCGAAAAGGATTGGGTTAACGCTTGCATAAACCTTGTCATCGGTATCGTCATCATCGTTTTTGCGTGGGCTCTTCAAGATATAGTTTTAGTCGTCTTCGGCGTTTTGATCGTTTTAAGCGGTATTCAACAACTCGTTCCCGCTCTTAAACAAAAAGGCGTTATGCCCATCGTCGCTGCCGGCATAACCATCGTTATAGGCGTTATGCTTATAGCGTCCAACTGGGTTTTGGCTGATTGGATTTTCATCGTCGTCGGTATAATCTTCATCGTAAACGGCGTATTGAAACTCCTCGAAAAAAAGTAATTGCGTTTTAGACGTAGATCGTCGTAAATTACATAGGCGTAAATCGTCGTAAATTACATAGTTTTTTTAAGAAGGCTTAAATGCCTTCTTTTTTTTCTTAAAAATCGTATTATGTACTTTTCGGCATTTTGTGCATAAAAAATTATTGACAGAAATTTTTAAATAAGTATTGACACGGAGCATTTTGTGCGTTATACTAATAAGTGTTTGGTAAATTTTTCTTTCAAAGTGGTTCAAAAAATATATTAAAATCTGCCTGTTTTTGCCTGTCGCTAATTATTGCCGTTTCGGTATTTTTGCCATTTTTATACGGTTGCGGGCAAAAAAATCGCGAGGATATAGTGCTTTTGGGCAGTTACGTAAGTTACTACGTAACCGATTACGGATACACCGTAAACGGCAAAACGGATATTGAAATTTCTGAAAATTTACATGAACTTGCCGAAGCGTTAAATAGCAGGTTCAGTACGGAAGAAGATAGTCAAATATCCGCCTATAATACCGTTATCGGGCAAAAATCGATAAAAATCGACGAAGATTTTTATAACGTTACCTCGATTTTTAAGGAACTTTACGCAAAAACCGACGGGGCGGTAAATCCTCAGGTAAAGTTATCGGTCGACTTGTGGGGCTTTTCAAAAAGGTATAAAGAGATAGATTATCTTCCGACCGAAGTTTTCGACAGAGAAAGAAGGGAAGACGGCTCCTTTCCTCTCCCGGAAGAAGAGTATATTGAAGCCTTTAAAGAACTTTCCGACTTTTCAAAAACTACTTTAGAGGGCGGTTCTTCACAAAACGATATTCAAAAAAACGAACTATTTATACACAAATCGGCACTGTCCGTAACCGTCGAGGGGAATGTGTTTTACCCGAAACTCGATTATTCTTCGGCGGTTAAGGGGTATTTTTGCGATCGTGCCAAGGAGATTTTCGATAAATACGGCATAAAAAACTATTATATTTCGGCGGGCGGAAGCAGTATGTATCTGCATAATTACGACGGAACCCCGTGGAATTTAAAAATAGTCGATCCCTTTTCGACGTCGCGCAACGCCCTTTTAAGCATTCCCGTTACGAATAAGTTCGTTTCTACGAGCGGAACTTACGAAAATTATTACGATTTGGACGGGGTAAGGTATTCCCATATAATAGATCCTAAGACCGGTTGCCCCACAAAAAGCAAAATAGTTTCGGCAACCGTTATCGGCGACAACGGCGGGTATACGGATGCACTTTCGACGGCTCTTATAAACCTTGACGACAACGCTGTTTCTTTTATGTCTTCCATGCCGTACGATTACGTTTTGATAACGCAAGAGGGCAAAGTGATAAGTAACGTTTACGACAGTTTGACTTTTTTATGATTTAGAATTTAAATGTTTAGCACCTTTTAATCTTTGAAATTTAGGGTTATTTTGCATTTGACTTTTTGTGATTTTGCATTAAAAAGTTGTTTTAACCATGCAACGATACGCTGATTTTACAACCGATACGATAAATTTATGACGACGGAAGTTTCAAAAAAACCTTTCCATAAAGCAGATATAGCGATATACGCCGTACTCGTTTTACTGACGGCGTCGTTGTTTTTTGTACCCTTTTGCAATAAAAGCGTCGAGGCGGGGTTTAGCGTTTATTTGGACGGAAAAACCGTAATGACGGCAAATTTTGACGAAAAAACCCTTTCCGTCGTCGATAAAACCGCCGTAACGAAAATAGGCGAAGACGAATATGAAATAACTTCCGAAAAAGGTTATAACGTAATAAAAATAGATTGGGACGCGCGTGACGTTACCGTTACAAAGACCGATTGCGGTACGAGCAAGGAATGTACTTTAATGAGCCTTAAAAAGGGTGAAATCATTTGCGTACCCCATTCACTCGTAATAAAACCGATCGGTTTTACCCCCGATCCCACGGTAGGTTGATATGTCGGGAAGAGTTACCAAAACCGCGCTTTTATGCGCGCTTTCGCTGATAGCGTTTACAATCGAAAATTTATTTCCGCCGTTTTTCGTACCCGGGGCGAGGTTAGGCATCGGCAACGTTTTCGTCGTTATATGCCTTATATATTGCGGGTATATAGACGCAATCTTGCTTATAGTCGCAAAAAGTATTCTTTCTGCGGTTTTTGCGGGGAATTTTTTGGCGGTGGCGTATAGCCTGACGGCAGGCGCCGTTTCGTTGACGCTTACATATCTTTTATTGAAATATTTTGGCAAAAAAGTGTCGCTTGTTGCCGTAGGTTCACTGTCGGCAACGGTTAACAATCTCGTTCAACTGCTCGTGTTTTCTATGGTAACCCAAAGTTTCGGCGTTTTCGCATACGCGCCGTACCTGTCGATTGCGGGCGTTATAGCGGGTGCTTTTACGGGTGGCGTAAGCCTACTTATAACCGAAAGAGATTTTAAATTTTTGACGACGAAAAACAACAAATAAAAAGACAAAAAGCCAGATAATCGGCTTATAGCGGCACTTTTTTAAAAAATATCGTTGAAACTAAAACGCTTTTTAACAAATTACCTCTTTAAAAAGTGCTTTCAAACAAGTTGTTGCTTTAATTTTAAGCATTGCTTTAATTGACTATAATTTTGCGCATGGTTTCAATTTATCACGGCTTTAGTTTATTTAAATATAAATTTTTACTTATAAAAATAAGGTGTAACGGCGTTTACCTAAAAAAACAAAAACGCATGGAGGGAATAGTGATAGCAAAAAGATCTACTTTCAAGGGAGGCAAGCACGTCCCCGATCGAAAACTGCTAACCGACGGAAAAAGTATCGAAAGAATGCCTGCGCCTAAAACGGTTTACATATCGCTTGCGCAACACATAGGCAAACCTTCGAAAGTTGCCGTTTCGGTGGGTGACAGAGTCAAAAAAGGGCAAATGGTCGGCGAAGAAGTCGGCTATATAAGTGCGTGCGTGTATTCGAGCGTTTCGGGTACGGTAAAGGAAATCAAAACGATAACCACCCCCTTTAATACCGCCGATTACGTAGTTATCGAAAACGACGGGCTTGACGAAGAGGTTAGTTTACCGCCCATAGACAAAGATAACGGCGCGGAAATTTTGGAGCGTGTAAGAAAAGCAGGCATAGTCGGGCTTGGCGGAGCGGGTTTTCCCACTTACGTCAAAATGGCGACTAACGACAAAATCGACACGGTATTGATAAACGGTGCCGAATGCGAACCTTATCTTACCTGCGACCATCGTTCGATGATAGAGCGTCCTAATGAACTCGTTAAAGGCGCAAAATATATCGCAAAAGCCCTTAACGCCCAAAATGTGGTTATAGGCATCGAAGAAAATAAGCCTGATGCCATCGAAATTTTGGGTAAGTTCGACGATGTAACCGTCGTTCCGTTAAAGAAAAAATACCCCCAAGGCAGTGAAAAGCAGATTATTTACGCCTGCCTAAAAAGAAAGGTCGCACCGGGGAAACTTCCGTCGTCGGTAGGCGTTTGCGTATTTAACGTTCAAACGACGCTTGAAACTTACGAAGCGATAGAGTTGAACAAACCCCTTTACGAAAGGGTGATGACGATAACGGGCGAGGGGATAAAAGAACCTAAAAACGTTATCGTAAGAAACGGAACGCCTTACACGGATATTTTAGAGTATTGCGGAGGAATGACGGACGGTGTCGTAAAATTAATTGCGGGCGGTCCCATGATGGGTAAAATTTTGCCCTCTACCTTAGGCTATGCAAGAAAAACCGATTCGGGGCTTTTGGTACTTACCGAAAAAGAAACTTCCCTTTTGTCTCCCACGGCGTGCATAAATTGCGGAAGGTGTCATAAGGCTTGCCCGATGAACCTTATGCCCATGTATATAGATTTATACACGAGAACGGGTAACTACGAAAGGGCGAACGATTACGGTGCCTCAAATTGTTTTGAATGCGGAGCCTGTGCTTACGTTTGCCCGGCAAAGCGCGACTTAGTTGGTAGCGTTCAACTATGCAAGCGTAAATTACGCGAATTAAGGAGTTAAAGTTATGGCTAAACTTACCATATCACCCAATCCGCATATAAAAGCCAAGGATACGACTAAGCGTATAATGATAGACGTTTTAATCGCTCTTTTACCGACTACCGTAGTAGGTTGCGTGTTTTTCGGTCTTTACGCACTTTTGATAGTCGCGTTGTCCGTAATAACGGCAATCGCTTCGGAAGTCGTTTATCTTCTTATCCGCGGTGAAAAGTTTACGGATATCGTTAAAAAGTTCGATTTCACTTCGGCGGTAACGGGACTGTTGCTCGGTCTTAACCTTCCGCCGTCCTGCCCCGTTTACCTGCCCGTTTTGGGTGCCGTCTTTTCGGTAATCGTCGTAAAAATGCTTTTCGGCGGAACGGGCAAAAACTTCGTAAACCCCGCAATCGCAGGCAGAGTATTTTTGCTTATAAGTTTTGCCGAAGTTATGACTACTTGGTCGTCGCCTGCGTTTTCCTCGATTAATTCTTTCTCGGTATCGACGGGCGCAACCGCTCTCGGTTCGATAATCAAAGGGGAATACCCCATTTCCAACCTTGACTTGTTTTTGGGAACGGGTGTAAGTACGGGCGCAATAGGCGAAACTTGCAAAGTTGCCCTTATCGTCGGGTATATTTATCTTTTGATAAGGCGAGTAGTCGATTATAAACCTATTATATATATCGGCGCAACGGGAATCATGACCGTGATTTTACAAGGCAGTTTTTCGGCTTTCTTGCCCTCGATATTGTCGGGCGGGCTTATGCTCGGCGCAATATATATGGCAACCGATTACGTTACCACGCCAAACACGACGTTAGGTAATATAATATACTTCTTGCTTTTGGGTATAGTCACCGCGATATTAAGGCATTTAAAGGGTACCGAAGTCGTTTCGTATTGCATACTTTTGATGAACTTCTTCGTTCCTTTGATAGACAGACTGATAGTACCTAAGCCTTTCGGGTACAAAAAGCCCGAAAAGGAGGCGAAAAATGGCTGAGAAAAAAGAAAGCACTTTAAGGTGCGTACTCGTTTTAACCGTTATTGCCGTTATTTGCGGTGTTTTGCTTGCGGTGTTCAATCCGCTTTTATACGTTGCCCCGACGGCTAACGATATAAGCGACCATTTTACCCTCGAAGTCAATAACCCCGGCGAGTGGCAGGTTTTGGAACTCGATTCCGATTTAGCCGGCAAAACTTCGGACAAAAGCGGGGCGGCGGTAAGTCTTTTCGCCAAAATGACGGCGGAAAACGAAACTTATTACGGAATGCTTATAACCACCAAAGCATCGGGAAATTTAAGCGAGTGTAAGTTTGTAATGTTCTTTACGGCAAGCGATAACAAACTCGTGGACGCAAAGATGACGGTAGACGGTTCGAGCGGAGGAAAATATTCCTACCAATCGGCTCAATCGAAAAGCGAAAGCGTCAGAAAGTTTGAAGATTATTACGTTACGATTTCGTCGGAAAATCAGTTTACCGACGATTATTCCGTTCCCAAAGTCGGTGCCACGCTTACCCTGACCGCAGTCGACAACGCTTTTAAAAAAGCCGCTTACTACTATTATAACGCTATCGTAAAGGGGGATAAGGCATAATGAAAAACAAAGTTAAAGACCTTGCTTTAGACGGGCTTATCCGTCAAAACCCGACCTTTAAATTAGTGTTGGGTACCTGCCCGACGCTTGCACTTACCACCGCCGCTGTAAACGGCGTTGGTATGGGGCTTGCGGTAACCTTCGTTTTGATGTGTTCAAACGTAATAATATCCCTTTTACGAAACGTTATTCCGTCCAAGGTAAGAATCCCTGCCTATATACTTATTATCGCAACCTTCGTTACCATAGTAAGGATGCTTTTAAACAAGTTTGCACCCGCGATTGCGACGGCAATGGGTGCCTACCTTCCCCTTATAGTGGTAAACTGTATCATACTCGGAAGAGCCGAAGCCTTTGCAAGCAAAAATCCCGTTGCGGATTCATTTTTCGACGGATTGTTTATGGGGCTCGGGTTTATGCTTGCCTTGACTTTTATGGGTGCATTCAGAGAAATCCTCGGTGCGGGAAGCATTTTCGGCGTAAAATTATGGGATTTTAAGATCGAATTTTTCGTAAACGCCCCCGGTGCATTGTTCACTTACGCCCTCTTTATTGCGTTAATTACATTTTTTAGCGGAATTTATAGCGAAAAAGTCAAACAAAAAGGGCTGTTAAAAGATAAAAAGGAGGAAGCCTAATGAATTATTTTACGATAATTTTTACGGCGATGCTTTCGGCAAACTTCGTTTTGGTTAAATTTTTGGGTATTTGTCCCTTCCTCGGCGTTTCCAAAAATTTAAAAAGCGCGCTCGGTATGGGTATAGCCGTTACCTTCGTAATGACCATAACCTGTCTTATAACTTACCCCCTTTACACCCTTATTTTGGTTCCGCTCGGCGTGGAATACCTTGAAATTATCGTATTCATTTTCGTAATAGCGGCACTCGTTCAAATTATAGAAATCATTATCAAAAAGATTTCCAAGTCATTATATAACGCCATGGGCGTTTATCTTCCGCTTATTACCACCAACTGCGCCGTTTTGGGCGTTGCCGAAATCTGCATAGCGGGCGATATAGTAACCGACCTTTTAGGTGCGGTAACCTACGGGCTTTTCGGCGGTTTGGGTTTCACGCTCGCAATGGTTTTAATGAGCGGTATGCGTGAAAAACTCGATACTCTTTCCCTGCCTAAATCGCTTGAAGGCTTTCCCTCGTCAATGCTGCTTGCATGCTTTATGGCGATGGCGTTTAACGTTTTCGTCGGCATATCGTTTTAAGGGGAGGTAAAATTATGTTTTGTTATTTAGCAAACGATCCGAGTAAAATCAACGTAGTTACCGTGCTTATTGCGGTAGCAATCATGCTCGTAATGGCAGTTGTTTTCGGCTTCCTCATTATGGTCGTATCCAAAAAATTCGGCGTTACCACCGACGAAAGGGAAGAAACCGTTTTAGGTTGTCTTGCCGGCGCAAACTGCGGCGGTTGCGGTAAAGCGGGGTGCGGTGCCTTTGCTCATTCCCTCGTTGAAAATAAAGCCAACATCGACGATTGTGCCGTTACCGACAAAAAAAACAAGGAAAAAATTGCCGAAGTTTTAGGCATCGAATACACAGCGACTAAATCGGTAAAATACGTGGTTGCCTGCATCGGAGGATCGGACGCCGTCGACAGAAACGATTACGTGGGCGAGATAGACTGCGTAAGACAGAATATGATATCGGGCGGAAGAAAACTTTGCTCTACGGCGTGTTTGGGCGGAGAAACTTGCGTTATAAAATGCCCCGAAAACGCCATTGAGGTTTCAAACGGAGTTGCCGTAATAGACCAAGCTCGTTGCATAACTTGCGGTGCATGTTACCGTGCATGTCCTAAAAGCGTTATTAAAAAAATAGACCGAAGCGCACCCGTTTACGTTGCGTGTTCTACTAAATGTCGCGGAAAAGAAGTTATGGACGCTTGCAAAAAGGGATGTATAGGTTGCGGATTATGTGCCAAAAATTGTCCCGAAGGTGCTATTAAAATGGTTAACAATTTGCCCGAAATAGATTATAATAAATGCGTAGGGTGTTTTGCGTGCGTCGAAAGATGCCCTCGTAAGGTCATTTTAAAATTGTCGTAAAATAGCGTTTACCGATATTTAACTGCATTTGTCAAAACGTTACATCGGATAGGTTTTATCCGCTATTTTAGCCGATAACGGGCTTATAGACCGACTTTTTATAATTTATAATGTCGAATAAGTCTTGCCGTTATCGTTTGATATCCCCTATTTTAAAAGGTAACGCAAAGCGCATTTATATATTGACCGCATTTACTTAGTGCATTTATATTTAAATTTATTCGGCGCATTTATATATCGGGCGTTTATAGCAAAAAAAAGAAGTTCGTTATTATATTTATAGCAATAACGAACAAGTCGTTTCGGAGCGTTTATGAAAAAATTACTTAAATTTATTTCGCTTATATTAGTGGTGGCGATGTCGCTATCCATGGTCGCGTGTATTGGCGGAGAAACCGACGAGGAGATGAAAGAAAAACTCGTCGATTCCGTCAAAAAAAGCGATTTGTATTCCGGCATCGTTACCTTTAACGTGGAAGGCGAAAAAAACGGGTACGACGCAAAATTACTCGTTGCCTACGAAAACGGCGATTATAAATTCGACATGTACCTTATGAGGTATTTGGTAAGCGAAAACATTTCCGAACAAGAAAAACAGGCTACCGCAATATATCTTCGCGACGATAACGTTTACACCGTTATCGTGAAAGGCGAAAAGAAGGTTACATTTATTCCCGTGTCGTCAACCGACTACGCTCAGGAGGTAATAAAGCACCTTTCGACGACTACCGACGAAATAGGTTATCTTTGCACGAGAAAGGAGTTTTACTCAAACATAATACAACTTTTAAGCACTTTTTTGCCCGATTACGACGTTGAAGAGGCTAAAATACCGACTCTTCCCGATATACTTCTTGCGGTCGTAAAAAACGATTATTTACTCGATAATTCGGTTGCCACCGACGTATATAACGGTTATAGGTTAAACGTCGACGCGGTAAAAATCATAAAAGATTGTCTTAATAAATTTGTCGAAGTCGGCAACGCAATCGACAAAAATAAGACAATGACCATAGAAGGTCTTTTTAATTCTTCCGAATTCAACAGTTTGTTCAAACCTATTTTAGTAAGAACGGACGCAAAAATCGTAAATCGTATTTTGTCGCTTTTAAACGATAAAATCAAGAAAAGCGGACGGGATTTCGTTCTTGACGTTATAGAACCTTCCGAGGGAGAAAACGGCTACGATTACATCGGTCGTTTCATCAATACGAAAGTTCACGGATTGACCGTCGCATCCATTAGAGTAACCGACATCGCCGAAAGTTTCGGAATGCAAGCCGATAAGTCCTTCGGCGAAAAGTTCCAAAGCATAAGTCAAGTATTTTACGAAACTTTTAAAAAGTTTACCGATGCTTTAAACGTAATTTACTTTTTCGACGACGACGCTTCCCTTCAAAGGATATCTATCGATTTCAATCTTAAAAAATTGAGTTTCCTATCCGAAGAAATTTCCGCCTACGACAACGCCCACGTAAGAGTAAACTTCTTCCCGTGTAACGTTATGGTTTCGGATATCAAAACCGTATAACATCGAAATAAAACGTGTAACGGTTTTTGTTGTTTTAGCGATTTGTTTTAGCGGTTTATTTTAGAGGTTTATTTTAGCAGTTTGTTGTTTTCGATATTAAATAAGTCGGGCTATAAGCCCGTTAACAGCGTTTTTTTATTAAAAAAAGAGCCTATATAGAGGCTCTTTTTTCGTGCAAAAATATCTTATAAGTTAAAAAATCTTTATAAAAAAAAGTTGTTTCAAAAAAGTTATTATAAAAAAGTTATTATAAAATAGTTGTTTCAAAAAAGTTATTAAAAAAAAGTCGTTTCAAAAAAGACGCTTGCACACTTTTTTGTCTTTTATGACTTTTTTAATTTCAGCCATGTGCGATTTTGCCGTTTCGTAACCTATATTATAAATTTCTCGATAATCCGTAACCGATGCCGAGCCGTATTTATCGAGGGGAAAATAAACGGCGTAATCGGCGTATTTTATGTTTTCCAATCTGTTTGCCTTTTTTATACCGTTATTCGGGTACAAAACGTCGGCGTATTTTTTCAGGTTTTCGTTGGAAGAATAATCGTGCAAGGACAACGCTATAACTACGTCTGCGCCGAGATTTTTAACTACGTCTGCGGGTACCGCATTTACGAAAGCCCCGTCGACGAGTTTTCTGCCTTCAAGGTATACAGGTCTAAACACGGGCGGTACCGCGCTTGAAGCCGACAAGGCTTTAGAAAGGCTTCCGCTATCCATAACGACTTCTTCGCCCGAATTAACGTCGCAAGCGACAGCCCTAAATGGTAAAAGCGTGTCCGAAAAGGTTTTTCCGCCCAAAAGGCTATCAAGGGTGTTTTCGAGCGAGTCTTTGCCGATTGCCATTTTTAAAACGCTTATTCGGCTTGAAAAGTTGTATTCTTCCATAATTTTAAGCATCTCGTCCGAAGTATATCCGAGCGCATACAGTGCGCCCGCTATCGAACCGATACTCGTACCCGCTACCATATCAAACGAAATGCCTTCTTCTTCAAAGGCTTTAAGCGCGCCGACGTGAGCAATGCCTTTTGCACCGCCGCTACCGAGGGCAAGCCCTATTTTCTTTTTGGGTTTATTGAAAAGTCGTTTGAAAAAACTAAATATGCTCATGTAATTATTATACTTAAACGTAATTAAAAAGTAAACAAAATGCAACCGAAAAAATAAGAGTAAAAATATATCCGAGGTTATCATCGACGTTTCGATGGCATAAAATTAAAGAGAAAGCTTGCCTTTTTTAATTTTTCGAAAAATGTGGATAACTGTGGATAACTCGACCGAGTTATCCACAATCGGAGTTTAATTCGGGCAAAATTGTGGATAAATCGGGAGAAAAAGCCCTTTCATGATTAAAAAAACGTTGTTAGTATGGCTATGTTTGATTCTAATTACGACTTCATTAAATTTTTATTCGATATCGTCTTCGGCGTCTTTGGCTACCGAAAGCAAATTTACCGTCGTAATAGACCCCGGGCACGGCGGAATAGATTCGGGCGTAACGGGGAGTGTGAGCGGAGAAAAGGAATCTACCCTTAACCTTTATTTGGCAAAGGCACTTTTAAAAAGATTTTACGCCGACGGCATAAACGCGGTACTTACCCGTAATAGCGAGGCGGGGCTGTACGGAAGTTATTCGGCGGGGTTTAAATTGCGTGATTTAAAAAAACGTATCGAAATAGCCGAAAAATTCGGTTGTGATTTGTTTATTTCAATTCACATGAACAAATTTTCAGATAACAAAAGAAGAGGGGCTCAGGTTTTTTACAAGGCGGGGGACGAAAAAAGCAAATTAATTGCCCGATCCATACAAAATCAACTTAACGGCATGGAAGAAAGCCGACGTGATTTTTCCGCGCTTGCGGGGGACTATTATGTTTTAAATAACTCAAAATGCACAGCCGTTCTTATCGAATGCGGTTTTTTGTCAAACGAGGAGGACGAAAAACTTTTGCTTACGGATAAGTACAGAGAGAAAATAGCGCACGAAATTTTTTACGGCGTAGTTAGTTTTTACGAAAAAGAGGGTCAAATATAATTTAGCCTACACCAATTTGCGACGGCAAAAAAATCCCCGTGAATAAAACACGGCAAAATGCTCACAAATAAAGTAGGCTAAAAAGCCTCGAAAAGGAGGACATACGTGAAAGACACTGGAATAATCAGAAGGGTGGACGAACTCGGAAGAGTGGTCATACCTAAAGAAATAAGAAAAACGATGAGGATAAACGAAGGCGATCCGATGGAAATTTTTACCGAAAACGACAGATTGTTTTTGAAAAAGTTTTCGCCCGTCGGCGCAATAGGCGGATACTCGAAAGAAATAGCCGAAAGCGTTTATTCGAAAACGTCTATGTCCGTCGCAATATGCGATACGGACAACGTTTTGGCTGTAAAAGGCGGTAAAACCAAAGAATTCGAAAAACAAGATATTTCCGACGAATTGTTAAGTTTTTTGAAATTGAGACAAACGCTTATATCGGAAAAGGGCAGAAACGACAAAATCTCAATTACCCCGCTTGACGAAAAAAAGTATAACGCTCAACTTATTATGCCCGTTATAACGCAGGGAGATTTATTCGGCGGGCTTATATTATTATCCGACGATAGCGAAATAGACCCTAAAACGATAAGCCTTGCATCTTTCGTTGCGGATTTTTTGGCAAGGTTGGCGTGAACGGAATTTTAAAAGGCGGAGCTTGTCTTGCCATTTGCATGCTCGTAACAAAAATGCTCGGCGCAGTTTACAGAATACCTTTAACAAATTTATTGGGTGCGGAAGGAATGGGAATATACCAAGCGGTGTTTCCCTTTTATTCTATTTTATTGACGATATCGGGTGTAGGCATACCGAATGCGTTGTCAAAAGTGATAGGCGAAGGCAAAAACGGGAAAAAAGTCCTCTATAAGTCGATTATCGCCTTCGGTGGCTTAGGTTTAGCGGGTAGCCTTATAATGGCGACTATTGCAAAAAAACTGTCGATATTGCAAGGTAACCCGTCGGCGTATAAAGCCTATCTTGCCATTTCGCCGTCGGTATTTTTCGTGTCTATATTGTCGTGTTTTCGTGGGTATTTTCAAGGCAACGGCAATATGTTACCGACGGGCATAAGCCAAATAACAGAGCAAGCGGTAAAACTTATAACAGGGCTTTCGCTCATATATTTTTTATCGCTAAAAGGCGAAATGGGAGCGGTTGCGGCGTGTTTTGCCGTTACCGTATCAGAGGTGGTCGCACTTTTGTTCGTAGTGGTATACAAAAGAAAAAAGTCAGGCTATAAGCCCGTTATCGAAGAATTTTCAATACAAAACGAAGATAAAATCACTATAAAACAAATAATAAAAATAGTTTTCCCCGTTACGCTAACGGCAATGATTTTACCGTTATCCAAGTTTATAGACAGTTTTATAGTTATAAATACGATAAAAAGTTACAGAGGCGACGCCGTATCGTTATACGGACTATATTCGGGCGCGGTGGAATCCATAGTCGGCGTCCCCGTCGCGCTATGTTACGGAATTTCCGTGTCGGGGCTTCCCAAAATAAGCAAAAACAAAAATGGGAGTGACGGTAAAAAAGTAATTACGTATACTGCGATTTTATCCCTTTCGGCGGCGATTATTACCTTTACGGGGGCAAGGTTCGCAATCGAATTTTTGTACGGAAGACTAACGAGCGAACAGTCAAACACGGCAATAAAATTGCTTAAAATCTCATCCCTTCAAGTTGCCCTTTTACCTATAATGCAAGCGACCACCCTTGTTTTGATCGGTAAAGACAAATTATATCTTCCGTCAATCTTTCTCGGACTTGGCGTGGCGGTTAAAATTTTAATATCGATTTTTGCCCTAAAAAACCCGTCGATAAACATTTACGGAACGGCTTTTTCCGATATTGCTTGCTATTTTGTTGCGGGTTTTTGCAATTTGTTATATATTATTAGGGAAGAAAAACAAAAGGCGATTCATCCCGTAATAATCGAGAGAGTCGAAACAAAAATCTGATATGATGCTTTACGTTATAGGACTGGGCGCAAAAAAGGGAGATATTTCCCTTTCCGCCCTCGAAATAATAAAAAATTGCAAAACCGTCGTGTTAAGAACGGAAAACACCCTTTCCGCCCAAACCGTTAAAGAGGAAGGCGTGGAGTATATTTCCCTCGACTATTTGTACGAAAAGTCGAAAAACTTCGATACGCTTACAAAAAACATCTGTAAAAAAATCGGGGAACTTTTGAAAACGAGCGACGTTTGCTACCTCGTAGACGGTGCCGTTTCCGAGGACGCTTCGTCCAAAATACTTTTGACAAAGTATAAAAACGCATGCGTTTACGAAGGAGTATCCAAAGCAACTTACGCCCTTTCAAAAGCAAAATTAAACGGAGAGGGTTACACGGCATGTTCGGCTTACCGAATTAACGATTTCAAAAGGTTTACTTTGCCTCTCGTAATTTACGATTTAGATAGCCGTATCCTTGCTTCGGAATGGAAATTAAAACTTATGTCGCTTATAGGCGAAGAGGTAAAAGTCCGCCTATATGCCCGTAATCAACAGTTTTTTATCCCTATGTACGAAATAGATTCGCTTGACGACATATACGATTATTCAACCGTACTCGTCGTAGATGACGTTCCTTTAAAGGACAAAGAACGCTTCGATTATACCGATTTATTGTCTATCGTAAAAATTTTACGGGGGGAAGGCGGTTGTCCTTGGGATAGGGCGCAGACCAAACAAACCATTACGAAATCCCTCATAGAAGAATGTTACGAACTCGTCGACGCCGTAAATAAAGATTCGGATGAAAAAATTTGCGAAGAAACGGGCGACGTTTTATTGCAAACGGCGTTTTACATAACCTTTTTAGAGGACAGTTTAAGTTACGACGCAAGCGACGTTTTAAGTGCGATATGTCAAAAACTGATTACGAGGCATTCTCACGTTTTCGGCAGTGACAAAGCGGGTAACGCCGAAGAAGCACTTACCGTTTGGAACAAAAACAAGCAGATAGAAAAAAATTACCCCTCATCAAGTGCCTACGTCGACGACGTGCCTAAAAACTTTCCGGCGGCTTTAAGAGCGGAAAAAGTAATTAAGCGTGCGGAGTCGTGTAATTTTTCTTACGGCGACAAAGCCGATATCGTAAAAAATATAGAAAACCTCGTTAAAAATCTATCTAACGGCGACGAACGAAAAGAAACTCTTAAAGAACTCGTTTTCGAGGTCATCGCCCTTATCAAAAAGAGCGGTTTGAACGCCGAAGAGATTATTTCGGAAAAGACGAGAGAATATATAGCCGAACTGTACGAAACGGAAAAACTCGTTTCGGATGACGGTAAAAATATGAAAAATCTTACTAAAAAACAAGTGGACGAATACCGTAATGAAGTTAAAAAGTCTTGATATAGGTCGATTATCGATAAAAAACAACCTTTTGTTGGCTCCGCTTGCGGGGTTTACCGACTTTTCTTTTCGCTCAATCTGTTACGGCTTAGGTGCGGGGCTTTGTTTTACCGAAATGGTTTCGGCAAAGGGCTTGGTTTATAACAGCGAAAACACCAAAGCACTTTTGTATACGACGCCCGCAGACTACATAAAGGCGTGTCAACTTTTCGGTTCCGAGCCCGAAATTTTGGAAAGAGCCTGTCTTTCGGATTCTTTAAAAGATTTTGAACTTATAGATATTAACATGGGTTGTCCCGTTCCGAAGGTCTTTAACAACGGCGAGGGTTGTAAACTTATGGAAAACCCGACGCTTGCGGGTAAACTCGTTTCGGCGGTAAAAAGCACGGGTAAAGAAGTAACCGTTAAGATGCGCCTCGGAATAAACCACGATAAATTTTTAGCCGAGGACTTGGCAAAATCGGTAGAGGAAAACGGTGCGCGGCTTATAAGCGTGCATGCAAGATATCGTGACGACTATTACAGCGGAGAACCCGATTACGAAAAAGTGGCAAGGGTTGTGGAAGCCGTAAAAATACCCGTAATTTTTAACGGCGGTATTTTTTCAAAAGAGGACGCCGACAAAGGAATGAACTATACGGGTGCTTCGGGCGTTATGCTCGCAAGGGGCGCGCTATCTAAACCGTGGCTGTTTTCCGAGATATCCGGGCATACCGTAAAAGACAAAAAATCTGTCATTAAACGGCATATAGACCTACTTTTAGAGAAATATCCCGATAAATACGTGGCAATAAACATGCGTAAACAGATGGCGCTTTACCTAAGCGGACTTAAAGACGCAAAGAAATATAAGATAAGGGCTTTTAATGCAACGACCACCAAAGAACTAAAATCAATCGTAAACGAAATTAATTTATAGTTTAAGATATAGAGTGCTTATACTCAAGATATAGAGTGTTTATATTTAAGATGTAGAGTGCTTATATTTAAGCCCGAATACCGGGCTTTAACTTTTCGGTAACCTAACGAAATTTGCTTTCATAATTATAAAAGTATGAAAGACAAAATCAAAGTCGCATATTCCAAAAAACTCGGCGATATAACCGAAGAGGCTTTTTTAACAGCCGATTTGGCAATCTTGGGCAGAAAGTGTTACGATAAACTGTCGTATAAAGAAGAACTCGAAGGTAAGGGCTTGAATTTTTCGAGCATGTGCGATTTTTCGAAAAAGATTTCCGCACCCTGCTTTATAGCGGTAAAAACCGACGATTACGGCAGAATAAAACGAAGCGTTGCCGTGTTTGAAAGGGGAAAACTTTTAGCCGTTTGCGACGCCAATCTCGTCGAAAAGGGGGAATCCTCTTCATTCGGCTACAAAGTCGTAAAAACTTCAATCGGTAAAATAGGGGTTGCGGTATCGAAAGACCTGTTAAACACGGACTGTCTAAAATCGCTTTCCCTTTGCGAAAGCGAGGTTATAGTAAATTTGTACGTCGATATTTACGATTACGATATGAAAAATCTTGTACCGTCCATAGGTTATCTTTACGGGCTTTCGGTAATATCGTGCGGTGCCCACGGCGTCGTCGCATCCGACGGCACGGGAAAAACCTGTTTTTCTTCTTCAAAAGATTCGGGTGTGTTTACCCTTATTAACAAACGCAAAGTCAAAGACGTTACCATAAAAACCATTTCAAATTATTGATCGCATTTATGCGATAAAGGAGTTACATATGAAACTGAACGTCGTTTTGGTAGAACCGGAAATTCCTCAAAACACGGGCAACATTGCAAGAACTTGCGCGGCAACGGGTTCCACATTGCACCTCGTGCGTCCCCTCGGGTTTGAAATTTCGGACAGTAAGTTAAAACGCGCGGGGCTTGATTATTGGAGTCTGCTCGACGTAAAAATTTACGACTGTATAGAAGAAGTTTTGAAATTTTATGACGGAACCAATTTTTATTTTATGTCGACGAAAGGAAAACTGATATATTCCGACGCTAGATTCAAAGACGGCGATTTTTTGGTTTTCGGAAAGGAAACCCACGGGCTTAACGAACTCTTGCTTGAAAAATATTACGATAAAACCTTACGAATACCCATGATAGGCGAGGCAAGGTCGCTTAATCTTTCAAACACGGTTGCGCTGACCGTTTACGAGGCACTAAGACAAAACGGCTTCGAAGGAATGAAAACCGAGGGCGCGTTAACGGGAAGAAAATGCTAAGTTTTTCGAGAAAAAGCATTGAGTTAATATTGCACGGGTGCTAAGTTTTTCGAGAAAAAGCATTGATATAGCAGTGTAAATTACCGAGTTAACCGAGAAAAAGCATCGAGTTAACCGAGAAAAAGTGTCGGAAAATTTTATATACGTAGCGGGGTAAAAAGTTTATTTGTAATTTTTTACCCCGCTTTTTTTATATTCTTAATCGTTATTTTTAAGGCATTTTATTTGCGCCTTTTCGCCGTCGTTTTTTCGTATGATTTTATATTATTAACCGCCTATATTCTTTGCCGTTTTTTCGGTAAAGCATCTTGGGTAGAAAAAAAACGTTCGTCATTGTTTTTTAAAAAAACGTATCGTCGTTTTAGAAAACCGTATATCTACATTAAAAAGCCGTCTTTCATCGACCGAAAAAATTACGAGCGGTGTAGCGAAATAAGGCGTTTTTTATAAAAAAAGTCCGCCCCGTAAAGACTGAAATCTGTAAAAAGCGGTCGAAAAAAGTCGATTATTTTTAAAAAAGCCCCAAATCAAGCAAAAATTTTTAGCAGTTTTTTGTGAAAAAATCGGTTAAAACATAAACATAAAATAAAAAAGTGTCAATTTTTTTAAAAAATCGGTCAAAAAACCGATATTTTTTTATATTGAAAAAAGTTGTTTGACTTACGATTTCTTTTGTGATACAATTTTATTCGTATGTGATATGCGAGCGGACTTTTTTCGCCTCTCGTTTACGTACGATTTATCATTTTTTCCAAGCGGAAATCGGATAACGGATTTCGCTTTACGAGGTAGAAAATGAAAAAAGAAAAACAGGTTACGAAGAGTAAGGAAGAACAAATTACGGAAAATAAAGTTAAAAAGAACAGAAAAGATCGCAAGGACGGAAGATGGGTTAAAGAAGCCGATGCCATGCATCACTTTATGCCCTATCTTATTCCCAACCGTTGCGATAACGAGGCGTTACTCGAGGAAACCTTCGATATGACCGAAGTCGTAAAATATCTCAACGAAAAAAACGCAAACGTTGAAGAAGGCGGTTATAAGTACACGATTTTCCACGTTGTATCGGCTGCGCTTGCAAAGGCAATTTATTTAAGACCCAAACTTAACTATTTTATTCAAGGTCACAGGCTATACGAAAGAAAGGGAATATCTTTTTCTTTTGCGATTAAAAAACAGTTCGTCGACAATGGTGACGAAGGTCTATGCATTTTAAAGGTAGGCGAAAAGGGAAGCATTCCCATCGACGATCTTTACGGAAAAATCAAGGAAAGGGTTTTTACCATTCGTAAAAACGATACCAAAGACGGCGCAACGGATATAATGGAATCCCTCGTAAAATTACCGAGGTTTATGCTGAAAATCGTCAAAAGCGTGTTGTTTTTCTTGGATTACCACGGATGGATGCCTCGTTCACTGTCAAAAGAAGACCCCTATTATTCCTCGGTGTTTATTTCAAACCTCGGGAGCATTAAACTGAGTGCGAATTATCACCATTTGACGAATTACGGAACGAACTCCTTCTTCCTTATCATTAACAGAATGAAAAAGACCCCCGTTTTCAACGAAGACGGAACCTATGAAATGAAGGACACTTTGAATATGGCGTTTACCATCGACGAAAGAATCGCCGACGGTTTGTACTTCGGAAACTCCATAAAACTTCTTAAAAAAATTCTCGAGAACCCGAAGATTTTGGAACTTCCCATCGAAACGCCCGTCGAATAAAAAATTCGGCAAAACGTCCGTCGAAAGATTTCGGCGGTAAAAAAAAGACCGACTTATTTAAAATAAGTCAAAAAGACGTAAACGATATCGAAAATTTCGACACGCTTACAGAAAAACACGCTTGCGCAAAAACGCATTAAAACGAACATTACTCTATATTTGAATTTTCTATATTTGATCTATTTTATTTTCAGGAGAGCAACTTAAAATTATGGAAGAGAAAATTAAAACGCCTTGGCTAAGTAGCTACGGCGACGTAAAATTTCATTTGGATTATCCCGAAGGAAGTTTGGCAGAGGTGGTTTTACAAACCGCCGACAAATACCCGACGCAGACGGCTTTGTCTTGCATGGGTACCCACATTAAGTATTTTAGATTCAAACAAAAGATTTTGGAAACGGCAAAGGCTTACCAAAGCCTCGGTTTAAAACCCGGGGATAAAGTTACCGTTTGCATGCCCAACCTTCCGCAAACGGTTTACTCGTTATACGCTTTAAACTACATCGGCGTTATAGCAAGTTTCATTCACCCTTTGTCGGCAGTATCCGAAATAGCATTTTATCTTACCGAAGTCGGTTCAAAAACCGTACTTACGCTCGATAGTTTTTACAACAAATTCCTCGAAGTTCAAAAACTCGTAAAAATCGAAAAAATAATTTTAACGGGTGCGGCAGAAGAACTCGGGCTTATAAAAAAGACGGCTTACAAGCTTATGAGAGGCAAAAAAGACCGTGATTATACCGTTGAGGACAACGTTGTTTTTTGGGACGACCTCTTTAAGAGCGTTAAAACTTCAAAACCCGCCACTCCTCACTTTATGAAGAGAACCGACCCCGCCGTAATTTTGTTCTCGGGCGGAACGACGGGCGTAACCAAGGGCATATTGCTTTCAAGTCTTAACTTCAACGCTTTGGCTTATCAGACGGGCGCAATGTGCAACAAGCAAATTCAAGGCAAAAAGATGCTTGCGGCAATGCCTTGCTTCCACGGTTTCGGTTTGGGTGTTTGCATTCACACGATGATGGCACTCGGCGGCGAATCCATTTTGGTTCCTAAATTCAACGTAAAAGACTACGCACTTTTGATTAAGAAGAACAAGCCCAACTATATAGCGGGCGTTCCCACTTTATACGAAGCCTTAACCCGTACTAACTATCTCGACGGCGTAAATCTCGACTTTTTGATGGGCGTCTTCTCCGGTGGCGATTCTCTCCCCGTAGAACTCAAAAAGAAGTTCGACAAGTATCTTAAAGACCACAACGCTACCATTCGTATTCGTGAAGGCTACGGCACTACCGAATGCGTTACAGCATGTTGTTTAACGCCTTATAACAAAGAAAAAGAAGGTTCTATCGGTCTTCCTTATCCCGATACCTACTTTAAAATTTGCAAAGTCGGCACCACCGAAGAAGTACCTTACGGCGAAGAAGGCGAAATTTGTTTGTCCGGTCCTACCGTAATGCTCGGTTACTACAATAACCTTATGGAAACCGCCAACACCTTAAAAACCCACGACGACGGCAGAACTTGGCTTCACACCGGCGACTTGGGCGTTATGGACGACGAAGGTTTCATATTCTTCAAACAACGTATTAAACGAATGATTATAACGAGCGGATATAACGTTTATCCCTCTCAAATCGAAAACGTTCTCGACGCGCACGAAGCCGTGCAAATGAGTTGCGTCATCGGCGTCAAGGACGAGTATAAAATGGAAAGAATCAAAGCCTTTATAACTTTGAAACCGGGCTATACTCCTTCTAAAGAATTGAAGGTCGATATTTTGAACTATTGCCGTAAAAACATCGCAAAATACGCTATTCCTTACGACATAGAATTCAGAAGCGAACTTCCCAAAACGCTCGTAGGTAAGGTTGCTTACACCGTTTTGGAAAAGGAAGAAGCCGCTAAACAAAGTGCTAAAAAACAGGCTTAATCGTAATATAAAATAAAAACGTAATATAAATTAAAGCAGAACGCATAAAGTTAAAAATCAGGATACTTTTTCAGATTTCGAGCGATAAACCGAGTTTTGCTTTTAAACTCAAAAAAAACACCGTAAGTCGGGCTATAAGCCGTTTTACGGTGTTTTTTTGTGATTTTAATCTATTAAAGTAAAAGAAAATCAACGCTGAAATCGAATATCAAAAGCCATTGTAAAAAGTAAGCCCGTACGTAAGAAAAAGTTAAACAATCAAAAAGTCATTGCAAGCAAAAACTTAAACATACACGAGGTCATTGTTCGCAAAGAACTCAAACAATCAATCAATCAAACAATCAATCAAACAAACAAACAAGCAAACAAGCAAACAAACAAACAAACAAACAATCAATCAATCAAACAATCAATCAAACAATCAATCAATCAATCAATCAAACAATCAAACATTACAAGCGGAAATTCGAGCAATCGAAAAACCGAAAACAAACAAAGGAAGATCTAATCAATCAAAGAATTTAAAATAACGAAAAACGGGCGAATTTTCGCCCGTTAAATCATAATTAAATTACGGTTAATCAACGATTGAATTCCCGCTTGGTTTTCGTCGAATTCCCGTCGAATTTCGATTAAATTACGGCTGAATTTTTGTCGAAACGCAGTTAAATTACGGTTTTTTATAACACACGCCGAATTACAGTTTTTTGGAAAGTTTAATGACGTAGTTGGTAAGTGCCAAAACGGCAAAGTCACAAACGAAAAGCCCCGTTAAGATTCCGAAAAGAGGAAGATTTTCTTTTATCGGCGTTAGCGGGAAAAGTTTAAAAAATCCCGTTAAAAGGTTGGTCGTAGTCAAAATACCGCAGGCACAGAAAACTATCACCGCAATAAAAGCAATCAAGGCTACTCTGAATTTATCGAAAGGCGTGCACAAAACAACCAAAAAGGCAAAACCGCCGAGGGTTAGTGCAACCGACGACATGGTGTTTAGGTACTCGTGTGTGATATTTAAAGAGGGGACTTCGTACAATAGTTGCAAAACGAGTGCGTTAAGCACGAGGACGACGGCGCCCGGTATTGCATGCGACAAAACGTATGAAATAAAATTGCCTTTGATTCTTTCGTTGTTTGGTTGAATCGACAATACTACCGACGGCAGACCTATTATAAGCATTTCGAGTATGAGCATCATGCCGGTCGTAAACGGATATTTTGAAAAAGTAAAAATAGATATGAGGGCGAACACGAAGGTGAAGAAGGTCTTCATAAGGTACAACGATGCCGAACGTTGGACATTGTTTACGACCCTTCTGCCCTCGGCTACGACGGAAGGCAAAGAATTGAAGTTGTTGTCGAGTAGCACTAAGTGTGCAAGACTTCTCGCAACACCGCTTCCCGAAGCAACCGTTACCGAACAGTCGGCTTCCTTCATCGCAAGTATATCGTTGACGCCGTCACCGGTCATTCCGACGGTATGTTCGTCGTCTTTCAAGGTTTTTATTATAAGTGCCTTTTGTTCGGGCGAAACTCTTCCGAAAACGACGTATTCTTTTGCGGCTTTTTTGACTTCGTCGTCGGTGGCGTTATGTATGTCTATAAATTTATCGCAACCGATTATTCCCGCTCTTTTTGCTATTTCAGAAACGGTAAGAGGGTCGTCGCCCGATATGACTTTGACGCCAACGTCGTTACTTTGGAACCAAGAAATGGTTTCTATTGCTTCCTTTCTGATATTGTCCTCGATAACTATGAGGGCGCAGGGGATAAGATCTTCGGGTAAGGCTTCGCTATCGACGGTAGAACTTGATTTTGCAAACAAAACCACACGCCTGCCGACCTTCATTTGTTCTTTTATTTGAGATGAAATATCGTCCGAAAGATCTTTTATGACGTAACTCGGTGCACCCAAAACGAGGGTTTTATCTTGAAAACTTACGAGTGCGTATTTTCTTGCCGAACTAAACGGTATCGAAAACGTCGGCTTGGCATCTTCGGCTTTTATTGATTTCAAATAATCGAGTATGGCAATCGCCGTTTGGTTTTCGTCGCCTATAGAAGTTTCTAAAGTTTTTAAATCGGTAAAAACGCTTTCTTTATTTGCGCCCGATAGGGGAATTATAGTTTGAACTTTCAAATTTCCGTCGGTGATGGTTCCCGTTTTATCGAGGCACAAAACGTTTACCCTCGCAAGCATTTCAAGTGAGTACATATCTTGAACGAGGGTGTTGAGTTTTGCAAGTTTTAAAATGCCGACCGCGAGAGACAACGTTGTTAAAAAGAACATTCCGCAAGGTATCATTCCTATAACCACCGAGCAAGTGGAAATAACGACGTCGGGAATATTGAGGTTACCGCTTGCAAGCGACGCTTTATAGTTTACTATTCCCGAGCCTATCGCAACGGGGATAATCATCAAACTTATCGTTTTTATAAGTTTGTTTAAAGAATTTAAAAGTTTGGAATTGGTATTTTTGAAAACTTTAGCCTTTTCGGTAAGTTGTTGTACGTAAGAATCCTTGCCGACTTTGGTAAGTTTTACGAGGCATTTGCCCGAAACTATAAAACTACCGCTAAGCATTTCGTCATTCTCGCCCTTTTTAACGGGTATCGATTCCCCCGTCAAAAGTGATTCGTTGGCTTCTGCTTGCCCGTATAACACCATGCAGTCTGCGGGAACTTGCGCACCTTGGTTTAATTCTACGATATCGTCCAAAACAAGATCGGATACGGCAACTGTTATAAATTCACCGTTTCTAAAAACCTTTGCCGTCGGTGCTTTAACGAGGGATAACCTTTCGACGGTGTGTTTTGCTCTGATTTCCTGCACGGTGCCGATTACCGAATTTGCGACGAACAATATTACGAAAATAAAGTTGGAGGGTGCGGTGTTCTTTGCAACCGACAACAAAACGAAAAAGCAAACAAAGCACAACAAGTTAAAAAAAGTGCAAAAATTGTCGAAAAATATTCGAGAATAAGATTTTGCCGACTTGTTTTTAACTTTATTGGTTTTACCTTCGGCAATTCGTGCGTTGACTTCGTCCGACGTAAGACCTTTTATTTCGACTTCGTCGGACGTAAAATAGTGTTCCATTTTAGTTAATCCTTTGTTGTTTATGACTTGTTTTATCGCAGTATACCGTTTATTACGACTATATTTTTACAAAATAAAACGAGCCGACAAAAAGTATAGCATATTGCGTTAATTTAATCAACCAAAAAAATGTTAAAAACGCAAATGTCGAAAGAGGATGCATGTAGTTTTGCGTCAACTCGGCAATATTCTTGACAATCGAAGTTCGGTTTGCTACAATAAATAAAAAATCAAGAAGGTGCTTTAATTGGATTACCGTTACAAACTCGTCGGTTTAAGCAAACTCGACGAAAAAACTCTTTCTAAATACAAGGCGAAAACCGAGAAACTCGAGAACGTCGAAAAGGTCGTGTACGACGGAGATTACGTTATTATTTCCGCAAACTCCGAAGGCTACGAATACGACGTTTTGCAAAACCTTATCGCTCTATCCGACGAGTACGACGTCGAGGTTGTGTTCGGCGAAAACGATGAGGAGGAAAAAACAGCCGATAACGGGCTTATAGCCGAGGATATTGGCGTGGGTTCCACTGTAAACGATTCCGAAAAAGACGGTAAAAACGATAAAACGGCGGATAAAACCGTTCTCGATTACGACGACAGACTTTCAAAAGAGAAAAAGGAACTTAAAAAAGATTCCCTGTTCAGAATAGGCGAACTGTCCCTTTCGCTCGTACTGTTTATAGTAAGTCTGTTTTTGGAATCGACCGATTCCGTTTTATCATTTAAAATGATAACCCTCATTTTAAGTTTTTCGGTGTCCGGTTACGATATCGTTTTTAACGCAGGGCTCGATATCGTAAAAAAGCGTCCGTTAAACGGAAACTTGGTTGTTCTTCTTTCGTCGATAGCACTCGTACTTCTCGGTCAACCGAACGTTGCTACGTTGTTGATTTTTTTGTTCGCTACCGCAAAATTTATCAGGAATTTTTCGGAAAAATCGGGTGAGATTAAAAGCGAAAACTGTTTTTACACGGGTAGTACGCCGGTAAATTTAGACGGCGAAGAAGTTTCGAGAAGCCAAATCGTCGAAGGGAATATCGTTACTCTAAATAAAGGCGACGTGTTGCCGACAGACGGCAGTGCGGAAACGTCGGGAGAACTTTCCTCCTACGCCGTAAACTATTCTTTAAAGACCGATTATAAATCAGGGGATAGCGTTTTTGCGGGTTCCGTCGTTTTGTCGGACAACTTTAAATATAAATCGACGACGAAATACGGCGAAAGCGTTATCGACGAAAATCGCAAAGAGTTCGAGGCTTCCGTAGATTTTCGTTCGTCCGATAAAAAGGTGCAAAAACTGTCGAAAATCGGCTTATACGCCGACTTATTTATGATTTTTATCGCACTTGCGGTGACCTTTATTCTTCCCGTTTTCGAATCTACTTATTTGGACGGATTAAAAAAATATGCCGTAATAGGTGCGTCGATATTGGTAATATCTACAATTCTCGATACGATGGGGCAGGTTTTATTGACCTGTAAAAATCTGTTTGCGGACGCGCGCTCTTCCTTTATAAAATATATAAATTTGGAAGGCGTTAAAAAAATAGGTGAGGCAAATTCCGTCAACCTAAGCGCAAAGGCACTTTCAAACGGTGATTCGTTGAAAGAAGATTCTTTAGGCGCGCTTTACGAGTTAAACGCTTTGGGCGTTAAAAAGGTTTCGGTAAATTTCGACTGCAAACTTTCCGACGACGATAAAAAGAAAATCGACTTCGTTCTTCCCGAGTTAAAAAAGGAAAAACAAATCGTCGTAAGCAAAAAAGAGAACAATTTGACGGTGGCTGACGCCGTTATTTTGAACGATGAAATATCCTACGTACCGCTTGCCTACAAAATGGCAAAGCGCGCGGTAAAAGCCGTAAAGGCGCAAACGATGTTTGCCGTAATTTTCAAAGTACTGCTTATTGTCGGGTTATTTGTTTTGCCGTTTGCCGAGTTCAACGTTGCATACCTTGCCGTAATTTACGCAGGCGTTTCGGTTATAGAATCGTTATTTAGTTTACTCGGCTTTACCAAAAACAAGTAACTGCTTAAAAACGATAATAAAATTTAAAACACGAGGGGCGAAAGAGTGAAAGTTCGCCCCTTTTTCGTTAGAAATAATTAAAATAAAAACTTTAAAAAATCACAGAATATTGCTAAAAATCGTTTGACTATTTACTCCTTAACGAATATAATAACTACTACAAAAATGTTAGGATACTAACAAAAGGGAAAGTTATGAATTACGTCGGAAGAGAAATTAAAATGACGCAAAATTTAATTCAAAGGCTTATGGAATCGGAAACGAAGATAAATTGCAGCGGTTGCGCTTCCTTTACCGTAAAGCAAATTTGCGGATATCTTTATCGCAATTTAGATAAGCCCGTTTACCAAAAGGATGTGGAGAAGGTGTTTTCCCTCCGTCGTTCCTCGGCAAGCGCCCAACTTAAAAAAATGGAAGATATGGGTTTGATTACCCGTGAAGGCGATTTTTCGGATAAGCGATTGAAAGTAATTAAACTTACCCCTCTTGCGAAAAACGAAATTGAAAAAAACCTCGAAGAAATACATCGAACGGAATCCGTTATATCGAGCGGTATCACCGAAGAGGAAGAAGAATTTCTTTGTTCGATTTTGAAAAAGATAAGAAACACCATAGAGGAAAGGCTTTCTCAAAAGCAATAAAAGTCAGCCTATAGGTCGATTATCATTAAAAAATAATTTTTAACGGAAAAACATAAATGATTGAACTAATTAAAAAATGCGTAAGAAACTATAAAAAATCGTCGTTGCTTTCGCCGATATTCGTATCGGTCGAATGCGTTTTCGACATATTGATACCTTACGTTATGACCTTGCTTTTAAACGAGGGCGTAAAAGGCGCGGACACGAAAGCCGTTTTGCTTTACGGCGGATTGCTTATCGCAATGAGTTTGGTTGCACTTTTATTCGGTGCCCTTTCGGGCGTTGCCTGTTCAAAAGCGTCAAACGGGTTTGCAACGAACATAAGGCACGATATGTTTGAAAAAATTCAAGGGTATTCTTTTGAAGACATCGACAAATTTTCGGCGGCGTCCCTTATAACGAGGATGACTACCGACGTAAACATGGTGCAAAATTCCTATATGATGATTATAAGGATAGCCATACGTTCACCGCTCATGCTTATTTTCGGGCTTATAATGACTATAGCGGTGGGCGGTCCTTTGTCCGCTGTGTTTGCCGTGGTAATACCCATACTTATTTTCGGGCTGGTATTTATTTTCAAAAAAGCAATGCCCGTATTTAAGAGATTGTTTAAAAAATACGACAGATTGAACGTGGTCGTCGAGGAAGACATCCGCGGTATGCGCGTAGTAAAATCCAACGTAAGAGAGCAAAAGGAAATCGAAAAATTCAACGTTGCCTCCGAAGACGTGTATAACGATTTTACCAAAGCGGGCAAAATAGTCGTTTTGGCAAGTCCGCTTATGCAACTTTGTATGTACATCGTAATAACTCTTATCGGTTGGTTCGGCGCGAAAATGATTATCTCGTCGGTAGGTGTTTCCCTACAAGACACCCAACTTTCCATGATAATAACGTATAGCACTCAAATATTAATGAGTCTTATGATGTTTTCGATGATATACGTTAACCTTACCATGTCAAAGGCGTCTACGGACAGAATACTCGAAGTAATGCATCAAGAACCTTCCATTAAAAATCCCGATAGTCCCGTAACCGAAGTCAAAAACGGCGATATCGATTTCGATAACGTAAGTTTTTCCTACTCCGGGAAAGGCGGTGTCAATTGCCTTGAAAAGGTCAATCTTCATATAAAAAGCGGTGAAACGATCGGCATTATCGGGGGAACGGGCAGTTCCAAAACGACACTCGTTCAACTTTTGCCGAGGCTTTACGACGTGACGGAAGGCGAGCTTAAAATAGGCGGGGTAAACGTAAAAGATTACGACCTTACCGTTTTAAGAAAGGCAGTTGCCATGGTTTTGCAAAAGAACGTCTTGTTTTCGGGGAGTATACGCGATAACATGAAGTGGGGAAACGAAGACGCAACCGACGAGGAAATAGACGAGGCGTTAAAACTTTCTTGCGCCGACGAATTCGTTTATCGGCTCGACGGGCTTGACACCCACATCGAACAAGGCGGTGCCAACGTTTCGGGCGGTCAGCGTCAAAGGCTTTGCATTGCGCGCGCTTTGATAGGAAAACCCAAAATTCTCGTTTTGGACGACAGTACGAGCGCAGTCGATATGAATACCGACTTAATGATACGTCAGGGCTTTAAAAAATATATTCCAGAAACTACGAAACTTATAATAGCGCAAAGAATAGTTTCGGTTATGGACGCCGATAAAATCATCGTTATGGACAACGGCAAAATATCGGATATCGGCAGTCACGATTATCTAATGGAACATAGCGAAATTTATCGCGAAGTTTACAATTCACAGCAAGGCGGAGGTGATTTCGATGGCGGGCAGTAGAATGATGAAAAAAGAATCGGCGTCTATGCCTCAACGCCCTTCGTTAAAAGATAAACATTCCCTCAAAACTTTATGGCGGGTAATTAAAAATCTTCTTCGAGGAAAGAACATGGCGATGTTTATAATATCGCTTATATGCATAGTACTTTCAAGTTACGCTTCCGTGCAAAGCATGGCAATGATAGAAGACTTGCTTATCGAGATAAACCTTCAACTCGAATCGGTAAAGCAAGGGTTTACCGCCGATTATACGGGCATAAGCGAAGTGCTTATAAAAATGGTAATTATCTTCCTTGCCGGCGTAGTAGCAACTTATTTTTCAAACAGAATAAGCATTATGCTTGCGCAAGGTACGATACGCGACATCAGGGATACAATGTTCAAAAAAATGCAGTATTTCCCCGTAAAGTACTTCGACACGCACACCTTCGGCGAAACGATGAGCCGTTACACGAACGACGTCGATACCATGGAAGAACTTATCGCAAACAGTATTCCGAACATAGTTTCGTCCTTGGTTACCATCGTGGTTTGCCTCGTCGAGATGATAGTAAAAAGTTGGCAGTTGACACTCGTCGTCGTAATTACCGTATTTTTGATGTTCTTCGTTATAAAGGGTTTGGGCGCGAAATCGGCGCACTACTTTATTAAACGTCAAACGTCGCTCGGCAAAGTAAACGGGTATATCGAAGAAATGATGAACGGGCAGAAGGTCGTAAAAGTATTTTGCCACGAGGGCGAAAACCAACGCAGTTTCGACCTTTTAAACGAGGAATTAAACGAGAATTCCACCCTTGCAAACAAGTACGCAAACATATTTATGCCCATAATGGCAAACCTTACTTACGTACAGTACGTTTTGATTGCCGTAATCGGCGCAGTGCTTGCAAACAATAATTTACTTATAGTAAGGGATCAGTCGGTAAGTTACAGTGCGGCAACCATTGCTCTTATATCGGCGTTTTTGCTATTGTCGAGGTCGTTTACAAGACCTATAAATATGGTTTCGCAACAATTTAACTCGGTAATTATGGCTCTTGCCGGTGCCGAAAGAATTTTCGACCTTATGGACACCGCACCCGAAGTCGATAACGGTTACGTTACCCTCGTAAAGGCAAGGGAAGACGAAAATGGCGAAATAGTGGAAGGCGATAGCGGAAATTGGGCTTACTATTGGAAGCATCCGCACGGCGACGGAACTTTAAGTTATACCAAACTCGAAGGGCATGTAGTATTAAAGGACGTTGATTTTTCCTACGACGGCGAAAAGCAGGTTTTGCACGATATAACGATTGACGCAAAACCGGGTACCAAAGTCGCACTTATCGGTAAAACGGGGGCGGGAAAAACCACCATTTCAAACCTTATTAACCGTTTTTACGACATCGACGATGGCAAAATTCGTTACGACGGCATAAATATAAATAAGATAAAGAAAGCGGACTTACGCAGATCGCTCGGCGTCGTGTTGCAGGAAATTAACCTATTTACGGATACCGTTATGGAAAACATAAGATACGGTAACCCCGACGCAAGCGACGAAGAGGTTTACAAGGCGGCACGTCTTGTACACGCGGACGAATTCATAAAACGTTTGCCCGACGGTTATAACACCGTACTTACGCACGACGGCGCAAACCTTTCGCAAGGACAAAGACAACTTTTGTCGATTGCAAGGGTTGCGGTTGCAAATCCCCCCGCAATGATTCTCGACGAAGCTACTTCGAGCATCGATACGAGAACTGAAGAAATAGTTCAAAGCGGTATGGATAACCTTATGAAGGGTAGAACGGTTTTCGTTATAGCACACAGACTTTCCACGGTAAGAAACGCCGACGACATTATGGTTATGGACGGCGGAAGGATAGTCGAGAGGGGCAACCACGAAGAACTAATGAAGTTAAAAGGAATGTATTACTCTCTTTACACGGGTAGCGCAATTAACTAAAAATTGCCGATAACAGACCTATAGACGGACTTTTGATAAGATTTTATAAATAACTCACGATGACTTATATTGTCGTGGGTTATTTTTTATGGTGAAACATATATGTTGAAAATCGAAGGCGCAATAACGGCACTCGTAACCCCGTATAATAAAAACGGGGTTGATTACGAAAGGTTAAAAGAACTTATATCAAGGCAAATAAGGTTAAAGGCGGCGGCTATAGTCGTTCTGGGTACGACGGGTGAGGTTTCCACATTATCCGTTTACGAACACCAAAAGGTTATAGAGTACGCCGTAAATAAAGCCGACGGTAAAATTCCGATAATATCGGGTTGCGGTTCAAACGATACGGCACACGCCGTTAAAATGACTAAATTTTGTAAAGAAGTCGGGGCGACTGCAGGCTTGTCGGTTACGCCTTATTACAATAAAACCACGCAAAACGGGCTTATAGCCCACTTTTTTAAAATTGCAGACCAAGCAGATTTTCCTTTAATAGTCTATAACGTGCCGTCGAGAACGGGTATGGATATAACCGCGGAAACATATTTAAAACTTATTGAAAACCCAAATATAGTCGGAATAAAAGAGGCTTCGACAAGTGCATATAAACTCGGCGAACTTTCAATCCTTTCCGAAAAGACTGCGGTGTATGCGGGTAACGACGAAACTATGCTCCCTTACTTTTTATGCGGTGCAAAAGGGGTTATATCGGTGGTATCAAACATTATACCCGATAAAATACAAGGCGTTTACGAAAGAGTAAAACAGTGCGATATCAAAGGGGCTAAAGAGGAATATATTAAGTATTACGGACTTATAAAAGCACTTTCGCATTCTGTAAATCCGATTCCCGTAAAGTACGCCATGTCAAAACTGAAACTATGCGAAAACAGGCTTATAGAGCCACTTTTGCCTATAAAAAGAGACGGTTTGATATTAAAAGAATTAAACAAAATCAAGGACGAAATAGTATTATGAAGATTAACTTTTTCAAAATGCATGCCCAAGGCAACGATTATTGTTACTGCGATTTAGATTATAACGACGGAAGTTTTTTAATTAAAAATGCTTCCGAAATATCAGTTTGCATGTCAAAACGCAGATTTTCGGTAGGCTCCGACGGGCTTATATTGATTGAAAGGGATAAAACTTGTGACGCTAAAATCAAAATATACAACGCAGACGGGTCGATGGCTAAAGTTTGCGGTAACGGGCTACGGTGCGTGGCATATTATTTGAGCAATAAACTTTGTAAACGGCGTTTGCACATAAAAACTTTTGCGGGAGATTTTTTTGCCGAAGTTCATCAAAACTACGTTCTCGTCAATATGAAAAAGCCGAAACTGCTTTCGGAAAATCCACTTAAAAAAGAAAAATCATTTAATGATTACGGCGTCGAATTTTACGATCTCGTATATACGGGGAATAAACACCTCGTTTTGTATTTTGGAGAAAATTGCATCGATAACGGGCTTATAGACCGATTTTTATCAAATAACAAAGATTATAACGGTGATTATAATATCGAAACGGTGTATAAAAAAGGCTCTGATTTTTTCGTCAGGGTTTTTGAACGCGGAAGCGGTGAAACTTATTGTTGCGGATCGGGTGCCGTTGCCGTTTATTATCTTTTGAACGAAAGGGCGATTTTTTCAAATCGAAAAACGCCGTTAAATTTTAAAGGCGGAAAAGTTTTTCTCGAAAAAATAAAAGGCGACGTTTACCTCGAAGGCAAGGTGCAATATCTTTACGAGGGGGTGTATAATTACGATTAAGGTTAACGAAAATTATTTTAATTTGAGCGAAAATTACTTTTTTTGCGAAATCGAAAGGCGGGTTTTAAAGTCAAAGCGTACCGACATAATAAACCTCGGCATAGGCGACGCCACGAGACCGCTATTTTCTAACGTTACCGAAAAACTTAGAGAATGCGCCGACTTAATGTCAAGCGAAAAAACCTTTAAAGGCTATCCGCCCGTAAACGGTTATGATTTTTTTAAAGGCGCCGTAATAAAAAAATACCTAAAACTCGGCGTAAACATAGGCTTTGACGATATATTTGTATCGGACGGAGCAAAAACGGACATTTTTTCCCTTCTTCACCTTTTTGGAAAAATCAATGCGATAATTTTCAACCCTTGCTATCCCGCCTATCTCGACGCCAATCTCGCTTTCGGAAACGATGTCGAGTTTGTTTTTCGTGATAAGAAAAATTCATTTTTGCCAATGCCCGAAGAAATTCCCGTTAAGTCAAAAAACCGACCGTCGTTAATTTATATATGTTCGCCCGACAATCCTACAGGCGCGGTTTACGATTACGAAGGTTTGTCGGCTTGGGTAAATTACGCAAACAAAGTCGGTTCGATAATAATTTTTGACGGTGCTTATTCCGAATACATAAGGGGAAACTATCCGAAATCGATTTTCCAAATAAAAGACGCCGATAATTGCGCAATAGAAATCTCGTCGCTATCTAAATGTGCAAACTTTACGGGCGTAAGGGTGGGGTGGACGATTATCGGCAAAAACCTTAAAGCGGACGGAGTAAAATTAAACAAGGTCTTTTCAAGACTGAAAGCCTCAATGACAAACGGCGTTTCATTTATCGGTCAATACATGGGCGCCGAAGCCCTTTCCGAAGAAGGTTTGAAAAACTGCCGTCAAAACACCGATTATTATCTTGATAACGCTAAAAAGTTCAAAAATTATTTTAAAAAAAGAGGAATTTACGCCGTCGGCGGAGATAATTCGCCATACCTGTTTTTCGAGTGCGAAAATGGCATAAAATCCTTCGACTATTTTGATTTTTTGCTTAATACCGTCGGAATAGTCGCTTCGCCCGGGGCGGGCTTTAACGACGGCGGTGAAGGCTTTATGCGTTTGTCGGGCTTTTCTTCTCATGCCACGGCGAAAAAGGCAATAGAAAGATTGCAAACTTTATAAAAAGGCTTTGTGTCAATCAAAAGCCAATCAAAAAAGACCTCATTTAAAAAATGGCTTCCGTAAGAAAAGACAGCTATAAAAAAAGTGCCGTAAGAAAAAAGTGCCGTAAGAAAAAAGTGCCGTAAGAAAAAAGTGCCGTAAGAAAAAGACTGCCGCACGATTCGAATATGCCTATTAAAAAGCCTTTAACCTTTTATGGTATATCGAATTCGGCGACAGCCTGAAATTTAACGACAGCCTAAAATTTAACGACAGCCGGAAATTCGGTGTCGGTCGAAAAGTTTACAGTTTAATTACGGTTAATTCCGTCCTCGGAACAACTATCGTTTCGTCCGAAATTACAGGTGCTACGACTACGGAATTTTGGGTCGAGTTCGTAAGACGATAACTCGTAGTCGTATCGATGACGTTGAGTATTGCCGTGCCGTTTGCCGCTTGAGTTTCCGATTGTGCCGTGGCGGTTGAATAAACGTTGGTGCCGTCGGTCAAAGCAACCGTAATCGTTTGAGTGTTCGTGGTGTCGGGGTTTACGGTGTAGGCAATAAAATACCTTCCGGTTTGGTTAAAAGTGACGAAGTTAGTCGATAAAGTCACTAAACTTCCGTCGTCCGATTCAACGGTAGTAAGCGGAAAATTTTCGCTTGCCGCCACCGTGGTTTGGGTTTCGGTCGTCGTTGTCGCCCCGGAAGTTACCACGGCGGAAGAAGTTTCAATGCTTCCCGTTGCACCCGTAGCACCCGTTGCACCCGTCGCTCCCGTTGCACCCGTCGCACCCGTTGCGCCCGTTGCGCCCGTCGCTCCCGTAGCACCCGTTGCTCCCGTTGCTCCCGTTGCGCCCGTTGCACCCGTTGCACCCGTTGCTCCCGTTGCACCCGTTGCTCCCGTTGCGCCCGTTGCACCCGTTGCACCCGTTGCACCCGTTGCACCGGGAATTCCGTTATAGCCCCTCGGTCCGGTAGGTCCCGTCGGACCCACTATCACCCTCGGACGTTGTGTGTTATTTTGATTGCCGTTTTGATTACAGCAAAATAAATCTGATAAATCGAACATATAAATTCCTTTGAGCAAACTTCCGCTCTATTTATCATATGACGAACCACGCTTTTTTTGGTGACAAAAGTAAACGTGCCGATAATAAAACCATACAAATATTATGTAACATAGATAATAAAACCTTATAAACGCAACAAAAGCCCTAACAAAAAAACGAAAACGTTAATAGAAAAAGCCGAAACGGAAGGTGCAATTCCGTAAGTGTTTTAATAACAAAAGTCGAAAAGCCTTAATAAACTGTAGTATGAACACTATAAGTTTATGCATGATAGTAAAGGACGAAGAAAAGACCCTTTCCCGCATTTTATCTTGTGCGGTTAAATTTTGCGACGAGATAATAATCGTCGATACGGGGTCTATGGACGATACAAAAAATATAGCAAAACGCTTTACCGACAAAGTATACGATTATACCTTTAACGGGGACTTTTCCGCCGCAAGAAACTATAGCCTTTCGCTCGGTAAATGCGACTATCTTTTATGGCTTGACGGGGACGATTACATCGACGACGAAAACGTCGAAAAAATCAAAAAACTTAAGATAACGGGCTTATACGCCGATATTTATACTTTTTTGTACAACACTTACGACAAAAATAACGGTAATTTAGTGCTGTCGTTTTACCGTGAAAGACTTTTAAAAAGAGATAAAAATTATCGTTTTATAGGTGCCGTGCACGAAGCCGTTCCTTTAACGGGCAAGGTCGTTTTTACCGATATAATCGTGGAGCACAGAAAAGAAAAAACGCAATCGACGAGAAATTTAGACATTTACCTTACGCTAAAAAAACGCAGATACGAATTTTCCGCCCGAGATATTTACTATTTTGCAAGAGAATTATATTATAACGAATATTATAATAAAGCATCGGTACAGTTTAAAAAGTTTATAAGTTACGGCGGGTGCGACGCCGATCAAGCCGAGGCGCATCTTCTTTTATGCGATTGTTTTTTAAAGGAAAAGTCTTTGAAAAAAGCCGAGGCGATTATATTAAACGCCATGAAAAAATTTATTCCTTATCCCGAAATGCTTTGCACGGCGGGGCGTGTTTGCTACGCAAAAGGCGAATACGAAAAATCGGCATTTTACTATAAAACGGCGTTATTTACGGAGGAAAAAAGGGACGGCTTTATCCGTCCCGAATACAAAGGCATCGTTCCGCTATCCTGGCTTACCGTAATATATTACGATTTAAAAGACTACGGAAGGGCTAAACTGTACCATGAAGCCTGTAAAAAAATCGCCCCTTTCCATCCGTCGGTGATATATAACGACGGATTACCTCTTTTGAAAGGCGAAAGATAAATTTCGGTAGCAAAAAACGAATTTTCCAAGCGAAAAATAAATTTCAGAGCAAAAAAACAAATAGCCCAAGCGAAAAAACGAATAACGCAAGCAAAAAGTAGTATTCTAAGCAAAAAATAATTTTTCCTTTTAACGATTAAAAAACGAAAACGTAGAAGTATAAAACAAAAAAAACGCCACGTGTGGCGTTTTTGTTTGTGTGATAAAAGTTTTAAATACCTTTCATCGGC
Source organism: Parasutterella excrementihominis (assembly GCA_963650915.1). Classification (GTDB taxonomy): domain Bacteria; phylum Bacillota; class Clostridia; order Christensenellales; family Borkfalkiaceae; genus UBA4636. The sequence continues at coordinate 6,712 of CAVJMJ010000011.1, read as the reverse complement.
ATTAAAATTTAACTACGCATCAAATTCAATTATGCGCTAATTTAAAATTCAATTATGCGTTGAAAGCGTCTTTAAAGGACTTACCGAACTTCAAAACGGGTTTCTTGCATGCGGGAACCTGAATTTTTTCGCCGGTAGCGGGATTTAAAGCTTCTTTAGCGGGGATGTCCTTTACTTCGAAAGTGCCGAAACCTACCAAAGCGACTTTGTCGCCATCCTGTAAAGCTTCTTCCAAAGTATCCATAAGTGATTGATAAGCGTCTGCCATTTGAGTTTGGGTAAGACCTGCCTTACGAGCGGCGATCTTAATGAGTTCGGTTTTAGTCATAGTTTCCTCCAACTTACTTGATATTTTAAGGTAATCACCTTATACGAATACTATACATTAAAAAACGGCGGTTGTCAATATGTTTTTGCAAAAATAATTGCCGTTTTTTGCAAAATACCGAAATTTATCGTTTTTTTCAATACGATTTGCCTTTTTTCGGTAAAAGACAACGAGTTTTTTGAACGAAGTAATGAGTTTTTTCTGCGTGAGGGGGTAGCCTTTTAAGCAAAAGTAATATTCTTTTTCTGCACGAGGGGGTAGACTTTTAAGCAAAAGTAAGATTCTTTTTCTGTGCGAGATGATAGCATTTTAAACAAAAGCGGTATTATTTTCAAGCGAAAGAAATGAGTTTTTTCGCTACAAATCGAAAGTTTTTCCGCTACATCGATAGGCTTAGTCAAAAGCGGTGGTAAAAGCGGTGGTAAAAGCGGTGGTAAAAGCGGTGGCGCATAGATACCGTTTTTGATATAACAGGGTGAATTTTTGCGATATAATCGGCGTAAATTTTAAAAAAACAAGTCGTAAACCCGTTGACAAACGGCAAAACCGTTATATAATCGGCTTAAGGGAATTCTTTTAAGGCAAGGAGATTATATGAACGAAAATTTAAGACGGGTAACCGTCAAAAGCACCCCATTATACCGAAGCGACAACGGCGCGGGCGATTTCGAGTTTAAAATGAAACGCTACTATTACGGTAAGGATTTATCTACGCTTACGCCGTACCTAAAAATCAGGTTTCAGGACGAAAGCACGGATAAAATTTTACTGAAAAACCTGACGGCGGACGAGCAGAACATAACCGTGGTTTTTGTGGTGTCCGACGCCTTTTCACGCGTGGCGGGCGACAGTAAATGTCAGTTGTGCTTTGAAAACACCGATGGTTCGACAGTCATCAACAGCGAACCTTTTACGGTAAAAATTTTGGATTCTGTAGAAGTCGAAAGTTACGGGCAAACGGTGTTACCGAGTGCGATACGGCTTTTGCAGACCGCGCTTTTGGAAAAAATAATCGAGATGAATGCAAAAATCGATAAACTCAACGATTGCTTCATAACGGTAAATTCCGTAATCGGTGCGGAAAACTTCGTAAACGGCAGTCAGTCTATTGCCATAAGCGGAGCAAAGGAAGACAGCGTAATTACCTTTTCGCCGATAGACAACGCCGACGTTTTTGCATCGTGCGGGCTGTATATATCGGGGCAAGGCGAGGACTACGTAACCGTAAAATACACGGTTGCCCCGACCGCCGACTTTACCGTGCGGTTTTTGGTGGTAAACAAACTCCCCGCCGTAGACACGACAACCGACACGTCAACCGAAACATCAACCGAAACTACGGCAACAGAAACTGCGACGGCGTAAGGTTAGAAAGCAAAACGGCGTAAGGTTAGAAAGCAAAACGGCACAAGGTTAGAAAGCAAAAGGCGGCACTTACACGAAATAAAGTTTCCGTTAAAGCCCTTTTAAAAAGCATTCAAGCCCTTTTAAAAAAGCATTCAAGCCCTTTTAAAAAGAAAGTTTCTATATACGCCGTTTTAAGTTGACATAATAAACTTAAAAGTTTAAAATAAAATCCGTAAATAATTTAGCCGAAGTTTTTTTCGGTGCGAGAGGTTATTATGTCCGAATTTTTAGACGGAATGAAGAGAACGAATATGTGCGGCGATTTCAGACTAAGCGACGCCGGTAAAACCGTTACCGTAATGGGATGGGTTCAAAGAAGAAGGAATTTAGGAAGTCTTATCTTCGTCGATTTACGCGACCGTACGGGCATCGTGCAGGTCGTATTTGACGAAACCACGGAAGAAAGCGTATTTGAAAAGGCGCAAGGCATCCGTTCGGAATTCGTTCTTGCGGTCTCGGGTACCGTAAGAGAAAGACAGTCCAAAACCAATAAAATAGCAACGGGCGACGTCGAAGTTTTGGCGTCCACCCTTAAAATTTTGTCGGAGGCAGACACCACGCCCTTCGAGATTACCGACGACACGAGCGTAAACGAAAATTTGCGTTTAAAGTATAGGTATCTCGATTTACGCCGTCCTTCCATTCAACAAAAATTGATTACCCGTTCCAAAATTGCCGTTGCGACGAGGAATTACCTTGCCGAAAACGGATTTTTGGAAATCGAAACGCCTTACCTCGGCAAATCCACCCCGGAAGGTGCGCGTGACTATCTCGTTCCGTCGAGAATCAAAGAGGGATGTTTTTATGCCCTTCCGCAATCTCCCCAACTATATAAACAACTTTTAATGATTGCGGGCTACGACAGGTACTTCCAAATCGCTAAATGCTTCAGAGACGAAGATTTAAGAGCCAATCGTCAGCCGGAATTTACCCAAATCGACCTCGAAATGAGTTTTGTCGAGGACGAAACGGACGTAATGTATCCCGTCGAAGGCTTAATAAAGAGGATATTTAAAGAATCCGTCGGTATGGAACTTCCCGAAGGGCATTTCAGAACGATGACCTGGCAGGAAGCCATGGATCGTTTCGGTTCGGATAAGCCTGACACGAGGTTTGGTTTGGAATTAAAGAACGTTTCGGATATTTTCGAAGGTTCTGATTTCAAAGTTTTCTCCGACTGCGTTTGCGAAGGCAAAAGCGTCCGCGCAATAAATGCCGAAGGTTTCCAACCCAAACTTTCGAGAAAGGATTTGGACGGGCTTTCCGAAGTTGCAAAAACCCTCGGGGCGAAAGGTCTTGCTTGGCTTACCAAGCAGAACGGCGAAGTTCGTTCCTCCTTTAACAAATTTTTAACCGACGAAATAGTTGCAAAACTTACCGAAAGAATGAATCTTAAAGACGGCGACGTATTGTTGTTTGCCGCCGATAAAGACACCGTGGTATACAATACCTTGGGCGGAATCAGATTGTATCTCGGGGACAAGTACGACTTATACGACAAAAACTCCTACGATATTTTGTGGATAGTCGACTTCCCGATGTTCGAATACAGCGAGGAAGAGGGAAGATACGTGGCAATGCACCACCCCTTCACCGCACCTAAAGACGAAGATTTATACCTTCTCGATACCGATCCTACCAAGATGCGCGCAAAGGCTTACGACATCGTTATAAACGGTCAGGAAGCGGGCGGCGGTTCCATAAGAATCCACTCGAGAGAACTTCAAAAGAAGATATTCAACGTTTTATCCTTTACCGACGAGGACATCGACCGTAAATTCGGCTTCTTCGTGAACGCTTTCAATTACGGAACCCCTCCTCACGGCGGACTTGCTTTGGGGCTTGACAGGGTAACCATGCTACTTACCAAGACCGATTCCATAAAGGACGTAATAGCCTTCCCCAAGGTTCAAAACGCATCCTGTCTTATGAGCGACGCTCCGTCAACCGTCGAACAGAAACAACTTGACGAATTATCTCTTATAATTAACGAAAAATAATAATCTTTTAACGCGTCGCAATTTTCCTTGCGGCGCGTTATTTAAACTAAAAATCACTGTTTAACAATAAGCCGTTGTTTAACAATAAGTCGTTAAACAATAAACCGTTATTTAAAACGCAAACCGTGGTTTAAACCGCAAGTAGTGGTTAAACCGCAAACCATAGTTTAAACTATAAACCGTTAAATAGCCTAAAAATTGCCCTATAAGCCCGAAAACGAGCATTTTTTAAAAATGCTTGACAATTTACGGTTTTATGGTATAATTAAATAAAAAATAGCGTTCGATATAGCCGAAAACCGACAAAAACGGGCGATTTCGGCAAAAGAGAGCGTATAATTAACTAAGAATTTTTATAAAAGCAGGTAATTTATGAAGCCCATTATCGCAATAATGTACGATTTCGACAAAACCCTTTGCACCCGTGACATGCAAGAATACACCTTTATTCCGAGCGTCGGCATGGAAGCAAACAAGTTTTGGGAATACGCCGGCAAGATTTCCGAAAAAGAGGGGATGGACAACATTCTCGCATATATGTATTGCATGGTAGAAACTGCAAAAAAGGCTGGCATACCCGTTACGAGGGATGCCTTGGTCGCATGCGGAAAGCACGTGGAATACCACCCCGGCGTGGAGGAATGGTTTGAAAGAATCAACGGCTACGGCAAAGAATCGGGCGTCATTATAGAACATTACGTTTTGTCGTCGGGCTTAAAGGAAATTATCGAAGGCACGTCGATAGCCCAATATTTTAAGCGCATTTACGCTTGCGAATTTTTATATCGCGACGGGCAGGCAATCTGGCCGAAAATTTCGGTAAATTACACCAACAAAACCCAGTTCGTTTACCGTATAAACAAGGGCATTTTGGACATCAACAACGATAAAGATCTTAATAGTTCGGTTCCCGATGCCGAAAAGCGGGTGCATTTTCCTAACATGATTTACATCGGCGACGGACTTACAGACGTTCCGTGCATGAAGCTCGTAAAGCAGGGCGGGGGGCATTCCATAGCAATTTATCATAAGGAAGATATGGAAAAGGCGATACCGCTACTTAAACATGACCGCGTAGACTGGATGTTCGAAGCCGATTACCGCAAAAACAGTTGGCTTGACAAAGCAATGAAGTTACTTATCGAAAACTTGGCTAACGAAAACCAACTAAGAGAATTATCCGTTAAACAAAAAAAGAAAAACATCATCGAAGAAGAATAATAGTAATCATCGAAGAAGAAGAATAGTAAAATAAAAGAACAAAATTGAAAAATAGTAAAATAGTAAAATAGTAAAACAAAATTGAAGAACAAAATAGAAGAATAATAGATAAATTAAATTGAAAAATTAAATTGAAGAATAAAATAAAATCAATTAGAAAAAATAGAAGAACAAAAGTAAAATAAAAGCAGAACAAAATAGAAAAATTAAATTGAAAAATTACATTGAAGAATAAAATAAAATCAATTAGAAAAAATAGAAGAATAAAAGTAAAATAAAAGCAGAACAAAATAGAAAAATTAAATTGAAAAATAGTAAAATAATTTTTACAACCTTGCAAGCCTACTAGGTGAAGGCTTTCGTAAGGAAGGCTTTCCGTAGGTCATCCTGAGCTTGTCGAAGGATCTAGCGGCGTTGCCGCGCATATTATATAATAATGTGTCGTCCTTGTCTGCCTTCACCTGGTAGGGGGAGGTGTCAACGGAGTTGACGGAGGAGGTTGGCTATATAATTTGTCATTCCTTGTCTGCCCCTTTTGTGCAAAGAGGGGTGTCGATGAAATCGACGGGGTGATTGTTGTATATAATCTTCGTTCCTTATGCGGCTACGCCTGGATGTTTCGACTACGCCTTACGGCTCCGCTCAACATGACGTAATAGGGTAGGTGAAGACTATCCGTCAGGTCATCCTGAGCCTGTCGAAGGATCTAGCGGCGTTGCCGCGCAAGGATACACATAATATATAGATGCGGCTACGCCTGGATGTTTCGACTACGCTTGCGCTCCGCTCAACATGACGTAATAGGGTAGGTGAAGACTATCCGTCAGGTCATCCTGAGCCTGTCGAAGGATCTAGCGGCGTTGCCGCGCAAGGATACACATAATATATAGATGCGGCTACGCCTGGATGTTTCGACTACGCTTGCGCTCCGCTCAACATGACGTAATAGGGTAGGTGAAGACTATCCGTCAGGTCATCCTGAGCCTGTCGAAGGATCTAGCGGCGTTGCCGCGCAAGGATACACATAATATATAGATGCGGCTACGCCTGGATGTTTCGACTACGCTTGCGCTCCGCTCAACATGACGTAATAGGGTAGGTGAAGACTATCCGTCAGGTCATCCTGAGCCTGTCGAAGGATCTAGCGGCGTTGCCGCGCAAGGATACACATAATATATAGATGCGGCTACGCCTGGATGTTTCGACTACGCTTGCGCTCCGCTCAACATGACGTAATAGGGTAGGTGAAGACTATCCGTCAGGTCATCCTGAGCTTGTCGAAGGATCTAGCGGCGTTGCCGCGCAAGGATATACATAATATATAGATGCGGTGCTGACGCACCTAGATGTTTCGACTACGCCTTACGGCTCCGCTCAACATGACGGATGAGGTTGGACAGTCTATGCTAACGCACAACCTTGCAAGCCTACTAGGTGAAGGCTTTCGTAAGGAAGGCTTTCCGTAGGTCATCCTGAGCCTGTCGAAGGATCTAGCGGCGTTGCCGCGCATATTATATAATAATGTGTCGTCCTTGTCTGCCTTCACCTGGTAGGGGGAGGTGTCAACGGAGTTGACGGAGGAGGTTGGCTATATAATTTGTCATTCCTTGTCTGCCCCTTTTGTGCAAAGAGGGGTGTCGATGAAATCGACGGGGTGATTGTTGTATATAATCTTCGTTCCTTATGCGGCTGACGCCTAGATGTTTCGACTACGCCTTACGGCTCCGCTCAACATGACGTAATAGGGTGGGTGAAG
>CAVJMJ010000010.1:0-80642 GCA_963650915.1 Parasutterella excrementihominis | reverse complement strand
AACTTTGAAGAACTCAAAGAAGATTTGAGAAAAACGTTTTCGCTTATGCCGGGCAAGAAAAGGCTCAATTTGCACGCAAGTTATGCAATTCTTAACGGCGAGAAAGTGGACAGAAACGCATATCGTCCCGAACATTTTGCACCTTGGGTCGAGTTTGCCAAAGAGATAGGACTTGACGGAATAGATTTCAATCCCACGATGTTCTCACACCCGATGGTAAAGGGCGGACTTACGCTTTCATCACCCGACGAAAACGTGCGCAAATTTTGGATTGAGCATTGCAAGGCGTGTATCCGCATTTCCGAATATTTCGCAAAGGAAATGAACAGCCATTGTCTTATGAATATTTGGATTCCAGACGGATTCAAGGACGTTCCCGCGGACAGACTTACTCCGAGACTTCGCCTTAAAGAGAGTCTTGACGAGATTTTGAAAAAACCGTATGACAAGAAGAAAGTTGTCGTTGCGGTGGAAAGCAAAGTGTTCGGCATAGGCGTTGAAAGTTATACGGTGGGTAGCAACGAGTTCTATCAGAACTATGCGGCAAAAAACGATATTTGTTGCTTGCTTGACAACGGTCATTATCATCCGCTCGAATACGTCAGCGACAAAATTCCTGCGTTGCTTGCTTTCTATGATAAAGTTGCGCTTCACGTAACGCGCGGAGTGAGATGGGACAGCGACCACGTCGTTTTGTTCGAAGACGAACTCAAAGAGATTGCAAAAGAGATTGTAAGAAACGACGCGCTTGACAAGGTGCTTATCGGGCTTGACTATTTCGACGCGTCGATAAATCGTATATCCGCGTGGGTTACGGGCGAGCGCAATATGCAAAAGGCGTTGCTTTACGCATTGCTTACGCCAAACGACGCGCTCAAAAAGTTGCAGGACAACGGTGAATTCACCGAACTTATGTACAGACAAGAACAACTCAAAACCTATCCTTTCGGCGAAGTTTGGAAAGAGTATCTCGACAGACAAGGAATGAAAGACGATTGGTTTGACGAAATAAAAGACTACGAAAAAGGAGTGCTTAGCAAAAGATGAAAAACATACTTGAAGCACCGTTTGTAAAAGAACTTTGCAAAATTACGAGCAATATGTATCGTCAAGGCTGGGACGAAAGAAACGGAGGAAACGTTTCCGTATTGCTCGATGAAGAGCAAGTAAAAGAATATCTCGATACGGACAAGGTTTTGCGAGTTATCCCGACGGGATTCGATGCAAAAGAGTTGGTCGGCAGATATTTCATCGTTACGGGAACGGGCAAATATTTCAAGAACGTTGAAGGCGATCCCGAAACCAATCTCGGTATAATCCGCATCGGCGCAGACGGCAAATCGGCGGAACTTTTGTGGGGATATAAGGACGGCGGAAAATTCACGAGCGAACTTCCCGCACACCTTATGACGCACGCAACTCGTTTGAAAATAGATCCAAATCACAGAGTGGTTATGCACACGCACCCAACTTATACTATTTGCATGTCCGCAGTCGTAAAAACCGACGACAGAGTGTTTACCGAAAAATTGTGGCGCAACAACACCGAAGCAATCGTGGTATTCCCGGACGGCGTAGGGGTTTTGCCTTGTATGGTTTGCGGAACGAACGAAATCGGCGAAGCGACGGCAGAGAAGATGAAAAAGTATCGTCTTGTCGTATGGACGAATCACGGCATCTACGGCGTTGGCAAAGACATTGACGAAGCCTTCGGGCTTATCGAAACTGTTGAGAAAACGGCACAACTTTATATGCTCACATTGGGACACGTCGTCAATGAAATCGGTGATGACGTATTGCAAGGACTTGTGGATTTGTGGCATCTCACACCGCTTGACGGAATCTTGGGAAAATAAGCGAACATATGCTTATAACATTTGAAGTAATAAATCCTTTTGTCACTTTGGCGGGTGCTTGACTATACAAGCGCGACGCTTCGCATCGCGGTCAAGCACCCGCCAAACAACATAAGCGTTTAACGGGCTTATAGCCCTACTTTTGATGAAAAATGTTAAAAAAAAGGCGAGGGAAACCTCGTCTTTTTTCTAACTTGCGCACTTTATTTTAGAATATCATTTTTTGGGGCAATAAAATTGATTTTTTATTGCCCCCGTTAATTTTTAATTATCTTTTTTCCAAATAACAGGGGTAATGCCGTCCGTATCATAGTGCCAATAATTGCCGTCGTAAGCCGTGCCGTCGGAATTTAGCGCAGGCTCGCCTTCGCTGTAATAATACCGCGTCGCACCGGTTAACTTGTCGTTATTCGCTCCGATTGAAATTTTATTCCATTGTTCCGCAGTTCCTTTGTAGTAAACGGTTTTATGTTTATCGCAACCATAGAAAGCAATACAATTTGTTCAACTATTATTGTATTAGGTGACATAATTCACTGTGATTATAGCAAAAAAAGTAATATTATGTCAACGGATGCGACACAAAATTATCACTTTCATAAGGCTTTTTATTGTTGTTTCTTTGAAAAAAATAAGTGTTTTTTTCTTTTTAAAGAACTCGATTGTTCCCGTTTATCACCTATTACAATAATATACGAACATTTACAAACTGTTTTAGGCGAGTAATTTTTGTTTTCGTCATTAAACGGTTAACCCGATTTATCGTTTTTTCGTAGCAAAAAAAGAACCCGAGAGTTAATCTTAGGTTCTTTTTTCAGTGGCAATCGGTTAAAAGGCAAATGCTTTGCGGGGTAATTAGTTTTGCAACAATTTTCGGCGGAGTAATTAGTTTCGTAACAATTCTCGGCGGGGTAATTAGTTATGCGGTAAATGCTTAGGGGCGAATTAAGTAACAATTTTTGTTGCAGACGAGTATAAAGTAACAATTTATGTTATCGACGAGTAAAAAGTAACAATTTATGTTACAATATTAACATGGAATTCAAAGACAGGTTAAAGGAATTAAGAATAGAAAAGGGTTGTTCCCAGCAAGATATAGGCAATTTTTTATGTACGACCAAAATGTGCGTTTCTCATTGGGAAAGGGGAAACAGCGAACCGAGCATAAGTCAACTGATAGCCATTTCCGAGTTTTTCGGCGTAAGCGTAGATTATCTTGTCGGCAAGGAAATTAAAATTTTTCATACCGTAAATTTTAATCGGCATAAAATTCCGTCGTAATAATAGAATTTTAAAATAGGTAAACAAGAAAAACAAGAAAACAAAACAAAAAACATAAAACATAAAACATAAAACATAAAACAAAAAACAAAAAACAAGAATACAAACAAAAGACTAAATACTAAATAAAAAATACGAAAAACAAAACACGAAATACGAAATACGAAATACGAAATACGAAATACGAAATACGAAAAACAAAACACTAAAAACAAGAAAACAATAAAATAAGAAAACAAGAATACAAAACTAAAACTAAAAACTAAAAACTAAATACTAAATACTAAATACTAAATACTAAATACTAAATACAAATAAGGAAGGTGTTAAATATGAAATGCACGTCTCAAGAAGCAGGAAAATTATTAAGAAAACTTCAAAGCGATTTGTCGTCGGTTAACGTGAGAGAGCAAAACGGCAGAGAATTTCTTGCCGCGGTGGGGGAGGATTTGGAATCCGTACGTCCCGACTATAATTTTGAGGAAACGCAAAAGACCATTGACGAAATCGAAGGCAAAATAAGAAAGTTAAAACACGCCCTTAACGTGTTTAATTCCACCACGGTTGTAAAAGAATTCAACATGACGATAGACGAAATGCTCGTGTACATTCCTCAACTTACGTTAAGGAAAGACAAACTTGAAAGAATGAAAGATAAATTGCCCAAAGTTCGTGAACAAACTCGGGTTAATTCTTCGATTTTAGACTATCGTTATCTTAATTACGACGTACAAAAGGTCGCCGACGAGTATGAAAAAGTTTGCGATACTCTCGCAAAAGCACAAAACGCGCTCGATGCGGTAAATTTGACTATGTCGTTAGAAGTCGACCTATAAGCCCGTTATCGTGGCTTTTTTCCGTCCGACGGCTACAAAAAAAGAAGTCTTGGTTTATGGTTTAGGTGCAAGGTAAAGGTTTTCCGTTATTCTCAAAAATATCATTGGTTATTCGTTATAAGTTAAAGTTTAAGGTTGAGGATTTGTGGAATTATTATTATCTTGTTCGTCGGTAAAAACTTGGAACAAAATTTTTCGTTTTACCTAAAATTTTGTCCCTTGCGGGTGAAGTTCGGTTTCACCCCGCTTTTTGCGTGTTTTTTATAATGAAAGTGGTTATTATATAGAACAATCACCCCGTCGCTAATGTGCCACCCCTCTTTACGCAAGTGAGGATAACAAGGATTTGCAAATTATATAATATGCGCCTGTGGCTGGATCCTTCGACGGGCTCAGGATGACCTGCGGAATATATGCGTTTACAATAAAAGTCTACCTATAGGTCGGTTATTAAGTATTTTGATAATTCTTTCGTTGCTAACGCAACACCGCCGCCTCGACTAAAATAGCCTCGGGCTTCGGCTACGGAAAACACACTGTGTTATCCGCTTAACGCCTACGTACCCCTACCGGGTGAAGGCTTGCTGACGCTCAATTTAGCCTTCTTGAGATGTGAAGCCTACGCGTCCTTACCGGGTGAAGACGAACAAGGAAAGGCAAATTATATAATATGCGCCTGACGGCTGGATCCTTCGACAGGCTCAGGATGACCTGCCGAAGGCTTCACCTGGTAGGGGGAGCTGTCGCGTAGCGACTGAGGAGGTTGGATGGTCTATATAACCGTAAAGTTTATTAACACTGTGGTTATCAATAAAAGTCCACCTATAAGCCGATTATTGTCACTTTTTCGTTATGTTGAGCGTTAACAAGGCTCCCTTGTGCAAAGGTGAGCTGTCGGCTTTGCCGACTGAGGGATTGATCGTCATGTTGAGCGGAGCGCAAGCGTAGTCGAAACATCTAGGCGTTAGCCGCATAAGGCTCAGGATGACCTGCCGAAGGCTTCACCCGGTAGGGGGAGCTGTCGCGTAGCGACTGAGGAGGTTGGACAGTTCATATAATTGTAACGATATTACATAACCATCCAACCTCATCCGACAGTCTTCGACTGCACCCCTCTTTGCACAAAAGGGGCAGATAAGCATTGGCGAATTATATAAATTATGTATGCAAAAATCGTTGGAGGCGGGTGTATATAATTGACAATTGAAGATTTTTCGTTATAATATTTGATAAGTTAACTCGTCGTGGTTAGATTTGATAAGTTAACTTGCCGTAATTAGATTTGATAAGTTAAATTGATACGACAAAATGACGAGTTTTTGGCTTTGCCGCCTTCTTTGGTATTATAAAAAGTTCTTTTTGAGTACTTACAATACAACATTTGCCATCCTTTTATACAAAAATAAAGTTATAGCGGCAATACAATTACTCATTAAAACAAATTTACCCGAAAATCCTATTAAATTTGCCCCGTAAAACTCCTTCAAAAAAGAAAATTTGCCCGCAAAGGCTAACAAATTTGCATGCAAAGGATATTAAATTTGCTTGTAAAAACCCACTAATGTGATAAAATTTTTAAAAAGGAATATAAAAAAATGTCAGAATTCATTCAAAGTCTTCGCCAAGTTTCGGACTATGACCTTAGCGGTGTTTCGGACGGAATCGTTTTGTCTATGTTCGTAGTAGCATTTCTTCTCGCTATAGCGTCCATAGTTGCCCTCGTTATTTCGATATGCCTTGCCATTTCTTACGTCAAATACAACCGTAAGAAGAACAGTGCGGGCAAAACGGGCGAGCAAGTTGCTCGTGCCATTCTCGACGATAACGGTTTACAACACATTGCCGTATCAAAAAACGGTTCAATACTTTTCGGAAACAGTTACAGTCACTTTTTCAAAAAAGTTCGTTTAAGACGTCTTACCTGGAAAAAGGACAGTGTAACGTCCCTTGCGATGGCGGCGCAAAAATCGTCGCTTGCCGTGATGGATAAAGAAGGCGATCCTTCCATGAAAAAGCGTATCGCCTTAACGCCTATTATTTACTTCGGACCGCTTGCCTTTATCCCTCTCGTTATAGTCGGCGTATTGCTCGACATATTCATTTTTACGAGCACTGCGGGTATTTGCACGATAGTTTTAACCTGCGTCGGGCTTTTGTTCTACGTCGTTTCATTCGTAATGTCCATGCTTATCCTCAAGACCGAAAAGCAAGCCCAAGACAAGGCTTTGGTTCTTATGAAAAATGAAGGTTTGGCTACCGACGACGAACTCGAAGACTGCAAAAAATTATTCAAACTTTACAACATCGAATACGTAAACAATATGATAATCGCTCTTCTCGAACTTATATACAGAGTTTTGCAAATTATCGCTTACGTTCAGGGCAGTTCTTCTAATAATTAACGAAAATTTAAAAATTAAAACGGTTCGGCTTTTTGGTCGAGCCGTTTTTTCTATCCGTCGAGCCGTTTTTTCTATTTGTCGAGCCGTTTTTTTAACGGGCAATATTTAAAAGCCGTTTACCGTCCGAATAAAGCCGTTTATAACTTTTTAACTTTCATAAGGAAAGGTGATATAAGAAGAGGAAAGATAAACGAAATTTACGGGCGATAGCACTCTATGACGTTTCCGACGATTGCCGTAAACGGGCTAAAAAGGTTTGAAAGTTGACGGTCAATTTTAAAGTTTGATGTAAAAGGTTGACAATCAATTTTAAAGTTTGATGTAAAAGATTAAAAAATCGGGCTTGCATTTGCTAAAAAAATCGGCGTAATTCGTTATAAAGTCTTAAATTTCGAGTAAAATTGTTTGACAAATATACTCAAAAAATAATAGAATTATCAAAATTGCATAAACCGAAAGCATTACGCAATAATAATTGTCTGAAATTACCGTAGCGTTACGCAATAAAAGCAGATAAAAACCGTGATAAAAAATACGAGCAAAACGCAGATTATTGTGTAAAAAAACGCAAGCAAAAAGGCGTACAAACAAAATGCGAATAATTAAAGATATTAAGACGCAATATGATTTCGGAATTTACAGCAACGATAAAAAAAGGAGTCTTATGGAATACGTTATTGAAACAGATCATCTCGTAAAGCAATACAAAGACAAGTTTGCCGTAGACAACGTTTCTATTCACGTTAAGCGCGGTGACATTTACGGGCTTATCGGTAAAAACGGTGCGGGCAAAACGACTTGGATGAAACTTGTTTTAGGGCTTACGACGGCTACTTCCGGTAAGGTGTTTTTATTCGGAAACGAGAATTTAAGCGAAGGAAGAAGAAAAATCGGCTCTTTGATAGAAGCCCCGGGGCTTTACAAAGACCGTACCGCTTACGAAAACATGTTGAGGTTTTCAATTTTGTACGGAGCAGATCCCGCCCAAATTCAGCCGTTATTGAATCGTGTAGGCTTAGGCGATACGGCAAACAAAAAAGCGGGTGAATTTTCACTCGGTATGCGTCAACGTTTGGGCATAGCAATCGCCCTTTTGGGTAACCCAGAAGTCCTCGTTTTGGACGAACCCATAAACGGTCTTGATCCTACGGGCATAAAGGAAATCCGTGACATCATAACCGAACTAAACGCCGAGGGCGTAACGTTCGTTATATCCTCCCATTTATTGGACGAACTTGCAAAAGTCGTTACCAATTACGGCATAATTTCGGAAGGACGTCTTATAGAAGAAGTTTCGGCAAAAGAACTTAACGAACGTTGCTGTAAATACGTAAAAATCGTGACAAACGACAATAATCTTGCATTGAATCGTTTAAAAGAGTTTATTCCCGACCTATCTACGGAACTTAAAGCGGACGGAATATATCTTGCAAATCACTTTGACAAAACGGCTGAGATCAACGCATATCTCGTAAACGGCGGTTTTGCCGTATACGAACTCGCACTTAGCGAAGGCGGATTCGAAGATTACTTTATTGCGAGGTTGGGAAGATGAAAAATTTATTGAAATTTGAATTTCGTAAGCTTTTAAAGCAAAAAAGCCTTTACATCTGCACACTTGCGTCGGTGTTAATGTTTACACTTATGTTTGTAATCAAAGTGAAAGAATTACAAAACATGGGTGCCGCAATGCCTTCGGTCGCAAACTCCATGCTAAACGCGATTTCTTCTGCGACTTTCACCATGATATGCGGAATTTTCGTCGTATTGTATACTTGCACCGACTACGACAATCAAACGATTAAAAACGTTTACGCACGCGGGTTTTCGAGAACTTTGGTTTATTTTGCAAAGTATATCGTAAGCATTATAGCAATGCTCGCAATGCTTTTTGTCGTGTTTTTGGTAGGCTTTATCGAAAGCAAGATATATTTCACGGGTGAAACCGAACAAGGTAATTACGTAGGGTTATTTATAGGTCAGTTGCTTTATTGCATTGCAAACACCTCTTTTGTATTTGCAATTACAATAATGTTAAAAAAGGTCGGCGTATCTATCGCCATTGCCGTTTTAGGTCCCGAACTTATCAATATGTTGTTAAGTCTTGTCGACACTTTCTTAAAACTCGATAAGTTTAAACTTTCGTCCTATTGGTTTGAAAACTTTTTAAGCGATTTATCCAACGTTGCCACGACTAACACTCGTATTGCCGTATGCATTTCGGTTTCCGTCGCATACATCGCACTTTTCGTCTTTTTAGGCTACTTCGTAAATAAAAAGAGCGATTCTTAACGGTGTTTACCCGTTACCGAAACAGCAATTACTCTCAATCTCGGTTTTTCGAGAGGGTAATTTGATATAAACGGTATAGGAAAATCGTTACGGAATAAAGACGGCACCAAATATAAACCGTCAACGGTTGCCGAAAAAAAATGACAACCGTCAATGTTTATAAAAACGGTTACCGCACGAAAAAAAGATAACGCCTCGTGTTTACCTATTTAGGGTGAATTCGGGGCGTTTTTGTTGTCTTAATTTGTCGGGCGTGCTATAATAAACGGGTACCATAGAATAATTAAAGGGTTAACAGAATAAAATTATGGATAAAAAAGTAGCGGTAATTACCGGGGCAAGCAGCGGAATAGGTTTAAGTACCGCCGAATTGTTTTCTAAAAACGGCTATATCGTTTACGGGCTTTCGAGAAAACCCGCAAACAGCGATTTATTTACTTCGCTTTCTTGCGACGTTACGAGTCGTGAACAAATAGCCGAAACGTTTAAAAAAATTTACGACAAAGAGGGCAGAATAGACATTCTTATAAACAACGCAGGCATGGGCATAAGCGGTGCGATAGAATATTTGACCGAAGAAGATTTCAATAAAATTTTCAACGTCAATCTTAAAGGAGTTGTTATGGCAAGTTCCCTTTGCATTCCTTATTTAAGACAGACGAAGGGCAAAATCATAAACACTTCGAGCGTTGCTGCGGTCGTGCCGATACCCTATCAGGCGTGCTATTCGGCAACGAAAGCGGCGGTCGAAAGTTTTTCTTTTTCCCTTTACGGCGAAGTAAAAGAGCAGGGGATAAAGGTGACTTGCGTGCGTCCGGGCGATACCAAAACGGGGTTTACACGAAACAGAGTAAAAACCGAAGTCGAAAACGAAGTCTACGGCAAAAAAATTACCGAAGGCGTCAAAAAAATGGAAAAGGACGAGCAGAACGGCAAAAGCCCCCTTTCGGTTGCCAAAGTAATGCTTAAAGTTGCAAAAAGCAAAAATCCACCGCCCGTATGCTCGGTGGGTTTCGAGTACAAATGCGCTTGCGTATTGGCTAAATTTTTGCCACAGCGTCAAATTAACTACATTGTCGAAAAAATATATTAGCCCACCGCCCCTTTCGATTGATTTTTAATCGAATAGGTGATATAATTTTAAAGCACGGCTTACGTAAGTTATCTTAAAAAGTCTAAAAGGCTCACGCTAAACGTCAGGTAGCCGTACAAAAAACCTTAAAACGGAGATAGATATGAAGATTTTCGGCATCGAGCATTTAATAGTCCTCGCAGTTTTTATTGCGATAATCGTCGCTTCGGTTATTTTGTCAAAGAAGTATTTAAAAACCGATAAACAACGTACGATTTACCTGAAAATCATAGCGGGTCTTTTGTTTATTGCGATTACGGCAAACAGAATTGCATTGTCGCTACTTATCGATAATACTTGGGCATATCTTTTGCCGACTTCCCTTTGCGGACTTTCAAGCTTGCTTATTTCGCTTACCGTGCTTTTCGGTAAGCCTAATATGAAATCTTATTTGTGTTTTTGGTACATGGCGTTCGGCGGCGGTCTTATAACCATGGTATATCCGGATTTTTTCCCGCAGACGACAAACTTTTTCCAATTTAACATTTGCACGGGGTATTTCCACCACGCAATTAGCGTTTGGCTTTGCATAACGATGCTTTCCTTCGGTTGGTTCAAACCCGATTTTAAAAAGTGTTATTATTTTCCGATGATGTTCTGCGTATACATCGTGCTCGGTGCTTTCGAATGGCACGTATTCAATATCGTAGACGCAATGAACCTTACCCGACCTCTTTTGAACGGAACGCCTCTTGACATTTGGTTTATCTGGATAGTTTCGTCAATTCTTGTCGTACTTATTTCCTTCGTTTACGAAGTCGTTACCAAAAAATTAAAAAAACGCAATTTGGTCGAAGGCTAAAAGTCTAAAATCTGTTGCAAATTATAAAAAAAATAATTTAAATCAGATGAAAACGAACGGCAGAAAAGTTTAAACCGCTCGTTAAAACACAAAGGAAGTATTGATGAAAGTAGTAAGATCTATTCTTGTAGCAATTTTGGCACTTTTAAACACGTTTTTATCGATAGGCGCGATATCTTTGATGAGTAAAGAAGATCACACCGGCATAATCGGTTTTTTTATCGGCATTGCCATAGTTTCTTTTTTGATAAGTTTATTCAGAAAAGCCGTGCCATTCGTAGTTCCGACCATCGTGGAATTTTTCACTTCGCCCCTTTCTTTTCTCAGGTTTTTATTCGGTATAATTTTAACGGTTATAAATAAAGACGAACTCGGCATCGATTTGGACGACTCGAGAATCGAGGACGACGTACCCGCTTATATTACGACGCTATTCGTGTATTACTCGATAGCCGATGAATCCGAAAGGACGGTCGTAGGAAACTTTTTCGTTCAACTTTTGATAGTTTTGCCCATGTCCTTTTTATTAAGTGCGGGAGTATGCGGTTTGTTTTTCGGTAATCAACTTAAAAGTCTTTTCGGCTTAAACGGCACTATCTTAGAAACCTTCGGCGTTTTCGGAGTGATTTTCGTAGCCTTCCTTTTATTGGTTATATTGTTTGCGTTAGCCGACATAAAAACGAGCGACGTGCAAGTTTACGTTCCCGACAGAACCTTTTTCTCCAACTCTTCAAAGGGTTCTATCTATTCGAGAAGTGGGCATTACGGCGTTACGAGAAAGGCTGCCGACGACGGTTGGGAAGCAATTTATCAGAGTAGCGACTTTGTAACGACTAAAGGGCATATGCTTATATACGTACTCGTTCTTGCTATTTTCTCGCCCATACTCGTAATCACTCAGGCGATAGGTACGGTTATGGCTTTCGTTGCGATATTTACGAGGCACGTTTATTCCAACACCGGTGAAATTTTATTGAGGGACGTACCTTTAAAGGTTTTGCAAGCCCCGCTTGCCGTTCTTTGTTCTTTCGTATTCTGTTAAAAAAGGCTTGTTTTTTGCTTTGCGGTCGCCGTATTTAGGTTGAAACCGTAAATAACCCTTTTCGGCGGTCGAAACGGGCAAATTTATAAGTAAGGAAACGATTTTTGGATTTCTATATGAAAAACGCGGAAGTTTTTGTGCTTCCGCGTTTTTGCGTTATGTACGAGATATTTTAGTTTACGAGATATTTTAGTCGTAACCCGTCGTTTTTTTTCTAAGATATTGCGTTTTTTTAGCCGAAAATATTGCGTTTTTGAATAGAACGTTTCGGCTTTTTTGCTAAATATATTGCGGTTTTTCCTAAACGCTACCAAAATAACGGCAATTTTTAAATAAAAACGATGTTTGTTTCGTCGCGATAACTTCTGTAAATGCAAATTGCAAGTGCCAAAAGAATCGCACAGAAAAGTAGGTTTATAACGTAAAACCAAATTGTAGGCAGTTTCCACGAAAAGGGTGCAAAATAACGGCAACTATCTCCGTCGAAAGATAAATTACGTATCAGTAAACTTATAAAATGATATGCAAAATGAGGCGTTGCGCTCATTAAAATATTATTCGTTTTCAGATAGGTTGCGGTACAAACCGCACCTATCGACGCCGTAACGAGTATTGTAAGCGATGCCGAAAGAAAATCCTTGTAAATGTAAGCGAAAATATCGGAGCCGGCGCATAAAATAATTAAAATTATAAAATTGACGTCGTTAATTCCGTCTTTGTCGATAAATTTAGAAAGGGAATAAACACGGAAAAAAAGTTCCTGCAGTAAAACGCTAACCATTATGTCGATAATTTTTAACGCAAACACATAAAAGAGAAATTCGTTTCCGAAGGGCGCAAGGTTTAAAAAAACGGCGTAGACGACGAGGGGAATACACAAAAGGTAATACTTTTTACTTGCTTTTTTTAGTAACGGAATAGATTTCGTTTTTGCATACACCAAAATAGCAATTGACGCCGTCAAATTAAAGATAAGCAAAAATATATCTAAATCTCCGACCGTCCATATCCGCAATTGGCGGAAAAAATACGATAGTATTATATACAGCAACGTTATCGTGGCAAGAAATATGTGTTTGTTACATATCGTGCGTTTTAGTTTCATTTTTATAAAATTCCCCGAGTTTAAAGCGTAATGGATATTAAATAAAGCGTAATGGATATTAAATAAAGTTAACCGTAAACCTAACGGACTTTTATATTCCAAAGCACACTATAAAAAACCGAATACAAAGCGCAAACAAAATAAATGAAAGCGCAAACAAAATTTTGAGATTGCAAATAAAAAAATCCGAAATTGCAAACAAAAATTATTTAAGCGGTATTCCGCGCGGTTCTACTACCGTGGAAAAAACTATCTGCGTTTTGGTATGACCGTAGCGTTGAAGTTCTGTTACGAAAGCGTCTAATTCCTGCGTGGTAGAAAACGCCGTTTTTATGTGCATGGAATATTCGCCGGTAACCGAGCAACATTCCAACACGTTGGGCGTGCTTTCTGCAAATTTAACGAATTCGGGTTTTCTCTCGGGCGGAATTGCTACGTCGATAAAGGCTTTAACGTAAAAGCCCAATTTTACGAGGTCGATTTCCGTCGTAAATGCCCGTATATAGCCGTTTTTACGCAGTTTTTCTATTCTTGCAGACACTGCGGGAGATGACAAAAAAACGTCTTTGGCAACGTCTTTTATCGATATGCGAGAGTCCTTTTGAAGATAATCGAGTATTATAAGGTCGGTTTTGTCTAATTTTTCCATAATCGTTTGAAAATTTTCCTTTTGCGGTAATTGATTTTTTTCCTTTTGCTGTAATTGACTTTTACCCTTTGCGGGGTTTTGATTTTTGCCCTTTGCCGTAATTGATTCTATATTTTACGGCTACTAAACCTTTACCGTTTGGGTCGCCGTATTTTACGGAAAAACGGTGTAAATTATAGAGGAAAAGGCGTAAAGTATATATTCTATCTATAAATATTATATCATATGACGAAAAAGGTTGCAACTTAATTAAATTAAGTTTAAGACCCGTAATTATAATATAATTAAGTTTTTGACATAAAATAATAAATTACGACGTAGTGCCGTTCATACGCTTTTAGTTTTTTTTCAAAAGTGATAGAATTACTTGCGAGGAAAGGGGAAACTCGATTTTAGACGGTATATCGAGCAAATAATACCGCATAACCTCAAGAGGCATAATAAAAATGAACATGAGAAGAGAAGCCGATTCCATCGGCGAACTTGAAGTAAAAGAGGACGCCTATTACGGCGTGCAATCGCTTCGCGGAGCAAAAAATTTCAACATTACTAAAAGCCCGATGCATCCCGCGCTTATCGCTGCTTTGGCAAAACTGAAAAAGGCGGCGGCTATAACGAATTACGAGGCAGGTTCTCTTTCAAAAGAACGCAAAGACGCCATTGTAGAAGCCTGTGACGAAATCATTGCGGGTAAATTCAGAAAGGAATTTATCGTAGACGCCATACAGGGCGGTGCGGGGACTTCGGCAAACATGAACGCCAACGAGGTAATAGCAAACCGCGCAATCGAAATTTTAGGCGGTAAAAAGGGCGATTATTCTATAGTCCACCCCAACGACCACGTAAATATGAGCCAGTCAACCAACGACGTTTATCCCTCGGCGGGTAAAATTGCAATGGTTACGCTTTTAAACAAGTTGCTTCCCGAAATCAAGCGTCTTTTTAACGCGCTTATGAAAAAAGCCGAAGAATTCAACGGTATTTTGAAAGTCGGCAGAACTCAACTTCAGGACGCCGTCCCCATGAGGCTCGGGCAGGAATTTCACGCCTACGGCACGGCATTGGATCGTGACTATACAAGGGTTAAAAACGCAAAAACGGTATTACATACCCTTAACATGGGGGCAACGGCAATAGGCACGGCAATAAACAGCAATCCCTATTACCTCGATAACATAGTCAAAAACGTGTCCAAGGTATGCGGTGACGAATACGTTCAGGCAACCGACCTTTTCGACGGAACGAGCAACCTCGACGGTTACGCCGAAGTTTCGGCAACGCTGAAAACCCTTGCCGTCGATTTGTCCAAAATGTGCAACGATTTAAGGCTTTTATCGAGCGGTCCCAAAACGGGGCTTGCCGAAATCTTTCTTCCCGCAAAACAAAACGGCTCGTCGATAATGCCCGGCAAAGTCAACCCCGTTATTCCCGAAGTAGTAAGTCAGGTCGCTTTTAAAGTAATCGGTAACGACTTTACCGTTACTATGGCAGCCGAGGCGGGACAACTCGAACTTAACGCTTTCGAGCCCGTTATCTTTTATTCCATGCTCGAAAGCATCTCCATGTTGACGGGCGCTATTACGACGCTTATAGATAACTGCATATCGGGCATCGTCGCAAACATTAAACGTTGTTCCGAACTTTTAAACGGAAGCATCGCAGTCGTAACCGCTTTGTCACCCTATATCGGCTACAAAAAGGCGGCGGCAATTGCCCACGAATCACTCGATACGGGCGTGACGGTAAAACAAATAGTGTTGCGTGACGGGCTAATGGACGGGGAAACGTTAAACAAAGTGCTTGACGTAAACGCCATGACCGAACCTAAACATTTAAATAAACAATAATAATCAAGTCGAAAGGCTTGAAGTAATAATAACCGCACCGAAAGGTTTAAGTATTAACGACCGAACCGAAAGGTTTGAGTAATAACGACCGAACCGAAAGGTTTGAGTAATAACGACCGAACCGAAAGGCTTGAAGTAGGCGAGTTATGATTTTAAGAAAAAAAAGGGTGTTTATAGCACCCTTTTTTGTTTTGTCCGACGAAACCGTTAAAAGACGCTTGAAACTTTTAACGTGAAGCCTATTAAAATTAAACCAAAGTATTTCTAAACATATGTAAATACGTAATAATGAAAAAGTGCGCATATCGGCACTTTTTCATTTTACAAAAATCGCCGTTAATCGACCTATAGAAGGACTTTTAGTCAAAAAGTAATGTATGAATTGCGTCTTTCGACGCATGAATTGACCTGCGGTCGTGAATTGTGTGCTTATTAGCGGAACAATATATACTGTGTTTTTTCTTTATGCAAAGTGACGATAACTCTTACTTTTTCCATTTACGTAAAGGGGCTTATCGGGACGCAAAATTTATAAATAAAAAACTCCGCACGTGGCGGAGTTTTTTTGATAAACGTTGGGTTTAGTCAACAATTTAAAATCAAATAAAAAATTAAAAAGTCTTTAAATCGTAATAGCAAAATTACTAAAAAATCGATTTATCGGTAGGTTTATAATAAAGATTTTGAAAACCAAACTATTAAAGGCGTTTTGAATCGATTTTTAAGGAGATTTTTTGTACGCTTAAAGATGTTTTTACATACGTTTAAAGGTGATTTTTAGTATACTAAAAGGTAATTTAACGTACGCTTAAAGGTAATTTTGGCACAAAAAAGCCCGTTAACGGGCTTATAGGCGGATATTTTAAAAAAACGGCATAAAAAACGCACCGTTATTTAATAAAAAAATAGGTTTCGTTAAAAACCGAAAAACTCATTGGGGGAAACGTCGAAATTAGTGCAAATGGATAAAATACTGTCGTAAGTCGGCTTCTTTTTGCCGAGTAACCATTGACTTACCGTCGTTTGATTGACACCTATAACCGAAGCAAATTTTTGTTGAGTAAGGTTTTTCTCGATCATTATGCCTTTAATTACGTCTATATAATTGTTACTATTAAGCTTATTCATAGTCAAATTATATTTTAGCTAAGGTCAAAAGTCTTGACATAGGTCAAAAGTCTTGATATAATATTATTAAAATCACTTAAGCGTCACAGCGCAGTCAAATTTTATCATAT
This sequence comes from Parasutterella excrementihominis, assembly GCA_963650915.1. Taxonomy (GTDB): domain Bacteria; phylum Bacillota; class Clostridia; order Christensenellales; family Borkfalkiaceae; genus UBA4636. Next base: position 64,160 of record CAVJMJ010000010.1, on the reverse strand, counting down.
TGACGGGGATAAAAATCAACAAGCCGTTGAATCGAGAAAAATCTCGGGGTTGAAATATTATTTGCCAAAAACACGGCTATTAAACAATTTGTTGAGCAAAATCAACAAATTGTTGAGCGATTTTCGGTTTTTTTGGCTTTACAATTTGCACCTTGCGGTTTATATTTTTTATGTCGCATTTGACGAAAAAGGAGTTTTTTATATGATTGGCGAAAAAATACGCGAGTTACGTACGAAAAACGGAATGACACAGTCTGATTTAGCCGAAAAGTTATTCGTTACCACCCAAGCCGTTTCGAGATGGGAAAAGGGTGACGTGGAACCGTCGCTTACGACGGTGAAGATAATTTCGGAAATCTTCAACGTTTCTATAGACGAAATTATGGGCAAGGAAAAACCCGAACCCATAGTCATCCACGAAAAGGAGTACGTATATAAAGAAAGTAAGCCCGTGTTAGCCGTTTGCGAAAAGTGCAACAAACCCATTTACGACGGCAAACAGATAGTCAGAAAAACCGAGAACGGGCAAACTAAAGTATATTGTCGCAGTTGCGAAGATAAATACCAAGAAAACAAAATAAAGTGTAAGACGGCAGACGCCGAAAAAAGGAGAAAGTTATCCTTTATCTGGGGAGGAGTGGCAACGGGAGTTTTACTTATAGTGTCAATTATATTAAGAGGCAATTATCTCATTCCGGGGATAATAGCGTCGGTATGTGCTTTTACTCTCGTATCGTGCTGGATTCTCGACAATAATTTCGTAGGCGAAATGGCTATGGATATTATTAGCTGGGGCTTCGTAAAAATGCCCGGAATAATATTTACGTTGGATTTCGACGGCATTGTTTGGCTTATTACCGTTAAGTTATTACTGTTTATTTTAGGCTTTGCCCTCGTTGCTTTATGCACGGTGTTTGCCATCGTCTTGGGCGGGATAATTTCGTTATTCGTTTACCCGTTTGCATTATACAAAAACATTAAGTATCCGCTCGCCGATTAACTATATTAAGCCACGCTTGTCGAGTAATTTCTATCTTTATTAGCGTGTCGCAAAAATATTAAATTTGTCGGGGCGATAAATTTTCCGCTTGGAGATTTATTATTTGCTTTGGCTACCGAAAGTATTAAATTTGTCGTGTAAATAAATTTTTTACTTGGGAATGTATTATTTGCTTTTACTACAGAAAGTACTTAATCGTCAAGGCGATAACCACCGAAAAATTAACCAAACGAAAGAAAAAACGAACAAACCAAAAAAACAAAACAAAAGAAAACCCAAAAAACAAACCCAAAAAAACAAAAAAAGAAAAAATATAAAATAGAGGTAAATTATGAAAAAAATCATTATCATTTTGCTTGCGGTATTATGCTCGTTGAGCCTTTTCGCAGCATGCACAAAAGAACCGACTATGTTTACGGTATCGTACGTAACGGGCATCGATGAAACGATTGCGCCCGTGCAAGTCGAAGAGGGAAATACGATTAACGAGCCAAAGTCGCTCAGTGCGGACGGAAAAGAATTTTTAGGTTGGTTTACCGACGAAGGTTGCACCGTAAAAGCGACATTCCCGATGACGATAACTAAAAACACGACTTTGTACGCAGGTTGGAAAGCAATTACAAAAAAATACACCGTAAGTTACGTAACTGGCACTAATGAAACGATTGCACCCGTGCAAGTCGAAGAAGGTAAGACGATTAACGAACCTAAAACGCTCAGTGCGGACGGAAAAGAATTTTTAGGTTGGTTTACCGACGAGGGTTGCACCGTAAAAGCGACATTCCCGATGACGATAACTAAAAACACGACTTTGTACGCAGGTTGGAAAGCAATTACAAAAAAATACACCGTAAGTTACGTAACTGGCACTAATGAAACGATTGCACCCGTGCAAGTCGAAGAAGGTAAGACGATTAACGAACCTAAAACGCTCAGTACCTCGGGTAAAAAGTTCATGGGTTGGTATCTTGACGAGAAATACACCCAAAAAGCGACTTTCCCTATGAAAATAACGAAAAATACGACATTATATGCAAGTTGGAACGTAACCGTTGATATATCGGCATATTTAAAGCGGTTATTAAACAACGCAACGGCGGATCCGTATAGTTATATACCGACGACGATGCGTCCCGGATATGTAGAAAATTTAAAAACCGAAAGCAACTTGAATAAAGATTATTCCGATTTCGTGTCAAAAAAAGATATTCCGGACGGCGGTTTCGGTGAACAGTGGCACATGATTACCGATAATCTCAATCAATCTCAACGATTTTTCAATCTTCTTACAGGATTGGAAAATATAACGAGTACTTCGATTGCCACCTTTAATAATTATATAGACAAAAACCCGTCCGATACGGCAAATTACAATTTCATGCAAGGTACGTATTCGGTTACGATAAATTTTGACGGCACCGTAATATATTACGTATTAGACTATACGGCTAATGTGTTCGGCAGTGAACAGTCGATACAAATTGCATTGTCGATGAATGTAAATAGCGGTGATAGAAACGTAAGAATACAAATAGGCGACGCAAACGCATTATATTACGAAGCAAAAGAAAACTCATATAAATTTGCGATTAAATATCTTGGCGTAAGGCGTGCCATGTTTACGGTCGAAAAGGATACCGACGGTAACGTAAACGGACACATTTATGAGTATTTGACTGTTGACGGCGTAGGCGTAAACAGTTCCGCCGATTTTTATATTACGGATAAGTACGTATCGGCTGTCGGAAACAAGGCAAGCGGAATAGTCGGCTTTACGGGGTACATAACCGAATTGTATAACGTAAAGAACGGTAAAATGCTCGGCTACGAAGTTAGAGAAGTACTGAAGGGAATAACTTATAATACTTATTGGTTTAAGTTATCCGACGTTAACGGCATCGAAAGTATTAAATACCGTCAAGCTACCGACGACGAAACGGCAGCCTTCTTTGTTAACGGCAGAACTCAAGAGTGGAAATATAAAACAGTCGGCGGTTTTAGTGTGAAAATGTTGTCGAGAAGATTCGATATAGAATTCAGAACGCAATACTTTTATTCATATAATGCCCAAGAAAACGTTTATACCGAATATGCGGTTTCGATTCCGATGCTATTCGTCCAAGCCGAAAATTTTGAGGATTTAACAAAAGACGTAAGCAGTGCAAATAGCGGTGTAAACGTTACCGTTACGATGAACGGTACCGATTTCGATAAATTAAAATCCGATTACGATAAATTAATAGATATCTTTATAAAGAATAAAGACAGTATTACAGAAACGGCGATAATCGACTTTATAGGCAATAAAATAGTGTTCAGTAAAACATAAAAACCGCAGATAACGGGCTTATAGGCGGAGATTTTTAAAAGTCGGGCGTTAAATCGCCCGACTTTTTCGTATGTAAAAAGGCTTATATATTTTCCTTTTCAACGGTAAAAAAATTTAAGCAGTAATTATAATATGAAAAAAGTTTCATATTGATTAAAATTTGCTTGACATACTTATTTTACGGTGATATTATTTAGCCGTAAAAAACGGTTTCGGTTTATTCTTTTTTGCACTAACGACAAAAAATACCGCTTCATCAAAAAAAACGGCAAATAAAACGCCGTTTTATCCAAAAAGACAAACGGCAACTGTATACAGTTGTTTCATCAAAAAAAACGACAAATAAAACGTCGTTTTTATAAAAGAAAAACGGCTAAAACAAAAGTGTCGGTTTATAAAGGCAAAAAAGAAAATACTACCGAAAAGGAGAAATTTATGTATAAATACGTTTTTAAAGTTGAAGGGATGCGTTGCGGGATGTGCGAAAGCCACGTAAACGATTTAATAAGGCGGGCTGTTAACGCAAAAACGGTTAAATCGTCGCACATAAAAGGCGAAACGGTAATTACTTCCAAAGAACCTATCGATAAAGACGCCGTGATAAACGCCGTATCTAACGACGGCTACGGCATAACTTTCGAAAGCGAAGAAAGTTTTGAAAAAAAGGGGCTTTTCGGCTTTTTTAAATAAAAGTCGAATATGCCGAATGCCGAGTAAAATTGCCGAACGCCGAGCAAACTTGCCGAACGCCGAGCAAACTTGCCGAACGCCGTTCGGCTTTTTTTGTTTAAGTCGATAAATAAAATAATATTTTAATGCGTCATGGCAATATAAATGCGTTTTTTTGTTATGTAAAAAGGCTTGCAAGTACCTTTCGCTACGCATAATATCGAATAAAATGCCCGACATTTCGTTAAAGTTTTCAAAATAACGCAGTTAGTAAAAAAACGGTGAAAAGGGCGGTAAATTTACAAGATAAGCATTGACATTGGTAATATAGTCCTGTATAATAAATATAAAGATAGGGTAAAAGTCGCTTAAAAAGCGGTGTTACGGCAAAAAAGCAGACCCCATACGGCAAAAAAGCGGTCGAGGGCACGGCGAAACTCAAACGTTTCTATACTAAAAAAGCGTTTGAAGGCACGGCAAACGCAGTTGCGGGCACGGCAAAAGCCGTCCACGTTTTACAAACGATATTACCCGTATCGAATAAGAAAATCTATATTTAAAGGACGGAACGCAATGAATCAAAATTACGAATCGCTGTTTACCCCGTGGAAGATCGGGAATGTTGAAATCAAAAACAGAATCGTTATGACGAGTATGGGCGGAACTTCCATTTTCGGTTGGTTAGAGCCTAACCATTTTGACAAGGAAGCCGCTAACTTTTTACTCGAAAGAGCAAAAAACAACGTCGGTTTGATACTTCCGGGCATTGCTCCCATCAAAGACACTCTTATGGGAAAATGGCTGTGGCAGGGCAAAGGCAAATTTAAGCAGTTAAAAGAGTTTATGGAAGAATTCCATAAAACGGGTGCAAAGATGTTCGTTCAACTTACCGCCGGTTTCGGCAGAAGTTTAGCGATAAACGACATCATGGTAAAAGCCCTTAAAAACAAATTTTTAGGCACGCTAATGAAGCCTGTTTTAAACGTCGATTATCTTACCGCAAGCGCGAGTGCCACGCCGAACAGGTGGGACGATACTTGCACTTCCCGTCCGCTTACCGTAAAAGAAATAAAGGAAATGATAGACGGGTTTGCCAAAACAGCCGCTTTACTGAAAGAAGCGGGCGTCGACGGGGTGGAAATTCACGCCGTACACGAAGGTTATCTTCTCGACCAATTTACAATGAAATACACCAACCTCCGTACCGACGAATACGGCGGTTCCTTTGAAAACAGATATCGTTTCCCCGTCGAAATAGTAAAGGCGATTAAAGCCGTTTGCGGAAAGGATTACCCCGTTTCGTTGCGTTACTCCGTCGTATCCAAAACCAAAGGTTTCGGCAAAGGCGCACTTCCCGGCGAAGATTACGTCGAAGTCGGGCGCGATATGGAAGAAAGCGAAAAAGCCGCAAAATATTTGCAGGACGCAGGCTACGACATGTTGAACTGCGACAACGGCACTTACGACGCTTGGTACTGGGCTCATCCGCCTATGTACATGGATATGAACTGCAATTTAAGTTACGTTGCGCACATCAAAAAATTCGTCGACATCCCCGTGGTATGCGCCGGTCGTATGACTATGGACGTTGCGGCTAAAGCCGTTTCAAATGGTGAAATCGACGCAATGGGCGTTGCTCGTCAATTCCTTGCCGACCCCGAATGGATTACCAAAACGATGGCGGGAAAGGAAGATGAAATTCGCCCCTGCATTTGTTGCCATAACGCATGCTTTAACATGTGCCACTATAAGGGCGTCGCAAACGACCAATCGCTAAAAGACAACATGGGTATGGCGCGTTGTGCGATAAACCCCGAAACCATGCAGTCTGAAAAATACAAAATCGTTCCGACTAAAAAGCCTAAAAAAGTTGCCGTCATCGGTGCCGGTATAGGCGGTATGGAAGTAGCGAGAGTTTTAAAACTTCGCGGACACGAACCGATAATTTTTGAAAAGTCCGATAAACTCGGCGGTGTGTTCAACGCTGCAAGCGCGCCTTCCTTTAAAGAAAAGGATCGCGAACTTCTTGCATGGTACGCCAAACAAATTAAAGACCTCGGCATCGAAGTAAAATTCAATCAAACGATAACCGACAAAGCACAACTTAACGGCTTCGACGAAATAGTCGTCGCAACGGGCGGTACTGCAAACAAACCACGCATCGAAGGCATCGATAAAGCAATGGAAGCCTGCGAATATTTGTACGGCAAAGAAGTCGGACACAGAGTCGTCGTAATCGGCGGCGGGCTTACCGGTTGCGAAATCGCATACGATTTATTCAAAAAAGGACACGAACCCGTAATCGTCGAAATGAAAAACGACCTTATCGCGGTCACGGGCGTATGCCTTGCCAACAGTTCATACCTACGTGACTTCTTTGAACTCAACAAAGTGGAAACCCATCTCGAAACCAAACTCGTTTCGGTATCCGACGGCTTCGTAACCGTTATGGATAAAGAGGGTAAAAAGTTCGACATAAAAGCAGACAGCGTAATTCGCTCGATGGGCTATCATCCCACACCCGCTTTTGAAAAATCTTCAAACACCTATCTCGTAGGCGATTGCAAAAAAGTCGGTAACTTAAGAACGGTTATCTGGGGCGCTTGGGACGTCGCAATGAAGATTTAAAAAATTAGCTCGTAAAACCGTAAAAGTCCGTCTATAAGCCCGTTAACTGCAAAAAACGATTAAAATTGCGGTTAAATAAAAAAGTAAACCGCAACACGGAAACTGTATCGGTTTGACTAAAAAAGTCGGGCTATAAGCCCGTTAACGGCAAAAAACGACTGAAATTTACGGTTTTTATATTAAATACGATAAGGAGATACGACATGTACGAATATAAAATGAAATTAACCGACGAGCAACTTGCCGTTTTAAACGGCTCGGAAGGCGAAGTCAAAGCAAAGGTCATGGAAACAATCGTCCGTTACGGCGATATGTTCGAAGCCGACGAACTCGTCAAGGTAACCCACGGCGAAGGTCACCTCGTTACCTCGTTCGGGCTATCCCTTTTAAAACCCGTTTACCGCACTATGGACGAACTAATTTCGGCGGGGTTAAAGGTGGAAGAAGGGTTCACGATGGACCCCCGTCCCGTCGATTTTAAAAACGTAAAATGCAATTTACTCGACAAACTTTTGTTCTCAACGATATTATACGGAAAGCAAAATGATTACGAAGCCCAACTTACCAAACTCGGGTTAAAATCAAAGGATGCGTTTAGTTGCGCCTGCTACTTTGACGAAATGGGCAACGTTCCCAAAAAAGGCGACATACTCTCTTGGGCGGAATCGAGTGCGGTAAACTACGCAAACTCGGTGTTGGGCGCAAGATGCAATCGTAACTCGGGCATGATAGACATTTTCGGCTCGATAATAGGTTACGTTCCCAAATTCGGGCTTTTAACCGACGAAGGCAGAAAGGCGAAGTGGAAGGTAATAGTAAAAACGACCAAAAAACCCATTCCGCAAATTCTCGGCTCGGCAATCGGCATTAAGGTTATGGAAGACGTACCTTACGTAGTAGGGCTTGACAAATGGATAGGCACCGAACTTACCGACGAATGCAAGGCATATTTAAAAGATTTCGGAGCGGCGACGGCGTCAAACGGCGCGGTAGGGCTTTACCACATCGAAAACCTTACGCCCGAGGCTGTCGAACTCGGCGAAAGTTTGCTTGAAGAGAATTACAAAGAGTACGTCATCGACGACAAGGAACTCGAAAGAGTTTATAAGTCTTACCCCGTTATGTGGAAGCACCCCGAAAAATCGGGAACGCTTGCCTTTATCGGTTGTCCCCATTTATCGAGGGTACAACTCGAAGACTGGGCGGACAAAATCATTGACGGCTTGCAAAGAAGCGGTAACGACAAGGTAACCTGCCAAACCGTCCTTTGCACGGCACCGCCGGTAAGAGAAGAGTTCGTAAAGACCGAAAAGTATCAAAAACTTATAAAAACGGGGGCAAGGGTCACTTGCATCTGCCCGCTCATGTACACGTCGAATCCGCTTACTAAGTCGAGAAGAATGATGACCTGTTCAAACAAATTGAGGACTTATTCGGTAGCAAGGTACTATAAAGACGACGAACTTTTAGACATTATAACGGGAAACAAGGAGGGCTAAAAATGAAGCAATTTAAAGGACGCGTTATAAACGGCGGTTATTTTAAAGGCGAAGCGGTGGTTTCGCATCAAGGTGTCAACACGCTTGCAACCTTCCAAAAATCCGCACTATCCAATGCAAAACAAGTAATAGTCGCCGACCAAAACAACCCCGATATTTACGGCAAAAACATTACGGGTAAGGCGCTTTGCCTTCCGCAAACCATCGGTTCGACGACGGGCGGTATGGTAATTCAGGTTATCTGCTCGATGGGTATCAACCCCGCTTGCATGCTGTTTTCCGAACACATCGACTCGCTTGCGGGCGCAGGCGTAATACTTTCCGTCGTATGGGAAAACAGTAAACTTATCGCAGTCGACCAACTCGGCGACGAGTTTTTATCAACCGTAAAAACGGGCGATACGATTGAAGTAAAAGAAGACGGCACCGTTACGATTTTGTAATTTTTTATAGTTATTTTAATAAGATCATCCCCCTTGTCTTATTTTAAAAAAACCGCCTATAGGCTCGGAAACGGGCTTATAGGCGGGTTTTTTGTGTTTTTAGCACTTTACTTTTGTAGCGTTTTGCGTTGTAATTTTACTTAAAAGCGTTTTGCATTTTTTACTACATTAAGACGTAAGTTTTTGCACTTTTTGTTACATTTAACTTGTTGTAAATTAAAGTTTTCGGTAACGCTAAGTTAAATGATTTCGGTAACGGTATAACCTTCGGCTTCGACGGCGGATTTCAGTGCGTTGTCGGAAACCTCTTTATCAAGCACGACTTTAGCCGTGCCGTTTACGTGGTTTGCCTCCGCAGATTTTACGCCGTCGATTGCTTCGAGGGCTTTTTTGACGTGGGCTTCGCAGTGTCCGCACATCATACCGTTTATTTTTAAAGTTTTATTCATAACGACCTCCTTGTCGCAATTGTTATTCGTTCCGCCACTGCAGTTAACTTCGCAATTTTTATTCGTGTCGCCACTGCGGTTAACGTTTTTATTTTTACTGTTTTTATTCGGTTTAAAAAGGTTAAGGCGTAAAGCGTTCATGACGACGAAGAAACTTGACAAACTCATAGCCGCCGCGCCGAACATGGGGTTCAACTGCCAACCGAACAAATTTATAAACGCGCCCGCGGCGAGGGGAATGCCCAAAGAATTATAAAAGAACGCCCAAAACAGGTTTTCCTTGATATTTCTTAGCGTCGACTTGCTCAAATTTACGGCGGTAAAGACGCCTTCGAGGCTGTTTTTCATCAAAACCACGTCGGCGGAATCTATTGCGACGTCCGAGCCTTTGCCGATAGCAATGCCGACGTCGGCGGTCGTAAGAGCCAAAGCGTCGTTGATGCCGTCGCCGACCATAATGACCGAACCTTGTTTTTTAAGGTCGTCGATAACCCGTTGTTTGCCGTCGGGAAGCACGCCCGAAATAACCTCGTCGACGCCGACTATTTTTCCGATGGCGTTAGCCGTTTTTTGGTTATCGCCGGTAAGCATCACAACTTTTAGCCCCGACTTTTGCAATTTTTTAATAGCGTCAACGCTATCTGGTTTTATGGTATCCGCAACGGCTATAACGCCCAAAAGTTTCCCGTCGTAAGAAAAGTAAAGGGGAGTTTTGCCCTCGTTAGACAGTCTGTCCGAAGCATCGCGAATTTCATCCGATATCTTAGCGTAATTTTTAATAAAGTTATAGTTTCCGCCGACTAAGGTTTTGCCAAAAAGTCGGGCTATAAGCCCGTTACCGGACATATTTTGAAAGTTTTCGACCTCCAACCGTTCGATATTTTTCCTTTCCGCCTCGTCCTTTACGGCAAGGGACAAGGGGTGTTCGCTTTTTGCTTCCAAGGCAAAAGCGTAGGTTAAAAGTTCGCTTGAAGTTACCCCCACGCATGGGACGACGTCGGTAACCGACGGTTTACCCTCGGTAATCGTCCCCGTTTTATCGAGAACGACGATTTTTGCCTCGCCGGTTTTTTCGAGGGATTCTGCCGTTTTAAACAAAATGCCGTTTTTCGCACCAACACCGCTACCCACCATAATTGCGACGGGGGTGGCAAGCCCCAAAGCGCAGGGGCAACTTATAACGAGTACGGAAATTCCTCTTGCGAGTGCAAACCCGACGGACTTGCCGACTGCAAGCCAAACTATTACCGTAACGAGTGCAATGCCGATGACGGTCGGCACGAAAACGCCTGAAACTTTATCTGCGATTTTTGCAATGGGTGCTTTGGTCATCGAAACCTCTTCGACGGTTTTAATGATTTTAGACAGCGTAGTGTCCTCACCGACCTTGGTCGCCCTGCACGTTAAAAAGCCGTAACTGTTCAAAGTCCCCGAAAACACGAGGCTGTTTTCGCTTTTATCGGACGGTACCGACTCGCCCGTAAGCATGGATTCGTCGATTGCACTGTTACCGCTTAAAACAATTCCGTCCACCGGGACGGCTTCCCCGGGGTGAACTATAAAAGTGTCGCCGATTTTGATTTTTGCAATGGGAACCGTAACTTCCTTACCGTCGACGAGTACGGTTGCCGACTGCGGTTTCAGTAAAGCAAGGCTTTTTAATGCATTGGTCGTTTTGCCCTTGGAATACGCTTCCAACAGTTTGCCGAGGGTGATAAGCGTAAGAATCATTGCGGCGGACTCGAAATAAAACTCGTCCATGTATTTTCCCGCCAAAGCGTTATCTCCGCGCGTAACGGCGTCCGTCATCAAAAAAAGTGATACGGTACTGTAAATAAACGCCGTCATGGAGCCGATTGCGACGAGTGCGTCCATATTCGGCGCCCGCCGTATCAGGCTTTTGAACCCGCTTATAAAGAACTTTTGATTGATGACCATTATAATAATGGTAAGGAGCATTTCCAAAAGCCCCATCGCCACGTGGTTGCCGTTAAAAAATGCGGGCAAGGGGAAACCGAACATCATATGCCCCATCGAAACGTACATAAGCACAATCAAAAACGCGAGCGAAGAAAACAACCTTTTTTTCATTTTTGAAATTTCTTCGTCGTAAGTCTTTATCCGTTTTTTCGCCCTTTTACTACCGCCCTTTTCTGCTTTACCCCCGCCCGAATTTTGTACCGTGGAAGAATTTTGAAATGCGCCCGAATTTTGCAAAGTGCAAGAATTTTGGGACACGCTATCCGAATTTTGCAACGTACAGGAATCTTGGCTTACACCCGCATTTTGATATGTGGCGGAATTTTGAAATGCGTCCATGCCTTGGCTCACGCCGACATTTGCGCTCGCATTTGCGCCTGAATTTTGGAATACTGTGGAATTTTGGCTTGCGCCTGAATCTCTAAGTTTTGCGCCGTAACCTGCACGCTCGACCGCCATAATTACCGTATCGGGGTCGATATCGCCCTCGACAATCATGGAATTCAAAAGTAAATTTACCGAGCAATTTTTAACGCCGTCGAGTTTAGAAACGACCTTTTCGATTCTACTCGAGCACGCCGCACAACTCATGCCCGTAACATCGTATTTTTGCATATCATATTACCTCATGAGTTTTTGCAAAAGGGAAACGAGTTCGTCGATGACTTCCTCGTTGCCGTCCAAGATGTCGCGTTTGACGCAACCTTTGATGTGGTTGGACAAAAGCTCCTTATTGAAGGCGTTAACGGCGGCGTTCACGGCAGCCGACTGTGTTAAAATATCGGGGCAGTAAGCGTCGTCCTCGAGCATTTTTTTAATGCCTCTTATCTGACCTTCAATGCGGTTAAGCCTGTTAATAAGGCTCTTTTTTTGACTTTCTTCGCGCTCGGTAGTTTTCCTCGCGCAACACGGACATTTTTCCATTTTTTCTACCTTTTTAGTAATTTTTTTGTTAACTTTTCTGCCTTCACATGAAAGGTTTCACCACGTAGACAAAGTCTTCCGTCAGGGTCATCCTGAGGTGACGAAGGATCTAGCGGCAAAGCCGCGCATATTATAAAAATTGCCATTCCGTATTTGTAATTTCGTCAGCAAGCCTTCACCTTGTAAGGTGCGTAAATGCGTCAGCAAGCCTTCACCTTGAAAGGCATATGTTAAGCGTCAGCAAGCCTTCACCTGGTAGGGGAAGGTGGCGCGTAGCGACGGATGAGGTTGGAAAGTTAATATAATCGCTCAACCTTATAAAAAAACAGCAATAATGGACATATAGAATGTTTTTTTTGTTATCGAAGTATTTATAAACTTTACAGTTATATAAGCCGTCCAACCTTGTTAGCCTTCACCTCGGATGAGGTGCGCAGGCGTCACATCTCAGAAAAGACTTACTGAGCGTCAGCAAACCTTCACCTCGGATGAGGTGCGTAAGTGTTAAGCAAACAGTACAGTGCGCTGTTTGTAGCCGTAGCCCGAGGCTATTTTAGCCGAGGTGGACAGGTGGCGTGCGTCAGCAAGCCTTCACCTGGTAGGGGGAGCTGTCGCGTAGCGACTGAGGAGGTTGGAAAGTTAATATTAGCGTTGCGGCTATTTAAACCGTCCAACCTCATCCACCGCAAGGCGGTCCCCCTTCCCCTACCAGGTGAAGGCTAACGATGTAAAGTCTATCTTTGCTCGACCTTAACATATCAGAATACCCCCACGGGGTATTTTTATTGTATACCCCCGAGGGGTATATTGTCAAGCGATTTTTTGCTAATTATTTGCAAATTTTTAGCAACAAAAAATTGCATTCGTCAGAAAGTTTATATACAATTAAAAAAATCGCTTGACAATATATATAATCGTATGCGTTATAACAAAACGCATACGAGAAAAAGACAAAAATTCGTATGCGTTATAGCAAAACGCATACGAGAAAAAGACAAAAAATCGTATGCGTTATAACAAAACGCATACGGGTAAAAAGACAAAAAGTCGTATGCGTTATAACAAAACGCATACGAGTAAAAAAAGAAAAGTCGTATGCGTTATAACAAAACGCATACGAGTAAAAAAAGAAAAGTCGTATGCGTTATAACAAAACGCATACGAGTAAAAAAAGAAAAGTCGTATGCGTTATAGCAAAACGCATACGAGAAAAAGACAAAAAATCGTATGCGTTATAACAAAACGCATACGGGTAAAAAGACAAAAAGTCGTATGCGTTATAACAAAACGCATACGAGTAAAAAAAGAAAAGTCGTATGCGTTATAACAAAACGCATACGAGTAAAAAAAGAAAAGTCGTATGCGTTATAACAAAACGCATACGAGTAAAAAAAGAAAAGTCGTATGCGTTATAACAAAACGCATACGAGTAAAAAAAGAAAAGTCGTATGCGTTATAACAAAACGCATACGAGTAAAAAAAGAAAAGTCGTATGCGTTATAGCAAAACGCATACGAGAAAAAGACAAAAATTCGTATGCGTTATAACAAAACGCATACGGAGTAATAAAAAAGTTCGTCTAATAAGGCATTAGGCGAAGAAAAAAGGCATACGTAATGAAAAAAACACGACAAATGCACATTAAAAATCGGTTAAAATAAGCCGATTTTTCGATTATATAAATATATTTTGTGAATATTCGCCAAAATTCGCTAAAAACGTTTGACCTTTCATACTAAAAGTTGTATAATACTTCACGAAATATTCATCTAATGCCTTAATAGACGAAGAAAAATCACTACGAATTCACACGTAAATTCAGACCGTATCTGATTTTTCTGTACATATTCGGGCTAACCGCCCGACCGCTTTTCATAACTTTTTACGCTTTTTATAAATTTTTAAAAAAATTTAAAAAAATTTAAAAAAACTTCAAACAAAGCGGTAGCGTAAAAGGTATATAGATAGGAATAGTTGTGGAGAAGATTGAACCTCCCTTGTGCAAAGGGTGCGCAGGTGTTAAGCAAACAGCATAGTGCACTGTTTGTAGCCGTAGCCCGAAGGTCGTAAGACCGAGGTGGACGGTGGCACGCGTCAGCAAGGCTTCACCTGGTAGGGGGAGCTGTCGCGTAGCGACTGAGGAGGTTGGAAAGTTAATATTAACGTTATGGTTATCTAAACCGTCCAACCTCATCCACCGCAAGGCGGTTCCCCAGTCCGCCTCGGCTATTAAAGCCTCGGGCTACGGCTACGGACAACACACTGTGTTATCCGCTTAACGCCTACGCACCCCTACCGGGTGAAGGCTAATACAAGGGAGCCAAACAACCCACAACCCAAGCCAACCCCCAAACAAACAAACCAACAACAAAAAAATTCCGATATATTGCCCCTTGATGAAAAAGGCAAAAAAGGTGCGCCTTGAAAAGACCGAACAAAAGAGGAATGCACCGAACAAAAAACGGCGAGCACATTAAAAAGGCTCGCACGTCCACAAAACAAAAAACTCAAACTTGCCTTTTGAAGAAAGGGGAGGGGTATATCGTTTAAACATATCATGAAAAACGAAAAAAATAACATGAAAGGAGATTTAATTTTTATGAAATTAAAGCGCAGGGCTACCATACTTAGTTTGGTAGCGGTAATGGTGTTATCGCTTGCAACCTTTTTTGCGTTAAGCGGAATGCCGAAGTATAACGCTTGGGCGAATACGGATACAACCACGAATGCCGAATCAAGCGTTAATAATACCGAGGGGACGGGTTCCGAAAGCGCTACTAATAGTGAAGACACGACTACTACCACGGTTACGCCTTGGGACGGCACGGCTGATACAAATTGGTATAACGATACAGATACAGAATTTACACTTACCACTGCGGAACAACTTGCGGGTTTCGCTTTTTTAGTAAACGGCGGAGACACTGGTACCGCAGCAGACGGGAAAACTTTTGCAGATAAAACTATAAAATTAGGTGCCGACATCGACCTTAACGGCAGAAAAGAAGGCGCAACCGAATGGTTCACCACGGATGAAAACGGCACTGTAACCGTAAACAGTAATCAACTTTGGACGCCTATTGGTAAGCCTCAGAACAATTATCCGACATTTGCCTTTAACGGTACATTTGACGGAGGTAACCATACCATACGCAATATGTGTTTGGTATCAGACGGACAGTATGTCGGGTTTATTGGTGCTTTCAGCGGTGGTTCCTCAACTTATACAATCAAAAATATTGTTTTTGCCGATTGCTTTGTTATGTCTACGTATAGCGGTGACGATAGAATGGGCGTAGTTTTCGGTCAAACTAACGGAAATAGCACGATAGAAAATGTAACCGTAAAAAACAGTGTGGTTCGTGGCGATAAATACATCGGCGCATTTGCAGGCGCATTAGATTCTCTTACATATTGCAAATTAACCAATTGTTCAGTCATAAACAACACCGTTTATGCAAACGCAAGCGACACGGCGACGTATGTCGGTGGTTTTTTTGGTTATTGTGCAAGTGGTACAACTTTGACGCGTTGTAAAGTAATCGGCTCAGTACTTGTTACGCCTACAACTTGCACCAAATACGGCTTATGGGGTGGTTTATATGGGTATGGTTCTAACAAGGTTATTTTAAATGACTGTTTAAGCGATTCAGCCGAAGCGGTTACTTCCGACGATTGCGTTAGTTACTTAACAAACAATAATTATCTTGTCGGTTTATCCGATTTAACGGTAGATGGTAAGAGTATTGTCGCTAAATACGTGACAAGCGAAGCGGGCGTAATACAATATGTCGTAGAAGGTAATAACCCGATAATCGTCGTTAGTTTTTTAAATAAGGCTGAAGTTCCAAGTTTTACAGTAAACGGAAACGATGCAAAAAATTATGCTCTTAACGATGATAACACTACCCTTACCATATCGGCTCTTGAAAATAAAGCAAACGATATTGTTTTTACGGCAACAGTCGGTGAATCCACTCTTAACTTCCGTATAGTAACCGGACTTACCGAAATGCCAACCGATATTGTGGCAACTGTTGACGGAAAATCACTTACCCAAGCCGATAGTTTTATAGCGGAAAAAGACGGATGTCTTTATTTTAAAGACGTCGAAGGCGAAGGAAATATTTTAACTGTCGGTTTTGAAACCGCACTTGACGCAAACGCTAAAGCCGTTTTCAAATATAACGGAACCGAGGTTGCGGTTACCGGTACCGAAAAAGCAAATTTAGGTAAATTGACCGGTACAAACGAATGCGTGGTTGAATACTATTACATGGGCATATTGGTTTCCACAACTACTTACGCAAAAATAGTTTGCTTGAAGTCTTTGGGTATCGACGGCTTATATTATGCGGAAGTAGGTGACTACCCTTGGGTTAAAGTTTCCGCAGATGATAAAGTCAAGTACGATTACTATAAATCAACTAACCAAGCAGTGAATAGTTCACAAAGTATTTTTAACATATACGTATTTGGTCAAGACGCTTTAGCCTACGAATGGGTACAATCATCAGAAAAAAGTTATGATTACTTAAAGGTTGATCTCAATGGTGCGGAAAAAACTAACTATAAAGGCAAAGGTGCCACAGATACAATAGATCTAACAACAACTAGTTGGTACACAGAAAAAATTGAATTTACCGATCCTACTTCAAACGTTGTTACGTTTACTTACCGTAAAGACGGTTCAAGCAGCAGCGGACTTGATACTGCCTTTATTAGAAATTTTGCGGTAAAATCCTTTGAAAATAAAAGTAAATTAGATACCTGCAAAATTGACTCTACTATAAACGGCGTTTCTGAAGAAGAAACAGTTGAAAACGGAGCCGTTGTTAAATACGACTATAACGCAACAAACATAGTTAGAATATATGCACCTTACCTCGGAGAAGGAGAAACTTGTAACCTTTATATCGACGGTGTATTAAGTACAGCAACTCTGTTCAAAGATGAGCAAGAAGGTTATTACTGTTATCAAATAGACGGTTTAAAGCAAACCACCCTTGTGGAATTCGAATACTCTAAAGCAGGCTATATAACCGAGCGTTTCGGCATTACGTTGGAAGTAGATCTTAAAGGCGAAATTGCCGATTATCTTGTAAAATACGGCAAGGTTGACGTCAGCGTTGACGCTTATAACGACATTGCTAATAATCTTTATCCCTTTAAATTTAACGCAAAACTTTCTCAAGAAAAAGGTACTTACATTTTTGCAAGTACTAACCAAAGTGTAGGATCCTCGTCTTCGGGCATTGCCTTTACTGTTTATGAAACCGGTACTTTGACATTTGATTATTACATTTCAACAGAGTCTAACTGCGATATTGTTTATAGCAACTGGAGAAAAAGAATCGTATCAAGTGGGTATGGCGAAAATGATATACCGCCGATAACATACTTAAATAGAACCGAGTTCCCGTATATTTGCGGTGATATTACTGACGATTATAAACAAGGTAGTTCAGCATTATCAAGCGGTGATTTAGGTTGGAAAACTTTGACTTTACCTATAGAGATTCCTGATGGGGAGACTTCCATAACTATACATTTCGCTTTTGTAAAAGACGGTAGTGTCGATAGATATGACGATATATTTGAAATAGCAAACGTAGGGTATGCAACGGGTGATTCTACGGTAAGATACTCCGCAAGTGAAACTGCCTTAAATAATTGTATAACCGCTAAGTGCGGAGAAACCGAAATCAAAAACGGCGGAAAAGTATCTATAGGTTCACAAATTACTTTGGAATACGTAAGCGGTGGTACGGGTAGCAAATTTTACGGCTGGTTTAACGTATTGACGGATAAAATAGAAAGTTTCGACGCTAAGTATACTTTCTATACCACGAGTGAAACCACTGCATACAAAGCAATAGTTACAAGTGCGTCATCGGCAAAATACGTTGCAAGGGATAGCAAAAGGTTTTATAAATCTTTAGCCGAAGCAATCGCTTATACCGAGGACAGTAAGATAGTCGTTATAAACGACTGTGTTATTGAAAATAACCTCGAAATCCCCGCAAACGTAACCCTCGTTCTGGCGTATTCATCGACGGACGAAACGGGTTATAAACAAAACAACACTTCAACTTCAAGGGCCAGTTGGAATAACAATATTAAGCCTTATTTAACCTTGACCGTAAATAGCGGAGCAACGTTAACGGTAAACGGCAAACTTATCGTCGGCGGTGTACAACACGGTACCGACCAACAAGCAACCGGTCGTACTTCGGGCGACTATGCTCAACTTGTAAATAACGGAAGCATAGTAATAAACGGCTATATGGACGTTATAGGGCTTGTAACGGGCGAAGGAAGCATAACCGTAAATAACGGTGCTACTTTACGCCAACCCTTTATGGTCAATAACTATTCGGGCGGTACAAATACCGATGCGTTGTATTATGCAGATCAGTTCCCCTTTACTCAGTTTGCAACGGTAAACGTACAATGCAAACAAATTATTAACTACGGCGCAACAGTGCTTGGTTCTACTTCCCTTTACTTCTGGTCTTCAATACATACGCAAGACGTAATTTTAATCGACAGTATAGCAAATAAGTCTACCGGGACGAGTGCACAAGGTGCGCTTATCTGGATGCAAGAAGGCAGTCGTCTTGAAATCACTTACGACGACAATAAAAAGGTAAACGAGCAAGTCGGCAATATCCATTTGGGCGACAGCGGACTCAGCACTATCGACGTGTACGGTGCTATCACCGCAGGTGAATTCTACTTACAAGGTTACGGTAGCGGTAAAATGGTTCTTGCCATACCTTACACCTATAACTTTAACTTTAAGTCGGGTTCGACGGTTACGGTAGATCAAAAATACAAAATCATGCCGGGCGCGGTCGTCACTATCGAAGAGGGCGCAACCGTCAATATCGGCGCAAACGGCGCAATCTACGTTTACGACGGACTTATTCAAGCCGACAAGAGCGGTAAGGTATACCCCTCTAACAAAGTTTTAGCTGAATATAAATTTAGCCAAAGCGGTATGCTTATAGTAAACGGCACCCTTAACATAGACGGTGCGTTTGCGGGCATCTTGCAAACGACGGGCAAAACGGCTATGGTTAACGTCGATACAGACGCTACCGTCGGCACGCAGGAGATAACCGAAGGTTGCTCCGGCGGTTATGTAGACAATACCGCAAAATTCAGTATGAGCGGTCGCATTTACGGGCTTTACAACTTTGTACAACTCGAAACAGGTAAAACCTATAAAGGCTTTAGCAATGACGCCTTCACGCTCGAAAGCTTCACGGCAACCGAAGCATCGAGAATCGATTCGGAAAAACTTTCCGTTATCCTTAACCAAGCAATGAAAGGTCGCTTCCTTGAATGGAACGGCACAAACTACGTTGCAACGGTTAACTTCACGGTAAACGGCGCAAACGGCGTTAATGTAAACGTCGGCGGTTCCGAAAACGCCACGATAGTTGACGGCAAATTCAGCGCACAAGCGGTAATTTCCAAAGACGGCGTTATCACTTATTACACCGAAGGCTACCAAAAAGTTAAATACACAGCAAACGTCGTTATCAACGGTGAAACCGCACTCGACAAAGTAATTAAATCGGTTGAACTCGATTTAGAAAAAGACGGCACCCAAACGATGCGTATTTACGACAAGGACGGCAAAATCATCCAAGACTTCGCGCTTTTCGCCCTCGTTACCTACTACGGCGATGCCGAAGGTTTGTACGTAAAACTTACTATTGTTGACGCTCCTACAACTGCTTACGTAACCGAAAATGTTGTTGTTCAAAACGACGATTATAGTTTCACGGGCAAAACCACCCTTTACGTTCACACCCAGTCTTTGGCGCAATACATCGCAGACGTTGAAGCTTTCAACGCTCAATTAAAAGGCGACACCATTATCACAAGCGCACAAACGCTTTGGAATGAGTATAACGGACTTATAGAAGGTGCGACTTCTGATGTTAAAGAATTCGTTGAAAAACGTATAGGCAATACTAATTCTTATGCCGAAGAAATTTTCGCATCTATGGCTATAAACGGCAACGTAGAATACGGTGCCGATACCGCTTCCGTTACTTTAACCGCTATAAACGGCAATAAGACAGAAGCAACCGCAAGTAAGACGGAAACTAAACTTCAATACGCTTTAACAAAAACTTATAACGGCGCTGAATACGGTTTGACGGCTGAAGTTGCAGAACAAAACGTTACCGTTCGTACCATAACCGTTACGGTAGATAAAAAATCCGTAGTTTACGGCGAAGACGAAAAGGCGTTAACCGCAACAACCGAAGGTCTTGTTTACGGCGACAGTGAAGCCGACGTTTACACTCTTTCAAGAGTAGCGGGTTCAACGGTCGGTAACTACAACGTATCCGCAACCGTTAATACGGAATTCACCGCTTACTACATTATTGAACTCGTAAACGGCGAAAATGCTTACGAAATCACCAAAAAATCGATTACGATAAGCGTTTCCGACCACGCAAACATTAAACAGTCTTCCGAATACGTTACGGATATAGACGCAAAAGTCGTCGGCTTAGTCGGCAGTGACAATGCAAATCTTACTTATAACGTTTTGGACGCAGACGGTAATGTAATTGCTACTATCGACGCTACCGGCAAATTGAACAAACAACTCGACGTTGCAAGTTACGTTATAGAAGCAATCGCAAACAACGACAACTATTCTTCGTATTGCAATAAATACGGCAATATCAAAGTAGTCGGCGATAACGATTACTACACGGTAACCGTTACCTTTAAGAACAACAAGGGCGAAACCGTAGACAGTCATATTTACGACGGTACGGTCGTAACTTACGAAGTTTCGGTAACCATAACTCAAACAGGCGATAAAGTTAACGCATTTACCTTCGTATCGCAACCTACCATTAAGAACGCAGGTACTTACGAAGTAAAAGTTCAGGTAGAAGAAGAAAGTTATTCCGAATACTTCGAGGTTTCCAAAAAAGAATTAACCTTGGAAGCAAAAGATGGTAAACTCGTTTACAACGGAAGTTATATCGCTCCCGAAATTATAGCGACTAACCTCATCGGTCAGGACGAAGTTACGGTTTCCAATAAATCTTCGGAAAACAAGAACGTAGGCAGTTACAAACTTTATGCAGACGCTATAAGCGGTGCAAGTGCGAATAACTACAAACTCGCAAACGACGCTTATGTAATTTACGAAATAGTAGCAAACGAAATCACTCTCGAAGTTCAAAAGGCTACCAGCGTTTACGGCGACGAACTCGCTAACCTCACGGCTGTTTTGACAGGCGGTACTTTGGGCGCGGGCGACAATTTGAACAGTTTGTACGAACTTGCCGTTACCGCTAAAAACGTCGGTGCTTACGACGTTTCTTGCAAGGGCTTAAACAACAATTACAGCATAACCTTTACGGGTTACGAAGGTGCTTACACCGTAACCGAAAGACCTATTACCGTTAACGTTAAATCTCTTACCAAAGTTTACGGCGATAAAGACGAAACACTCGTTGTAACCGAAGTCGTCGGCGGTGTTTTGGCTAACGGCGATAGTTTGGAAGATTTGAAATACCTTCTTACAAGAGCGCAGAGCGAAAACGTCGGTACTTACGCAATCAGCGGTGAAGATAAAGACGCTAACTACACCATAACCTTTACTCAAGCCACTTATACGATTACCGCTAAGGATATCACCGTGTCCGTTGCCGACGGCTCCAAGACTTACGGCGATAAGGACGGCGAAATCAAATTGTCGGTTATAGCAGGCTCCTTTGCCTTTACCGATAACTTTGCAAGCATCGTTAAAGTTTCGAGAGAGGAAGGCGAAAACGTAGGCACTTATAAGATTACGGCGGAAGTTTTAAGCAACGATAACTACAACGTTAAAGTTCAATACACCAAAACAAATAACTCGGTTTACACTATCGGTAAGCGCACGGCTAAAATCGTCGTTTCCGATAAGTCTACCGACAACACCGCTAAGTGGTCTGATATTTACGCTTTGATTAAAGACGGTTATATTACCGAAAACGTAGTTTCGGGCGACAGCTTGAACGTTCAAACTTTCGTTACGATAAACAACGACACACTTAACAGCGAAAACTTCTTTAAGGTATTCTGCGGTGGCAGACACGTAGTTTCGGCAACCTATAGTAACGACAACTACGACGTAACCGTTGAAAACGGTACTTTGACGGTAACCCTTCCGCAAATTTCCTTCAAGGATTTAGTTTTGAATTACGTTTACAGCGGTGAAGAAGTTAAAGCCTTCTCGCTTAAGAACGTCGTCGGCGCATTGGAAAGTGCGACCGAAAACACCTTCCGCGCCAAATATTACGACGCCGACGGTCAAGAAGTAACTTCCGTCGTCAACGCAGGCGCATACAAGATGGTCATCGAAATCGTCAACAAATCTGCTTACGAGTTTAAATCGGGCGTTCAAACCGAGTACACCGTAACCGTCGAAAAGAAAGACATTTCCGATAACGTTACTATCAACAAAGGCGATAAGAACTATTTGGTTTACCGTGCAGACATTGCCGTAAGCGCATCGGTCGAAGGCTATGACGTCGCTACCGTATTGTCTTACTTGGTAGACGGAAAAGCAGTTACCGAATTAAGCACTTTGGGTAAATACAAAGTTACCGCCACCGTTGACGATGAAAACTACAAGGGCGAAACGTCTGTGGAATTCTACCTCGTCAAAAACGCTTTGGCTAACGTTAAAGCAATTACCGACACCGTAGACTCCGCAAACGAATTGACCGGTAAAAATTACCTCAACAAAATCAAAGAGGCTAAGACGCTTTCGGATAACCTTTCCGAATCGGATAAATGGCAGATAGCAGACAACGAAGCCTGGACTTCTGCTTTGGAAGATTTAGACGCTAAATACGCAACCGTATCTTACATGGAAAAGGTTTATGCGTCGCTCGCTTCTTACGAAACGGCAGAAGATTCGCAAAAACTCGGCTTACTCATCGGTATCAGGGAAAACCTCAACTCCGTAAAGGTCGAAAGCACGCTCGAAAAATGCTCCGACGCAGTCACGAGTTACAAAGGCTTGTGGACGGCTTACACCCAAAAGGTCAACACTGCCGACACGGTCGTTCAAAAGACTTATAACAGCATGTTAAGTGCGGTTATCGGCGGTTTGCTTATTTCGATTTTGTCCGCACTCAAAATGATTTTAGTTAAATAGGAGGTAAATTATGAAAAAATCATTACTTTCGGCGATTTTATCGCTCGTAATCTTGTCATCGTTTTTTATGACCGGTTGTTTTAACGACAACAACGTTTACCTCAAGGACGTTAACGATTGGATAAATAACGCTTCCGGCTATAATAACGCAAAATATACCGTCGAACTTTTTGACGGCTCGACCTCGGTTTCCAAAACCGAAACGACGTATACCTTGAATAACGGCACTTTGACGGTGGAAATCTCTGCCCAAAAACTTAACGAGGACAGCACCGGCGATTTGTACGTTACCAATAAGGAAACCAAAACTTATACGTCAAATACCGACGTTTACTTCCCCAAAATGAAGGAAATCAAACAGGATAACATCGACGGCGACTGCGAACTTACGCAGGATATTAATACCGTTGCATCCTTTAAACCCAACAAAACGGGGCTTGTAAATATGTTCTCGCTAACCGAAGCCGAGGCTGAAAGAGTCGTTAACCCTCAGGCTTACGCCACCTTTAACGACGGTAAGCCCATCGGTTTTGAACTTACTTACACCATCGACGGCTTCAACGCCAAAATCTCCCTCACTATCGGCTATTAAGCCGATAGCGTAGGCAATAAAAACATAGTCAAATAAGACGAAAAGGGGACGAAATTTATTTCGCCCCCGAATGTCTTATTTTAAACCGCGCTTTTTTTAGCCGTTTTTCGGCAAAACGGCGCATAAAAAAACCGCTCGTCTAATAATTCGAGCGCAAAAAAATTTTACGCTCGTCTAATAATTCGAGCGCAAAAAAATTTTACGCTCGTCTAATAATTCGAGCGCAAAAAAATTTTACGCTCGTCTAATAATTCGAGCGCAAAAAAATTTTACGCTCGTCTAATAATTCGAGCGCAAAAAAATTTTACGCTCGTCTAATAATTCGAGCATAAAAAAATTTTACGCTTGTCTAATAATTCGGGCGCAAAAAAATTTTACGCCCAAATAACCAAAACGGGCGCATAAAAAAAGTCGCTCGTTTACCAAAACGGGTGCAAAAAAGTCGCGCTTTTTCTATATTTGTGGCGCGCAAAATTTAATCGCTATTAATTTATTGATTTAAAACCGCTTAAATTCTTACGTACTTTATCATAAATCGTTACGTAATTTGTCTAAGCGGGGTTCAATTTATTAAATCGGGCGTACATGAAAAGGAATTCAGAATGGAAAATTTAAACGACAAGGAAAAAATAGTGGAAATCAAGGGGCTTTGCAAACGCTATAAAAAAGCCGCCGATTACGCTATTAAAAACATCGATATCGAATGCTTTGCGGGCGAAACCGTAGGGCTATTGGGGAAAAACGGTGCAGGTAAATCAACTACAATCAAATGCCTTACGGGCTTTTTTCCGTACGACGAGGGGACTATCACCGTTTGCGGTTACGATATTTTGAAAGACCCCGTTTCTGCTAAAAAAAATATCGGTTACGTGCCAGACAATCGCGCTATGTTCGATAAAATGACGGGTTACGAATATATAAATTTTATAGCCGATTTGCACCAAACACCTATTGATTTAAGACAACAACGCATCGACGAAATGCAGAAGATTTTCAAACTCGGCGAAAAAATCGACGATATGATCGCTTCTTATTCCCACGGCATGCGTCAAAAAATCTGCATTATGGCATCGCTTATTCACCGCCCCAAACTTTGGATTTTGGACGAGCCTTTAACCGGGCTCGACCCGCAAACGAGTAAGGCGTTGCGCGATTACATGAAATATTACAAGTCACTCGGCAATACCGTTTTGTACTCTTCGCATAACCTCGACGCCGTCGAAAAAACCTGCGACCGCGCTTACATCATCAATAACGGTACCATCATCGAAAACATCGACATCGCCGAGTTTAAGAAAAATAATCCCCAAAAGAGTCTTGAAGAAGTCTTTATCGACAGATTCATCGAGGACTAAACGAGGTCTGAAATGAAAAACGTTCTGTTGTTACTTAAAAAAGACTTCCGCATTAGGGGCATTGGTAAGGATAGCGGTAAAGTCTTTTCGGCTATTTGCGGTGTCTTGCTTATAGCCATAGTTTACGGGGCTTTTGCCTTCGTTTTTTGTCGCTTTACCAAGGGCTATCTTAATGCCGTTTTCGGCGAAAGTGAAATTGAGGGGTCTAAACGCGCTTACGAACTTTTAACCGTCGTTTACGCCGCCGTAATTTTGCTTAACGTTATCTTGGGCGCAAGAAAAATCTACTCGACCACCGTGGACACAAAGGACGTAGAAGTCTTAATGTGTCAGCCAATTTCCTCGGGCGAAATTTTTGCCTATAAACTTATAAAAATTTACGGCTCGCAAGTGGTTTCGTGTATTCTTATTTTGCTTCCCGCACAAATTATAATCGACGTTTATTCGGAGTTTGCAGGCGGTTTTAATTATTGGCTTTTCGGCATAATCAATCTCTTTACCGCGCCCCTTTTGTCGTGCGCGATAGCCTCGCTTATTTCCGTACCCTTTTTAAAGGTGATGCGCTTCGTTGAAAGAAAATTCATCCTTCACCTATTATTATACGTCGTCGTAATAGCCGTCGGCTTTTGGATTTACGGCTTGTTTTTGAGGGTTTTAAGCGATTTATTGAACACCGGCGATATAAATTACGTGTTCGAGCGCAAAAACGTCAATATGATTACGGCTTTTGCCGAAAAATCATACCCAATAAATTTTTTGTCCTCGGTTTGCTTCGGCAAAAACGTTCTTTTGTCGCTTTTAGGCTTAACGGGTACCTGCTTAGTGTCGGGTGCCATTACGTTTTTCGTCATCCGCGCCGTCTTTAACGGTGTTTTGCAACGCAAAATGGAAGGCGATATGAAGGCTTTCGGCAAAAAACGCAAAACGGCAAAAATGCATTCGCCTATAAATTCCCTTATTTTAAAGGAATTTTTGGTAATTTTGCGCACGCCTTCTTATGCATTTTCATATTTCGCAACTACCTTTACGCTACCGTTAATGGTCTACGTTTGCGTCGACTTAATGAAAAAAATGACCGAAAAACTAACCGTCATCGATTGCAATTTCGGTCTTTCCGTTTTCGTAATAGCAACCTTTATGGTGCTTACGAACACTTTTTGTACCACCAATATTTCGCGTGACGGCAATATGACGGGTATCTTTAAAACTTTGCCCGTAAAAGCCGAAACCATAATTTACGCAAAAATAATTTTCTGTATGGCGGTTTCGCTTATATCCGTTTTGGCAAGCGTAATCGTTCTACTTTGCACGGGAGATATCACCCTTTTGGAGGGCTTATTCGTCTTTTTATCCGCAGGACTGTTGTCCTTTGCGGAAGTTGCTTTCGCAACCAAAAAAGACTTGAAATCCCCCGACGATTTATCTTCGACGGAAAACGTCGTTCAGGGCAAAAACGTCAGCGAATTAGCCGTTATCGGTATTATAGCCGCACTTATTATGGGCGTCGGCGCACTTTTGATATCGGCGGTAAGCGGACTTTACCTATCCAAAACGGTTTCGACGCTTCTTTCGTCGTCCTTTTGCTTACTCGTTTCGCTCGTACTGTTTTTCGCATCCTATTGCTATCTTAAAAAAGGATTGAAGGAAGCCTATTATTCCTCGGGTTGTAAGTTATGAAAGATATGAAAACAAAAGTCATAGCGCTTATACTCGTTATTCCGCTATTATTGATATTTACTACGTCTACGGTGGTAAAAACGGCAGAAACCATCGTGAATATTCCCGTGTCTTCGGTGGAAATCGAAGGCGAAAAAATCCGCTTCGTCGATATTTCGTCGGCGGGCGAAATTAAACTGAACGCAACCGTTTACCCCGATAACGCAAAAAACAAAAGCGTTACTTTTTCGAAAGACGGCGTTGACGGGCAAAAGGAAGCATCTGTTTTACTCGATGCAAAACTCGGCACCGTAAAACCTCTTTCCACCGGTTACGTCAAAATCACCGCTAACGCAGACGGAGGCAAAAGCGACGCCGTAACCTTCGTTTTCACGAGCGATAAGCCGATTATAACCGATTTATCTTTAAAAGGAGACGGCACGACTTTACAAGAAGGTCAGTCGATAAATTTCTCCGACCAAATAGAAAATCTTTCGCCGTCCACCCACGCAGAATTCGATTATTCTTGCAGTGACGAAACAATTGCGCAAGTTTCCCTTAACGGTAAAATTACCGCGCTAAGACAGGGCGAATGCAAAATCAAAGCCACTTTCGACGGCTTGGAAGTATCCCAAGACGGAACTATAACCGAAAAAGAATTTTCTTTCGATTACGCCTTAAAGGTTAAGATGAAAGGCGACGATATAATGAGTTTCGGCGAGGGGTTAAAGGAAAAAGAAGAAAGTTTATATAACGGCAAAGCCGAACTTTCCTTTGACGTAAACGCCGAAAAACTTGCAAGTAATAAAGTTACCGTCGATCTTACAAAAACCAAGGAAACGGCAGGAGAAAACGAGATTTATTTATCTTACGAAGTCGATAAAATTTCCCTTTCCGACGTTAAAATCGAAAGCGGAAGAATCGATTTTACGGCACAGATAAAAAGCGGAGTCTTCGTTCCGGAAGATGGCTTAAAAATAAACGTCGTCATGAAAGAAAGCGGTAACGAGGTTACCCTCGGCACGATTACTTTAACCGAAGACGACGGAAGTATAAAAGCCAAATTCGACGACGATATCGCAGGTGCGGTATTACTCAAAAAGCAAGCTACTAAGTACGCAAAACTTCAAATTAAAGGGCTTGAAAAAGGCACTTACTACGTCGTATATAAGTCCGATGACGAAAGCGTTTTACGCGCTTATTCTGAAGCGACGGACGATACCGTTTTATCTATAGAAGCAAAGAAAGCAGGCACCGCACACATTAAAACCGTCGTATACGACGCTTTGACCGACGAACTCGTTTTGTCATCCGACGACGCATCGTCAGGTATAGAACCTCTTACCGTCGAAGTTTTGAATCCAGTAAAAGAACTTCCCATAGACAAGGAAGGCAGTAAACTTTCGGTGGATAAAAACGCCCTCGACAGCGAATTTGCCTTGGGTTATTACGATTACGTAAACGGCTCCATTGAAAAGCGAGGGGATACCGCCATTCAAATAAACGGGCTTTTATATAACGGCGATAAAACGACTTCTCAACAAAACCTCGAATGGACGACGAGCAATAATTCTATTGCCACCGTTAAAGATGGCAAATTATGTTTAACAGGCGAGGGCGGAAAGGTTACCCTTACCGTCAAGAACGACAAAGAGACGATTGAAAAGTTATCTAAAATCGGTTTGCAGTACGACGGCATTTGCGCGACTACGGTAATCAACGTTATTAAAGACGGCGTAAACGTTTACGACGACGACCAATTATATGCCGTCGCTAAAAACGAAAATTACAAAATCGTGTTGCAAAATTCTATAAGCCTCGGCGACGAATTGAAAACGGTTACTAATTACGATACTTTTGACTACAAGGCGTATCAAGAAAGATACACTACCCTTATAAACTGCACGGCGGACAACACTTATTATAAAAATATAGGTAGCGTAGACAACAGTAAAATTCGTTGCGCTTTAAATCTTAAAAACGACCTTTACGGCAACGGGTATATCGTGGACGCGGATTGCCTTACCACCCTTTATTACGTAAAATTCAACGACAGAATTTACCGCGGACCTATAGACCTCGTCAGATATAAAGTATCGGCAAGCGACAGCAACTTGGCGGTAAAATCCCAAGACAGCATTATTTTCTATATTGAAAAAGACGGAATAACCGTTACCAACGTAGAACTCAAAGGTTGTTCGGATTCCTCTTTAAAGAACGACAACGACAACGCAGACATAACCAAACTCGATTATTGCGGTACCGTGCTCGAAATCGCCGGCGATAACGTCAATTTGTCCTATTCGAGGGTGAATAACGGCAGAACGGCAGTAAGAATCTTCGGTAGATCCAACGTTAAAAGCGAAAATTGGAATTCTTCGACGGGTAGAACACACGTCACGGTCAACAACTGCATTTTGTCTTACGCACGAGAATTTATTATGAAAATAGGTTCTAACGTCATCAAAAAAATGACGCCCGTCAGCGGAGGGAATTACCTTAACAAGCAAAATTACGCTACTATTGCCGAAAGCTATTGGAGTAACGCATCGCCCGATTTAGTCGGATCGGACGGCACTACTTATCACGTCGAGGACGATAATTTAAATAATCAAGCCTTTTACAATGAATTCGTAGCGACCGACGTAACGATAGAAAACAGCGTCTTCCATGCCGCAGGGCTTTTCTCGATAGGGCTTGACACGATGTTCGGCGGACTCGTTTTGAACGGTTGGGATTACAGTGAAAACTACAAGTTCCAGGATTGGAGCGGTGTCGGCGGTACTTCCTATCCCGCAATTTTGCGTCTTAAAGGCGACGTAAGATTTTACGATTGGAAGGATATAACCTCTGTAAACAGCGATACGTTGCTTGAAGGCAAAGACAGTCAGGTCGGCAAAATTTTGAACTTTAACCTCGATATAGGTAGCCTTATCGACAGTTACACCGAAAAAACGGGTAGTAAAATGGTTTCGAGTTACGACGGCAAAAAGTACGTAAACGGTGCCATCGCTTATTTCGGGGGCGGTAAAAACTATTCCATGGTGGATACTACTTTCGTAAACGAAAACTTTACCCCGTTAAATTCTTATTCGGTCGATATAAGTTATCTTGCCGAAAGCAACACTCAGTATCTTTATTACACGGCGGGTAAAAAGCCGTTCAGGTTTATGCTTTACGACAGCGAGTCAAAATTGTCAGTCGAAAATCAAATTCAAAGCATAGAAGAAGAAATCACCGCATATAATTGGGTAAAAAAATAATCGTACGGATATAGCGAATTTATTCATACGAATTTATTCTTAAAAAGAATTTAAGGCGACGCCGATGAATTTAGCAAATAAATTTATCGGTGCCGTCTTTTTTTGAATATTAAAATAATCTAAAAACCCGCCTATAGGTCGATTATTTGAGTATTTACGACTTTTTTAACCTAAAAATCAAAAAGCCTTTTCAATTTTTAATAAACTATCCGTACAAAGGGTTTGTATATTTTTAGCCGTTATGCTATAATAAGAAAAAACAGGATAAAGCAATCAAGCAACATGAAAAGCGGATATAAAAACTACATACGCTTTATAAAGATACTTTCGATAACGGCAACCGTTTGTACGATTATACTCGGTTTAGGTTTGATTTGTTCCTCGCTTATACCGGCAAGCACGAGCGGAACTCACACCCAAGGCGTCGTCGAAAAATTTGACGAAACCATTCAAATATCTTCAAAATACGATAATTTGAATAAGACGGAAGCCGTTAACGTTAATCGTGACAAAATAGCCTTTTGTT
Organism: Parasutterella excrementihominis; assembly: GCA_963650915.1. Classification (GTDB taxonomy): domain Bacteria; phylum Bacillota; class Clostridia; order Christensenellales; family Borkfalkiaceae; genus UBA4636. The sequence goes on along the minus strand of CAVJMJ010000010.1, from coordinate 33,656 downwards.
ATTACGTCGGCGAAAAGTTTACGCCCGAGGTCGAGTTTTTGCCGTCGGGTACCGACGATACCTCGGTTGCCCTCGCCTTAGACGACGAAAGTATCGCCACGATAGACGGAAACGGTATAGTTTTCAAAAAAAAGGGCAACGTAAAGTTAAAAGTATACCTTAGTTCGGATAACGCCGTATACGACGAAGTATCGATTTTTTGTGCGGGTGAAGACGTTTTCGATTCCGCCCACCCCGAAAGATTAAAATTCGGTTTTAACGTCGATTGCAGTAAAGAAAATATAGTAAACGTCGGCGAATCGGCAAAGATAATCGTAAACGAAGATAAAACCGCCTCAAACGTCATCGATTACGAAGTCGAAAACCCCGAAGTTCTTACCGTATACGAAGGTCGAGCGTACGGCGTAAAAGAGGGGACGACCAAAGTTTTCGTAAATAAAACTAACGGCGAAAGTCAAGTTTTCGGTACTTTTTCCGTTACGGTAAAGCCGAGCGGAAAAACACCTATAAACTCCCTCGAAATCAAAGATACGGAGTTTATCAACGGCGAAAAACTTACGGACATGCGTGACTTATTCGTTATAAAAGATGGTTTTGAAAAATCCGACTACGATTGTATCGGTCAAAGTTTTGACAGTACGATTATCTTTTTTTCGGGCAACGCAATGTATTTTAACAATCCCGGCACCGTAAAAATCAAGTTCACGTCGATATATAACCCGTCGGTTTTCGTCGAAAAAACGGTTATGGTAAAACACGTTACGCCTACGTCGGCAAAAATAGTCGGAAATACCGTAATAATGCCCAACCAATCGACAAAATTTACATTTTACCATTCGCCGAAAAAATATTCCGACTGCGTTAAGTGGTCGGTTGTACAAGGCAACGCCACTATATCGGAAGACGGAGTACTCGTCGCTAAATGGTACGGAAAAGTCGTATTAAGAGGTCAAAGCACTATTGACGAAAACTTAGTCGTCGAAAAAACCGTCGAGGTAAAAATGTTTTCGAGCGCATACTATTTCGTAAGAAAACTTATGGGGCATTTCGGTCTTAACGCATTGTGGGGACTGGGCATTTTTGCTACCTTGCTATTTATGTGCAAGCGTAAATATTTTACCTTTTTATCGCCGATATGCACCCTTTCGCTTGCACTTTTTACCGAATTTTTGCAATATTTTACTCCCGGAAGAATGTGCCTTATAACGGACGTCGCCATCGACTTTTGCGGTTCGCTTATAGGTATAGGCGTAGCCGTCGTATTGTTTGCGTTAGTGTTTTTGATTTTCAGGTTAGTCGGAAAAGACAATTACCGTAAACTCGTAAACACGATTAAGGTTATAAATTTAACCAACGTTTTCAAAAGTACCGAAACTATAGAAAATTTACTTTCAAATAAAACGGAAAGCGAAGTCACTGCAATATCTTGTAATGATAAAAACGACGAATAATCGACCTATAGAGGCACTTATTTCGATATTTCGACAAAATTTACGGCTTGTTTTTCAAAAAAACGTCGGCATTTTTATAGTTTTAAAAGGCGTTGACTTTTATCGATAAATATATTATAATAAAACAAATACTGATAAGGCGGTCAAATTTTATGGCAAAAGAAAAAACTACCAAACTTAATGCGGCGATAGATTACTACGTTAATCTTATCGATGACGAAACGGCATCCGAAGAAGCAAGGGGGTACGCCGTCACCGCCGTTTATTATTTGAGAAGATACGCACGCTATTTTGAGAACAAAACCGAATCGGAAAGGCTTATGAACGACAATCGCAAGTGGACTGAGGAAGAGGAAGAAAAACTCAAAGCCGAATTCGAAAAGGGATATTCCGTCGAAAGGCTTGCAAAAATTCATCACAGAAAGAACAGCGGAATAATTTCGAGGTTGGTATCATTCGGTTTATTGCAGGATGAAAACGCTTCCAAAAAGCGTTGGACGAAAGAGGAAGAAGACAAACTCGAAAAAGAGTTTTTAAGCGGTAAAAGTCTTGCAAAAATGGCTCAGGCTCACAACAGAACCATCGGCGGAATCAATTCGAGGTTGATAGTCTTAGGTCTTATAGACGAATAAAAAAAATGCACTTCGCGTCGAAGTGCATTTTAAGATTATAGTCGATGTTTTAAGTTATATGTTGTGCATTTTAAATTATAGAATTTAACGTAATAGAGTATAATTTAACTTGTAGATTTATTTTGACGTTATAAATTTATTTTGACGTTATAAATTTATTTTGACGTTATCGGTCGTGCACGGTAAATTATTGTCGACCTAACGGCAAACTGCAAACTGCTACCGGCTAACGGCAAAATCGGTTTTTAAAATTCGTTTAAAAATTACGCTAAAAATTATTGGCTAAATTGCTTGTCCGTCCGGCGAGATTAAGTAGATATTTTGGGATATTTCCGAAATATCGCCGTGCAAAGCGTAACACGCCCCGCTTAAAATATCCATAACGCGTTGGGTGGTATCGTCTTTTACCGCTTCCATATTTACGACGGCGGGTTTGTTTAGCAATAAAAAGTCAATAATTTCACATACGTCGTCAAAAGAAGTCGGTTTAAAGACTCTTACCGAAACGTTCTCGTCCGACCGTCTGTTTTCGGTTCCCGTTTTACCGCCGAAGTTCATTTGTCGGTTGGTTTTTTTGGTCGACTTTTTTTCCTCTATCGGGGTTTCCTTTACAAAGAAATCGAATAAACCCATAATATCCTCCTCGTCGCCTTTATGGCGACGCAATAGTTAATCTTCTAAATAAGTATAGCACACAATTATCTCGTTTGTAAACGATTTTGACGATACCCGTCGGGTTAGTTTTTATTAGTTTTTTATAATCGGTAAATTATTAAAAGCCCTTTTACTAAAAACTCGCTTGTTTCGATTTTTGAGTAAAAAACTCGCTTGTTTGGTTTTTAAGCAAAAAAACTCGGTTGTTTTAGTTTTCGGTAACGGCTAAAATAACCGTATACCATAGAAAACATTACCGTATACCAAAATAAAACATTAAACGAAAACCCTATAAAAACGTATACCGAATAAAAAATAATCGTATACAAAAAAATAAAAGTTGTAAAATTCAATTCGGTCGGCAATGCCGAATTTAAACCGAATTTCAGGAGTAAGATGAAAAAGAAAATATTTTTGATTATAACGTCGATATGTTTAGTTGTTTTTTTAACTTCGTGTTCACCTCTTATACGCGGAAAATCCGCTTACGAAATTGCCGTTGACAACGGCTTTACGGGCACCGAAAAGGAATGGCTTTTGAGTTTAAAGGGCGAAAGCGGAACGAACGGAACGGCTGGGCGTGACGGCGTAAACTTCAACGACGGGTACACCGTTGTCGATTTATACAACGAAATGACCCAATCGGGTAATTTTTCGGGCACTTTGGACGATTTTATCAAAGCCTACTTTTCGCCCGAAAACAAAAACGACGAGGAAACGGTAAACAAAGCGGTTACTTCGGTTTGCAGTATCGTATGCTCGTATAACGGTACTACGACCAAAAGTGCGGGGGCAGGCGTCTTTTATTCGGTAGACAAGTCTAACGGCGACGCAATAATAATTACCAATTTTCACGTCGTCTATAACGAAAACGCAGGGGAGAACGATAATTTTCCTCAAACGATAAACGTTTACGTTTACGGAAGTCAAGTAAGCGGAAGCCCTTATTCCTTCGAAGCAAAATTCGAGGGCGGAAGCACAACTTACGACCTTGCCGTTTTGTCGGTAAAAGCAAGCGATGCCATTAAAAATTCTTGCGTGACGGCGGTAAAGTTTGCCGATATTTACGATTTAACTTTGGGCGAAACGGTTTTTGCGATAGGCAATCCTTCCGGTAACGGAATTTCGGCAACACGCGGTGTGTTAAGCGTTATATCCGAAAAAATCACCCTAAAAAACGCTTACGGCGATCAGACTTCAATGAGGGTTTTGCGTTTCGATGCAGCCGTAAGTCCGGGTAATTCCGGCGGCGGTCTTTTTAACGATAAAGGCGAACTTATAGGCATCGTAAACGCAAAAAGCGTATTGACCAACGTCGACGGTGTAAACTACGCCATACCGACGAGTATAATTTCGGGTTGCATGCGCCATTTCGCGTCGGAATGTATAGGAAAAAGCAACACCACGATAGACAAAGCCTTTTTCGGCATAACGGTTACAGACGATAACGTAAGAGGGGTTTACGACGGCACAACCAAGCGCACGAATATAATTTCAGACGTTACGATAACGAATATCGAAAGTAATTCTAAGATGCAAGGAATTTTAAATGTCGGCGACGTGGTCTTATATTTGGAATTAAACGGCGTAAAAACAAAAATAGACAGAAATTATTACCTCGTGGACATAGTGCTTAATATGCTTGAAGACGAAAAGGCGATTTTCACCGTCAAGCGCGGAGACCAAATTTTGGAAATCGAGGTTACGGCGACAGAAAGTTGCTTTAAAACGGTAATTTAACGGTCGTAAGCATTTTTTCGAGACCATTAAAAAAGTTCGAAGGGGTAGTTTTTAGGTATTTTGGCAGAGTATAATACTTTTTTGACCGATCTATCAGTTTGCAAGCGGTTTTTAACTGTTTGTAACACAAAAACAATAAAAAATTTTTATAAAAAAATTAATCCTACCCTAAAAAACAGTTGTCTTTTTGTCTTAAACAGTGTATAATATCATACGAGAACAGGGAAAATGCTTTTTCGCTGTTTTCGCAAACAATAAATATGTTATACGAGGGTTAAAAAATGGGGTCGGAATATTTAATTGTCGATAAGTCGATATTACCAAATTATTACGAACTTGTCTTAAAGGCAAAAAGCCTTGTCGAAGACGAAAAAAAGAGCGTCAGTTTATCTTGTAAGGAAACGGGAATAAGCCGTTCCACTTTCTATAAGTATAAAGATAAAATTTTTACCGCTTCTAAGTCGTACGGCAAAAAAGCGGTTGTTACTTTAAAGTTGGCGGACGCCGCAGGGGTATTAAGCAACGTGATGCAGGATATCTATTCTTACGGCGGTAACATCATAACCATAAACTCCACGCTTCCGATAAGCAGTGTGTCGTTTATTACGATAGTTATCGACGTAAGCAATTTAAGCATCGATACGCAGTCGATGGTTAAAGAATTAAAGAAGATAAACCACGTAAAAAGTGCAAACGTCGTTGCCGTCGAATAGGTCGTTAATCGGCTTATAGGCTCACTTTTTTAAAAAATAAACATCCTTTGGGTTTGTATCATATTATAAACTTAAGGGGTGTTTTTTTATGCTTTGCGTTTGCAAATTCGGCGGGAGTTCACTATCTACCAAAGAGGGACTTGAAAGAATAAGGGAAATAGTTTATTCTTCGCCGTTAAGAAAAGTAATAGTTGTTTCGGCGTTGGGTAAAAGGTTTTCAAATGACATAAAGGTCACCGATTTATTGATACGTTTATATGAAAATTTTACCGATACCGCACTAAGAAAGGAAATTATATCCCGCTACGAGTATTTAAAAGAAAAGTCGGGCGTAAATATAGATATCGAAGGCGAATTTCGTAATTTACCCTATGACAAAGATTATATAGTTTCTCGGGGAGAATATTTAACGGCAAAAATAGTCGCGTCCTATCTAAATTACCGATTCGTCGACGCAAGCAAAATTCTGTATTTTAAAAGGGGAAAATTCGACGTATTAAAATCAAGAAGGGCGATTTTTAAAACGGACTTAAACGGCGGTGTGGTAATCCCCGGATTTTACGTTAACGATAACGGCAAAATAAAACTTTTGGAGCGTGGCGGAAGCGACCTGAGCGGAGCATACCTATGTAAACTTTTAAAAGCCGATTTTTACGAAAACTATACCGACGTTTGCGGTATAAAATGCGTAAATCCTAACATATCGGAGGGTAGTCGCACGGTAAACGTAATGGCATATAAAGATTTGAAAAGGCTATCCGTATTGAACTTCCAAGTTTTACATAAATCGACCTATAAGCCCGTTATCGGCACAAAAACGCAAATTATAGTCAAAAATACCTTTGACGATTTATCGCAAAGTACCGTCGTTAAGAATAGATATAAAACCAAAACGCCCAAAGTTTTCGGCATCGGACAAAAAGGCGATAAAATAATAATTATAGGAAGAAAACTCAACGATAATATAATAAAAGTCGCACTTAGTTCGGCATTACATAATTTGGGCTGTATTTTAAAAAGTTCATATTATAAAACGGAAATCGCAACGGAAATAGAAAAAACCGTTGCGATAAAATTAGTCTATATTGCTCTTAAAAAATACGTGTAATTTGTTTTTTGCTTATAAATTTTTTATGCTTATAAAAACGTGTAGTTTGTTTATGCTTATAACAACCTGCAATTTATTTTGCGCTTATAAAACATTTAATTTATTTTATTCTTACAAAAAATACGCTTATAAAAAACTCGAAAAGTCTTCGGCGGTATAAAGACCTTTTTTCATGAAGGGGAGTTTTTCCGCTATTTTTACCGCGCCTTCGGCAAATACGTTACGTGAATAAGCAACGTGCTTTACGGTGATTGTTTCCGAACCTTTTGTAAAAATAATTTCGTGCTCGCCGACGATATCGCCGGCTCGAAGCGAGTGTACCGTTATATTATTTTCGGTTAGTTTTTTCAGGGCGTCGCGTAGCATCAATGCGGTGCCGGAAGGGGCGTCCTTTTTATTTTTGCGATGTTTTTCGATTATATCTATGTCAAGCCCGTCAACCGTTTGACTTAAACTTTTAAATAAAGAGGTTAAAAAGTTTATTCCGAAAGACATGTTTGCCGAAATGAAGACAGGAACCGTTTCCGATAATTTTTCGATAGCCGACCTATCTTTCTCCGTAAGCCCCGTTGTTCCCGATATTAGCGCGCATTTGGTAGTTTTTACGAATTTACAAAGTTCTTTAAAAACTCCTCTTGACGAAAAATCTATAACCAAATCGACGTTTTCCTTTACTTCGCCGAAACTTTTATAAACGGGACAATCGAAACCTTGCGTGCGGTTTAAATCCACCCCGCAAGTAATATTAAGGTTATCCGTTTTGTTTAAATACACGGCTTTGCCCATATTTCCGCTTATGCCGGATATTAGTACGTTTATCATAAAAAGCCTCCCTTTTTTGCTATATGGTATTACTTTGTATAAATGCGAAAAGTGCCTCTATATGTCGATTATCGGCGTTTTTTGTAAGATTTCGGCAATTAAAACGGCGTTTAGCGCGGCACCCGTTCTCAAATTGTCCGAGGTAATCCAAAGTTGCAATCCACGCGGATTAGATATGTCTTTTCTCACCCTGCCTACGTGTATAAAATCGTTGCCGTCGGCGTCGAGCACTGTAGGGTAATCGTCGAGGTAAAGTTTAACTCTCGGGGCTATACTTAATTTCGAAATTACGGACTTTAAGTCGATAACGGAAGAAAATTCTGCGTAAACGGCTTCGGAATGGCAATTGAAAACGGGAACTCTCACGGCGGTTGCCGATACTTTCAAGCGTGGCAAACGCAAAATTTTTTTCGATTCGTTTATAATTTTATTTTCCTCTTCCGAGTAGCCGTTCTCGTCGAACTTTCCTATTTTGGAAAGACAGTTGGAATATATTCTTTTATCGAATTTCAAATTTTGTTTTTCACCGCCCGATAGGTCTAAAACGCCCTGTCTTCCCGCACCCGAAACGGCTTGATATGTCGTAACGTTAATTTTCTTCAGTCCGAATTTTTTAAGGGCGTTTAGCACCGGCATAAGCATAATCGTAGAACAATTCGGGTTGGAAATTATCCCTCGTCCCGTTTTTCCGATGTCGTTATGTTCGGTTTTTCCGATGTCGTTACACCCCGTTTTTCCGAGGTCATCATACCCCGTCTTTACGGCTTCGTTAAGCCCCGTCGTCCCCGTTTTTTTACGCCCCGTTCTGTTTTGCACCCTTTTAGCGAGCGTGAAAATTTCCTCGTCGTTAACCGTCGGTACGACGAGGGGAACGTTTTTATTCAGCCTAAACGCCGAAGAATTGTCTATAACCGTTGCGCCGATTTTTGCAAATAACGGGGCGTAATAGATAGACACCGTTGAAGGACAAGCCAAAAAAGCGATGTCGATTTTTTTACTTTTAACATTAAAATCGTTAAGTTCTTCCACCGAAATATTTTTGCCGTAAATTTTCAAAGTCTTTCCGAAAGAATTTTTGCTTGCAAAAAAATAAAAATTATCGGCAACGAATCGGCGTTCTTCCAAAATTTCGATAATTTTTCTTCCGACTACGCCCGTTGCGCCCGCAATAGCAATGTTCATAATAAAAAATTCCGTCAACACGCCTTAAAACGTTTGTAAAAGTTTAATATTTAAGTTATTATATTAGGGTAAACGTAATTTCTAAATATTTATTTAACAAACGCAAAGTCGCTTGGTTTATTTATATGCGCTTTATTTTTTAGGCGTTAAAAGGGAAATTACGGCAAAAGGTGAGTTATGGCAAAAAAGAACGATAAAAGTTACAGCGGAAAAAGTTATACGGTATCCGCTAACAATAAGACGAAACAAAAAGTCGATAAAAAACCCGTTAAAAAGAAAGAGGACGTCGTTAAAAAGCCGATTGCTCTTCAAGATACTTCGGGCGTAGACGGTTATTTCCGTCCCGAGGTCGCGGTAGGGCGTTTTAAACTCGGTTACGAAGTTTTCATGGGCAACTTTATGAAGATCATCGGTTTGAACTTCATGATGGTTTTATTTTTGGCACCATTGTTCCTACTTTTGTTTTTAAGAATTTCCACCATTTACGCAAATGCGTCGGTTTCGCCCTTCTCGGCAAACATGGGCGTAGGCTATCTTCCGTACGCCGCCGTTTTGGGGCTTGAAGAAAGCATAATTTATTACGCAAACTACAACTTTTTTATGTGGCTTCCTCTTGCCTCTCTCGTTATAGCGGTCGGCTTGTCGGGTGGTATGTACGTAATGCGTAACCTTTGCTGGGGAGAAAGCGTAAACGTTTTAAAGACTTTCTGGCAGGGGATAAAGAAGAATGTTTTACCAATGCTTGCGACCGCTGCGATATATTCGATTATACTTTCGCTGTCGTTTATGGTGATTTCGCACATAGACCTTACAATTGCCGTAAGCGGTTTTAAGTGGTATTACGTACTCTTCAAGGTTTTATTATACGTACTTATAGGTTTTTCCTCCATTTTCTTCTTGACGATGGCGTCGATGATAGTAACCTATAAAGGCAATTATTTCGCACTCATGAAAAACAGTTTAACGTTCACGGTAATATTATTACCGCTCAACCTGTTTTTTGCGGTATTTGCCTTATTGCCGTTTGCGATATTGTTACTCGGAACACAGGCTATAAGTCTTGCGGCGGTACTCATTATGTTCCTCGGCGCGTCGTTTACGATGCTCGTTTGGACGGTTTACAGCCAATGGATTTACGACAAGTTCGTTAAAGGAAGGGTTAAGTCTTACGAGGCTACCGAAGACGAAATCAAAAAGCACGACCAAAGAGAACAGCAAAAGACTTCCGCAAAAGAAGAAGAAGGCTACACCGAAGTCGGCAAGGCTAAAACCACTCTCGACAAGATAAAGCCCGTAACCGATTACGACGTTACGATATCCGACGTAGGCGAAGTCTTCACGAGGGAAGACATCGATAAACTCAATCAATCGAAAAACAATCTTTAATTGCGTTTTTCCGCTTTATAAAACTCGGGCGTAATTAGTAAAATTGCCTCGCAAGCGGGGCAATTTTTCAAAAAAGGAAGAATTATGAACAAACCCTATTCTGCTTTGGCGGAAATTTACGAAAGAGTGCTTTCCGACGAAGATTATTTAAAATGGGCGGATTATCTTTGTTCGCTCGTAAAAACCCACGCACAGGGAATAAGCGGGCTCGATATGGCTTGCGGAACGGGTTATTTTACCCGTGCCCTTAAAAAAGCGGGCTTTATGATGGAAGGAATCGATTGTTCGCCCGATATGCTCAACGTCGCCGTAGATCTTGCAAGAAAAGAGGGGCTTAACATTCTTTTTAGGGAAGGGGATATGACTACCGTCAAAAACTTTTCCAAGGTTGACTTTATTACGGTGGTAAACGACGGAATAAATTATCTTCCGCACGAAAAACTCGAAAAGGCTTTCAAACGTTTTTATTCTTTACTCGATAAAGACGGCGTACTGTTTTTCGATATTTCAACCGAGTATAAACTCGAAAAGGTTATAGCAAACAACGTTTTTTCGGAAGATTTCGACGATATGACTTACGTTTGGTTCAACAAACTTTGCAAAAACAAAGTTGATATGGACGTGTCCGTCTTTATAAAAGAGGGGGATAAATACATTAAAAAAGAAGAAAGCCAAACGGAATACATTCACACCGTGGACGATATCACCGAAAAACTCGAAAAGTCGGGCTATAAGACGGTTATCGTAACCGAACATATGGGCGGAGAACTTAAAAAAGACTCTTTAAGGGCTCAATTCATAGCCAAAAAATAACGATTTTACGAAAGAATTTTACAGAAAGAATTTTACAGAAACGGTTTTACGAAAACGATGCGGATAAATATGTAACATTCGGCATTGCTATAAAACTTTAAATAATTATTTTATAAAACGATTTTAATAAAAAGGTTTATTATGGACAGAGCGGTAAAAGCACTTATATATAACGGAGAAATTTCTCTTACCATACTCGATACGACGGAAATGGTCAATCGTGCAATCGAAATACATAAATTGACCCCTCTTGCTGCGGCGGTGCTCGGCAGAACTATGACCGTTGCTACTTTTATGGCAACCAACCTTAAAAACAAAGAGGACACTTTAAGTATAACTATAAACGGTGACGGTCCTGCGGGGCAGATAGTCGTTTGCGGTAACCACGACTTAAAGATGAGAGGATATATAGAAAATCCTTCCGTCAATCTACCGCTTAAGAAGAACGGCAAACTCGACGTGGGCGGTGCGGTAGGAAAGGGAAGAATTTCCGTAGTTAAAAACCTCGGGTTAAAGGAACCTTATACGGGCAGTTCGAGGTTAGTAAGCGGAGAGATTGCCGAAGATTTTGCCGCTTATTTCGCATATTCCGAACAGCAACCCACCGGGCTTGCGTTGGGGGTAAAAATCGGCAAAGATTTAAAATGCGTCGGTGCGGGCGGGCTTGTAATTCAACCGATGCCCGGCGCAAGCGACGAATCCATAGACAAAGCCGAAAAACTTTTGTCCGAGTTTACTTCGATAAGTTCCATGATAGAAGAATACGGAATAGACGGAATAATAGACAGGTACTTTGACGGCGTTTTCTTTTTCGAGTACGACCCGGAGTATAAATGCACTTGTTCAAAAGAATACGTTGACAAAATTTTAATCACTCTCGGTAAAAAAGAACTTTACGACACGATCGAAAAAGAAGGAAAAGTAGAGGTCGTTTGCCAATTTTGCCCCAATAAATACACATACTTAAAAGAGGATATTGACAGACTTTTCGATAATGAAAATTAAGGACAATCTCGGCGTATTTGCCGAAAAACAACTGAATTTAGCCGTTAAACGGAGGGAAGAAGGCGATTATATAGGTGCGCTTAACATATTGCATTTATTGAAAAAAAGCCCTACCGCCGAAATATATCGCGAAATCGCCAAGGTCTATATGGACCTCGATATAATAAGAATGGCATTAGGCTATTGGTTTAAGTTTCTCGATACTTGCACGGAAGATGAAAAAGCCGAGGCTTATAACGCCCTCGGTGCTTGTTTTTATCTTTTGGACAATTACCGTTTGGCAGGGTATTATTACGACTTGCAACTGATTATCGCCCCCGATGAAGAATTCGATTATCTCGACGAAAAACTCGATTATTTCGAAATGGTCGCATTCCCCGAAGAACCTGATTTTTACGTTTCCTATCCACCTAAAAAAATGCCTTCGGACAAGAGGATCGAACTTGCCGAAAAAAACTTGTATTTAACGGGTGACAAGGAGGCTTTGAAGTTATTAAAAAGCATTCCAAAAACCGATCAAAATTACGTCGGCGCGCAATTGAGAATAGCCGCTTATTACGCCGTAAACGAAAGCGTTAAAAAGGCAAAAACCATCATTAACGGGCTTATAGAGGAGTTTCCCGACGATAATCTTCCCGTTATCAACATGTTCGTTTTACTTGCGGACACCGGCAACTTTAAGGAATCCGAAAAGGCGTATCGCGCCCTTGAAAATTTCAATCTCGTTACCTTTGAGGAATGCTATAAAGTGGCAACGTCCTGTTTGAATATCGAGCGTGACGACTGGGCTTTAGAGTACGCTTTAAAGGCACTTGACGACTATCCTTATTCCATTAACGGGTTATTCGTTGCGGGGGCTGCCTATTATAACCTCGGCAACAAAAAAGAGGCGGAAAAATATTTTATAAAGGTTTACCAGATTACCGACTACGACGTCGCAAAGTACTATATAGACAGATGTCGCGACGAAAAGCCCAAGTTAAGGCGTATCGACGGCGAATTGCGTTATCCCGAAAGCGTAATGAAAAAACTCGTCGAAAAAGCAATCGACTATATACACGAAAAGCCGGAGATTACCGACAGAAAACTGAACGGCGTCTTTAAAGTTTGCGATTTTATTTATTCTTTTTACAACAATTTGCAAGAAGAACTGGCATTGTCGCTTTTGCAAACCGAAAACGAAAAAATCGAGGACTATTTTATCGGAATTTTAATGATAAACGAGATAGACGAAAAGGTTAAATTCGCAATCGTTTATTCTCTTTTGATGAACGACCGAAAAAGTACTCTTTCGGCAATTTACAGCGGACTTTATTTTAATTTCGAACTCGTTCCCATTCCCGAAATAAAAGACGACGGTAAAGATTCCGTTATAAAAAGAGCACACGCTTTTGCCGCCGCAAGAATGAGTTCCTTTTGTAAAACGGATTTTAAGGCTTTGGCGCAAAGCGCGAAAAACGTTTTAAATGCCTTAAAGGACAACGGAAACCTCGAAAAAATCGAAGACGTAAACTCTTTGGGCGCGGCAATGCTCGTTATGTCAAAGAGCATTTACGCCAAAGATACTACCTTTTTGGCAAATTATTTTATAACCAAAAAGACGAAAATCAATCAGGCATTAAAATTGATTAGGTGCAAAAATGAAGATTGTTGATATTGACGAGTTGTTCAAAACTTTTGCCAAAGATTATATTTTAAAAAACAAAGAAAATCTCAAAGGGGACGTCGACGAACAAAAGGAAGCCGTTTACGACGCCTTTTCCAAAACGACCTTCGATAAGTTGGACGGCAAAACGCCGTTAAATTTTTACGAAGATAAAAGTTGCGAAGTCGTAGATATTTTAAAGGAACATTTTGCTTTAGGCGTACCCGTATCCGAATACCTTATCGACGCGCTTATAGACTATGCGGGCGAGGACGAACTCATTAAACTTATAAGTAAAGAAAGTTCGGACGATTTACTTTTAATCGTTATCGAAGTTTTGACGCACAAAAACTCAAAAAACGCCGATAACGGGCTTATAGAGGTACTTTTTGAAGGCAAACGTTCAAAAGACGTGCTTGACGCCTGTGTGGATTATCTTTCCGACAAAGAAGTTTTCGATAAAATAAACGACTATTTAAATGACGAAAACGCAGTCGTTACCTCTCAACTTTGCGACCTTATTTCCAAGCAAAAAAAGCATAGCAAAATTATGACGAAAACCCTTGAAAGGGAATTTTCTTCAAACCTTAAAAAGGCACCGGAGTATTGCTCGTATCTTGTTGAATACGACGACGAAAGCGTTTTGGATACCCTTTATGAAGGGTTGCAAAAAACAAACGATTACGTTTCGACCAAAGAAATTTTAATTGCGATAGAAGCCCTCGGCGGACAAGCCGATTTCAGCCGTGATTTTTCAAAAGACAAAGATTACATTGCCATTAAGGAGGCACAAAAAAATGAGCGTAAAAATAACGGTTAGGGACGAAGATTGCGACATCGAAGTCAGTAAGTTTTTCGGCGAAATTTTACTTCCCGAAGAATGGCTCGAAAAAGACGTTTTCGCCCCCGAAGAACTTTATTTGTGTCAGATAAATTTGCAAGAAGTTTACGAATCAGTAGGCAAAACGCTTTTGCCCGAAAGCGGTCTTTTGTACTTTTTTATCGATTACACGGAGAAAAAGCCAAAAGCGGTCGTAAGATATTACGACGGCGAAGCCGACGCTTATACTATGTTTAACGAGGACTGGGAAGGCGATTACGACGTTTACACCGAGTGGCCGATGACTTTCGAACTCGGCAACGACGGCACGGCTCTTCTTTGTAAGGACGAAAACGTAAACGACGGCGAAGTCGCTCTTTTAAGATACCTTCCCTCAAGCCTCGACATCGATTTTTTGTCGGACGGCGAAACGAGTTTGTATTTTATAATTTCCGAAGACGATCTTAAAAAGGGTAATTTTAATAAAGTAAGACTTTTATTTGCGTAATTTATATCGTTTGTAAGCCTATCGACGACGAGCGGTATTCACATCGTATTTTAATGTAAAGAGCCGTTTGTTTTTTAATTTAACGATGCCGTTTAGTTTTTCAAGTTTAAGATGTTTTGGCGTTTTTGAGTTGAAGATGCCTTAGCGTTATTTAAATCGAAGGTGGCTTGGCGTTTTTTAAGTCGAATGTGCCTTAGTGCTTTTTAAGGCGAATTTTTTAAGTAATTTTATATATTTTTTATTCCGTTCTCGTCCGATATGATATAAAATCCTTCTCGGCAACTAAAATAGCCTTAATTTTAATTATTTTTTTGGGATTTTCAAGTAAAAGCGTTGCTAAATTCAGTTTAATGTGTTATTATTATCGGGCAAACGAAATAAGGCCTCATGGTCAAGCGGTTAAGACGTCGCCCTCTCACGGCGAAAACAGGGGTTCGAGTCCCCTTGGGGCTACCAAGCAAACAAGACGGGTTTTTACCCGTCTTGTTTGTTTGTAAAGATAAAAAGGGGACGAGAACGGGTGGGTAGTCGGCTTGCAACAGAGAAGATTAAGTTACCGCAGAAGCAAGCCGACCAAACGCAACGGTGTTGCGTTTGCCTTTACTTGCGTGATAGCAAGGCGGTTGCCTTGCGGTTCGAGTCCCCTTGGGGCTACCAAGCAAACAAGACGGGTTTTTACCCGTCTTGTTTGTTTGTAAAGATAAAAAGGGGACGAGAACGGGTGGGTAGTCGGCTTGCAACAGAGAAGATTAAGTTACCGCAGAAGCAAGCCGACCAAACGCAACGGTGTTGCGTTTGCCTTTACTTGCGTGATAGCAAGGCGGTTGCCTTGCGGTTCGAGTCCCCTTGGGGCTACCAAGCAAACAAGACGGGTTTTTACCCGTCTTGTTTGTTTGTAAAGATAAAAAGGGGACGAGAACGGGTGGGTAGTTGGCTTGCAATAGGGAGATTAAGTTACCGCGGAAGCAAGCCGACCAAACGCAACAGTGTTGCGTTTGCCTTTACCTGCGTGATAGCAAGGCGGTTGCCTTGCGGAGCGAGTCCCCTTGGGGCTACCAAGCAAACAAGACGGGTTTTTACCCGTCTTGTTTGCTTAGCGCAGAAATTTAGTTAATACGGTAATTTACGTAGCGAAAAAATTTGACATGCAAAAGTTGACGAAAATTCGACTTTGTGTTAATATAATTAAACAAATAGGCAAGATTAAACGGTGCGACATAATTAAATAAAGCGACGATAATAAATAGGGTAAAGAGATAAGCGAAAGAGTGCAAAAACGAAAAACGAGCAGCGTGGAATTAAAAACGAGCAACGTGGAATTAAAAACGAGAAGCAATGAGCAAAAAAAGAAAGAGCTGCGCTATAAAACGGCTCGTAATAGGCGTTCCGCTTATACTTGTAATAGGCTTGCCGTTTGTACCCGCAATTCGTTTGCCGTTGCTACTCGTAATTTTTTTGCAGTTTGTACTTGTAATCGGCGTTCCGCTTATGCCCGCAATTCATTTGCCGTTTGTACTCGCAATTTGCTTGCAGTTTGCTTGTGTCTAACGCTTGCCGTTTGCACCTGCTTTTTTACCGCTTGCGGTAACGATAACAACGAAAATTATAACGGAGAATATAAAGAAAATATGAGAATTCTTGCGATAGGAAACAGTTTTTCCGACGACACAATGCAATACGTATATTCGATTTTAGACGATTTCGGGGTCGAAAATATTTTTCTCGGCAACTTATATATAGGCGGGTGCACCTTAAAGACACACGCATATAACGCCAAAAACGATTTAAAGGCTTACGAGTATAGAAACAACGATGACGGCGCATGGGGAAACAGAAAGGGCGTTTCCGTTAAAGAGGCTCTTTTAAGCCAAACTTGGGACGTTATAACCCTTCAACAGGCAAGCGGAAGCAGTGGGCTTATTGAAAGGTACGACGACCTTCCTTATTTGATTTCTTACGTAAAAAGTTACGCACCGTCGGCAAAGATAGTTTGGAATATGACTTGGGCGTATCAACGGACGAGTAGTCACGAAGAGTTCGTAAATTACGACAACGACCAGTTAAAAATGTATAATGCGATAGTTTCTGCGGTAAAGGAAAAAGTAGTTAAAAATCCCGAAATTCAAGAAATAATCGCTTGCGGAACGGCTATACAAAACGCAAGGACTTCGCTTATAGGGGATAATCTCACCCGTGACGGATATCATCTTACCTACGACGTCGGTCGCTACATAGCGGGTTTGATGCTTGCGTCAACGCTTACAGGGGTTTCGCCCGATACCGTTAAATATATGCCAGTCGGCGTTAATGAAAAAATTCGTTTGATTGCCGTTGACGCCGTAAAAAACGCCATCGAAAAGCCTTTTGAAGTAACCGAGTCGGCTTATAGAAAATAAACTTACAATATTCGTAAGCAACAAAATATAAAGTTATAAAAATCGTAAGGAGATAAAAATATAAAGTTAAAAAAACAAGACGAAAAATATAGAACACAAAAAATAAAAAGTAAATAGAAATAAGTTTACGTTCTTACTTAAAAAGCGGACGGCTATACGGCCGTCCGCTTTTTAAGTAAAATTTTAAATGCGTAAGTATGTAAATATGTAAATATGCCGATAGGAAAAAATCGTAAATCAAAAAATTCTTTAACCGATAAATCGGCAAATTTTTAAATTGCAAATAGAAAGTTTTAAAATTGGCGATTTTTAAAATTGCAAATTAGCGAATTTTTAAATTATATAAATTACAAAAAGTC
This sequence comes from Parasutterella excrementihominis, assembly GCA_963650915.1. Classification (GTDB taxonomy): domain Bacteria; phylum Bacillota; class Clostridia; order Christensenellales; family Borkfalkiaceae; genus UBA4636. The sequence goes on along the minus strand of CAVJMJ010000010.1, from coordinate 16,422 downwards.
CGCCTATAAGCCCGTTATCGCTAAAAAACGATCTATCCGTTACTTTATTTTGCCTCTCAATTTATAGGATAATAAAACTGCGACGGTAATTTTTATAGCGTCGGGAAGTAAAAAAGGCACTACGCACATTCCCAAAACTGCGGAAAGAGCAATAGCCCCCGTGTTTTTGGTATAAATTATCATAAACCAAAGGGTTCCGAAAGCAAAATACAATATTGCGCCCGAAACCATGGAAATTATCATTACGATAAGAGATTTTCCGCACAATTTTTCAAGTAGCCAATATAACAGTCCGCACAATAAAAAGCCCATTATGTAACCGCCCGTCGCGCCCAAAATTACGCCGATTCCGCCTTTAAACCCTGCAAAAACAGGAACGCCCAAAGTACCTAACAGAATGTAACAAAAAATGGCAATGACTCCTCGTTTACCGCCGAGTATGCCGAGGGTTAAAAAAATGGCAAAGGTTTGCAATGTAAACGGCACGGTGGTCGGTATCGTCAAAAAAGAGCAAACAGCTATAACCGCCGTAAAAAGCCCGATGTAAGCAACGTCTTTTGCGGATAAAAATTTAGGTTTGGCGTTTTCGTCCATAATGCACCTCAAAAATTTTAAAACTATTATATACCGTCCAAACCGCAAACGAACGTAAACGGCTAAAACCGCAAACGAAGGAATGAAAATAGTTTGAAATCGAAAGCAAACATATACTATCAAAAAAAACTTGCGTTGTAAAATATTTAGTTGTTAAAATCTTACATTTAACCGTATTTTCATATAAAAACATGGCTAAATTCGGCTATTAAACGAAGAATTTCCTTTAAAGCGAGATATTTTTAAGTTTTTTAAATAAATCTTAAATGTAAAAAAAGGAAAACACGCCGTTAATGTGTATAATAATATGTAACAGAAAAAACCGCATCGATATCTTATATAGACAGACGCAGATATTTCTTAATTGGCAGACGCAAAAATTCACAAGCGTTTTACACTGTTTAAGCAAAAGCATAAAAAGAGCAAAGGCAAAAGACGGAAGACGATGTTTGATCAAAAATTCCAAAAATTCATAGAAGAATTAAAAAGTCGCAACGAAATCGTCGACGTCGTTTCCGCGTACTGCAGTTTGGAAAGAAAGGGCGGTGCCTACTGGGCGCGTTGTCCGCTTCCGGGGCATATGGAAAAAACGCCTTCTTTTTGCGTCAACCAAGCGGGGCAATTTTTTAAATGCTTCGGTTGTCAGCGTGGCGGTGACGTAATCAAATTCATTATGGAAGTGGAAAGTTTAAGTTATATTGAAGCGGTTAAATTTTTGGCTAACCGCGCCAATATGGAACTTCCCGAAGCTTCCTTTAAAGAGGACGCCGAGTTAGAAGAAAATGCGAGAAATCGTCAAACAAGGCTTGCTATTTTAAAAGATTCGGCAAAATTTTACGTGGACAACCTGTCAAAACCCGAGGCTTTACCATACCTCGAATACCTATTTTCGAGGGGGTTCGACAAAAGCACCATTCGGGCTTTCGGCATAGGTTGCTCGCTTGACTACAAGTCTTTGCCCAAACACCTCAAAGAAAAGGGGTATCGTTACGAAGACATGGTTTCGGCAGGCGTATGTTCGTACAATAAAGATACCGGCGAGTATTCCGACTTTGAAGCGAAAAGGCTTATCGTTCCCATAATCGACAGTTTTTCAAACGTAATCGCTTTCGGTGGAAGGGTGCTTGAAAAAAAGCCCGATTTCGCAAAATACAAAAACACGAGCGAAACGAGCGTTTTCATAAAAAACAGAACGGTTTTTAACGTCAACAACATCAAAAAACTTAAACGAGAGCAAGGCACTTTGCCATATCTTATTTTGGTAGAGGGGTACATGGACGTAATAGCGTTGCACGCAAGCGGTATAAAAAACGCCGTGGCAAGCATGGGCACCTCGCTTACCGTGGAGCAGGCAAGGCTTATGATGAGGTATTCGGATACCGTAATCGTAAGTTACGACGGCGACTCCGCAGGGCAAAAGGCAACCTTTCGGGGAATGCAGATTTTAAAGGATGCCGGGCTTAACGTCAAAGTAATTTCTCTTCCCGATAACCTCGACCCCGACGAATACGTTAAGGCAAGGGGAGTGGAAAGTTATAAAGAACTTTTGCTTTCGGCAGAACCACTCATCGACTATAAACTTCATTACTTGGCAAAGTCTTTTAACATTAACGATTCTTCGGAAAAACGTCGTTTTTTGGACAAAGCGATAAAAGTCATTGCGGAAAGCGACAAGGAATACGAAAGGGAAGAACTTTTGAAAAAGTTAAGTCAAATTTCCAAAATAACCTACGAATCTTTAAAGCGGGATTTAGATGCAAGCACTCAAAAGTCCGCCTATAAGCCCGTTATCGAGCAAAAAACCGAGGCTTTACCCTCAGAGGCGGAGGAAGAAACCGCCCTCGTAAAAGCCGAAAGATATATTTTATCCGCAATAATCAACGGTAAAAGTTACGCCAAAGCCGAAGATTTGGACGGTTTGGATTTTTCTTCTACCTTGCGTAGCGAAATATCTACCCTCATACTCGAACTTTACGACGAGAAAATTTCCTTTAACGGCGCAACGCTTACGAACAGGCTCGGCGAAGATTATTTAAGCGAAATGAACCTCGTACTGTGCCGAGTGGAAGAAATTTATTGCACCGACGAAAAGGGTTATTACGACGACTGTTTAAGATATATAAAAATGAACAACCTCGAAACCGATATAAGTTACCTTGAGGAGTACGCAAAATCGGAAACGGACGTCTTAAAACAGATAAAAACGATAGAAAAAATTCAGCAAAAGACTAAACTTTTATATAAACTTAAAACGGAGAGAAATTTATGATTGAAGATGCTGCTTTAGCCGAGATTACCAACGAGATTATCACCGACTATAAAAAACGCGGAACCATTACCATGAACGCTTTGTGCGACAGGCTTGAAAAAGTCGAAATGAGCGACGAGCAGATGGAAAATATGTGCAACGCCATTGAAGACGCGGGCATTCAAGTCATCGACGAAACCAGTCAGGAACAAGAACTTTACGACCAACTCGTAAAGGAAATCAGTATGGACGACCCCGTAAAGATGTACCTTAAAGACATCGGCAGGGTTCCCTTACTTTCAAGCGACGAGGAAATCGAACTTGCCAAAAAGATGGCGGCGGGCGATCAGGAAGCAAAACGCATTTTGGCGGAAGCAAATTTAAGGCTCGTCGTTTCCATAGCAAAACGCCACGTCGGTCGCGGTATGCACTTTTTGGACCTTATCCAAGAGGGCAACATGGGGCTTATGAAGGCAGTCGAAAAATTCGATTACGAAAGAGGGTATAAACTTTCTACCTATGCGACTTGGTGGATACGTCAGGCAATTACGAGGGCTATAGCCGACCAGGCAAGAACTATAAGAATCCCCGTTCACATGGTTGAAACCATTCATAAACAGGCGAGGGTTACCCGTCAACTTTTGCAAGAACTCGGTCGCGATCCTTATCCTTCCGAAATCGCAAAAGAAATGGGCATCCCCGAATCGAGGGTTATTGAAATTCAAAAAATCGCCCAAGACCCCGTATCTTTAGAAACCCCTATCGGCGAGGAAGAAGACAGCCATTTGGGCGACTTTATCGTTGACGAAAACGCTCAAGCCCCCAGCGACATGGTTGAAACTTCCATGCTTAAAGAACAACTTATAGGCGTTCTCGACACCTTAACCCCGCGTGAAGAAAAAGTTTTGCGTCTTCGTTACGGCATCGACGACGGCAGACCGAGAACTTTAGAGGAAGTCGGCAAGGAATTCAACGTTACCCGTGAACGTATTCGTCAAATCGAAGCCAAGGCTTTAAGAAAACTTCGTCATCCGTCGAGATCCAAACGCCTTAAAGACTTTTTAGACTGATGAATAGCAGAATTGAGGTCATAGCCTCGTTAATACTTCCTTCCGACGTTTTGTGCGACGTCGGTTGCGACCACGGTTATATTGCAAAAAAAGCACTCGATAAAAAATTAGTCGAAAAAGTCATCGTAACCGATATATCTATGCCGAGTTTAAATAAGGCTGTGGAACTTTTATCTAAGTATTATCCCGACAAATTTTTAGCAATAAAAACAGACGGGCTTTCTTCCGTTCCCTTTTCAAACGAGGTTTTAATAGCGGGAATGGGCGGTGAAGAAATTATTAAAATTTTACAAAAGTCCGCCTATAAGCCCGTTATCTTGATATTACAACCCATGAAAAACGCCGACAAGGTGAGAAAGTACTTACACGAAAGCGGTTACGGCATAGAGCGTGATTTTACCTTTTTTGCAGATGAAAAGTATTACGATTTAATGCGTGCCAAATTAAATTACTTAGACGCGTATACCGAAAAAGAAGAGATTTTCGGACGGGAAAATTTAAACGGAACCCCCGATTTTTTAAAGTTATTGGATAAAAAAATTGCCGAAACCGAAAAACTTTTAAAAAACGACATGCAGGAAAATTCAAGAAAAACTTTATCCGAAAGACTACAAAGTTATAGAGGTTTGAAAGATGAAATTAAAAGAAATTTATGAACTTATAGATAGATTCGCCCCCTTCGAATTATCCCCGATGTACGAAAAAAAGTGTCATTTTACCGATAACAGCGGTATAATCGTCGATACGGAAGCCGATATTACCAACGTAGTGTTTTCGCTCGACCTTACCGACAAGACCATCGAATACGCCCAATGGATGAAGGCGGGGCTAATCGTTACCCACCATCCCGCGATATTTTACGGCATAAAAAAGATTGACGGCGTATTGCTAAAAGCGGCGTCTGCGGGGATAGGTGTAATTTCCTGCCACCTTAACTTCGACGTAGCCGAAAAGGGCGTCGATTACTTCTTGGCAAAGGGCATAAGCGGTGCGGACGATAAAGAGATAGAAATTCTCGACCCGTTATTGACGGGTACGGGTTACGGTCGTCGTTATCCCGTAAACAGGTCGTTAGAAGAACTTGCCGAAAACATCGAAAGAGAGTTTTCGACGAGGGTAAACGTTTACGGCGACAAGACGGCATACATAAAAGAGGCTGCAAGTTTTTGCGGTGCGGGGCTTGACGTAGACACCCTTAATTATCCCGCCGACGTATACATTTCGGCAGACATACCCCATCACGTTTTGGTTGAAGCCGTCAAAAACGGCAAACGCGTAATTTCCATGACGCATTTTGCAAGCGAAAATTACGGAATGAGGAATATTTGCAAACATTTCTCAAGCATATACAGATTAAAAAATAAACTTGATTTCAGCTTTTTCGACGACGACAGATTTGTTTAACGGCTTGACGTATCTGCTATATCGCAGGCACATTACACCCGATAAAAAATCTTATTGACATCGAAAAGACTAAAGGAGAATTTATGATAGAAAAATTAATGGAATATCAGACAATCGACGCAGAACTCAAAAACATCGAAAACGAACTTAAAAAGAGCGAAGAATTCAAAAAGTACGCTCAAGCGGTTAAGTTTTTAAAAACCGTTTCGGAAAGCAAGGCTCAAATCGAATCCAAAGCGTCGTCGCTACTGTCTAACTTCAACGCCTTACAAGAGGAAATATCTAAACTCGACGAAGACAAAAACGAGTTTTCGACGATTTCCGACGTCGAAGACGAATCGACTATAGCGTTTTTAAAGAAAAAATCGCAGGAACTCGCTTCAAAGTATACGGCATTGGAACAAAAAATAGAAAAACTTTCCAAAGAAATGACCGAACTTGCTACTTCTTACAAAAAACTTATGGCGGGAACAAAACTCATGCTCGACCAGCAAGACGAATACAAGAAGAAGTACGAAGAACTTGCCAAAGAAAAAGAAGCCGAGAAACTTGCCATTAAGAAAAAACTTGCGGTAATCGAAAAGGATATTCCCAAGGAATACATGGATAAATATAAGGAGAAGCGCAAGGACCCGAAGTTCCCGATAGTTTACGAACTTAAAGACAAGCACTGCACGGCTTGCGGAACAGAACTTTCGCAACTGGAATTAAGTCGGCTCAAAAACGAAAAAATCATCGAATGCGAAAATTGCAGAAGACTGATTTTTATAAAAGAGTAAAAGCGTAAAAGAGTAAAAGCGTAAATAAAAAACGCTCGACAAAATACTCGACAAAACACCCAACCGCCCAAACGATTATAAAAGCAAAAGCGATTATAAAAGCAAAAGCGATTATAAACCGCTTAAAAACAGTTTTTTAAACGGTAAACGCTCAAAAAACAGCCGACCGCTCGAACGTTTTTTTGACGAAGAACCCGTTTATAACACGAGCAAAAAAGTAGTTGAAAATCGTTACGACAAATTTAATCGGATAAATTTTTATCTAAATAATCGTTTGTAAGGCAAAAATGCTTGACAAAGTCAAATAATAGTGTATAATATCGGTGTAAGGTTAAATTGCCTTACACCTTTTTTTCGGCGGTGGGTTATGAAGTTTGAAGAAATGAAGTATTGCTCCCTCCTCGATTTATACAAGGGGCTGTTGACTTCTAACAAGGCGGAAATCGCGGATATGTACTTTTCTTGCGATTTATCCTTATCCGAAATCGCGGAAATCAAAAACTGTACCCGCCAAAGCGTTCTCGACGCTATAAAAACTATAAAATCCGAACTTGACGATTTTGAAAAAAGAGTCGGGTTTATGGCGTATCGCATAAAAACAGAAGAGATTATCGAGTCGCTTAAAGAGGGCAAAAACAAAGAATAAAGGAGTTTTGAAAATGGCGTCGTTTTCTTCACTTGGCGAAAAATTAAATCACGTTTTTTCAAAGCTTACTAAAAGAGGAAAACTTACCGAGCTTGAAATAAAGCAGGCAATGCGTGAAATCCGCGTCGCGCTTTTAGAGGCAGACGTCAACTTAAAAGTCGCAAAGGATTTTATCGCTTCCGTTTCCGAAAAGGCGGTAGGGCAGGATATTTTAAAAAGCCTTAACCCCACCCAGCAAGTTATTAAAATCGTAAACGACGAACTTATCGCTTTAATGGGCGGGCAAAACCAAAAACTCGAGGTTTCCCCCAAGCCCCCTACGATTATAATGATGTGCGGGCTTCAAGGTGCCGGCAAAACCACTCTTTGCGGAAAGCTTGCGCTTTTACTTAAAAAGCAGGGCAAAAAACCACTTTTAGTCGCTTGCGACGTTTACAGACCGGCTGCAATCAAACAACTTTCGGTTGTCGGCGAAAAGGCAGGCGTTCCCGTTTTTGAAAAAGGACAGGGTGACCCCGTTAAAATTTCAAAAGAGGCAGTCGAGTACGCCAAACAGTACGGCTATGATACCGTAATCGTCGATACTGCGGGAAGATTGGAAATCGACGACAGACTTATGACGGAACTCGAAGACATCAACACCGCCATAAGCCCGACTGAAATTTTACTCGTAGTCGATTCCATGACGGGGCAGGTTGCCGTAAACGTTGCCAAAGGCTTTTCGGAAAGGCTCCCCATAACAGGCGTCGTCTTGACGAAGCTCGACGGCGACACGAGGGGCGGTGCGTGTCTGTCGGTTAAAGCCGTTACCGGGAAACCCATTAAGTTTTGCGGTGTAGGCGAAAAACTTACCGACATCGAACCTTTCTATCCCGACCGTATGGCAAACAGAATTCTCGGCATGGGTGACGTTTTAACCCTTATCGAGAAGGCGCAGGAAGCCATAAAGGAAGAGGATGCAAAAAAACTCGAAAAGAAGTTAAAAGAAAACAATTTCGACTTAAACGACTATCTCGACCAAATTGATATGCTCAAAAAAATGGGCGGTGCAAGTGCGGTTATGTCCATGATGCCCGGCATGGGTAAGTTAAAGGTTAACGAGGGCGATATCGACGAGAAGGAAATTTACCGTACCAAGGCGATAATTCAGTCGATGACTTTAAAAGAAAGACGCAATCCGCAAATCCTCAACTATTCGAGGAAGATGCGCATCGCAAAAGGAAGCGGAACTTCGCTACAACAAATAAACAATCTTTTAAAGCAATACGAACAAGTAAAACTTATGATAAAGCAGATGAAGAACGGAAAAGGAAAGTTACCCTTCAAGTTCTAAAAAAGTGCGATAACGGGCTTATAGCCCGACATTTGAGACAAATTTGATTAAAAATCTTAATTTAAAAACTAATTTTTGTATTATATACGGAGGTAAAAATATTATGGCAGTAAAAATGAGATTGACGAGAATGGGCGACAAGAAATCACCTTTCTATCGTATCGTAGTCGTTGACAGCAGAGTTGCAAGAGACGGTAAGTACATCGACAAAATCGGTCATTACAATCCCGTTTCTAAACCCGCCGAAGTAGTTATCGACGCAGAAAAGGCTAAAGATTGGCTTTCCAAGGGCGTTCAACCTACCGAAACGGTTAAGTCTTTACTCGTAAATGCGGGCGTTATCGAAAAGAGCAACAAATTGTCACCTGCAAAAACGAATCCCAAGAAGAAAAAGGGTTAATAGGTGAAGTATGTTAGACCTTATTAAGTACGTAGTATTGCAGTTTGCCGAACATAAGGACGAAGTCGAGTTTAACGTTGAAGAAAAAGGCAATGTCGTAAACGTAAACGTCTTACTCCTCCCGGACGATATGGGCAAAGTTATCGGCAGACAGGGTAAAATAGCAAAGGCATTAAGAACTTTGGTTAAATCTGCATCGGCTAAGTCCGGTAAGAAGTACAATATCGAAATTTCAGAAAAAGCAGGGGCTTAGTTTACCCTCTTTTTCTTTTTTTCGGTAATTTGCAGTAAGGAAAATAGCATGAAAATTCTAATCGGCAGTGTTTTAAAACCGCAAGGCATTACTGGACAAATTAAAATAAGCGACTTAACCGACGGCTACGACGCCATCGAGAGGATAAAAACGGTTACGATAAGCGACGAAACCTACCTCGTTTTATCCAAAAAATCTGCGGGCGGGGCAATTTATCTCAACCTTAGGGGTATTGCCGACAGAAACGCCGCCGAGAGTTTGCGCGGTAAAAACGTTTACTGCGAAAAAGACGAACTCGAAGTCGAAGAAGGTCGCTATTTTATCGAGGATATTTTAGGGTGCGAGCTTTATTTGTCAAGCGGAAAACTTATCGGTAAAATAGTTGACATAACGTCTTCTAACGTCGATATTTTTAAAGTCGAAACAGTCGAGGGCGATTGTTATTTTCCCTTTTTAAAAAAATTGAACGCCGTTATCGACGTCGACGAAAAAAAGATTACCGTCGACGCAAAATCCTTTACGGAGGTTTGTCTGTACCAATAATGAGAATAGATATTTTAACTCTTTTCCCTGAAATGTTCGCTCCGCTTAAGGAAAGCATTATCGGTAGGGCTATAAAAAGCGGTAAAGTAGAAATAGTCATTACCGACATACGAGAGTATTCCGTCGATAAGCACAAACGTTGCGACGATTACACTTTCGGAGGCGGTGCGGGTATGGTTTTGATGCCCGAACCCGTCGGTAACGCCATAGAAGGTGTCGACCCGAACCACGAGGCACGGCGTATTTACATGTCCCCCAAAGGTAAAACCTTTTGCCAAAAAGAGGTTAAAAACCTTTTAAATTACGACAGATTGCTTTTTTTGTGCGGTCATTACGAGGGCGTCGATCAACGAATAATCGATTTGTTTATCGACGAGGAAATGTCGATAGGCGATTACGTTTTGACGGGCGGTGAACTCCCCGCAATGGTAATAACCGACGCCGTTTGCAGATACGTCGATGGGGTTATTTCAAAAGAATCGCTTAAAAACGAAACTTTTACCGACGATTTGGTCGAGTATCCGCAGTACACCCGCCCGCAAGTTTATCGCGGGTTGAAAGTCCCGGAAGTAATAGTTTCGGGCGACCACGCAAAGGTGGATAAATGGCGTTATGAAAAATCGTTGGAGCTTACAAAAAAGATGCGCCCCGACCTTTTAAAGAAAGACTAAGTTAGTAAAATAAAAGGAAGACCAAATTAGTAAAAATTGCCGTTAACGGGCTTATAGACGCACTTTTTTGTATTTTAATAGTCACTATGGAAACTACGAATAAGATAAATTGGTTCCCGGGGCATATGACGAAAGCCCTTAGGATGATGGAAGAAAACGTTAAGTTATGCGACGCCGTCATATACGTTCTCGATGCGCGCGCACCTTTTGCGTGCATTAACAAAAAACTTAACGATCTTTGCAAAAACAAGCCGATTTTATACGTAATCAACAAAGCCGATTTAATAGAAAGAAGCGATTTAGACAAAATTATAAAATGCTTTAAGTCAAACGGCGAAAACGTTATTTCTACCGTCGGTACCAATTTAAAAGACGGAAAGTCCGTCTATAGTACCGTTATCGAGTTATTGCGTGAAAAAATAGATGCTAAAAAACTTAAAGGAATAACCAAAGTCGTGCGGGTTATGGTATGCGGAATCCCAAATACAGGGAAGTCCACCATAATAAATTCGCTTAGCGGAAAGCGTCAGGCGCAAACGGGCGACAAGGCGGGCGTCACCAAAGGCAAACAGTGGGTAAAACTTTACGACATCGAACTACTCGATACTCCGGGAACGATGCCTCCGTCTATGGAAAATCAAGTTTACGCAAGGCATCTTGCATACGTCGGTAGCATTAACGACAATATTTTGGATTTAGAAGGCTTGTGCCTTGAATTTATTAAAGAACTCGTTAAAAATCACGGCGGTGCTTTAAACTTAAAATACGGCGTAGACGAAGGGCTCGGCCCGCTTGAAATTTACGAAGGCATTTGCAAGGCGCGCGGTTTTTTGGTACGCGGAGGCGATTACGATTATGAAAGATGCTCCAAAGCCGTTTTCGACGATTTTAGAAAAGGAAGACTCGGTAAAATATGTTTAGAAAATTCCCCGATATAGAATCTGAAAAGAAAAAACTGACTTACGAATATCAACTTTTGGCGGAAGGCAAAAAATATATTGCGGGCATAGACGAAGTCGGGAGAGGTCCGTTGTGCGGTCCCGTCGTTTGCGCAGCCGTAATTATGCCTCTTGACGACGACGATTTGATTTTGGGCGTCGACGACAGTAAAAAAGTTTCAGAAAAAAATCGTAAAATATTGGCTGAAGCCATTAAAAACAAGGCAATTGCCTACAATATTTGTTCGGTTGACGAAAAAACGATAGACGAAATAAATATTTTGAACGCCACCAAACTTTGCATGAAAAACGCCATCGAAGGTTTGCCTATAAAACCCGATTGCGTTTTGGTAGACGCCGTCAATTTGGACGTAGAAGTCGAAACCCGTTCCATAATAAAAGGCGACGCAAAAAGTTACGTTATAGGGGCGGCTTCCATAATCGCAAAAGTTTATCGTGACGCCCTTATGGACGAATACGACGAAATGTATCCCGAATACGGATTTAAAAAGAACAAGGGATACGGCACGAAAGAACATATTAACGCAATAAGGACGGTCGGACCATGCCCGATACACAGAAAAACCTTTATAAAAAACTTCTGGGAAGTTTAGGCGAAAAAAAGGCTCTTCGCTATTTAAAGAAAAAGGGATATAAAATCATCGATAAAAACTACTCTACAAATTTCGGAGAAATCGATTTAATCGGCTTATACGGGGACTTTTTGGTTTTTATCGAGGTAAAAACGAGAACTAACAAACACTACGGCGAGGCTATGGAAGCAGTAGATTTGTATAAGCAGGAGCGGTATAGACGGGCGGCAAGGCTTTATCTTACCTCCCACCTTGATTTAAATTATCAACCACGTTTCGACGTTATAGAAGTATATCCCGACGAAATAAACCATATCGAGGACGCATTTTAATGAAAATATCGGTGTCGAGCGCTTCGGGCGTAGAAGCGGCAACAAAAAGAGAACTTTTTAGTTTAGGCGTGGAAAAAGCCCCCGCCATAAACGGCAGAATGACTTTTGAAGGCGACTACGAACTTTTAACGAAGTGCAACGTCTATTTGTCGACGGCAAGCAGAGTGTTCGTGGTGTTATCCGAATTTAAATGTACCGACTTTGACACCCTTTTCGATAACGTTTACGCAATCGAATGGGAAAATTACCTGCCCGAATCGTGCGCCGTTATCGTAAAACCCAAACTCGTGCAATCAAAAATCGGTGCATTTTCGGCAACGCAGTCAATAGTTAAAAAGGCAATTTGCGAAAGGCTTAAAAGAAGATACAAAAGAGAATTTTTGCCCGAAAACGGCGATAGGTTCGACGTCGAAGTCGCAATAACGAGAGATTTTTGCTCGATTTTACTCAACGCATCGGGCGAAAGTTTGCATCGCAGAGGTTACAGAAACGTTTACGGAGAAGCCCAAATTAAGGAAAATTTGGCAAGTGCGATGTTGGAACTTTCTGTGTGGAACCCCGATAGACCCATGTGCGATTTATTTACCGGTACCGGAACCATTGCGATAGAAGCGGCAAGAAAGGAAAAAAACATTGCCCCGGGGATTGACAGAAAGTTTGATTTTTTAAACTTCAAAAATTACGACCGCAAAATTTACGATAGCGTAAAAAGTGAGGCTATAGGTCGGATATCTAACGATTCCGTTCGTAAAATACTTGCTTACGACATTGACGAAAAGCAACTTAAACTTGCTAAAATTCACGCAAAACAAGCGGGCGTCGACGACGTTATAGAGTTTAGAAACCAGTCTATGGAAAATTTTTTGTCGAGCGAAAAGCGAGGGGTCGCTTTTGCCAATCCGCCTTACGGAGAACGCCTCGACGAAAGACCGATGATAGAAAAACTTTACCGTTCTTACGGGAAGGTGAGAAAAGCAAACCCCGATTGGTGTTTTTACACGATAACGTCGGTTTCAGACTTTGAAAGGCTTTTCGGTCAGCGTGCCGACAAAAAACGCAAATTATATAACGGAAGAATAGAATGTACCTTTTACGCCAACTTAGGCAAGCCTGTAAAACCTTAAAGACAGACCTGTTTTTTCAATGCGTTTGCGGTTTTATCGTCCTTACGATAAGTTTTTGCCGGGTAAATTAGCATTTTTTACCATGTAAATAAGCATTTTTTGCTAAAAACATTGACTTAGACCAATTTTTCGTTTATAATACTATGGTTAAGGGTCGTTTTTACGTTTTTTACTTACCGATTGAAAGGTTTTTAAGCAAAAACGACAGAAAACTCAAAAGACAAAGTGTCAAAAACTCAAAACGAATCAAAACGAAAAACGGCGTTTACGACATCAACCTCGACACAATAAATTGAAACAAACAAATCGATACAATAAATCGATACAATAAATCGAAACAAAACGACAGAAAAAAATAAAAAAACAATATAAACATCATAAAAAATATAATTATCAAGGAGTTAATTATGAAATACGTTTACTTATTTAGCGAAGGCAACGCCAACATGCGTGAGCTTTTGGGCGGTAAGGGCGCGAACCTTGCCGAAATGACACACATCGGTTTACCCGTACCGCAAGGTTTTACCATTTCTACCGAAGCATGTACCAAGTACTACGAAGACGGCAGAATGATTAACGACGGCATCCGTGAAGAAATCATGGCAAACATCGAAAAACTCGAAGCCATTACCGGCAAAAAGTTCGGCGATACCGAAAATCCTTTACTCGTTTCCGTTCGTTCGGGTGCAAGGGCATCCATGCCGGGCATGATGGACACCATTTTAAACCTCGGTTTAAACGAAGAAGTAGTAAGCGTTTTAGCCGAAAAATCGGGCAACCCCAGATGGGCGTGGGACTGTTACAGAAGATTTATCCAAATGTTCTCCGACGTCGTTATGGAAGTTTCCAAAAAGGAATTCGAATCTTTAATCGACAAGATGAAGGAACAAAAGGGCGTAACTTTCGACGTCGATTTGACGGCTGAAGATCTTCACGAACTTGCAGAAGAATTCAAAGCGAAATATAAACAGGCACTCGGCAAAGATTTCCCGACCGATCCTAAGGAACAACTTTTCGAAGCAATCAAAGCGGTATTCAGAAGTTGGGACAACCCCCGTGCCAACGTATACAGAATGGATCACGATATTCCTTACAGCTGGGGTACCGCGGTTAACGTACAAGAAATGGTATTCGGCAACATGGGTAACGATTGCGGTACCGGCGTTGCCTTTACCCGTAACCCCGCTACAGGCGAAAAGGGTTTGATGGGCGAATTCTTAATGAACGCGCAAGGCGAAGACGTCGTTGCGGGCGTAAGAACACCGATGCCGATTTCCCAAATGGCGGAAGTTTTACCCGAAGTTTATCAACAATTCCTCGGCATTTGCAAGACCTTAGAGGAACATTATAAAGACATGCAGGATATGGAGTTTACCATCGAACGCGGTAAACTTTTCATGCTTCAAACCCGTAACGGCAAACGTACGGCAGCCGCCGCTATAAGAATCGCTTGCGAACTTATCGACGAAGGTATGATTACCGAACAGGAAGCCTTAATGCAAATCGACGCCAAATCGCTCGACATGTTGTTACATCCTCAATTCGACGCAAAAGCGTTAAAGGAAGCGGAAAACAATATCGTCGGCAAGGGTATAGCGGCTTCCCCGGGCGCGGCAACGGGTAAAATCGTATTCACTCCCGAAGACGCCGTAGAACAAGGCAAACAGGGCAAGAACGTGGTTTTGGTAAGACTGGAAACGTCACCCGAAGACATCGAAGGCATGAAGTATGCCCAAGGTATTTTGACGGTAAGAGGCGGTCAGACTTCGCACGCCGCAGTCGTTGCAAGAGGTATGGGCAGATGTTGCGTATCCGGTTGCGGTGACATTATAATGAACGAAGAAGAAAAATACTTCGAACTTAAAGGCAAGATTTACCGTGAAGGCGACGATTTGTCTTTGGACGGTTCGACGGGTTACATTTACGGATGCGCAATAGCAACCGTTCCCGCAGACCCCAACAGCGGTTACTTCGGAAGAATCATGCAACTTGCCGATAAGTACAAAAAGATGAGCGTTAAGACCAACGCCGATACTCCTAAGGACGCACAAAGGGCAACCGAATTAGGCGCACAAGGTATAGGTCTTTGCCGTACCGAGCATATGTTCTTCGGTCCCGGCAGAATAGATAAATTCCGTGAAATGATTTGTTCCGAAACGGTTGAAGAAAGAGTCGCCGCCCTCGACAAAATCGAAGGCATGCAACAAGAAGACTTCGAAGGCTTAATGGAAGCAAGCAACGGTTACCCCGTAACCATTCGTTTCCTCGATCCTCCTCTTCACGAATTCGTGCCGACCGAAGAAGCCGACATCGAAGCGTTAGCCCAAGCAAAAGGCAAAACCGTTCAAGAAATCAAAGCACTTTGCAACTCTTTACACGAATTCAACCCCATGATGGGTCACCGTGGTTGCCGTCTTACCGTAACCTATCCCGAAATCGCGATTATGCAGACCAAGGCAATCATTAAAGCGGCAATAAACGTTACCAACCGTCACCCCGACTGGAACTTCGTTCCCGAAATCATGATTCCTTTAATCGGCGATATTAAAGAACTTACCTTCTGCAAAAAGTACGTCGTAGAAACCGCAGACGCCTTAATTAAGGAAGCGGGAAGCAACTTAAAGTACGAAGTCGGCACCATGATAGAGGTTCCGAGAGCCGCTCTTACCGCCGACAAGATTGCTACCGAAGCCGAATTCTTCTGCTTCGGCACCAACGACTTAACCCAGTTGACCTTCGGCTTCAGCCGTGACGACGCCGGCAAGTTCTTGAACGCTTACTATCAGAACAAGATTTTCGAAAGCGATCCTTTCGCTCGTTTGGACACCGAAGGCGTCGGCAAACTTATGGAACTTGCAGTTAAACTCGGCAAGGCTACCAGAAAGACTTTGCACGTCGGTATCTGCGGCGAACACGGCGGAGATCCTTCTTCCATAGAGTTCTGCAACTCAATCGGCTTAGATTACGTTTCTTGCTCGCCTTACCGCGTTCCCATCGCAAGACTCGCCGCTGCTCAGGCTAATATTCGTAATCCGAGGGCGTAAGTGTTTGGCGGAAAACGGTTAAATTCCGGCATTTTAATACTGAATTTTAAGAAAAACAGCCATTCTCGTTTGAGTTTGACTGTTTTTTTACTCTTTTGGAAGCAGCCGAAAATCGGAAAATATGCTAAAATAGCGGGGTGGTTCCTCAAATGTTACACTTTTCCGTATATATTGATGTATGTAAAAAGGGGCGATAAAAGAGAGGTATTTTATGACGAAATATAAATTGATTTCAGAGTATTATTTAAAAGGAAACAACCGCACGCAGATCGCTACGCTTTGCGATTGTTCGCGCACAACGGTGTTGAAAACGATAAAAAGAGCGAAAGAATGCGGTCTTACTCAATAGACCAAATAAGGGCATATAGGCTTGTTGGTCGTTATTTTGAATCTTTAAGAATGACAAATTCTCTTGAAAATTTGAAAAGCGAAATTTTGGAGTTCTGTAAA
>CAVJMJ010000009.1:0-81569 GCA_963650915.1 Parasutterella excrementihominis | reverse complement strand
CAACTAAAACAACTAAAACAACTAAAACAACTAAAACAACTAAAACAACTAAAAATCCCACTTAGGGATGAAAGCCGTATCGCAAGAATCCATATCTTGCAGATAAAGGTTTTCAATTCCCAAAGCGAGCGCTTTGTCCACGACCGAGCGGTATTCCCGCTCGGTAATTTTTCTTTTGAGTTCGGGTAGTCCGTCCAAGTTCCCGTATGGCGTGTATTGTGACATTACGGACAAATAATTGTCGCCCAAAATCGGCGATAAAAACTCGATAATTTTATAACTATCGTCCACGTTTTGCGGTAAAACGAGGTGTCTTACTATAACTCCTTTTTTAATAAGCCCGTTTTCAAACATCGGACGTTTTCGTTCGAGCATAAATTTAATCGCTTGGCTTGCAACCTCGAAGTAATCCTTCTTTTTGGCGTATCTATACGACCTTGTAGGGCTGTAATACTTTAAGTCGGGCAGATAAACGTCTACATAATCATCTACCGTTTTAAGGGTTTCTATGCTCTCGTAGCCGTGGGTGTTCCAGACTATCGGTATATTCGGGCGATAAATTTCGAGTGCTTCTATAATTTTAAGCGCGTAGTGTGTAGGGTTAACCAAATTTATATTATGAGCCCCGTCCTCTTCGAGTTTTTTAAAAATTTCGGCAAGTTCGTTTACCGAAAAAACTTTTCCTCTTGCGTTGTGCGAAAGTTCGTAATTTTGGCAAAAGGCGCATTTTAAACTGCACCCGCTGAAAAAAACGCAACCGGAACCGTTTTTTCCGGACACGGGCGGTTCCTCGAAGGGGTGAAGATAATATTTTGCGATAACTATATCGTTTTTAACTCCGCAACCGCCCGCTACACTGTCTCTGTCGATACCGCAAGCGTTCGGACATATACTGCAAAGGCTCATAAACACTTCCAAACAATCGATATAGGTAGATTTTACCACTTAATGGCTACTTTGACAACTAAACGATTGACAATTTTTCGTTTAGGCTTTACAATAGTTGTACAAAAGTTTTAGAAGGTTATTCCTATGAAGAGATATTTTACATCCGAAAGCGTAACGGAAGGGCATCCCGATAAGGTTTGCGATATAATTTCCGACTCCGTTTTGGACGCTATTATAGAAAAAGACCCTAACGCAAGGGTCGCTTGCGAATGCACGGCTTCCACCGGCATGGTTCTTATTATGGGTGAAATCACTACCGATTGTTACGTGGACATTCAAAAAATCGCACGTGACGCCATTCGTGAAATCGGTTATACCCGCGCAAAATACGGCTTCGACGCCGATACTTGCGCTATTTTGACGAGCATCAAAGAACAAAGCCCCGACATCGCTTTGGGCGTTGACAGTTCCCAAGAATACAAAACGACGGGCGATAAATACGATATGTTGGGTGCCGGCGATCAGGGCATGATGTTCGGTTACGCCACCGACGAAACGGAAGAATACATGCCGCTTGCCCTCGTCCTTGCGCACAAATTGAGCAAACGCCTTGCCGACGTAAGAAAACAGGGAATTTTAAATTATCTCCGCCCCGACGGCAAAAGTCAGGTAACGATTGAATACGACGACGATAAAATCGTAGGTATCGATACGATAGTGGTTTCCGCGCAACATTCCGAGGATGTTTCGACCGAGAAATTGCGCAAAGATATCAAAAAACACGTTATCGATTACGTTATCCCCGAAAACCTTTTAAAAGCCGATACAAAGTACTACATCAACCCGACCGGGAGATTTGAAATCGGCGGACCGAAAGGCGATTGCGGGCTTACGGGTAGAAAAATCATCGTCGATACTTACGGCGGATTTTGCCCCCACGGCGGTGGTGCTTTTTCGGGTAAGGATCCGACCAAGGTCGACAGAAGCGCCGCTTATATGGCTCGTTACGCCGCTAAAAACGTTGTTGCGTCGGGCTTGGCGAAAAAGTGCAGAATCTCTCTGTCTTACGCAATCGGCGTAAGTCGCCCGTTACAAGTATTCGTCGAAACCTTCGGCACGGGTAAACTTCCCGACGACAAACTTCGCGCCGTCGTAGAAAAGGAATTCGATTTCAGACCGCTTGCCATCATCGAAAAACTCGATTTAAAAAAGCCCGTTTATAAAAAAACCGCCTCATACGGTCATTTCGGCAGAAGCGATTTTTCTTGGGAAAAACTCGACAAGGTAGAGGACTTGAAAAAGTATCTTGACTAAAAAAGTCTGCCTATAGGTCGATTAACGCAACATTTTTACCGTTTTTTAGCGATAATAAAAAGCGTTTAAACAATTTTTTCAACGAAAAGTAAAAGCGTTAAATAGGTTTATAAACGATAATTAAAGCGATTATAAAAATTATTTGTGTAATTTTAAGCGTTTATTAAAATTTACGCGTCGAAAAACTTCGACGCGTAAATTTTTATTCTTCATCTTTTTTGGTTATCTTTTCTTTAATTTCGTTAACTTTTTTCTCGGTTTCCTTTTCGGCTTTTTTAACGGCTTTTCCTATTTTATCCGATGAGGATACGATAAGAACGCCCATAAGCGTACCGAGTGCCAACCCGAAACAAAATTCCTTCAATTTATAGTCCTCCGACGGGTAAAATTACCCGATAATATTATGTGCCGTCGTCATCGGTATATTCTTTTAATTTAACGGGAAATAATGTAAAACGGCAAAAACGGTACAAACGATGCAAACTTTTTTATAATTTTAATTGTACAGTTTTAACCTTTGTGTTAATATTATTTGCTAAAGTGTAAAAAACGCTTGATATATGCCGTTTTTTTTGTTATAATGGTCTACACGATAGGTTATGAAGTTAATTTGTTTCGATATAGGCGATAAGCGCATAGGGGTTGCCGTCTCCGATCCTTTTATGACGATGGCACTTCCCCAAAAAACGTATTGGCGCAAAAATTTTCAAAAAGATATTCTTGCACTCGTTTCTCTTGCCAAAGACGTTTCGGCAACAACGATAGTTTGCGGGTTACCCGTTAATTTTGACGGTTCGCCGTCGAGTCAGACGGCTGTTACGTCGTCTTTTATAGACGCGCTTAAAAATGCGACAGACATACCCGTCGTAACCAACGATGAAAGATTTACCACAAAACTTGCCACGCGTGATTTGATTTCGGCAAACGTTAGAAGGGAAGACCGTAAAAATTACGTGGACAGTATCGCCGCTTCCTATATTTTGGAAGATTACATAAACAAACTTAAAAACAAGGAGCATTAAAAATGAGCGACGAAATCAAAATGAACGATAATTGCGAAAACGACAATTGCGAATGTGAAGACGCCGAAGTAGTTGAATTTTCCGACGAAAACGGTAAAGTTATGAAGTTTTATCATCTCGATACCATAAAATACGAAGATAGATTTTTTGCTTTCTTCGTCCCGGCAGAAGAACTTGAAGGTATCGACCCCGACGAACTCATTATTTACGAGATAACCGGTAACCCCGGTGAAGAAGAACTCGTCCCCGTTTTGGACGACGACCTTTTAGACGCCGTTTATCAGGAATTTTGCGACATGATGGACGAGGAAGAATGCGACGATGACGATTGCGCTTGCTGTCATCATCACGACCACTGCCACGACTAATATTCTTAAAACATAAAAGTTGGGCTATAAGCCCGTTTTTAGCGCTTAATTTTATAATTAAGCGCTTGCTTTACCGTTAAGCGAAAAATAAAATCTCGTAAAAGGATTATTTATGGGCATCATTATCGATTTAATACGGGGAACTTTATATAGCAATTTGGACGGGCAAACTACCCTCCATTGCGTTATTTATTGGGTTTCCAATCTTTTAAGTCTAATATTCTTTTTGATGTATTTGCATCAATGGTTTTACCTCATACTCGGCACGCTTTATCACAAAAAGCCGAAGAAAAAAGAGTATAAACAACACACGATGGGCGTCGTTGTGTCAGCAAGAAACGAAGAAGCCGTAATTGGCAATCTTATAGACAGTCTTCAAAAAAGCGACTACCCCAAAGACCTCTACAAAATTTTCGTAATTGCCGATAACTGTACCGATTCCACCGCTCAAATATGCCGTGACAAAGGTTGTTACGTTTTTGAGCGTAACGACACCGAACATATCGGTAAAGGCTATGCCCTCAATTATTTGTTCACCAAACTGCACACAGAGGAAAGGTATAAAGATATCGTTCCCGAGGCGTATATAATCTTCGATGCCGACAATATAGTAAAACCTAACTTTATAACCGAAATAAACAAAGTTTACGACGACGGTTACGAACTCATAACGAGTTACCGTAACTCCAAAAACTTCGGCAAAAACTGGATTAGTTCGGGTTACGGCTTGTGGTTTTTGCACGAAGCCCGTCATCTTAACAACTCTCGTATGATTTTGCATACCTCATGCGCAATCGGCGGTACGGGCTTTTTGATTTCCCAAAAGGTCGTCAAAGAATACGATAACTGGAAGTTCTTTACCATGACGGAAGACGTCGAATGTGCAACCGATTTTGCAACCACCGGGCGTAAAGCAGGTTATTGCGGTTCTGCGGAATTCTACGACGAACAACCGACTACCTTTAAACAGTCTTACGTACAACGCGAAAGATGGGCGAAAGGTTATTATCAGGTTTTGTATAAGTACTTCGGCAAATTAGTTAAAGGCTCTTTCGGTAACTTTTCCTGCTGGGATATGTTTACCACGCTTTTCCCCGCTTTGTTTTTGACGATAGGTTGCTTGCTGTTTTATCCCGTTATAGCAATCATCGCATCGACAATGGGCGATATGAATGCGGTTTTGTACGCTTTGGAACAATTCGGTTCGACTTTATTGATGTTCTACCCGATAATATTCGTTTTCGGACTATTGATAACTATTACCGAATGGAAAAAGATAATCTGCAACCCGTTTAAAAAAATTCTGTATTTGTTTACCTTCCCGTTCTTTATGTATACCTACATTCCCGTATCCGTCGGGGCAATATTCCGCTATAAAAAGATCGTTTGGAGGCCTATTTTGCACAATGAAAATCTTTCCATCGAAGATATGAAAGCGGATTCTCAAACGGTTGAAAACAAAGACGGTGCGGTAAATAAAACGAACGACAAAGCCGCTAACGAAAATCTTACGGATAAAACCGACGACGTTGTTGATTGAGCGAACATTGCTACCGCCGACATTGCCGATTAAGCGAACATTGCTAACGCAGACGTTGTAGGTTGAGTGAGTGATTCTATCGCCGACGTTGTAGATTGAACGAACATTGCTAACGCCGATATGGCGATTGAGCGAGTTATTCTACCGAGACAAGACGATAAAACGAGCGTAGTTACCGCCGATGCCGTTAGACGGACGTAATAGAAATAACCTCAGTATAAAACAAAAGAAATTATCTTATTATAAAAAACCATTCGCCGAATTTAGGCGAATGGTTTTTTATAAAACCGTCTATAAGCCCGTTATCGGGCAATTATTGTATTTTTACTATCTTATAGCCGTTGTCGTCTAAAAGTTCGTACGCTCCGTCCAAATGTTGATAATCGTATTTGATAACGTCCTTTTCTATTTCGGGAACTTTATCGCGTGCGGCTACCAATTTTCTGAATTCGTATAAACCGTCGAAAGTAGTAAGGTTTCCGTGACGGCGAATACTGTAACTTTTACCGTTGGTGTGCTTTCCGTTTTCGTCGACCTCGTTTAAGATTACATCTTTAGTTGAGGGGATAAACCCGTTCATTATCATATAGGCGTTCCAGCGGTAGTGTTCCAAAACGGCAAGATTTTTGCGTCTCGAATCTTTAAATACGGCGGGATAGACTATGCCTTGTTTGGTGCCGTCAACGGTTTCGACGTCAGGCATATCGTTCTTGGCGTAAATTTCCATGTACTCGTCGTAACTAAGTCCGTTTAGTTCACTCGATTTTTCAACGTAACTAAGACCCATAAGGTTGAGTTTTAGTTTTAAACTCAATACGCCGTACATGTTGGATTCTTTTTGGACGATATTACATTTTTTATGCCATGAATTGCGTGATTTTTGTCTATCCTCGGGTGTGATTTTTGAACGCTTCATGTCATGCTCGAGGTGATAATAGAAACTTCGCATTATAGCCATCTCGGTAAACTTTTCGTTCGTTACGTGTGCATAATCGAAGACGACGTCTCTTTCGTTGCCGAAAGAAACGCAGATTTTCGGGTCGGTGGAAAGCGAAGATTTTTCAAAAACTTTCGGCTCTCTTATTCTCACGAAAACTCTCGCATTATCGAGTTTCCATTCGCGTAGTTTCGCAACGAGTTTATTAGCCATATCGATGTTGATATAGTCGTTTCCCAAGGCAACCACGATAAAGTTAAGTGCGGTATCATCGCCCGAAAGCGCATCTTTTATTATGTCGTAAAAATCAAGCGAGTTTATATCCGTGCTTGAATATCGAGAAATCGCAGGAATGGGCGGTAGGGGCAAATAATCGTTTACGTCGACCTTAGGCTTTTCGCCGTCGAAAAATACATGCTCGTATCGATAATAGGTGTGGTTAATGTTTTTATGTTCGCCCGTTTCGTTTCTGTCGAAAAGGTGATAGGTGACGGGGTAAAAAACGGGATTGCCGTTTTCGTCTGCTTTTAAGAATTGATTATTTGCAACCGAAGTCAAAAATACTTGTTGGTTGACCTTTCCGAAGCCTACGAGGGCAACGTTTATTTTTGTATTCGGGCGCAAAAGGGAAGTTTCTTTGTCAAAGTGTTTATCGGTCATAAACTCGGTAAACGGATGTTTGTCGATAAGGTCGATGGCAATTTGTTTGTGTTCGCTGATGTAATGCAAACAGCCCAACGATTGCTCCTCGTATTTCTCGTAAACGTCCTCGTACTCTCTGTCGCCGTAAACGTACATATCGATATTGTTGATAAAGGAATCCGTCACGAAAAGTGTATTTTTGCAATATAGTTCATTATTTATTATCTTATCTTCATGATAAGAATTATTGAAGTTAGTTGCCTTAAGTGCGGCGGTAATGTCGTTCACCCAAACGGACACAAGACCTTCGGTATCTATAATTAAATATGTTAAGACTGTGTCCGACAATTCGTTTTTGACGACGATGGGAAATACAAAGGAACCGTTGTCGGTATAAAAACAGCCGTTTGTCAACGCCTTGTTCATAGTTGCAAAATTAGAGGTATTATCTCTATACTTGGCGTGCTTATCGGCAAGTTTTTGTGCGTACTTGGTAAAATTAGAGGTAGACTTAAACCCGAACAATCTTGCTATGACCGATTTGAAATCAACGAGTTTCGGGCTTACGTCTGAGCCAAAAGTCACGGTGTACGGTTTATTTAAACCTATCACCGCACTACGAGAAAGATCGTTATTTATGTTCTTGGTAAAAGGAACGAGAGAACAATTGTAAAGTTCTACGGCTTTATTATAGAATGCCGTATAACTGTCGAGAGCGTCGCTATCGGCGGTTGAAAGGTATTTCGTACCGTCTAAGGGTGTTTCAAAATTTCCGATAAACGAGGTAAACAAATTACTAAGGTTATTGAAGCCAAGTATCGTAGATTTCGGTGCCGGCTTAGATTCGTGTTTAGAAAGCTCGGCTATTTTTCCGAAATTCATGGTAATCATGCAAAACGGATTGCAATCATCATATTCTACATTAACTTTTGTTTCATTATATCCTTCAATTTGTTTTTTGTGTAATTTGGAACATCTCACCGGTCCGCGTGATTTTATAAAATTAACGAATCTACCGCACATATCGAGGTTTGTAGCGTCCAAACCCGTGTTTACGATAATGTTAAGTTTTGCGTTAGTGCCTTTAAATTTTTTAAAAAGGTAATCGAGTTCGTCGTCAAGCCAGTCAAACAAAAGGGTTTCCTTGTTTACGCTTTTGTACGTGATATTATCTACGTACATTTTGTCGCATTGCTCTTTTTTGAAAACGCCGACCATCAGTTTTTTGTCATAGCACGATTTGTAAAGGGAAACGCTTTTGTCGTTGTAGCCTATAATAATGCATTTATCGGTTTTTCCTTTATTAAAAGAGGCAAGAGAAATTCCGTTTGAAATCATTTGCCAAAACACAGAAGCAGAGAGCATGAACGTGTTAAGTGTAACCAAAACGAGGCAAACGTAAACGGCAACGTAATACGCCGTGTTTTCTTTAAATAAGGGGGTGGAAAAATCGAATTTAACCACTACGAGGTCGATTGCGTCCTTTAGTGCAACGAAGAATGAAGCCCCGATTTCCATACCGCTGTATCTTTCGGCTATATAGCAAAGTGGGTAAGCGGCAAGGTATACCAAAAAGAATTTGCCGTTTTTAAAGTTCTTTATATAGGCAATCCTGTCAGGTCTTTTTAAAGTCGCAATTCTGTAAACTACGTTTACGAACAGTAAAAGCAATATGACGATGCATACGATGGAAATTACAGTATAAACCATGTTGACTCCGTTTTTTGTTTGCGTCGATAATATCATAAAGATAATATTACATAGTTATCGAGGCAATTGTTTTTTTAATGTAAAGACGTGCATGTCTTTGCCGTGAAAAGACTATTAACGCACGTATACCGTTACTATTATAACAAGCCCTTTGAAATATGTCAATTATTGACCTTAAAATATGCTAATTATTGACGATGAAAAGCCGTTACGGAATATAAGTAAGAAAATCTTCGGTTTATTCGGTTAAACTAAAAGGCGTGACTACGGTTATAACGAAAAATCGATTGATTTAGACGAAGAAAAATGTTATAATACGTCTAAGGTGAACGGAATGGTTTGCCTTACAAGTAAAATCGAAGGAGTTTTTAATATGTTGCTTGACGGAAAAATTGCAGTCGTAACGGGCGGATCGCGCGGTATAGGTTTTGCAACGGTTAAGGAATTTTTAAAAGAGGGCGCAACGGTCGTTTTGTGCGCTTCCAAAAAGGAAACTGCGGATAAAGCGGTTGAGACGTTAAAGGATGAAAACCCCGAATGGCAGGTTTTTGGCATTTATCCCGATTTAACAAATTACGATAGCGTAAAAGCCGAATTTTCAAAGATTGAAAGAGACTTCGGGAGAATAGATATTCTCGTAAACAACGCAGGAATATCGGCAAATCAACCATTCGATGCTTACACCGAAGAAGCGTTCGATAAAGTCATGGATTTAAACGTAAAGGGCGTTTTTAATTGCACGCGCGCCGTCGTAGACGGGATGAAAAATCGTAAGTTCGGCGTTATTTTGAATACTTCGAGCATGGTAAGTATATACGGACAACCGTCCGGCGTTGCCTATCCTACGAGTAAATTTGCGGTAAACGGCATGACTTTGTCGCTTGCAAGAGAGTTAGGCCCTTACGGCATAAGGGTAAACGCAGTCGCCCCCGGGATAACCGATACCGATATGTTTAAAGCAGTTCCGAAACAATTCGTCGAACCTTTGATAAAACAGATCCCGTTAAGAAGAATAGCCGAACCCTTAGACATTGCCAACGCATTCGTCTTTTTGGCAAGCGAAAAAGCAAGTTATATTACCGGCGTCGTTTTAAGCGTCGACGGCTTGGCAAGATCTTAACTTTAAAGTCATGTAAATTTTAATCGTAAATCATAGATCGCAAATATATAATATTGCCGAAATAATGCGGAGAATTTTACGATAAAACGTACCAAAAAAACGTAAAAACGTACTGCAAAACGTGTAAAAAAATGTTCTGCAAAACCGACGAAGAAATTTAAATAACGTTAAATTATAAAAAAGACGACTTAAAGCCGTCTTTTTTATGTGTGTTGTATATGAAAGTAAGTCTATAAGCCCGTTATCAGACAAATTTAAAATTATTTTACAATTACTTTCACATTCAAAACATGTAAGCCAAAGAACTTTATGTTATGTGTAAATAATATGAAAGTAAGCCTATAAGCCCGTTATCGAATAATTTTAGTAAATTTCGCCAAAAGTCTGCTTTTTATCGAAGATGAGCGACAAAAGTATTATACTCGTAAAAAATGACTTTATTTGGGTAGCGGTATTCGATTTTATTCTTAAAACCGAAAATTCTATTGCAAATAGTTATCGTTTGTGATATAATAAACAAATAAAAGGAGACGATAAAATGAAGTATTACGCAGGTTTGGATCTCGGAGGCACCTTCGTTAAGGGCGCAATTATAGACGAAAAAGGAAATATGATTGCCAAGGATAAAATTCCGACGGGTAAAGAAAGACCTTATCAAGCAATTTGCAAGGATATGGCACAACTTGTTTTAAAGTTACAACGTGAAAGCGAAGTCACCGTTTCTGCTATAGGCGTAGGTTCCCCGGGAGCGGTCGACAGTCAAAACGGTATCGTCGTATATAACGGTAATTTAGGCTTCCGCAACGCCGAAGTTTGCAATGAAATCCGTAAATACGTAAACGTGCCGACGTTTATCGCTAACGACGCTAACGTTGCCGCTTTGGGTGAACAATATTTCGGATCGGACTGCCCCTGTCAAAACGTAATTTTTATCACTCTCGGCACCGGCGTTGGGGGAGGTATCATAATCGACGGCAAACTTTTTGAAGGTTATAAATCGGTAGGTGCCGAAATCGGTCATGGTGTAATTAAAATGGGCGGTGTGCAATGCACTTGCGGTAGAAAGGGTTGTTTCGAAGCTTATGCTTCGGCAACTGCGCTTATTCGTCAGACAAAAGCGGCTATGGAAAAGAACAAACAAAGTGCGCTTTGGCAAATAGTCGGCGGAGATATAAACAAAGTAGACGGAAAAACCGCTTTCGACGGGTTGACTATGGGTGATGCCACCGCAAAAAGAGTTGTCAATCAATATGTTAAATATCTTTCGGAAGGTGTTTTGAATTTGTGCAACGAATTCCGTCCCGAACTCGTTATAATCGGAGGAGGAGTTTCGGGTGCAGGCGATTTGATTTTAAAACCACTTAAAAAACTCGTCGAAAAAAATATATTCGGCGGAACCGACTATGCTCCCATTAAATTGGAAATCGCAAAACTCGGTAACGACGCAGGCGTTTACGGTGCCGTACGACTTGCCGAAATGCGTTCCGAAAATTTATAAAGTCGACCTATAAGCCCGTTAACGGCAGTTTTGAGCAAGTTTACAATTGTCGTTAGACTGTGTATTGTGCTTATATAGGCGTGACGATGTGCGTGTTATCAGAGTAAAAAAAGATACGAAAAAAGACCGTTACGAAAGTAACGATCTTCTGGTGTCGAGGATGAGACTTGAACTCACACGGGTTAACCATACGCCCCTCAAACGTACGCGTCTGCCTATTCCGCCACCCCGACGAAATTGCTCATTTCTCAACAAGCGTTACTATTTTACTATTTATTTAACGACTTGTCAACGATTTTTCGCTAATATATTAGATTATTTTTATATTTCCGAAAAAGAAAGATCTTAATTTATTAGGAATATTATGGAAAACACCGAATTACAATTGTTAAACGAACAACCTAACGTAAAGAAGGACGATATCGAAAACTCTGTCATGAATGGCGAGCTTAATGAAGTCGAACCCGATAGCGTAGAGGAAAAAACGGACGGCGATGAAAAAGTAGAACCCAACGAAAAAATCGACTGTGATAAAAATATAGAGCTCAACGAAAAAATCGACGGAGACAAAGGCAAAGTCGCTTATAAGGACGGCGATATAAACCGAGATGTTAAAGATAAAATCGAGGCGATTTTTACCGACGACGCCGAAAACGGCGATGCAACTTACGGCGAATACGTTGAGCAAAGCAAAAAGGCAAGGGTTTATTTGGTTATGAGCCTTATAGGCGTACTTTTATCTGCTTTGGTTTTCCCCGGAATAATTTTTTCTACTATAGGTTTTATAGGTTCTCTTATCGGTATGAGAAAATTTGCCGATAAAACTTACGTTTGGGGCTTTTGGATAGGAGCACTCGGTATTGCACTCAACCTTTTTATGATATTCGGTTTTATAATTTACGCAATATCGTAGTTTTTTCGATTGCTCGTATAATAAATAAATTCATAAATAAAACGCTTGTTTTTAGTCATACTATTTGAGTAATGTTGGACGAAAGAACGAGTGTATTGCTAAACATAATAAATAAAATTTGCTCGTCGGGTAGTTACAGCGTGGTAACCTCCGACGAGCTTATTTTAAAGTTCCCCGAAAAATTCGGTGCAGACAGCGACCTTATCAGACAAATGATAATAAATTTATCTCAAAAAGGTTACGTAAGTTTGAGATACGACCGTGACGACGAGTATTGCATTGCTCCGACTCCTAAAGGAAGATTATTTACCGAAACGGAACCCAATGACGTTACAAAAAACAAAAAAAGTGTGATAATCGACCTATTGCCCCACTTTTTCAATTTTTTATCCATCTTTTTTGCGATAGTCACTGCCTTTTCCGTGCTTAAAGCGATAGGTGTATTATGTTAAACAGAATGGAAAAATCCGTTATGGACGTAATATACGAAAAGTGCGCCGATAAAGGATCTTGTCTGATTTCTTCCGAGGAAATTTTGGCAAAACTCAAGCATAAATCGATTTCGATAAGAAAAATCGATTCAATTAAGAAAATCGATTCGATTTTGAATTCCTTATCGCTCGACAATTATTTTGAACTTTTGCCTTGTAAAAGAAACGGCGCCGACGTTTTTTGCATCAATTTATTGAGCAACGGTTACTTGTACAAGAGAGAATCCTCCAAACGTATGCGAGAAATTTTCGGCAAAATATTTTTTGCCGTGGTAACGGCACTCGTAACGTTTGCAGTCGGCAAGTTGTTATTTTTCGTTTTTAACTAAAAAATACGTCAATCGTTTTTAATTTGCTTAAATTTAACATGCGCTTCTTACAACCTTAAAATCACAACAGCCTTAAAACCACAACGACCGTTGAACTCGCCAAACACGCCAAACCCGCCAAACCCGCCAAACCCGCCAAACATACTAAATTTTCTAAACACACAAAACCCGAAAATTTGTATAAACCTTTTCAATAACAAAAATAATTTTATCTTTTGAAAAGCGACCTAAAAATGCTTTAAAACGTCGGCTACGTGTGCTATAATATTAGAATATATGTTCGCATTTATTTTTGCCGAATTTTTCGAAATCGCAAGAATAACGAGAAGGGCAAATTTACGGTGATATATGTCTTTATTTAAATTAAAGAGCAAATTTAAACCGACGGGCGATCAACCCGCGGCGATAGAAAAACTTACCGAAGGGGTTTTCGACGGCTTAAGAACGCAAGTTTTGGTAGGCGTTACCGGTAGCGGTAAGACTTTTACCATGGCTAACGTAATTGCAAATTGCGACAGACCCACGCTCGTTATCGCCCATAATAAAACCCTTGCCGCTCAACTTTGTAGCGAATTTAAAGAATTTTTTCCCGAAAACAGGGTGGAATATTTCGTTTCTTACTACGATTACTACCAGCCCGAATCTTACATTCCGAGCACTGATACTTATATAGAAAAGGATTTATCGATAAACGACGAAATAGATAAACTTCGGCACAGTGCGACTTGTTCGCTTGCCGAACGGCGCGACGTAATAGTGGTTGCGTCGGTTTCATGTATATACGGCTTGGGTGCGCCCGAAGAGTATTACCGTTTGTCGGTATCCTTGCGCCCGGGTATGGAAATATCCCGCGACGAACTTATACGTAAACTCGTTTCGATTCAATACGAAAGGCGAGATATCGATTTTCAACGTTCTTCTTTTAGGGTTCGCGGAGATACGATAGATATTTTTCCCGCCTCAAACTCGGAAACGGTTATACGTGTCGAGTTTTTCGGTGACGAAATCGATAGAATTTGCGAAACGGATTACGTTACGGGCAACGTGATTTCCGAACTTAATCACGCCGCGATATTCCCCGCCTCCCACTACGCCGTCGGAAGCGAAAAATTAAGTTTTGCATTAGAACAAATTCGCAAGGATATGGAAATCGAGGTGGAAGACTTAAAAAGTCAAGGTAAGTTATTGGAAGCGCAAAGGCTTTTGCAACGCACAAATTACGATATCGAAATGATGTCCGAAATCGGTTATTGCAGCGGTGTGGAAAATTACAGCAGATACTTTGACGGAAGATCGCCCGGCGAACCGCCGTTTACCTTACTCGATTATTTTCCCGAAGATTTTTTGATAATAGTCGACGAAAGCCATATGACGTTGCCTCAACTGAGGGCAATGTATAACGGCGACAGATCGAGAAAAACAAATCTCGTCGATTACGGGTTCAGGCTAAAAAGCGCGTTTGACAACAGACCTCTTAAATTCGAGGAATTCGAGCAAAGAATTTCTCAGATAATTTGCGTTTCGGCAACACCGAACCCCTACGAATTGAATTTATCCGACCAAACTGTGGAGCAACTTATTCGTCCGACGGGGCTACTCGATCCGATAATCGAAGTCAGAAAAACCGAAGGGCAGATAGACGACCTTAACGACGAAATAATAAAAACTGTGCAAGCGGGCGGAAGAGTACTCGTTACCACGCTTACGAAAAAGATGTCCGAAAGCCTTACCGACTATTTAAAAGAGCACGGGCATAAAGTGCGTTACATGCACAGCGACATCGATACTTTAGAACGTATCGACATAATCAACGAGTTACGCACGGGCGAAGTCGACGTTTTGGTCGGAATAAACCTATTGCGTGAGGGGCTTGACCTTCCCGAGGTAAAACTCGTCGCCATTTTAGACGCCGACAAAGAAGGCTTTTTACGTAGCGATACGGCTCTTATACAAACGGTCGGAAGAACTGCGAGAAACGCCGAGGGCAAAGTAATAATGTACGCCGACGTGATTACCGGCAGTATGAAGCGAGCCATCGACGAAACGGCAAGGCGAAGAAAAACTCAACAAGCCTATAACGAAGAACACGGCATAGTGCCGAAAACCATAATTAAAGAAGTCAGAAGCAATCTCGAAATCACCAAGAAAGCAAATAAAGTCGGCGATATCAAAATGCAGGATATTCCTCAGGAAATCGAAAGACTGAAAGGGCTTTTAAAGGTGTTTTCTCAAAGTCTTGATTTCGAGCGTTGTATCGAAATCAGAGATACGATAACCGAATTAAAGAAAAAAATACGAAAATAACGAGTATTAATGAAAAATTATATTACCATTCGCGGTGCACGCGAAAACAATTTAAAAAACATCGACCTCGATATTCCGAGAGAGAAATTAGTAGTTTTTACCGGGCTTTCGGGAAGCGGAAAATCAACGCTTGCTTTCGATACAATTTTTGCCGAAGGGCAAAGAAGGTATATGGAAAGTTTGTCGAGTTACGCCCGCATGTTTTTAGGACAAATGCAAAAACCGGACGTGGACAGAATAGAAGGTCTGTCGCCTGCGATTGCAATCGATCAAAAAACCACCAACAATAATCCCCGTTCAACAGTCGGTACCGTTACCGAAATATACGATTATTTGCGATTATTATACGCAAGAATAGGCGTACCGCATTGTCCTAAATGCGGTAAAGAAATAGCCCGTCAAACGGTAGATCAAATAGTCGATAAAATTAAACTTTTACCCGAAAGATCTAAAATACTCGTAAACGCCCCCGTCGTAAGAGGCAGAAAAGGCGAGTTTAAAAACGAACTTATGCAGTATAAAAAAAGCGGGTTCGTAAGGGTTGAGATTGACGGAGTCGTTTACGAACTGACCGACGATATCAAACTCGAAAAAAACATTAAACACACCATAAATCTCGTCGTGGACAGGCTCGTTATAAAAGACGGCATAGACAAACGCCTGTCGGACAGTATCGAAACGGCAGTAAAACTATCCGAAGGTTTGGTTTCCATAGAATGCGACGGCGTCACGACGACCTATTCGACAAAATACGCTTGCCCCGATTGCGGTATATCGATAGAAGAACTCGAACCGAGGCTTTTTTCGTTCAATAATCCTTACGGTGCATGTCCCGAATGTTCCGGGCTTGGTTTTAAAGAATCTTTCGACGTAGACAAAGTCGTTAAGGATTGGAATAAATCTTTGAACGAAGGCGCAATGACGGTAAGCGGTTGGAACATGGACACGGGCAAAATGTCCGAAATGATGTTCCGTGCACTGTCCAAGCGTTACGGTTTCAGTCTTGACACCCCCGTAAAAGATTTGCCCGAAGATATCATTAAGTTACTTTTATACGGCAACGACGGCGAAAAGATAGAAGTCAGTTATTCCACGAGGACTTCATCCGGGAAATTCATGTCACGTTACGAGGGTATAATACCAAACCTTGAAAGACGATACAAAGAAACGACGAGCGATTATATACGTAGCGAACTCGAAAAGTATATGGTCACCACCCCTTGTCCCAAATGTAAAGGCAAAAGATTATCCGATACCGCACTGTCCGTTACCGTCGGCGGTGTTAATATCGACGAACTTTGCAGTAAGTCAATAAGTGCCGTTTACGGGCTTATAGACGGACTTTTGCTATCCGAAACCCAACAAATAATTGCTAACCCGATTATAAAAGAAATAAAAGCAAGACTGAATTTTTTAATTAACGTAGGGCTTGATTATCTAACCCTTTCACGCTCGGCGGCAACTTTATCGGGTGGGGAATCTCAGCGAATCCGTCTTGCGACACAGATAGGTAGCGGACTTACCGGCGTTTTATATATTTTGGACGAACCGTCTATTGGACTTCACCAAAGGGATAACGAAAAACTTCTCGGTACCTTAAAAAATCTTCGCGATATCGGAAACACGCTTATCGTCGTCGAACATGACGAAGACACCATTCGTGCCGCCGACTTTATCGTCGATATAGGACCGAAGGCGGGAATTCACGGCGGTTCGGTAGTTGCTACGGGTAGCCCCGAAGACATTGCCGCAACCGAAGGTTCGATAACCGGCGATTATTTGGCGGGAAGGCGAAAAATTGCCGTACCGCAGTTCCGTAAAAAGCCCGACGGTAGATATTTATTCATAAAAGGTGCAACAAAAAACAACTTAAAAAATATAGACGTAAATATTCCCGTAGGACTGATATGTGCAATTACGGGGGTATCCGGAAGCGGTAAATCGAGTCTTATAAACGAAACTTTGTATCCCGCCGTAAATGCGGGGCTAATGCACGGAAACTTTAAATACGACGGTTTGAAATCACTCGAGGGTTTGGAAAATTTCGATAAAGTCATCAATATAGATCAATCGCCCATCGGCAGAACTCCAAGATCCAATCCTGCAACCTATACAGGCGTTTTCGGATATATACGCGAACTTTTTGCCGCCACGCCTGATGCTAAAGAGCGCGGTTACGGACCGGGAAGATTTTCTTTTAACGTATCGGGTGGCAGGTGCGAACACTGTCAAGGCGACGGCATCATAAAAATACCCATGAACTTTTTGCCCGACGTTTTCGTACCTTGCGAAGTATGCAAGGGCAAGCGTTATAACCGTGAAACTTTGCAGGTAACTTACAAGGGTAAAAACATATCGGATGTTCTCGATATGACCGTTGACGAGGCAGTTATTTACTTTGAAAATATTCAAAGAATATACAGTAAAGTCAAGTGCCTTCAAGACGTCGGTCTCGGTTATATAAAGTTAGGTCAACCGGCAACCACTCTTTCTGGCGGTGAGGCGCAAAGGGTTAAACTTGCAACCGAATTAAGCAAGCGTGCGACGGGTAAAACCCTTTATATACTCGACGAACCGACAACGGGTCTACATTCTTACGACGTATCGAAACTTATCGATATTTTGTATAAATTAAGAGATAACGGCAATTCGATAGTGGTGATCGAGCATAACCTCGACGTAATAAAAATTGCCGATTATATCATCGATCTCGGTCCCGAAGGCGGGGATGGCGGAGGTAGAGTAATCGCCCAAGGTTCCCCGGAAGAGGTTGCCGAAGTTGACGGTAGTTACACGGGTCAATTTTTAAAGAGCATATTAAAATAAACGTAATATGGCTAATTAAAATAGAAGTAAATATGACTTAATCGGTGTATATAAGCGGCTACTTTTTTGTTTTCGTTAATTTTTGTTTCGTTTTTCATAATAAACTTCTCCTTTTTAAAAAAGCAAATAGACGGGGAACGACGCGCAAGAATTTTCGGTAAATCATCAAATAACTATATGATAAACTTGTGCAAAATTATAAAGTAATATAAAGCGTCGTAACCACGACATATCTTGACACCAATAAAAAAAAGATAGGCTAAAACAAGAGATGAAAAATAGGGAAATGTAAAACTGAAAAATTTGGTGGAGATAGATTGCCGTATCCCGCAAGCGTGAGCCCTCGGCAAATATTTGCTTTTTAAAAAAGCAAATAGACGGGGAACGACGCAATAAAGTTGGTATAATAACAATAAAATCGGATAAGCGTCGTAACCCCTTTGTATCTTGACACCAATAAAAAAAGATAGGTTAAAACCTATCTTTTTTTATTGGTGGAGATAGTCGGGGTCGAACCGGCGACCTCTTGAATGCCATTCAAGCGCTCTACCAACTGAGCTATACCCCCGTGGCGTGTTACCTTGTATATGATAACACACGAAGACTTAAAAATCAATCGTTTTTTCGCCATTTTTAGTAAACGATTAAAAAAATTCAAAAAAAACTTTCTTTCGCTCTAAAAAAACGTTTGTTTTGTTTTAAAACCTAAAAAATCTAAAAAAACGTTTGTTTTAAAACCTAAAAAATCTAAAAGAACGTTTTTTCGTTTAAAACCTAAAAAATCAACGAAAACGATTTTTCGCTTTTAAAAACCTTAGGTTTACGCTATATCTAAGTTGACGTTTTTTATACGAGCATCCTTTGTTACTCGGCTTTTGCCCTTTGCAATAAAAAATTACGTATCAAAACCGGCGAATAAAATTATTCGGGCAATCAATTAAATAGCGTTTAAAAAGTATTCTTTGCACCGAAATTCAAGTAAATATATATGCGGACGACGTGAGAAAACAAGCAAATTTATAAAAGACCGTTTAGGTGGCAATTTTAAAAGCGGAGGGCAAAATTTTGCCCTCCGCTCGTGCGTAGCATTTAAAAGCACATGCGTAGTCTGAATATCGTGGCGCAACGTACTGTTTTATACAGCGTGCTATCGGTTTGATCCTTCGTAGGCTAAGACCGATCGATAGAGAGAAAGAAATATAAATAGGTGCAATATTATAGAACGATTCTTCCGCCGTGTCCGACCGCACCGCATTTTACAAAAGTGATGAAAATGACGGCTTAATAATCCAAAGGGAAACGTTTGCAAAGGTCGGCGACGGCTTTTTTCGTTCTATCAATTGCCGATTCGCCGTTTTTTACGACGTCGGAAATCATGTCGGCGATTTCAATCATTTCGGTTTCCTTCATTCCTCTGGTCGTAACGGCAGGGGTGCCGATTCTTACACCGCTCGTCACCGTGGGTTTACGTTTTTCGTTGGGAACGGTGTTTTTATTTACCGTAATGTTTGCTTTTTCCAAAAGACTTTCTACTTCCGCACCTGTAACGTCTGTGTCGGAAAAATCAAGAAGCATAAGGTGGTTGTCCGTTCCGCCCGAAACAAGTTTAATTCCGTTTTTAATAAACTCTTTTGCCATTACATCGGCGTTTAAAATTATTTGTTTTTGGTAAGACTTAAACTCGGGGGTCAACGCTTCGCCGAAAGCAACGGCTTTACCCGCTATAACGTGTTCGAGAGGTCCGCCCTGCGTCCCCGGGAAAACGGCTTTATCTATTTGTTTTGCAAACTTTTCCTTGCATAAAATAATGCCTCCGCGAGGACCTCTTAAAGTTTTGTGCGTCGTACTAGTTACTACGTCGGCGTACGGTATAGGGCTTTGATGAAGCCCCGCCGCGACAAGTCCCGCAATATGCGCCATATCGACCATCAAATAGGCACCGATGCTGTCGGCAATTTTTTTGAATCTTGCAAAATCGATGGCTCTCGGGTATGCGCTTGCACCCGCCACTATCAGTTTAGGCTTCGTTTCGAGGGCAAGATTATAGACTTCGTCGTAATCTATCAAACCGCTTTCGGGGTTTACGCCGTATGGTACGATATTAAAATATTTACCGCTTACATTTACGGGCGAACCGTGGGTGAGGTGTCCGCCGTGGGATAAACTCATGCCCATTATGGTATCGCCGGGGGATAAGAGGGCAAAATATACCGCAAAGTTTGCGCTTGCACCGCTATGTGGTTGAACGTTTGCGTGTTCGGCACCGTATAACTTCTTCAATCTTTCGATTGCAGCGGATTCGACGACGTCTATAAACTTGCAACCGCCGTAGTAGCGTTTGGAAGGGTAGCCTTCGGCATACTTGTTGGTTAAAACGCTACCCATTGCCTCTAAAACCGCTCGTGAAGTAAAATTTTCGCTTGCGATAAGTTCGATAGTGTTTTTTTGTCTTGCCGTTTCTTGTTTGATTGCGTCGTATATAATTTTATCCTGAAGTTTAAGGTGAGTATAATTTATGGACATAGTTACCTCTTTTAACTTTCTTAACGTAAAAATATTAGCATAATTAACTTTAAAAATCAAATCTATCGTTTGAAAATTCGGCTTTTTTTGTGCAAACTCGGTTATTTTGAGTAATATTAAGGTAAAGATTAAACATTTTACGCGATACGGAACTCGTTTATGGAATATGAGACTGTTTTATACTTGACAATAGGGCGACGATATAATAAAATAATAAAAGATATCGACGATGTATTCGTCGGTTGCTCGTCTTGGCTGTTTACGTCGGGGCTTATTTTTTATTTTAGGTAACTTTATCCGACTAACTTTAATCGGTGTAATTTTTCTTTAAAGGAGGGGCTTAATATGAGTAAAAGCGCCCGTCAATTTATTTTACCTGTGCTAACTGCGGCTATATGGGGTGCCGCATTTTTGGCGCAAGGTAATTTAAGCAACCTTTTTCCGCCTTTTTTTATAAATTTTGCAAGAAGCATTATTGCCGTTATCGCCCTTTTCGTAGTCGATATCTGTTTTACTTGCGTTAAAAAAGCGCAAAAAGCGGAAATTAAACCTGTTAACAAAAAGTATTTGTTAATCGGCGGGGTTTGTTGCGGACTGTCTCTTTGTGCGGCGGTTAATTTTCAGCAACTCGGTATAAACGAAGGTGCGGCTTCGGGCGAGGCGGCGTTTATAACCACTCTTTATATGGTTTTGGTGCCGATTTTAGGAGTGTTTTTAAAAAAGAAGGTCGGCTTAAACGTTTGGATATCCGTAGTTTTTGCCGTCGTCGGTCTTGCTTTTATATGCGAAATTCAAACGATGAATTTTAGATTGGCATATCTGTATTTAATTTTTTCGGCTTTGTTTTTTGCCTTGCAAATTATGTTCGTAGATTATTTCGTTGGCTTTGTCGACGGAGTAAAATTATCTTGTGCGCAATTTTTGGTAACGGGAATAGTCTCGGGTATTATTTCTCTATGTTCAGAAACCGTAAATTTTTCGGGGTTTAAAGATGCCGTTTTGCCACTTTTGTACCTCGGCGTTTGTTCGAGTGCGATAGGTTACACCCTGCAAATAATAGCGCAAAAGGGGACGAATCCCGCAGTCGTTTCCCTTTTGTTGTCATTTGAATCTGCCTTTGCGCTGTTGTTCGACGTATTGGCGTGTTTGATAAAGGGAAATAAAATCAACGAAACGCCTATGCAATTTTTGGGTTGTTTGCTTATGTTTACCGCAATAGTTTTGTGCCAGATAAATTCTTTCAAACGCAAAAATAAGGGAACCGATTTAAATAACCCGACATAATTTGCCAAATCTTTACGATATCGTAACAAATTGTATTGCAAGAAAAGTGATTTTTCTTGCTTTTTTTTTCCTTTTAAGATAAAATAATAATGTTATGACAGAAAGAATTATATCTTACGTGGCATTGTTTCTCGCAATTTTAGTTGCCATGCCCGCACACGAGTTTGCCCACGCTTTCGTGGCGTATAAATCGGGTGACGATACCCCTAAAATTCAAGGAAGATTAACGCTTAATCCGTTTGCGCATTTCGACGTCGTCGGGCTTGTTATGCTTTTGGTCGCAAGGTTCGGTTGGGCAAAACCCGTGCCGATTAATCCGTATAACTTTAAGCATTTAAGGCGTGACTATTTTTTCGTATCGATAGCGGGCGTAACAATGAACCTTATTTTAGCGTTCTTGTTCTATCCCGTATATCTACTTGTGTTTAAATTTGTGCCGGCGGGGCTTGACAGTAATTTCTTAAACCTTGCCGTCGTACTTTTGCGTCTGACGCTTTATTACATATTCGTAATAAATATAAATCTTCTCGTATTCAACCTTATACCCGTGTTCCCGCTTGACGGTTTCAGGGTGGTTGAGGTTATTTTTTACAAAAAACCGAATAACAAATTCGTGCGCTTTTTGCGTCAGTACGGCTATATTTGCCTACTCGTACTGCTTGTGATAAACTGGTTGACGGAATATATTCCTCAATTGGCGTACGTTGATTTGTTCG
Source organism: Parasutterella excrementihominis (assembly GCA_963650915.1). Taxonomy (GTDB): domain Bacteria; phylum Bacillota; class Clostridia; order Christensenellales; family Borkfalkiaceae; genus UBA4636. The sequence goes on along the minus strand of CAVJMJ010000009.1, from coordinate 59,144 downwards.
GCTTTTTAATGAACGTTTTGACGGCATGGGTGCAATTCCCGATAATGGCGTTTTGGAATTGGATTTTTAGTTTATTCATTTAATTATTGAGGGAAAAAGTGGCTACAAGCGATAAGAAAAAAGTTAATATAGATAAATTCGAGTCGGTTGTCGATTATAATACCAAGCTTGAAAACTTTGACGGACCGCTCGACCTTTTGCTATACCTTATAAAACAAGCGCAAATCGAAATTAAAGACATTTTCGTGTCCGAAGTTACCGAGCAGTTTTTGGAATACATTCAATCGGTCGATAGGCTCGATATCGAAAAAGCAAGCGAATATTTAGCGATGGCGGCAACCATTTTGGATATCAAAGCCCGTTCGGTATTGCCGTCGCTCGAACCCGAGGAAACCGAAGAAGACCCCAAGGAAGCCTTGATAAGAAAGATCGAAGAATATAAGATTTTCAAGGAAAAAGCCGAACAACTTAAAGAAATAGAAACGGTCGACAGATTTTATAAGGAACCCGACGATTCCGCTTTCGACGTAAGAATCGTCTATAAAGATTTTACCCTTCAAGGGCTTATAAAAGCGTTTACGAAGCTTATGGAACAGGTCGACATAAGAGAGGTAAACAGAACCACCGATAAAAGTATTCCTAAGGAAGTTTTTACCGTTAGGGATAAAATCGAATTTATAAAAGAAACTCTTTCGGAGAGAGAGAGTTGTAGTTTTTTTGAGTTGTTTACGAGGTATTACACCAAAAACGAGTTAATTACTACATTTCAGGCAATGCTCGAACTTTTGAAGCATCAATACATTTTGGTAGAACAAAAAGCCATTTACGACGATATTACTATATTTTTAAACCCTGACAGGAGTGAAGAAATTGGAGAAATTGACGAGTATAATTGAGTCTATTTTATTCGTAAGCGGAAAAGCCGTCGCAATAAGCGATATTTCCGAAAGAATAGATTATACGGACAGAGAAATTTTAAAGGCGGCAAAGGAACTGCAAGAAAAATATTCCGATTCTTGCGGTATAAATTTGTTGATTTTCAACAACAAATTGCAGTTTTCCTCAAACCCTAAAAACGCCGAACAGGTTTCCCTCGTTTTGAACCCGATAAGGGAAAGGGAACTTTCTAAAAGCATGCTCGAAACGGCGGCTATCATTGCCTATAAACAACCTGTTACGAGGCTTGACCTCGAGGAGATAAGAGGTAACAGCGAGTACGCAATTCAAAAACTGCTCGAAATGAAGGTTATAGAGGTCGTAGGGCGAAAAGACGCGGTCGGGCGCCCCGTGCTTTTCGGCACGACCGACGAATTTTTAAAACGCTTTCAAATATCCTCTTTGGACGAATTGCCGGACTACGACGAATTGATGGCACGCATCAGAATGTCGACGGGAACGGGAGATACTTATTTGTATAAGAAGCCCGAATACGTCGAAGGTAAATCGGATAACCCGCAAGAGATAGATGTTTCATCTATTAAAACGAGAGGGGAAGTCAACGATGAAAAACTCGAAGAATTTGAATTCCCCGATATCGAAGAAGACGTTCCCGATTTCTTGGAAGGGGAAAATTACACCGTTTTGTCCGCCGAGGACGAAGAGGACGATGACGACGAATAAATCAAGATAACGAATAAATCAAGATAACGAATAAATCAAGATAACGAATAAACGAATAGTTTAACGGAGACATATTTATGAATATAAGAGAAGAATCATTAAAAAAACACGCAGAATGGAAGGGCAAAATAGAAATCCTTCCGAGAGTGGAAGTAGATACGAGAGAGAAATTATCGCTTGCCTATACCCCGGGCGTTGCCGAACCTTGTATGGCTATACACGAAGACGTCGAAAAAAGTTTTGAACTTACGAGACGTTGGAATACCGTTCCCGTAATAACCGACGGTACTGCCGTTTTGGGTTTAGGCGACATCGGTCCGGAAGCCGGTATGCCCGTTATGGAAGGTAAGTGCGCATTGTTTAAAACTTTCGGCGGTGTCGACGCCTATCCTTTATGCATTAAGTCGAAGGACACCGAAGAAATCATTAAAACCATTAAACTTTTGTCGGGTTCATTCGGCGGAATAAATTTGGAAGACATATCGGCTCCTCGTTGCTTTGAAATCGAAACGAGATTAAAAGAAGAACTCGATATTCCCGTTTTTCACGACGACCAACACGGCACCGCAATCGTAACGGCGGCGGCACTTATAAACGCCTTAAAACTTGTCGGTAAAAAGATGGAAGATCTTAAAGTTGTCGTTAACGGCGCAGGTGCCGCAGGTACCGCTATAGCCAAGTTTTTAATGAATTTCGGCGTAAAAGACATAGTAGCGTTAAGCAGTCGCGGTATTATAGAAGATTCCGATAAATTCAACTCCGCACAAAGAGAACTTGCTAAAATAACCAACCCGAGAAAACTCGTAGGTAAACTTGACGTTGCAATGCAAGGAGCAGACGTTTTGATAGGCGTTTCCGTCGCAAATTGCGTTACCAAAGATATGGTTCGTTCTATGGCGGACAATGCAATTTTGTTTACCTGCGCCAATCCCGTTCCCGAAATTTTGCCCGAAGACGCTTTGGATGCCGGTGCGTATATCGTCGGTACGGGTTCCTCTCAATACGCAAACCAGATAAACAACGTTCTTGTTTTCCCCGGACTTTTCAGGGGTGCATTGGATGCAAGAGCGACTACCGTAAATACTGAAATGATGATGGCGGCGTCTATCGGAATTGCCGAATGCGTTTCGGACGAGCAGTTGTCGAGAGAGTATATTTTACCGTACGCCTTCGATCAAAAAGCGCACGATTCGGTTGCTAAAAAGGTTAAGGAAGCCGCAATTAAAACGGGCGTTTCCAAACTATACAAATAAACGAGCATAGCAAATAAACGAGCATAGCAAATAAACAAGCACCGCTTGTTTCGTCGATTTCCTTTCGTATGGAAAAGATTAATCGCATAAACTCATCGGTGCGCATAAATAGATTTTCATTGCAAAAAATAGGTGTAAGTAATTATGCCTGTTTTTTTGTTTGCCGTAATAATCCTTATACTGTTTTTTCCCTTACGGTTAAGCGTTTATGTATACTTTGACGGTGAAAGTAAAAGATTGAGTTTTTCGGTTTACCTTTTTAAAATAATTAAAATCGTAGGAGGTTTTATAGAGAAATACGGAGGGGACATTATAATACATTATTCTAATAAACGTGCGAGGCTATTTAATAAGTCGGACATGGGAAAGTTTAAGTTAAAATCGGGAGATAAAAAACATTTTGAAGTATTGTCTTCTTGTCTTGTAACAAGCTTTCCGTTTACTCCCGAATATTGCAATCTTGCAGGCGTAATTACCGTCGCAAGCAATTTGCTATGTCCTTTTATAACGACGGAAAAAGATTTTTTAAAAATAAAATCTATTATATACTTAGGAAAAGACGATTACCTTAAAATTTATTATAGGCTAAAATTTATGACTACTTTATTTTCGGGTATCGTGTTATTTATTAAAACGGCGGTGAGAAATGAAAAATAATAATTATACGACTAAAAAAGACTTGCTCGACAACATGGCAAAATACATTACGCCCAACGTCGTAATAGGAGATCCTATAATTACTTCCTTCGGTACGGTGATTATTCCCGTTTCAAAATTGACGTTAGGCTTTATAGAAGGCGTGGGGGAATACGGCAAGATTAAAGTTTTAAGCCCTAACAAAAGTTATCCTAAATCAAACGCCGAAGGAGGGGTCGTATCCATGAAACCTTTCGGTTTTTTGGTTGAATCCAAAAAAGGTGTAAAGTTTGTTTCGCTTCCCGAAACTTATATGGATAAAACAATCGACGCTATACTGAATTTGGTCGGAGATAAAAATGAAAAAATCTAAAAAATTGATTATTATAAGCGTGATTTTTACACTTATTACGATTAACGTAATTTCGTTTTTTAAGACGGACGCTATTACCTCAAACGCAAACTGCACGGCGGAAACGGTAATGGAAGCAGACAGTTTAAGAGTACTTAAAAAGTCTAACGAAAACCAAAAAATGCCGATTGCGAGTACGACAAAAATCGTAACGGCGATTACCGTTTTGGAAAACTCGAATTTAAACGATAAGGTTGTAATTACAAAAGAAAGCGTCGGGATAGAAGGTTCGAGCATTTACTTAAAAGAAGGCGACGTTTGCACCGTGGAAGAACTTTTATACGGTCTTATGATGCGTTCCGGTAACGACGCCGCCCACGCGCTTGCTATTCACGTCGGAAAAACAATCGATAATTTTTCTAAAATGATGAATGAACTTGCACGAAAATGCGGGGCGTGTAATTCTTCTTTCGTTAATCCGCACGGGCTTCATGACGAAAATCATTACTCGACGGCTTACGATTTAGCCCTTATTTCATGCTACGCTTTAAAAAACGAAACTTTTAAAAAGATAGTATCGACTAAAAAAATAACCATAAACTCGCACACTTTCGTAAACAAGAACAAAATGTTGTCAACCTACGACGGGGCGGACGGAATCAAAACGGGGTACACCAAAAAAGCGGGCAGATGCCTCGTTACGAGTGCAAAAAAGAAAGGGATGCGACTTGTGTCGGTCGTTCTTAACTGTCCTTCGATGTACCAAAGAACGCAGGAACTTTTGGACTCGAGTTTTTACGATTATAGCTTGACGACTTTGCTTAACGTCGGAGATAAAGTAGGTGAAATCGCTTTATTCGATTGCCCGTCGGCTACTAAAAAGTATGCCGTTTTCCTCGATAAATCGCTTACTTTGCCACTTAGTAATGCCGAAACGAAAAGTGCAAAAATAGTTTTTGAACCTGTAAAATGCCTAAATTATCCCGTTAAAGAGGGAAATCTGCTCGGAAATTTGCAAGTTTTTATTGATAAAGACTTGATTTTTTCCATAAAATTGTATAGTATATATACCGACAACCGATTAACTTACGACGAAGCGCTTGACGGCGTTTTAGCGCGTTGGAGTTTTTTATGAGAATTAACAAATATTTGGCTGACTCGGGCGTGGCGTCAAGGCGTGCGTCCGATAAACTTATCGAAGAAGGCAGAGTTAAGGTAAACGGAAAAATTTGCAAACTCGGCGACGAGGTCGAACTTGACGACGTCGTAACCGTCGACGGCAAGGAAATCTCACTTAAAACCAAGTGGGAGTATTACATAATGAACAAGCCCAAGGGATACGTTACTACGGTTAAGGACGATAAAGGCAGAAAAACGGTTATGGACCTTTTGCCTCAAAACGCCGGAAGGGTTTATCCCGTCGGCAGGCTCGATTACGACACCGAGGGGCTTTTGATTTTAACCAGCGACGGCGAACTTGCAAATCGTCTAACCCATCCGAGGAACGAAATACCGAAAACTTACCTTGTAAGAATCGAAGGTAAAATGAATGAAAACGCTTTGTCTAAACTTCGCGGTGGCATCTATCTCGACGGCGTGAAAACAAAAAAAGCAAACGTTAAAGTTATTGAAGAAAATCAAAATTTTACTAAACTTCACGTTACGATAACCGAGGGCAAAAATCGTCAGGTAAGGCGCATGTTCGAAAGCGTAGGGATAAACGTAGATTTCTTAAAACGCATAAAGATAGGGGATTTGACTTTACACGGGCTTGACCGAGGCGACGTAAGAAAACTTTCTAAAGAAGAAGTATATTATTTGCAAAACCTATAATTTTCGCCTCGCTTTCGGCGAGGTAATTATTTTCTTTTTTAAGGTGAAAAATGGAACCAAACAACGTTAACGATTACGAGCAACTTTTAAACGAACTCAACAATAAGTATTTTGAGAAAGTTTGCGATATTTTCGATACGGCAAAAACCGATCTCGTCAATAAACTTAAAGAGATGTTAGGTGAAGAATACGCCGAACTCGACAGAGAAATAAAAGAGTTAAAAAAACGCGCGATGGATTTGCGCGCGGAATTCGACGGTAAGCCCGAAATGGTAGCACTTAAAGAAAAACTCGAAACCGTAAAAGTCGAATTCGTCGAAGCCAAAGACGACGAAACCCGTGCTTTAAAGAAAGACGAGTTGAATGCCGTTTTGTCGGAAATAGCAAAGAAGAATCTCGAAGTTTTTACCGAGATGGCGGAAATCAGAAAACAAATAGACGCTAAATGTTCTCTTGCGATGGATTTAGTCAAAGCAAAGGAAAAGGATTTTACTGCGACGGAAAAGCAAGTTATAGAAAACGCGAGAAAGAAAACGTTGGAACTTGCCGTTTCCTATAAGAGCGAAGTTTCAGCCCTTTCATATGCTTTCGACGTAAAAAATTACAGTAGCGAAATGCCTTTTTTGAAGAGTTTCGATCCGAACATGAAACTTATGGATTTCAATAAAGACGCCTTTATGGACGCTTTTTTAAACAGAAACCAGTCTTGCGGTTCGTGTAGCGGTAACTGTAAAGCCTGTCAAGGCGGTAACGAAGAAAAAAATCATTTTACGTCCGAAATCAATGACGAATATAAAAATTAAGAGGTGAATACTGATGTGGTGGTTTGCTTTTGCCCTTTTAACTGCGCTGTTGTGGGGTGCAGCCGATCTTTTTTACAAAAAAGGCACTGTTGCCGAAGATAAGTACAGTCCGATGAAAATCGTGGTTGCGGTAGGTTTGGTAATGGGCGTACACGCCCTTATATACGGACTTATTAATCACGTATCTTTTACTTTTAAAGACGTTCTTACGTATTTGCCCGTTTCGGCAATGTACATAATTTCGATGGCAATAGGCTATAAGGGGCTCAGATACCTTGACTTATCGGTTGCGTCGCCCGTTCAGAACGCTTCGGGTGCGCTCGTAGTACTGTTGCTTTTGATTGTTTTCCAAGCCCAAATTACCGTTTTCGACATAATTGCAATCGTTCTCGTTTTTGCCGGTATTATAGGAATGGGCATTATAGAAAAGAGCGAAGACGACTACGTACCTTTGGTCGAAAGCGATAAAAAGTATACCGTCAGCGTTTTGGCAATACTTTTCCCGATTTTATACTGCATAATCGACGCAATGGGAACTTTCGGCGACGCCGTCGTTTTGGAACAATTAAAACTTATTGCCGAAGACGCCGCACTTATTTCTTACGAGTTGACTTTCTTCATTTGCGCCGTCGTTTGCTTTATCGTACTCATAATCAAGAAACAAAAATTCGATTTTAAATCGGATAAATTCAAACTTATGGCTGCCGCATTTGAAACGGGCGGACAATTTTTCTACATTTTCGCGATAGCCGAGAATTCAGTTATTTCCGTTCCCATAGTCGGTTCGTATTGCATTTTTTCGGTAATATTCTCACGCATCTTCCTCAAAGAAAAATTGTCGCTCAAAAAATTTATCATGGTTGTACTTGTCGTAATCGGTATAATTTTGATGGGCATAAGCGAAGGTTTGCAAGCTTAATTTATCCACCAGTCGGTGGGTCTGTCGTCGGAGTTCTCTTCGGCGACTTTTTTATCGTCGAAGTAAATGCTTTTTAACTTGATTTTTTCGCTTTTTATTTCGCTTTTTCCTTTAATCGTATATACGCAACGGTAGTCGTACAAACCGCTTGTTTTAAGTTCGTCTTCATGGTATTCTCTTCCGTCGTATATCGTCGTTTCCTTGCCGTTATACGACCGTAATATGCTAACCCGAGCGTACTCGGGAATATCGCATTCGAAAGACACGACGTTATCCTTTAATTTAACCGTTACGGACAATTCGTCAAAGGAAGAAAACCGAGTGCTTACGGTATTCGGCATCGATTTATCCGAAAGGTCAAATTCCAAAGTGTATCTTTCGGGTGAGTTTTTATCGGCAAGCAAAATTTTGCCGTCCTTTTCGTACGAAATTTTATCTATAAGCACTTTATTCAAATCTTTACTCTTAAAGTCGTCGGGCTTATCGGTTGCATACAAAAATTCCGCAAATTTTCCGACGAGTGCGGTAGGCGTATTAGAACCCGTTTCCTTTTTAACGGGGGAGTTGTCTTTGTTTCCGAGCCAAACGGCAATCGTGTTTTTTGTGGTATATCCCACCGAATAACAATCGTAATTGTTTTCACCGACGCCGTTTGTGCCGGTTTTTGCACAAATAGAAAAGTCCAAGTAAGATAATTTTTTTGCCGTTCCGCTTTTTGCCGTTTCTTGCAATATTTCGTTAATAACGCTTGCGGTCGACGGAGAAAACACTTTTACTTTTTCAGGAACTGCGTTTCGTAAAACTTTGCCGTCAGACACTATTTTTCTTATAAAATGCGGTTTTTTATATTCTCCGAAGTTCGCAAACGTTGAATACGCCCCCGCTATCGTTTTTAGTTTTGCGCCTTCACCGAGGTTTCCGAGTGCCAATGACAACCCTTCGTTTGTTATAGAAAAGCCGAGTTTTTCGGCGTAATATTTTGCTTTTTTTACGCCGATACATTCCAGCGTTTTTACGGCGGGAACGTTAAGACTGTATTTAACTGCGTCGTTAACCGTTACGCTTCCGTAATATTTATTGCCGTAATTTTTAGGTTCGTAACCGTCGAAATTGCAAGGCTCGTCGGTAATTTTAGTATATTTGGTCAAATAGTTTTCTTCTATTGCGGGCGCGTATACGTATAAAGGCTTTCCTAACGACGCAATATCTCTCGACAATTCTCCGACGGTCGAAAAGTAAGCCGAAATGCCTGCGTTTTTGTTGTCCAAAACGATTGCTTGATAGTCGCTACTATTTTCGTAATCTGATAATTCCTTTTGTAATAAAGGATTATAGTATGTCAAAACTTTGCAATGTTTTAACGAGTAAGGGGATATTCCGTACTCGTTTTCTATTTCGCAAAGACATGCTTTTATATATGACTCGTAAGGTTCTTCGCTTTTTTTGACAACCGAAAGTTTCTCGTTTAATGCTTTTTGTCTTTGATTTTCGTCGATGTATCCCTGACTATACATCGCTTCTATTACTTTATTTCGTTTTTTAAGGCAAAGTTCGGCATTTTGATTTGGGTTTAACTTTGACGGTGCCGAAATTATCCCCGCAAGCGTCGCCACTTGGGCAACGGAAAGGTCGTTCGGATATAAATCGAAGTAATGTTTAGCAGCATTATATAACCCGAAAGTGTTTTCGCCGAAATAAATGGTATTTAGGTACATCGTTATGATTCTGTCTTTGGAATAGTTTTTTTCGAGTTTAACGGCAAGTTTGATTTCGTCGATTTTTCTTGCAATTGTTTTTTGATTTGATAAGTGAGTGTTTTTGATCAGTTGCTGGGTTATAGTTGACGCACCTTGCTTATACGAAAAACTTTTTAGGTTTACGAAAAACGCCTTGATCATTCGTTTATAGTCCAGTCCTTTATGCTTATAAAAATTTTTGTCTTCCGTTGCTATAAAGGCGTTTTTTACGAGGTCGGAGTATTCGGTTTCGCAAGTTTTGTAAGTCTTTCCGTCGGTAACCGATATCAACAAATCTTTTTCGTCGTAAAAGTCGATGTATTGGCTTTCGCTTTCGAGTTTTTTAGGATCGAGCGGTGTTTTAGATGGTGTCAAAAAAATTATTGCGCCCGTTATTGCTATCGCAAAAATAAGTATGATTATCGAAAGGCAGGATATTTTTAAGAATTTTTTCATCTACTTTAGTATTTGCATATCGAGATATTGTATTTACGACGGTCAAAAATTAATTATTTCGGCAATCGGCTTGTCAAATGGCTTGCTAAATAATAAGTTTTATTATATAATTAACAGGCTATGAAATTTTACAAAGTAATTACCTACGGATGTCAAATGAATTTACACGAATCGGAAAAACTTGCCGGTATACTATCGGCAAAGGGGTATTTTCCGACCGAAGATAACGACAAAGCCGACGTTATCGTTTTTAACACTTGCTGTATAAGAGAAAATGCCGAACAACACGCTCTCGGTAATCTCGGCGCACTCAAATATCTTAAAAAACAAAAGCCGTCGCTTATTATAGCCATCGGCGGTTGCATGACTCAGCAACCCGGCGTTATGGAAAAGATTAAAGAAAGTTATCCCTTCGTCGATATCGTTTTCGGAACCCATAACCTCGAACTTTTCGGCGACTATTTGGACGAAAGATGCTCGACGAAAAAGAAGGTCTTAAAAGTCGTTGACGATAACGGAAAAATTTACGAAGGGACTACTCCTTTCAGAACGAGTTTTCCCAACGCTTGGGTAAACATAATGCAAGGTTGCAACAATTTTTGTACCTATTGCATAGTTCCTTACGTAAGGGGACGGGAAAAGAGTCGTTTTATGGAAGCGATTTTTTCCGAAGTTCAAAAACTCGTTTTACTCGGATATAAAGAGGTAACTTTGCTCGGTCAAAACGTTAACTCTTACGGAAAGGATTTACAGGGAGAGGTTTCTTTTGCAACCTTAATCGATAAATTAAAGGAAGTAAGAGGGGACTTCAGGCTTCGTTTTATGACCAATCACCCCAAGGATTTAAACGAAGATTTGGTTAAAGCGGTGGCAAGCAATCCCCACTGTTGTCATTCCGTTCACTTACCCGTGCAGGCTGGAAGCAATCGCGTGCTTAAATTGATGAACAGAAGATATACCGCCGAAGATTATTTGGAAAAGGTTAAACTCATCAGAAAATACATGCCCGATTGCGCAATTACGACGGATATTATGGTAGGGTTCCCCACCGAAACGGAGGAAGACTTTTCAGATACTTTAAAACTCGTCAAAGAAGCAGATTTTTCATCGGCGTTTACCTTCGTGTATTCGAGAAGAAAGGGAACCGTCGCCGATAAAATGGAGGGGCAAGTCCCCGAAGACGTAAAAAAAGATCGTATTATGCGCCTTGTCGAACTTTGCAACGAACAGACGAGAAATTACTCGGCAAAATACGTCGGTAAAACCGTTACCGTACTTTGCGAAGACTTCGATAAGAAAAAGGGAATGTACATGGGGCGCGACGAATACGGCAGAATGGGGTATTTTAAATCCGACCGTAACGTCGTAGGCGAATTTTGCGATATAAAAATCAACGACGCTAACGGAATTTCTCTCTACGGCGATTTGGTTTTAGGCGATTAAAGTAAGAAGAGAAAACCTACGCGTTTTAAGGTGAAAACAATGGCAAAAGAAAACAAAATGTCGTCAATGATGACCCACTATCTTTCCGTTAAGGAAAAGTATAACGATTGCATAGTCTTTTATAGATTGGGCGATTTTTACGAGATGTTTTTCGACGATGCGTTGGAAGCGTCGAAACTTCTCGATTTAACGCTTACGGGGAGAGATTGCGGTTTACAAGAACGCGCGCCTATGTGCGGTATACCTTTTCATGCGGCGGATATGTACATCGCAAAACTCGTTTCGATGGGCAAAAAGGTTGCTATATGCGAGCAACTTACCGAACCGGGCGCCCAGAAAGGGTTGGTTGAAAGGGACGTCGTAAAAGTCGTTACGGGAGGCACCGTAACCGAAGACAACCTCGTTGACGAAAAGAGCAACAACTTTATTTGTTGCGTCTATATCGGCGAAAATTACGCCCTTTCTTGGGCTGATATTACGACCGGTGAATTTTACTGTCAACAAGTTTCCTCTAAAGATAAACTTTTGGATGCTTTGTATCGCGTTAACCCGTCTGAAATTATCTGTAACGAAGCCGCATACGATTATTACAAAACCCTTGCCGACGGCGTAAAATCGACTATCGTAAAATTTTCACCCTATAAAGAGCAAAGTTTTTCCCTTTCGTCTGCGAAAAAGTGCTTGCTCGAACAGTTTTCGGTGGCAACGTTGGACGGTTTTATTCCTTCCGACAAAAACTGTGCCGTTATGGCGTCGGGGGCTCTCGTTTGCTATCTTAGGGAAACGCAGATGCATTCCCTTTGCAATATTAAAAATCTTTCCTATTACGACGACGGAAACGTCTTGATTTTGGATGCGAGCGCACAAAGAAACCTCGAAGTTTTAAAGTCCATGAGGGACGGTAAGGTTTACGGAAGTTTATTGTGGGCAATCGATTTTACGAAAACCGCAGGCGGTGCGAGAAAATTAAAAGAAATTTTGACATCGCCTTTACACGATATCGACGCCATAAATTACCGCCTCGACGGGGTGGACGATCTTTACAAAGATAACCTTATAAGAGAGTCTCTTTCCGATTCTTTAAAGAGTATAAAGGACTTGGAAAGGTTATCGGGAAGAATATCCAACAACATATTAAACCCGCGTGACGCAAGGGCGATAGCCGATACGCTTTCGTTAATACCGATCGTTAAATTTCAACTTTCGGGGATGCCGTCGAAAATACTTAAGGACATTTCGACGAATCTCGGCGATTACGAAGAACTTTCATCCCTTATCGACTCGATGATAGTCGACGCAAACATTCCGCCTTACACTAAAGACGGCGGTTTTATTAAAGACGGTTTCGACGAGAGGCTCGACCACTATCGAGCGGTTAAAAACAACGGACAAGATATTTTAAAAGAGATGGAGCAACGCGAACGCGAGGCTACTGGAATTAAAAATTTAAAAATCGGATACAACAAAGTTTTCGGTTTTTACATCGAAGTTACCAAGTCTTTCGTCGATATGGTGCCATATACTTACATAAGAAAACAAACACTCGTCGGTGCCGAAAGATACATAACCGAAGAACTTAAAAAGTTCGAGGAAGATATTTTATCGAGTACCGAAAATATAATAAAAATCGAGAACGAAATTTTCGGCAATCTTAAAAAAGTTTTGATAGAAAAAATCCCCGCATTTTTACGGACGGCAAAATGCCTTTCCATGCTCGACGTTTTGGTAAGTTTTGCAACCGTTTCCAAAAAACGCGGTTACGTAAGACCGGAGATTCTTGCTGCCGATAAAAAATTGAACATAGTAGGGGGGCGTCATCCCGTCGTAGAGGCGACGAGCAAGGAAAATTTCGTGCCGAACGATACCTTATTAGACAACGACGAAACACGAATGGCTATCATTACGGGACCTAATATGGCGGGTAAAAGCACGTATATGCGTCAAGTCGCGCTTATAGTTTTACTTGCCCATGCGGGGTGCTACGTTCCCGCAAAGTCTGCGGAAATCCCCCTCGTCGATAAGATTTTCACGAGGGTCGGCGCAAGCGACAATCTTATTTTCGATCAGTCGACTTTTATGGTAGAAATGGCTGAGGTCGCCAACATAATAAGAAACGCAACGAAGGAAAGTTTGCTTATTTTGGACGAAATAGGAAGGGGAACGAGTACTTACGACGGCTTGTCCATCGCTTGGGCGGTCGTTGAATACATATCGTCCGAAATAAAAGCAAAAACCCTTTTTGCAACCCACTATCACGAACTCAGCGAACTCGAAAACAAACTCGACGGCGTTAAAAACTTTAAAATTTCCGTTAAAGAAATAAACGGCAAAATAATCTTTTTGAGAAAAATAACCCAAGGAAGCGCAAGCAAAAGTTTCGGTGTCGAAGTAGCGTCGATTGCCGGCGTTCCGGAGTCTGTAACCGCGCGGGCAAAAAAGATTTTAAAAATGCTCGAAAAAAACGATTTGACTCAAAATTTTAACGACGAAGGGGCTGCGGTCGAACAAAAACAATCTTTCGTCGAAAAATATTTAAAAGAACTCGATATCAATAATCTAACGCCACTTAAAGCGTTTGAAATTTTATCTTATCTGAAGGAAAAAGTAGATGGCTAAAATTAACCTTTTACCAAAGGAAGTCTTTAACAGAATATCCGCAGGCGAGGTCGTCGAAAGACCTTCGTCCGTCGTTAAAGAACTTTTTGAAAACGCAGTCGATTCGGGCGCGCATAATATCGTCGTTTCCGTCGAAAACGGAGGAATAGGCGAAATTCACGTTCAGGACGACGGCGTCGGAATGGATAAGGAAGACTTGAAAAAGGCGTTCCTTCCGCATGCGACGAGCAAAATAAAAAAGGCAAGCGATCTCGATTTTATCCAAACGCTCGGGTTTAGAGGGGAGGCTTTGGCGAGCATAGGAGCCGTTTCTAACGCGACGATCGTTTCTAAAACGGAAAATTCCGAGGCATATAAAATAACTTGCGAAGGCGGAGTTATAGGCGAAGTGCTTGAAACTATGGGTGTAAACGGAACGTCGGTTACCGTTACCTCGCTCTTTTTCAACACGCCCGCAAGGCTGAAGTTTTTAAAAACCGACAAAGGGGAAGAAAAAGAAATTTCTTCTCTTATGGAAAAGCTTATACTTGCCAATCCTTATATTGCCGTTAAATACTACGTCGACGGCGAACTTATTAAGCAATCGTACGGCGACGGGTTAAAAGACGCCGTTATGAGCGTTTACGGAAAAGAAGCCGTAAGTAATTGTTACGAAATTTCGACAGAGAAAAACGGACTGTTTATAAGCGGTTTTTTAGGTAACGCAAATTATTATAAGGGAAACAGAACTTACCAAACGATTATCGTTAACGGAAGATACGTTCAGGATAACACGATATCTATGGCGGTGCAAAACGCTTACGGTAATTACCTTATGAAGCGTCAGTATCCTTTTTACGTACTAAAAATCAACGTCGATCCTTCGATAGTCGACGTAAACGTGCATCCGAGAAAGGCTGAAGTCAGATTTGCCAATAATCAGATAATTTACGGTAGCGTTTATTCCGTCGTTTCAAAAGTTCTCGACGGCTCTAAAGACGCACTCGATATCGTCGTCAACGCACCCTTTATCAGAGATAAGACCGTTTCGCCCATAGCAGAAGTTCCGACTAACACCGAAGGCGAATTAAATTGCCAAAGCGTCGCTGATAACCCGAGCATCGTTAATAGCAAAAGTACCGCTAATAACCAAAGCGACGCTAAAACGCTTTACAACGATAGAGTCGGCGTAAATTATGCCGAAAAGCCCGCTTTTAATAGCGATTATTCGACGGAATACGATTTTACGCCGATAAAAACGAGTTATAGCGCGCCCCTTTGCGACGTTTCGACCGAAAAGGGGAATAATGTTCAAAAAAACAACGAAGCCGACGATATTTTTAAGGCAAACAAGGCTTATATCGAAAAACTCGAAGCCGAAAAAAAATCGTCCCAAGTGCAAATCGAAAGCGACTTGCCCGTAAAATATATAGGCCAGGCACTCGGAACTTATTTAATAAACGAATGCGGTGACGAACTTATAATAATAGACCAACACGCCGCACACGAAAGATTGCTATTCGATAATTTTTACGCTCTCGTAAAAACTCGCCGAGTAGTTACGCAGTCATTGCTCGTTCCGTTTTTGTTATCTGTAAACGACGACGAATATGTTTTGGTTTCCGATATGCTCGAATTGTTTAAAGAAGTCGGGTTCGACATCAAGTACGTAGGCGAAAATGCCTTTATGGTTTACGCCGTTCCGCTCGAACTGTCGGAAATAGATCTCGGTGCCTTTTTTAAAGACGTTTTAACCGACGATAGATTTAAAAACGAAAAAATACCCACCGTGCTAAGAGAGGCGATTGCACAAAAAGCATGCAAATCGGCTATAAAATCGGGCGATAGTTTGTCGAGCGAAGAAGTCAACAGCCTTATGGAACGACTGAAACAGAATTGGGATTTGAAATGCCCGCACGGCAGACCGGTTGCAATAAAAATTACGAGAACGGAAATCGATAAATGGTTCAAAAGAATTGTATAGAAAAAACCGCCGTCGTCATATGCGGACCTACGGGTTCGGGCAAAACGAAATTAGCGGTAGACCTTGCAAAAGAGTTTGACGGCGAAATCATATCCGCCGATTCCGTCGCAATATATAAAGGGCTAAATATAGGAAGCGCAAAACCGACGGAGAAAGAGAAAAAAGACGTCGTTCACCACATGATAGACGTAGTCTCTCCGACCGAAGAGTTTTCGGTAGCCGAGTATAAAGAACTGTCGCGAAAGATTTTATTCGATATGATAAAACGTGGCAAAACGCCGGTGATTTGCGGTGGTACCGGATATTATATAGACGCCCTTTTGTATGATTTCAGTTACGGTAATTGCCCAAAAAATCAAGAATTTAGACAAAAATGTCAAAAAATATTGGAAGAAAAAGGCTCTTATCCGCTTTACGAAATGTTATTAAAAGTCGATAAAGAAACCGCAGATATTCTTCACCCAAACGATTCGATGAGAATAATCAGGGCGCTTGAAATTTACCAAACGACGGGCATTAAAAAGTCTGACATAACCGACGAAAAAACGCCTATCATACCTTTTTACGCCTTTTCGTACGACTTTGAGAGAGAAAAACTTTACGCAAGGATAGAAAAAAGAGTAGATAAAATGTTTGACGACGGGCTTATAGACGAAGTCATAGGGTTGATGAATGCGGGCGTTACCGCCGATATGCAATCCATGCAGGCAATCGGATATAAAGAAGTCGTCTTTGGCATTGAAAATAATTTAAACGAAGAACAAATAAAGGAAATAATTAAAAGGAACACGCGCAGATACGCAAAAAGGCAAATTACTTGGTTTAAAAGAACGGATAATCTTACCTATTTGCTCCCAGACGAGGACGGAATTTCGCGTATCAAGGGATTTTTTTATGGAAAAGAATCAAATTGAACAACTTATGACGAAAATCGAAGATAAATTGCAACCGCAATTTAAAAAACTCGATGAAATCTCCCTTTTGTGCCAAGAAAAGGTTTTGTCGGCATTTCAAAAGAACAGAATCGCTTTAAGACATTTTAACCCTACGACGGGTTACGGTTACGACGACGACGGGCGGGATACTTTGAAAAAAGTTTACGCCGACGTTTTCGGAACGGACGCCGCTTGCGTAATGGCAAGTATCGTTTCGGGAACGCATGCGATAGCCCTTGCTCTGTTATCGGTATTAAGCGAAGGCGATAGGGTGTTATCGGTTACGGGACTACCTTACGATACCATTCAAGGGGTAATTTACGGCGATAAATTTTCCCTTAAACAAATGGGCGTTTCATTCGATTACGTTTGCCAAAAAGAGGGTAAAATCGATTACGAAAACGTTGACAAGTTATACGATAAAATAATGCCTACGATGATTTACATACAACGTTCGAGAGGCTATGAGGAACGCGAAAGTCTGTCCGTTTATACCATAAAGGAAATTTGCGAACATGTAAGAAACCTCGGCTTTACGGGTTGCATATTCGTGGATAACTGTTACGGCGAATTCGTCGAAGACAAAGAGGCAACCGAAGTCGGTGCCGATCTTGCCGCCGGCTCTTTAATTAAAAATATCGGCGGGGGAATCGCTCCTTGCGGCGGTTATATCGTCGGTAAACAAAAATATATCGACCTCGTCGAAGCAAGACTTACCTGTGCGACGATTGCCGGCGAAATAGGTGCAAACCCCGCAGGATACCAATATTATTATCAAGGCTTATTTATTGCTCCGCATATCGTTAATCAGGCGTTGAAATGCAATATGCTTATAGGGGCTGCGATGGAAGAAATAGGTTACGAAACGATACCTAAAGCATATAATATGCCGTACGACATTACGCGTTCGGTAAAGTTTAACGATAAGCAAAAACTGATAGACTTTATCCAATCGGTTCAAAAGGTATCTCCCGTCGACAGTTACGCTATTCCGGAGCCGAGCAGTATGCCGGGTTACGATGACGAGGTTATAATGGCGGCAGGTTGTTTCGTTCAAGGCTCCTCCATAGAACTTTCTGCAGACGCCCCGATTCGTCCTCCTTATAACGCTTACGTTCAAGGCGGTCTTACCTACGAACACGGCAAGCTCGCCCTCAAAGAAATCTTGTCCAAGCTATAAAAAAACGCGCGACGATTTTCGTCGCGCGTAAAATTACGAAATTCATAATAATTTTTAAAATCATTGATATAATCAACGATTTTTTAGAATTTTCTGATTAAACCTTTTACCTTTCCGATTATCGAAACGTCATCTAAAACGATGTCCGACAGTCTTTCGTTTTCGGGGTGAAGAATTATTTTGCCGTCGCGCTTATAGAAGCGTTTGCAGGTTGCCGAGTCATCGATTAAGGCAACAACTATCTCGCCTTGATCGCAGTAAGAAGTCTTTTCGACGATGATTTTGTCTCCGTCGTAAATGCCTGCGTTTATCATACTGTCGCCTTTGACGCTCAGCATAAACATATCGCCGATACCATGAAATTCTTCGGGCAAAGGGTAATAGCCTTCTATATTTTCCACGGCTAAAATAGGTGTGCCTGCCGTTACGGTTCCCACCAAAGGAACGTAAACCGCATTTTTAGACTGTTTGTTCTTTACCGAGATTGCTCTGTTTTTCGCACCGCCGAAAGAAATCGAACCGCGGTTTTCGAGTTTTTTGAGATAATATTGGACGGTCGACGTAGACGCAAAGCCGACATCACGGCAAATTTCGCGCACGGTCGGGGGATATCCTTCTCTGTCTATATAGTCCGTTATATACTCTAAAACTTCTTCTTCACGATTTTTGTTGTAATTCATTTTTACACCTCACTAAACGATGATAACATACGCTTTGTGTTTTGTCAAACATTCGTTCTAAATTTTTCATTTTTTATTGATTGTTTTTTAGTTTATTTGCCATGAAAGATAAATGTGTATTGTACGACCGTGATTGTATCGATTGCGGAGAATGCGAATTTTGTGACCTTGATCCCACTAAACTTTGCGATAATTGCGGTAAGTGTCTTGAAAACGTCAATATGGATTACGCTTCCATAAAGATTGACGGAATAGTTACCGACGATGACTGCGATTGTCACGACGATGACTGCGATTGTCACGACGATGACTGCGATTGTCACGGTAACGACCACCACAAACATTGATAGGCGGTACGGTTATTTAATGTCTGTTTTAGAAAAAATCAAAAATTGTAACGACGTAAAACTTCTCGATTTGCATAGTCTTAATTTGCTTTCCGACGAGGTAAGAGAGAAGATTATATCGGTTACTCAAAAACGCGGAGGGCATATTGCTTCCTCTCTCGGTGCGGTTGATTTAATAGTCGCGCTTGCTTTTTGTTTTGATTTTTCACGCGATAAAGTGGTTTTCGACGTCGGACATCAAGCATACGCATACAAAATTTTAACGGACAGAAAGGAATGCTTTTCTTCACTCAGAACTTTTGACGGAATAAGCGGTTTTCCTCTTGTTTTCGAAAGTCCTTACGATTCTTTTTCGTCGGGGCATGCGGGGGATTCCGTTGCAGCCGCTCTCGGCTTTTGCTTTTCGAGGGATAAAAAAGGGGACGACGAATACGTCGTTGCCGTCGTCGGCGACGGTTCGATATTAAACGGCGAAAATCTCGAGTCTTTATTTTACAAAGTTACCAAACCGAGTAAATTATTGATAATCCTTAACGATAACGGGATGTCTATTTCCAAAAACGAAAGCGGAATTTTCGACGACGTAAAAAAGCCTTCCGTGATTTCGCAAATCGTTAACTTCGATAAACTCGGTCTTAATTACGTAGGTCCCGTCGACGGACACGATATAACCGCACTTATCGGCGCAATGAACGATTTTAAAGTAAGCCGAATTCCGACTTTACTGCACGTAAAAACGGTCAAGGGTAAAGGCTATGCGCCCGCAGAAGGCGAGGCGGAATATTACCACGGCGTAGGCTACGATTTTTTGACCCCGAAAAACGATTTTTCAGACGCAGTTGCGCCTGTATTATCGTCGATGATTGAAAAAGACGATAGTATAGTCGTAATAGTTGCCGGCATGAGTTTCGGTACGGGGGTAGACGCCGTCAGACATAAATACCCTAAAAACTTTATCGACGTCGGAATATGCGAAGATTTAGCCGTTACGTTTGCTTCGGCTTGCGCCCTAAACGGTTTGAAACCCGTAGTATTGATTTATTCTACTTTTTTACAACGTGCGTACGATCAAATCGTTACAAACGTTTGCCTTCAAAAACTGCCCGTTATATTTATGATTGACAGGGCGGGCGTAGTCGGTGCGGACGGGCAAACTCATCAAGGAGCATACGATATTTCCTACCTTAGTCATATACCCGAAATCAGCGTTTTCGCGCCTAAAAATCCCCGTGAATTAAGCGAAATGCTAACGATAGCGTTAAAAAAAGGTACGCCAGTTGCGATACGTTACCCGAACGGAAGTATCGGAGAGTTTGAAAGCAAATCCCCGTTTGACGAGAAGGAAAGTTGGGAAGTTTTAAAACAGGGGCGGGGTAAATGTATTCTTGCCTGCGGAGCGGTCGCTATAGATATTTCTTTGAAGGCTGCAAGTTTTACCGATGCCTCGGTAATAAACGCAAGGACGATAAAACCTCTTGACAAAACTACTTTGTTAAAATATATCGACAGGGATATAGTAACAGTAGAAGACAACGTAAAAGCGGGCGGTTTCGGAAGCCTCGTGGCAACTTTTCTTGTCGAAAACGGTTATAAAAAGAAACTTGAAATTTTCGCCCTGAAAGACGAATTTATACCGCAAGGCACTAAGAGCGAGCAACTCGAAGGTTCGGGTATTTTTGTCGAGGCGATTAAAAAAACGTTATACCGATAATTTTAAGACAAAGAATGATTTAAGATAAAGAATAATTTAAGATAAAGAATAATTTAAGATATGAAAAAAGTCGCTTATAAAGCGACTTTTTTGTTGTACTTAAATTTGCAATTAATACATTCCGCCCATGTTGGGGTTGGATTGCATAGGTTCGTCGTGAGGAATATCCGTAACCAAACTTTCGGTTGTCAAAAGCGTTGAAGCAATCGAAGCGGAGTTTTGAAGTGCGGAGCGGGATACTTTTGTAGGATCGATAATACCCGAACTTACCATGTCCGTATATTCGTTGGTCAAGAAGTTAAAACCGTAATTGGGCTTTTTGGCGGTTACTACTTTATTCAAAATAACCGAGCCGTCGAGACCTGCGTTAGCGGCAATTTGTCTTAAAGGTGCTTCAACTGCTTTCGCAACGATTTCCGCCCCCGTTTTTTCGTCGCCCTTCAAAGTCTGCGCAAGGCGTTTAATTGAGGGAACGGTATTTAGCAATGCGATTCCGCCACCGGGAACGATGCCTTCTTCGACAGCCGCTCTCGTTGCAGCCAAAGCGTCTTCTATACGAAGTTTCTTTTCCTTCATTTCGACTTCGGTTGCCGCGCCGACGTTAATAACGGCTACGCCGCCTGCAAGTTTGGCAAGCCTTTCTTGAAGTTTTTCTCTGTCGTAATCGGAAGTCGTTTCGCCGATTTGGGTTTTAATGGCTTCGATTCTCGCTTTGATTTCAGTAGGATCGCCGGCACCGTCGATGATGGTGGTGTTGTCTTTGTCAACTTTGACCTGAACGGCTTTACCGAGCATATCCATAGTGAAATCTTTGAATTCCAAACCGAGGTCGGAAGACAAAACTCTGCCACCCGTCAAAACTGCGATATCCTCGAGCATGGCTTTTCTTCTGTCTCCGAAACCGGGTGCTTTAACGGCTACGCAGTTAAATACGCCCTTTAATTTGTTGACGACGAGAGCCGCCAAAGCATCGCCTTCAACGTCGTCTGCGATAATCAAAAGTCTCATGCCTTGTTGAGCGATAGGCTCGATAACGGGCAAAATCTCTTGAATGGACGATATTTTTTTATCGGTAATCAAAATAACGGGGGAGTCGAGTACGGCTTCCATCTTGTCGGTATTGGTTACCATGTAAGCGGAAGCGTAACCGCGGTCGAACTGCATACCTTCGACGGTGGTAAGTTCGGTTTTCATGGTTTTGCTTTCTTGAACGGTTATGACGCCGTCTTTTCCGACTTTTTCCATTGCGTCGGCAATAAGTTTGCCTACGTCTTCGTCACCGGCGGAAATAGAAGCAACTTGTTCGATTGCCTTTTTGCCGTCAACGACTTTAGAAGATTCTTTTAACGATTCAACGGCAGTGTCTACCGCCTTCATTATACCTTTCTTTAATATAATGGGGTTTGCGCCCGCCGCTAAGTTTTTAAGACCTTCGCCGATCATTGCCTGAGCCAAAACTACCGCAGTTGTAGTGCCGTCGCCGGCAACGTCGTTCGTCTTCGTGGAAACTTCTTTAACGAGTTGAGCCCCCATATTTTCAAAAGGATCTTCGAGTTCTATTTCTTTTGCAATCGTAACGCCGTCGTTGGTAATCAGCGGAGCACCATATTTTTTATCGAGAACTACGTTTCTTCCCTTAGGACCCAACGTAATTTTTACCGTATTTGCAAGGGTGTTTACACCTATTTCAAGGGCTTTTCTTGCTTCTTCGCCCGTTTTAATCTGTTTAGCCATATATTATGCCTCCTTATTCGACTATCGCTAAAATATCGCTTTGACGGATAATGGTGAATTCCTCTCCGTCGACTTTAAAGTCGCTTCCCGAATACTTTGCGTAAAGCACGGTATCGCCTACTTTTACCTGCATTGTTACTTCTTTGCCGTCTATAATTCCGCCGGGACCTACTGCCACGACGGTAGCCGTCTGTTGTTTTTCTTGTGACGATGAAGGAAGAATAAATCCGCTCTTCGTCGTTTCTTCTTTGTCCGTAGCCTTGACTACGACCTTATCGAATAATGGTTTGATTTTCATTTTAACAATCCTCCCAATGATTTTTATGATTTTAGCACTCTTTCTTTTAGATTGCTAATTGTTATTATAATCGGTTTTAAAAAAATGTCAACGTTTTAAAGGCACTTAACAAAAAATATATTGAATTTATTTGTCGAAAAAACGATTTTCGGCTTTTTTGCCTTATTTAAGGTCGAAGTAGGTAAGAAAACTATCAAAATTTAAAAATAATTCTTGCAAAATGACGGAGAGTATGCTATATTTAATTTAGAAAAAGCGTCGTTTATTACAAAATATATATAAAATGGTAAATCGATATACATAAAAAGGCAAATCGATGCGATTTTTTCGGTAACAAATTAAAAATTTACTAACGGTGAATCATGGATAAATGGGATAAAAGATTTATAGAGATGGCAAAAGTCGTCGGCAGTTGGTCGAGTTGTTTTCAAGACAACAGGCAAATAGGCGCGGTAGTCGTTCGCGAAAAGCGTATTTTGACGACCGGGTATAACGGCGCCCCGTCAGGGATAAAAAGTTGCAAGGAAAGAAAATGCTGTTTAAGACGACAACTGAATATAGAAAGCGGAACTCGACACGAACTTTGCTATGCGGTGCACGCCGAGCAAAACGCCATTTGTCAGGCGGCAAAACTCGGTATATCCTTGGAGGGCGCAACCCTTTACTGCACCCACCAACCTTGCGTGATTTGCTGTAAACTCATAATTAACGCAGGCATCAAAAAAGTAATTTACAACGAAGGCTATCCCGACGATTTTTCGATGGAAATTTTTAAAGAGGCGGGAGTGGAAGTAATTAAATACGAGGAGAGTAAAAATGAATCCGATAGTAACGCTTAAAATGAAAAACGGCGGAGAGATAAAAATAGAATTGTATCCCGAAATCGCGCCGAATACCGTAAACAACTTTATAAAACTCGTTTTAGACGGTTTTTATAACGGCGTATGTTTCCATAGGGTTATAGAAGGCTTTATGATACAAGGCGGTGATCCGAAAGGGAAGGGAACGGGCGGTCCCGGTTATACGATTAAAGGTGAGTTTTCTAAAAACGGATTTAAGAAGAACAACCTTAAACACACGAGAGGGGTTATTTCGATGGCTCGTACGATGATGCCTAACTCCGCGGGTTCTCAATTTTTTATTATGCATGCGGACGCTCCTTATCTTGACGGGCAATACGCCGCTTTCGGAAAGGTTATAGAAGGAATGGACGTCGTAGATAAAATAGCGTCTGTCGAAACCGATTCTTTCGATAAGCCGTTAAATCCTCAAATTATTGAAACCGCGACTATAGAAACTTTCGGAATAATTTATCCCGATCCCGTAAAATATTGATTTCAGGCGAGTTAAAACCTCGCCTTTTTTTGTAAAAATAAAAATTACGAATATCGTAATAATCGTTAAAATTAATGAATTTATCAAGCATTTTTAAGATTATTACGTTTTTAACGATAAATTAAACGCCGTGCGTTTTCATATAATGAAATATGATTGCAGACTTTCATAACGATTATCTTACTCATAAAGATTTTAATAAAATATTGCAAAAGTATAAAGCTTCCGAAAATAAAATTATCGGTGCTTTTTTTAAAAAGGGAGATTACGTTTATACCAAAAATTTGCTCAATAAGTTTTTAAGCGTCAAAAAGAAGAATCTCTATTTTGCCTTTGAAGACTTTTCTTATACAGAAGATTTATTTAATTTAATACACGGACTTTTGAATTTTAATCCCGTTTACACGGGGCTTAGTTGGAACTACGAAAACAATCTTGCTTACGGCGCGTATTCGGACGGTAAAATAAAACAGAGGGGCAAGGAAGTAATAAAAGCCCTTAACGAAAGAGGAATATATTTAGACGTTGCGCATTTATGTGAGAAAAGTTTTTACGACGCATTTAATTATACCGATAAAATTATATGTTCGCACACCTGTTTTTACGAGTTGAAAAATCATCCTCGTAATATAAAACGCGAGCAGATAAAAGCCCTCGTTTCAAACGGAGGGCTTATCGGTCTGACTTTTTATAAACCGTTTTTGACGAGCGAAAATATGGCAAACGTTTACGACGTTTATAAACATATCGACTATTTCGTTCAAAATTTCGGCGTAAAAAATCTTGCCCTCGGTACAGATTTTTACGGATGTGAAGAATTTCCCGAAGGATTTTTCGATTACGATTTTGAGGGTGCTTTGAAAGATTTTTTACTTAAACACGGATATAGAACGAGCGATATCGAGGCGATACTATATAAAAATCTATCTGATTTTTTAGATAAACGCTATGCCCTTTTAAGTTAAACGCTTTAAATTTGCTTGTAAATTCTTTGACATAAGTGTAAAATATACTTGATTAAAAATTAAGAGGTATTTATGGATTACTTATCACTTTATAACTCATGGCTAAACGATCCCCGTTTATCAAATGAGGGTAAAAACGAACTTCAATCGATTGCGGGCAATGAAAAAGAAATAGAATATCGTTTCGGCGGAGAACTTAAATTCGGAACGGGCGGTATGAGGGGAATTATCGGTTTCGGAATAAACGAAATGAACGTGTACACCGTAAAACGCGCAACTCAAGGTTTAAGCAACTATATTTTGAGTATAAACGAACAATCCAAAGGCGTTGCCATATCTTACGACACGAGAAGAAAATCGAGAGAATTCGCTCTTGCTTGTGCGGGTGTGCTTATAAAAAACGGCATTAAAGTTTATCTCTACAAAAAGGCAAGACCCGTCCCCATGCTCAGTTACGCCGTAAGAGAATGCGGTTGTATCGCAGGTATTATGATTACGGCAAGCCATAATCCTAAGGAATATAACGGATATAAAGTTTACGGAAGCGACGGCGCGCAGATGTCGCCCGAAGCAACAAAGGTTATTGTCGGCTATATGAACGAGATTACCGACTATCTTTCTGTCCACGGCGTGGATTTCAATGTTGATTCGTCCGACGGGCAGTTTAACGGTTACGACGTAACCCTTTTATCCGAAACCTTTGAAAAAAACTATTACGATTGTATCGTAAAATTAAGCCTTTCACCCGAAGCCGTTAAAAAAGAAGGCGGAAACATTAAACTCGTATATACGCCGGTGCATGGTACCGGTTACGAGCCCGTTACGACGGTTTTAAAGATGATGGGCATTAACGTTCGTGTCGTAACCGAACAAACAATGCCCGACACCGAGTTTTCGACGGTGGAAGTGCCTAACCCCGAATACAAAGAAACTCTTACCAAGGCCATCAAACTTGCGAACGAAACGGATGCCGACGTGGTATTCGGAACCGACCCCGACTGCGACAGGTTAGGCGTTGCTCTTCGCAACAAAGAAGGCGAATTCGTTGCGCTTTCCGGCAATCAGGTAGGCGTTTTACTTCTTAACTATATTTTGACCAGATTAAAAGAAGATAACAAGCTTAGAAGTGACAGTTTCGTCGTAAAAAGTTTCGTTTCCACCGGCTTAGCAAAATGCGTCGCCGACGATTTCGGCGTGGAATTAAAGGAAACGCCCGTAGGTTTTAAATTTATCGGCGAAAAAATCAAACAAGCCGAAGAAAGCGGGAAAGGCGATTTCGTATTCGGTTTTGAAGAAAGTTGCGGATATTTGAGAGGAACGCACGCAAGGGATAAAGATGCGGTAGTAGCAAGTATGCTTTTTGCGGAACTCGTTTGCTATTACGCTTATAAAAAAGTTTCGGTTATTGACGTTTTGGACGGAATATATCAAAAATACGGCTATTTTATCGACAAAACGATAAGCATAGGTTTTAAAGGGCTTACCGCCATGGACGAAATGAACGCCAAAGTCGATTCGTTAAGAAGTAAAACCATCGATAACATCGGCGAAGAAAAAGTCCTTGCCGTTCGCGATTACCTTTCAGGAATAAAATATTGCAACGGAAAAACCGAAAAAATGGAGTATTCCGAACTTAATTGTTTGTATTACGAACTCGAAAACGGCGGTTTCGTTTGCGTAAGGCCGAGCGGAACAGAACCTAAACTTAAAATATATTATTCCGTTTGCGCTAAAACGAGCCAACTTGCCAATCAAAAATTTATCGACCTGTCATCGGCTTTCGATAAAATTTTTAACGCTTAACCTTACCTATTGTAACGCTTAATCATTCTTAAAATCATAGCGAATTACGAATAATAAAAATCCTTGTAGGCTTTACCTCTACAAGGATTTTTTATTATCAATGATTTTTTATTTTTAAATCGATTTAACGACTTATCTATACTGGTGTCAGTAAATTTCAAAATTATTCTGTAAGTAACCAAAACGGTGTTATTATATTAAAAGCAACTAAAAAATCCGTTTCAATCAAAAATCGTTGTCGATTTCGATTGAAACGGATTTTTTAGTTGTAATTTTTGTTTTACAATATTATGTGCTAATCTTATATCGATATTGGCATATGTGTAGATATAGCCATATGTAAATTTTATATCGATTTAGTGTGAACGAGGGTTGTAAGATATCAACGTATTCAAATCTTATAAAATTCTCAGTTAAATCTATAAAAATTTCGCTTTTATAAATGCCTATGCTAAAATTATTATACCTCTGTTTGCAAGAATTATAAGAACCTTGATAAAAATTCTCTTGTTCGTTGTTTTTTGGGATGGTAAAAAATCTGTTCGGGGGTGCCTTCTTCTTCGATAACGCCGTTGTTCATAAACACTACTTTATTGGCGATATCTCTTGCAAAACCCATTTCGTGGGTAACGACGACCATGGTAAGTCCGTTTTTTGCAAGGGTAGTCATAACCGATAAAACTTCGCCGACCATTTCGGGGTCGAGGGCGGAAGTCGGCTCGTCAAACAATAGGGCTTCGGGTTCCATTGCAAGGGCGCGTGCGATTGCAACTCTTTGTTTTTGTCCGCCCGAAAGTTGAGAGGGACGAGCGTTTACGTAAGAATCCATGCCGACCATTTTCAAATATTTTAACGCCCTTTGTTCGGCTTCTTGCTTTGAAATACCCAAGACGGTGACGGGACCTATCGAACAATTTTTCAGAACGTTCATATTATTGAACAAATTAAAAGACTGAAAAACCATTCCGACTTTTTGTCTAAACTCATTCGGCTTTTTAGCATCCAAGACATTTTCGCCGTTAAAAAGTATTTCGCCGGAAGTCGGCGTTTCAAATAAATTTATGCAACGAAGAAGGGTGGATTTACCGCTTCCCGACGAGCCTATTATGCAAGTAACGTCCCCGCGGTCGACGGTAAAGTTTATGTCTTTCAATACGACGTTGTCGCCGAAAGTTTTTTGCAAATGATTTATTTTAATTATCGTTTCAGCCATTATTTTTTCCTCCCGCCATATTTTGTTCACGGGCGAAAGAGTCTGCATCCAAGTTTTGAGAACCGAGCAACGCATAATTCTTATTACCGTCCATTTTCTTTTCTATAAGCCTTAATACTCTGGTTACGGCAAAGGTGAGAACGAAGTAAATCGCCGCGACTAAAAGGTAAGTTGCAAATGTTTGGTAGGTTTGCGAAACGATTGATTTTGCCTGAAAGTATAATTCGGTAAAGCCGATAACGTTAAGAACGGAAGTATCCTTGATGTTGATAACGAATTCGTTTGCGACGGAAGGTAAAATGTTCCTTAACGCCTGAGGAAGTACGA
This sequence comes from Parasutterella excrementihominis, assembly GCA_963650915.1. GTDB lineage: Bacteria > Bacillota > Clostridia > Christensenellales > Borkfalkiaceae > UBA4636. The sequence goes on along the minus strand of CAVJMJ010000009.1, from coordinate 30,986 downwards.
CGTGTATCATAGTTTGAAAATGAGTCATGCCGATGGCTTGCGCTCCTTCAAATTGACCTTTATCTATAGATATAATACCGCCTCTTACTATTTCCGCCATATAGGCACCCGTGTTTACGGAAACTATCAATAAGCCCGAGAAAACTACGTCTAAAGTCTGTCCGTTGTTGAGCAAGGCGAATCCCCAAAAGATAACCATTGCCTGTACCATCATAGGCGTTCCGCGGAAAACCTCTACGTAAACGTTAAGTATTACGTCGCCGATCTTCTTCAAAACGCGAAGGAATTTGTTTTTGGAAGAGGGCATAGTGCGGTAGATTCCGATAAGCAAACCGATAAACAAGCCGATTATCGTACCTATTAAAGATACTAAAAGAGTGTAACCTACGCCGACTAATATCGAGGAATAATATTCTTTGATTATTTCTCCGATTTTTGTAAAAATCATTTTTTCGTCCTTTATTATCGATTTTAACCCGATAAATAATATTTATTGAATGTTTAGACTGTTTATGTCGTAATTTTATTATGCTACGGCGTAATTCGTCGCAAGTTGCATCATCTCAAGGCGGGATTTGTCGTCGATTTTTGAAAGTGCTTCGTTAATAGCCGTCTTTAAAGAACTTCCTTTTTTTAAGCCTACAGCAATTTGGACGTCTTCCTTCGTAGCGGAAAACCCGGTATCGTTGTTGACAAGGTGTATGTAAGTCAACGCGTCGTTTGCGGCACAGTCCGCAACGGCACCAGGTTCTTCGGCAACGTAACCGTCTATTGCTTTGGTGTTAAGCGCGTTAATCATAGCGGGGAAGGTATCCATCGGGGTTTGACGAATTATACCGTAAGTCGGACCTTGTTCTTCCAAAGCCGTGTCGTGGAAAGTTCCGATCTGAGCAACGATTTTTGCACCGTTAAAGTCGTTTAAAGAGGTAGCCGACGCATATTTGCCGTCTTTTCTTACGACGATTACGAGTTGACTTTCATAATAGCAGTCTGAAAAATCAATTGATTGAAGACGTTTTTCGGTGGGGGACATACCCGCAATGATAAAGTCTAACGCGTCAGACTGAACGGCAGGAATAAGTGCGTCGAATTCGTATTTTTTTATAACGAGTTCTTTTCCCAAGGCTTCGGCGATTTTTTTGGCAATCATAACGTCGTAGCCGTTTGCGTAACCGCTTGCGTTGTCGATTTTCACGGCACCGTTAGCGTCGGTCGTTTGGGTGTAATTGAAAGGTGCGTATCCGCATTCCATACCGACGTAAATTTTGTTCGGATCTTTGCCGTCGGAACAAGCGGTAAAGGTAAGAGAAGAAAGAGCGACAGTTGCCGTCATTACGGTTACAAAGAGAAGTTTTAAGATTTTTTTCATTTTTTTGTATCTCCAAAAAATATTTACTAAATAAAAAATCCGTACGACGCAAGGACGTACGGAAAACAATAATAATCTTTATATTAAAATTAAGATTACATAATAGCCCTCCGCAAGGAACCTTGCGACAGTCCGTAACGTATTCCGTTACGACCCAACCGATAAAGCGTCGGACACGCTTTAACGATTTCGGCGACGATTCCTTTCAAAAGCCCGCTATTCCGTTTTGGGACAATTTACTATTAAGCGTCGCGCCTCTATATGAATTACGCATTGATTTTAGCAGTATAAATTGCTATTGTCAAACGATTTTAATGCTTTTTCACATTTTTTAGTCAAAAAAACGACGAAGTATTTTTTTATTTTTTCAAAATCGGCTTATTTATGCTTTACAAACATTATTCTGTATGGTATACTTTTTAAGCTAAAAGGTTAGCGTAACTTTTGCCGCTGTGACGAAATTGGCAGACGTAGCAGACTCAAAATCTGCCGCCCTTAAAAGCGTGCCGGTTCGAGTCCGGCCAGCGGCACCATCGTTTTTCAAAAAGGTTTGATATAGTGCTATCAAACCTTTTTTGTTACCGATTATTCCAATTAACAAAAGCAACGCAAAAATAACGGCACGATAACTTAAAAAATATCAAGGTGCGATAACGTTACTGCGTAAATATATAACTGCGTAAACATATAACTGCGTAAATATATAACTGCGTAAATATATAACTGCGTAAATATATAAGACGCAAATATACAACGGCGCAAATATATAAAAAAATTTATAAGGGTGATTAAAGTGAACTATAAAGTAATTAAAGTCGAAGAAATAAAAAAGATAAATCAATATAACTGGTTCAGAAAGTTTTCAAATCCGTGCTACGGCTTTAACGTAAAAACGGATGTTACCAACGTGGTAAAATACACAAAGGATAATCGTCAAAGTTTTTTTATAAATATCCTTTATTTGATTACGACCGCACTAAATCAAATTGAAGAAATGCGCATACGTGAGGTTAACGGGGAAATCAGGCTTTACGATAAAATCAACCCTACTTTTACCGTTATGACGTCGGCGGGTATTTATGAAAATACCGGTTTTGAAATGATAGACGATTACAAGTTATTTTATGAAAAAGCTTTTTCGGTTATCGAAAAGGTTAAAAAGCAAACGACCGTAAAAGAAACTTATAACGATTCGAAGCTTTACAACGATTATTATATGACGTGCGTTCCTTGGCTTTCTTTCGAGGGGATGACTCATCCTTTGATAGATAACGATTACGAATCTTTATCTTGTCCTCGTATTTGTTGGGATAAATTCAGGGAGGAAAACGGAAGAACGGTAATGACGTTAAATATTACGGTAAATCATTGCTTCGTAGACGGTTATCCGTTATCGAAAGCCTTTAATTTGATTCAGGAATATTGCAATAACTTAACGGGAATCGTAGACTAAAACCTCAAAACGCGCAAATTTCGGCGGTTTAATCGATTTTGAAATTCGATTAAAAGTTAATCGCAAGTTCGATTGCGTAAATATCTATTGAATTAAAACATAAAATCGCTTTGTTGAGTAATTAGATATTTGATAAATAAACTATTCAATTACGTCAAGTTATTCGATATCGATATATCATATCTTACGTTGTGCTTTTTTGCGGTATTCTCTCGGGGTAACGCCGTACGCTTGATAAAATTTGCGGTTAAAGCAAGAGATGGTTGGGTACCCGCAGTCGTTGGCTATTTCGAGTATGGATTTGCTTGTAGTAAGTAGCATGACGGCTGCGTTTTTTATTCTCACTTTATGTAAATATTCTTGAGGAGATAAGTTCGAAAATGCGTAAAAATCTCTTCGTAAAGTAGCCGTGCTTATAAAACAAATTTCGGCAAGTCGTTCTATCGTGATTTTTTCGGAATAATGTGTGCCGATGTAAATTCCGTTTTGTCTATAAATTTCTTTTTAATATTTTCTTGAGAGAGAAAAGTTGATTGATTTTGCATAGTTTTTTACTAATTTAAAGTAGAATTTGTCATAATTTTATTGTATCATTAAAAATATAAAGTTGTCAAGTCAAAGATTAAGACAACGGAGTACTATGAAAAGCAGTTTATATTTAAAGGAAATATTTGAAAAATGCGAATTTCCCGCTATTAACAAAAAGCCAAACGATTATAAAAACAGGTTGACGGGCGCACTTGCGGGTAGATTCGCAGGTTGCACTTTGGGAGTGCTTGTGGAAAATTATCCCATAGAAAAAATGCTTGAAATTGCAAAAAAGACCGGCACGCCTTTTCCGCCGACGGAATATTGGCGTGAGGCGGAAAATCCGTACGGAATACAGTACGGCATAGACAAACGCACGTCGTTTACTTTAGGGCATATAGACGGAGTACCGGTAGACGACGATATCACTTACACCATACTCAATATGATTTTATTGAAGCATTACGGCAAAAATTACAAGGTTGACGACGTAGGTAAGTTGTGGCTCGAAATATTACCGTGTGCTTGTACCGCCGAAGACTGCGCTCTTAATAATTTGAAAAAGGGAGTTTGCGCCGAAAAAGCCGCCGAGAGCAACGATTTTGTAGAGTGGATAGGGGGCAATCCGTGCCGATGCTTTCGGTTACGTTTATGCGGGCAACCCCGAAGCGGCTGCAAAACTTTGTGCTTGCGACGCATATTTAAGTCATAGAGAAAACGGAATTTACGGCGAAATGTTTGCGTCTGCCGCTATCGCCGCGGCATTTGTTTTTACGCCTATCGAGGCAATAAAAATCGGCATGGAGTGTATACCGAAAGACAGTGCGTTATATAAAGATTTGTTATGGGCTGTTTCTTACGAGGACAGGCTCGTCGATTATGCTCACGCAAGAAAACTTTTGGACGAAAGATTTCCCGATATGCACTGCGTACACGTTAGAAACAATATGTGCGCCGTGGTGTTCGCTGTAATTTTAGGTGAAGGGGATTATACCAAAACCATATCGCAAAGCGTGGCAATGGGTATGGATAACGACTGCAACGCCGCAACGGCAGGAAGTATCGTCGGTGCATATGTCGGCATAGACGGAATACCCGAACATTGGTACAAACCTTTTAACAATAAAGTGCGCACCTATTTAAAAGATTATGAAAATTTAAAGTTGACGGACGTAATCGACGAATTTATAAAACTGCACGAAGAATTTTCGAAGTAAAAATTACGGGACGATTTATCGAATTGTTTAAAAAATCATCTGATTATAAAAAACATCGGATGTAAATTATGAAGAGAAAAATTATTCGCTTTAATCCTTGCCGAGTTATTTACAAAATCACCGAGAACGACAAAACGGAAAATCGTAAATAGCAACGGCACCGAAAACAAAAAACGCCGAGAGTTTTTACGCTCTCGGTATTTTTTAAACTAAGAATTGCTTAATTTTTATAATCTGTCATTTTTTAAAATGTTTCGATTTTTGACTTTGCGGTAATAAAGTAAGAAATCGCCGTTTGTTATCAAAGTCGCTATTTATCGCTTACCATGCTTTTTTTAAAGGCGACAACGGTTAAAATCATACTTGCCGTCATAAACGAAAATATCGGAATTAACCCGATTGCTGCTATATTATCGAAAGTGTAGGCGGATCCGATTGCATTCGTCGCTTTCGTAAAAATTCTTCCGAGATAAACGGAAGGGTAAAATGGGAGAATTCTACAAAAAGTTTCAAAACTTCCCATAGTTTCGATAGGCATCCAACATCCGCCTAAAATTCCCGAAACGCTTATAAGTACCGAACAAACTCCGGGTGCCGATTTGTCGTTAAACAGGGTGCCAAGTAAAATTCCGAGACAAATATCGGTGATTAAAAGGGGAAGTTGCGATACGATTAAAAGCAGAATGTTTAAAAACGAAACAAAATCCGTCGCAGTTATCGATGAAATTATCAGCCCGGTAATTATGCAAATTACGGTTTGTATAAGCCCGACAAACAAACCGACAAAAAAGTATCCGAGTATAAAGTCGTATGATTTCATGGGAGAAGAATACAATCTTTTCAGAAAAAAAGTTTGTCTGTCTTTTGAAACGACGAGCGCAAGAATTAAAGTAACAAACGAATAGGAAAATTCAATTATTCCCGGAAGCAGAGATTTCAGTTGAAAAATCGGCGTTTGACCGCTTGTAAATCTGTTTATTATCATAAACAAAATCAACGTAACGACGGGGAACCCCAAGCCGAAAATATAAATTACCGGATCACGTAAGAGTTCTTTTATATTTCTTTCGAAAAAATTTAATGTTCTATTCATTAACTGCCTCCGACGGGTAGCCGTTATCTATCTCGATGATTTTTATAAAAGCGTCTTCAAAGGTTTTGGCGTCGGTTGCTTCTTCGATTTCTGCAATAGTACCGATTTTCAGCAATTTACCTTTTGATAAAACGGCAACTTTGTCGCACAAACTTTCAATTTCGTCCAAGTAGTGCGAGGTTAAAATTATAGTAACCCTCTTTTTTAACTTTGATATAATATTCCAAAGTTCTCGTCGTGAAAACACGTCAAGTCCGAGCGTAGGCTCGTCAAGAAATAAAATTTGCGGGTTTGAAATTAAAGCAACGGCAATTGATAATCTTCTTTTATATCCGCCCGACAGAGTTTTTGCCCTTTGATTTAATACCTCGTCAAGCTTGAAAGTTTTGACGAGTTCATTTATTTTGTCTTTGTCTACGTTACCGTAAACGTTTGCAAAAAACTCTAAATTTTCTTTTACCGTCAAATTGTCGGCAACCGCCGTTTCTTGAGGGGAAACGTTAATTATTTTTTTGATTTTATCTATATCTTTGTCTAAATCAAAACCGCAAACGTAACATTTTCCACTCGTTTTTTTCGTCAGACCGCAAAGAATTTTAATAAGAGTGGTTTTTCCTGCGCCGTTTACCCCGAGCAGTCCGAATAACTCGCCCTCGTTTATCGAAAGGGAAACTTCGCATAACGCCTTTTTCGTTTTGTAATTTTTACAAACTTTATCGACAGTTATTATTTCCATAAACGCCCCTTAACCGTTTAACATTTTATCGGTAAGATCTTCGATTTCTTCTGCTTTAACCAAGGCGATGCCCTTTCTTTTATCGCATAAAACGATAATTGAGTCACCGGGTTTTATCTCAAACATATCCCTTGCTTCTTTCGGAATAACGATTTGACCTTTTTCTCCGACTTTACATATCCCGACGTATTTGTTTTTATCCATATTGACTCCTTTTCGATTTGCCCGACTAAGTTTTTTATATGTGAATAATCGGTATATCTGTATAACAAGTTATACTTTTCATACTTATTATACTCAAAGAAAAACTCTTTGTCAAATTATAAAAGGTAAAATTAACATATTCTATATAAGAAAAGCCACGAGGTACAATATATGAATTTTTAATTATCTTGCGTGGTCAATGTCTTTGCACTGTTTTTTGTCGTGTTTGGGTGTAACGGTTAGCGTTAAGCCGACAAAACGGAAAATCGTAAATAGGCAACGGCATCGAAAACAAAAAACACCGAGAGTTTTTACGCTCTCGGCGTTTTTGTGCCTAAAATTTTACTTAAACTACTTTTGCACAGTAATTAAATTAATGAATTTATTAAAACTAATTCTGCACGGTAATTAAATTAATGAAAGAATCTATGTCGGCTTGGCTCATTCCGCCGTTTTGCAGGTAGGATTTTGCGCCGTTTAAAAGATCTTCGGAAGTCACGGTAGATAAATCTTCCTTGCCGGATATGCAAGTTATGAAAGAATCGAAGTAAAGGTCAACTATCGCATCGTATTTTTCAGGCGTTGCGGTCTTGGTGATTTTGTAGTAATTCTCGTAAGTTTTCATGTAATCGTCGCGCATTTCGTCGTAACTTGCGCCTGCGAGTGCCTCTATTAGCGTGCAAACGAATCCTGTGCGGTCTTTACCTTCCATGCAGTGTATATAATATGGACCGTCGTTTGTCAGCATGTATTCAAAGCCCTTTACTACACTTTTTTTATAGGCATCCGAACCGTAACTCGAACTCATGGACAAAAGAATCATTTTGCCGTTTTCGTATAGCCTTTCGGTGTATTCGGAAGAAAAATCGTCGCTTGAAATATAGGCTTGTAAATTTTCTTGTGAATCGGCCAAATCGATTACGCAGGCTATATTGTTGGCTTGTAATAAAGAGTTTGCGTATTTAGCGCGATTTCTACTGTTATCGACGGGACTTGCACCCCTGAAAATCCAATTATTTTTTAAATTTCCGCCCGAAATCGCTCTGAAATTGGCAAATTCTTCGTCGCTGGCGTAATTTTCACGCAATAACGAATAACTTTGCCCCAACGCTTGTTGAGTTGCCGAATACTTTTGTGCGGTATTCAGCGTAATATCGACGGTACATTCGTTCGTGAGATTTGCCGTTTCCCATATACCGACGTTATTAAGGGTTATAGCCACGTATTCGCTTGAAGGGTAAGCGACGATAACGGGCTCACCGTTTTTGACGTAATATCCGTTGAAGTAGGGAACGTCGTTTAAGGTATAACCGTTGCTGAACTTAACGTCGCAACTGTCGCCGAGGGAGAAGCCTAATTTATTGAAGTCTTCAATCGTAATATCCACGATTGCGGCTTTGAATTTCGTATCCTCGCTTACGGATGCACCCCTCAAAGAAAGGGTTTTAGAGCATGCCGAAAAGGATAACGACGACGTGATTACCGTAATTACGGCAAAAACGACTACAAGTTTAGAATGCCAAACAGATTTTAATTTTTGTAAAAACATGTTATACTCCTGTTACAATATATTTAACCCAAAAAGCGCATAGTCGGATATACGCTTTCAAAAGTTCATCGGCTTAGTTATAATGGAAACGTAATTATTTTTTGGTATTATCGTTTCGGGTATTATAGTTAACAAACATTTTAATTAAAAATATTTGTTTTTTAACCTGCCTCTTTATCTAAATAAAAAGAGGAATATTTTTTATTTTGCGATTTATGGGCTAATTATATAACAAAAATAGAATTATAGGCAAGTTTGTAGAGGTAATATTCGTAAATTACGATATAATTTCTATTTTTTTCATTTTTTAAACCGTTTACGAATTGACTACGGCATTTAAAGGTGTTAAAATAGACAACGTCAATATCGTTTGACAAAACTTTCCGTAAACAGAGTCTTAGATTACTTCAAAGGAAAGCAGGGGAAGACGGTCGGAATCCGTCGCAACAGTCATTACCGTGTGTTTTACGACGTTTAATCGCAAAACGAGTCGGGTAGCCTGCCTGTTTATGACCAAAAACCTATTTGCGGGCAAAGGCGAAGACGGTTTTTACACGACTATACGTCGTGCTTTTTTGGTTCCCTTTGTCGGGAACTTTTTTTTGCAAAAAAATCGGAGGTTTTTTCTATGAAAAAAGTATTGTCACTCTTGCTTGTCGTAATCGCTTTAATGTCGTTTGCGTCTTGCTTACCCGAAAACCACGTTGACGAAAAGGGTCAAATTACCGTCGTCATCATGGAAGAAAGTCCGCTCGTTTACGAGGTCAAACTCGACGATTTGGATATGTCCGAGGGCGCGTTGTCTGTCGTTAAATATCTTCATAAAGAAAAAGACATCGCTTTGACATATCAAGATTCGACTTACGGCGCTTACCTTACGAAGCTCGGAACCATTGAAACCGATAAATCCGGTTATTTGTGCGTTTTCACGAGCGTTGAAAAGGACTGGGATGTATCGAGTTATTGCGTTACGAAGGACTATAACGGCGTAACCGTGAAATCGTCAGGTTATGGCGTTTCGTCGATGACCGTCGAAGACGGGATGATTCTTTATTTTTGCTACGTCGCTTATTAATCAAACTTATTAACTTATATTAGATGAAAAACTTTTCACCTAAAAAGATAGCCGCTTTAGCCGTAATGGCTGCCCTTATAGTTTGCGGTAAACTCGCACTTGATTTTATCCCGAACGTTGAGGTCGTATCGGTTTTTTGCGCACTGTTCGGCTATGTTTTCGGTCTATGTGCTATAATACCCACAACGATATTTTGCTTAATTTCAGGTGCTTATTGGGGCTATAATCTTTGGGTTATTACGTACATCGTTCATTTTAATTCGATTGTAATCGTATTTTGGCTATTATCTAAAAAATCGCTTAAAAAGCCGTATATTACGGTGCCGATAATTTGTTTTATGACTTTTTTGTTCGGTTTGTTGGACGGTTTTTTAGTAACCGTAATTTCGGGTTTTGAAAGTTTTTTCTATAGATTTTACGTTTACTACGCAAGGGGTTTGGTGTTCGTTGCGGTACATATAATTTCAAACGGAATAGTTTTCGCAACGTTGTTTATGCCCTTGGAAAAACTGCTTCAAAGCATCAAAATAAAGTTAAAACTTTAATATTCGGCAAATAATAAAAAAGAGGTATTTGGATTGACAAGTACCTCCTTTTTTTATATAATGATTGTAAGTTATGCGCTTGTAATTAAAAGAACAAGTAAAAAGCGTCAAAGCGTTTTTTGATAACGATAACGTAATCGAAAGTAACGATAAATTTGTAAGAAAAAAATCAAGCAAAGCGCAAGAGAAATTAGCAAAAACACAAGAAAAATTGGCTAAAACGCAAGCGGAAGAGTAAAATTCGGGCTAAAAAAGCAAGAAAAAAACACTTGAATAAACAAGTGTTTTTGTGGTGCCGCTGGCCGGACTCGAACCGGCACGCTTTTAAGGGCGAGGGATTTTAAGTCCCTTGCGTCTGCCTATTCCGCCACAGCGGCGTGCTTAACTTCAAATGCTCATATATCATAGCATAAAAGGATTATAAAATCAAGGGATTTTTAAAGATTTTTTAAAAAATGGATAAATTTGTTTTAATTGACGGTAACAGTTTAATAAATCGCGCGTACTACGCTACGCCATCGATGCAAGCAAAGGACGGTACGCCGACTAACGCCGTTTTCGCTTTCATGAATATGCTTATCAAAATTATAGGCGAAATCTCTCCAAAATATATGTTGGTGGCGTTTGACAGAAAAGAACCTACTTTCAGACACAAAATGTATGCCGATTATAAAGGCACGCGCAAACCTATGCCCGACGATTTGGGTGCGCAAATGCCGATCGTCAAACAGGTTTTGGATTCCGTAAACATAGCAAGGTACGAAACGCCGGGGTTTGAAGCGGACGATATAATAGGAACGCTTGCCAAGCGTTACGACTTGGAAACAATAGTTTATACGGGGGATAAGGACAGTTTTCAGTTGGTTGACGAAACTACGTCGGTATATTTTACAAGGCGCGGTATAAGCGATATAGACCGCTACACCAACGAAAATTTTGTTGAAAAAGTCGGAATAAAGCCGATTAACGTTATCGATTTAAAAGCCTTGATGGGCGATAGTTCGGATAACATCCCCGGGGTAAAGGGGATAGGCGAAAAGACTGCGCTTTCGCTTATTCAAAAATATAACACCGTTGAAAATTTATACGAACATATCGAAGAAATAAGCGGAAAATTAAACGATAAACTTGTATCGGGTAAGGACGATTGCTATCAGTCTAAAACCCTTGCAACGATAAATACCGAAGTCGATATTCCGCTTTCATTGGAAGATTTTACCTATAACTTTCCGTTTTCTGCGGAAACGAGAGAGTTGTTTATGAAACTCGGTTTTGTAAATATCCTTAAAAAACCCGAATTGTTTGTTGCGTCCACTCAATCGTTAAACGCTAAAATTGACGAAAATATTTCTTTGAAAGTCGAAAAAATTTATAGCGAAAATGAAATTACGAAGTTCGTAAATTCAAACAAATTTACGCTTATAATCGATGATTTTGTAAGTTTTTATAATTTCGACGGCGTTGAGTGTCAACTCTCTATCAAGGAAACGTTTTTCGACGAAGGTTTTTTGTTTAACGAAGCGGTTTCGGCTTTAAAACCGATTTTGTTAAATAAAGACAATACCGTTTACGTTTACCGCAAAAATCAATTTTTGCACTCTTTACAAAAATTCGATATTATGCCCTCTTGTAAGTTTGAAGACCTTTCCATAATGAAATATTTAGTCGACTATACCGGGAAAGACGAAGAATTAAACACAGTGTTTTTAAGCAAAAATTTTGATAAACACACACCCGCGTTTTCCCTTTACAGACTTTTTAAAGAGTATGAAGAAGCCTTTTCGGATACCGATAAGAAAGTTTACGACGAAATAGAAATGCCGTTGTCCGACGTGTTATACGATATGGAAAATACAGGCTTTAAAGTCGATTTTGATGCACTCGACAAAATGTCGGTCGAATACAAAAAGACACTCGACGAAATCAGTGAGGAAATTTACAAACTTGCCGGCGAAAAGTTCAATATTAATTCTACAAAACAACTTGCCGATATTTTATTCGTAAAACTCGACCTTCAACATGGTAAAAAGACGAAATCGGGTTTTTCAACCAATTCCGACGTTTTGGAAGAACTCGCAGACCGCCATCCGATAATTCCGCTTATTTTGAAATACAGACGCATCGCAAAGCTTAATTCGACCTACATCGAGGGTTTCAGAAACCTTATAGATAAATCGAGCGGGCTTGTTCATACCACTTTTAACCAAGTTCAAACGGCGACTGGAAGACTGTCTTCTCGCGAACCTAATTTACAAAACATCCCGGTAAGAGACGACGAGGGCAAAGAAATACGCAAACTTTTTAGTGCAAGATCGAATGACAGGGTGTTGATTGACGCCGATTATTCTCAAATCGAATTGCGCCTATTAGCCGCATTTTCAAATTGTAAACCGCTAATCGAGGCGTTTAAAGAGGGTAAAGATATTCATACCGCGACTGCGTCCATGGTTTTCGGCGTTTCGGAAGATAAGGTCGACGCATCGATGCGTAGAAGCGCGAAAGCGGTAAATTTCGGAATAATTTACGGCATAAGCGATTTCGGACTTGCTCAAAATCTTAAAATATCACCAAAAACCGCCGGCGAATATATTAAAAAATATTTCGAATTGTACCCCGAAGTAAAAGAATATATGAAGTCCAACGTCGAAAAAGCAAAGACGACCGGGTTTGCGGAAAGTTTGTTCGGAAGAAGACGTTATATACGGGAACTATCGTCCTCCAATTACAACGTGAGAATGTTCGGCGAACGCGCCGCAATGAATATGCCTTTGCAAGGTTCTGCCGCAGATATTATGGCACTTGCAATGATTAACGTATACAAAAAACTCGAAGAGGGCGGTTTTAAGTCGAAATTGATATTGCAAGTTCACGACGAGCTTATTATCGACGCTTACCTTGACGAGGTAGAAAAAGTCAAAAAATTGCTTGTAGACGAAATGGAAAACGCCGTAAAACTATCGGTACCTTTAACCGTTTCAGCCTCCGTTGCAAAGTCTTGGTATGACGCAAAATAAGATTTTATCAAGGATTTTATAATAATGAAAGTTGCCATAACGGGCGGAATCGCCAGCGGAAAATCCACGGTTTCAAGTTTTATAAAAAGTCTCGGGTATCAAGTTTACGACGCCGATAAAATATACAACGACTTATTAAACGACGAAAATATAGTTAAAAACATATGCAAAATCGTTGGCGTCGAGCCGAAAATTACGGACGGAAAGTTAACCCTCGATAAGTCAGCCGTTTCTAAAAAAGTTTTTTATGACAAGGCGACTCTTAATAAACTCAACGAGTATACGCATAAACTCGTTTACGACGAAATCGATAAAATCGTTCGTAACTATCCGAGTAAAAGCTTGTTGTTTTTCGAGATACCTTTGCTTTTCGAAAGCGGGCGTCAAAACGATTTCGATAAAGTTTTGGTCGTGGTAAGGGATAAAGAGGCGAGAATCAAAGCCCTTGAAGAAAGAAACGGGTTTACGCGTGAGGAATCGATTTGCAGAATGAAAAGTCAGACCGACTATGATAATTTCGACTTTTCGAAGCATACTTTAATAAGTAACGACGGCGATTTGTCGGCGTTATATGTAAAGGTATCCGATGTCGTCAAGTCGCTCGAAAAAGAAAACGCTAATTTTTAATATAGTAATTTCTTTTATTTTATGCTTAATTTTATTGTTTTTGTTTTTAAATAACGTTTGCAAACCGAGAAGGTATTATAACACCGTTTGCGAAGCGTGCGAAAGGTTTGAAATCGAAGAATCTTTAATACTTGCAATTATAAAAGTAGAAAGTAATTTTAACAGCCGTGCGGTTTCCGATAAAGAAGCGTGCGGGCTTATGCAAATAAAACGGTCGACATTCGATTACGTTTGCGGTGTTTACAAACTTGAATATTCTGCCGAAGAGATTTTCGGCGTAAAAGAAAATATTTACGTCGGCACCGCTTATATCGATTATCTTTTTAAAAAATTTTTAAACATTCAAGAGGTTTTGGCTGCCTATAATGCCGGCGAGGGAACGGTGAGAGAGTGGCTTAAAAACGATAAATACAGCGACGACGGAATAACCGTTAAAATTTTTCCTTACATGGAAACCCGAAATTACGTAAATAAAGTTCTGTTTTATAAAAATTATTACGATAGGATTATTTAACCGTATTGTGGCTTATCGACACAATTTAGCCATATACGGCAAAAATCACGATTAAATAAATAGGGATTAAAAATATGAAAGCAGTCGTGCAAAGAGTAACAAAAGCTAAATTGTTTTGCGAAGGCAAACTTATTAGCGAGATAGATAAAGGTTTGGTCGTTTACTTCGGCGTTCAACAGGGTGACGATAATTTAAACGCTTCTTATTTAGCAAAGAAGATATCCAATTTGAGAGTTTTTGAAGACGAAAACAAAAAGATGAATTTGAGCGTTAAAGATGTTTCGGGTTCAGTCCTTGCCGTATCGCAGTTTACACTGATTGCCGACGTAAAACACGGCAACAGACCGAGTTTTTCATATGCCGAAGAACCGATAAAAGCAAACGAAATTTACGAGTTTTTTATATCCGAATTACAAAAAGAAAACCTCCCCGTAAAGAAAGGCGTATTTGGAGGGGATATGAAAATCGAGCAGTATAACGACGGTCCCGTAACGATTATCTATGAAATATAATTATTTCTAAAATATGGCATAAAAAGCGGAATTTTTGTGATTATTATGAATAACGTAAATTTAAAACACACACTTTTGAACGAGGGCGCTTGCCTCGTAGGTTTTTGTGATTTAGGCGTATCTCCCGTAAAGGACGAACCGAAACTTAAATATGCTGTTTCGATTGCCGTAAAGTTAAGCGACGGCGTTTTGAGAAGCATTAAAGAAAGACCGTCGATTTCCTATTTTCAACATTACAGAGCCGTTAATTTTAAACTCGATCAATTAGCACTCACCGCCGTAAAGTATTTTGAAGATTTAGGCTACGACGCTTTTCCGATTGCCGCATCTCAAAGCATACCTACAAATAAATATTGCGGTATTTTTCAACACAAAACGGCTGCGAGGCTATCCGGGCTCGGATACATAGGAAAAAACTCCATGCTTATAACCGAAGAGTACGGAAGCAAGGTAAGATTTTGCACCGTGCTTACCGATATGCCGCTTGAAACCGACAGACCGATTATTCAAAAAGATTGCGGTTCGTGCAATGTTTGTACGAATATTTGTCCTATAGGAGCGATATACGGCGAGAATTTCGATCCCGACCTTCCCGAAAAAGAACTTTTGGATAAAGAAAAATGTTCCCGTCATATGAAAACTTACAACGACGTCGGACGAGGTTCTGTTTGCGGATTGTGCATAAAAGCCTGCCCTAAAAATAAATTAAACTAAACTTTTTAAGTCGGAATAAATAAGCCTTCCGTAGGTAATAATACTAATATACCGATAGGAGGCTTGATATGAAAAAGAAAAAGAGAAAAGTCGTCAAATTATCCGAAACCGATTACAATAATTACATTATGTCTTTAAAAGACGAAACTCCGCCAAAAGTGATTATTCCCGAAAAAGACAAGCGAGAATAGGCGATAGAATATACTTTGCTACAAAATAGTTCTGAAACAATTCGTTAGATTGTACACTAATCCGATTAAATCTTTGTTTATCCAAAATTAAACCTAACTAAATTTTGTAACTAAATTTTGCAAATAAATTTTGAATTGTATTCCGCAAAATAAATTTTAACCGAATTCTGCAAATTAATAAAGATAAATCGCACTAAAAAAGATAAATTACTCTAAGTAACGATAAATTGCAACAAGTAAAAATAAATTACACTAACTAAAAATAAATCGAAGAAAAAACTATTCAGATAAAGACAAAAAGCCCGAACCACACGCGGTTCGGGCTTTGCCGTATTTTTAATTTGCTCGTTGTTTAGCCGTAATTTGTTTAACGCTATATGGCTTTGTTTTAACGCCGTTAATTTAGCGTTGCTTGTTCTTTTCGATAGAAAGCAATGCTTTTTCGGCAACGTTTTCTGCTGTAAAGCCGAAATATTTAAAGAGTTCGGGGTATTTACCGGATAAGCCGAATCTGTCGATGCAAACGAGTTCGCCGTTTAACCCCGCAAATTTGTACCAGGAATAGGATGAACCCGCTTCGACGCAAACTCTTGCGGTTACCTTGGAGGGGATAACGCTTTCGCGGTACTTCGCGCTTTGACTTTCAAAGACTTCAATCGACGGCATGGATATTACTCTGGCGTCGTAACCTTGTTTAAGTAACAGTTTTCTTGCTTCGACTGCGATTTCGAGTTCCGAACCCGTTGCTATAATCAAACAGTCGGGAATGGCTTTTACGCTGTTTTCCACTATATAACCGCCCTTTAACGCGTCGTCCATCGATTTACAGTAAGGTTTAACCTTTTGACGGGTCAAACAAATTGCGGTGGGGTGACCGCTCGTTAAAGCCGAGTACCAAGCGGCAGCAGTTTCGAGTGTGTCGCACGGTCTGAATAAGTTTACGTTAGGAATGGAACGAATTGCCACGAATTGTTCGATAGGTTCGTGAGAAGGTCCGTCCTCTCCGACGCCTATTGAGTCGTGAGTAAATACGTATATTGCGGGGATATCCATTAAGCCCGCAAGACGTATGGAGTTTTTCATATAGTCGGAGAACACGAAGAAAGTCGAACAGAAGGGGGTAAGTCCGCCGTGAACCAAAATACCGTTTACGATTGCGCCCATTGCGTGCTCTCTGATGCCGAATTGCACGTTTGAGCCGTTGCGCGATGATGCACCGTATTTTTCTTTGCCGTCAAGACCCGTAAGGTTTGAGGGGGTTAAATCCGCACTTCCGCCGAAAAGGTTTTCTATTTTTTCGGCAACCTTGTTTATAACGATATGACCTGCGTTTCTGGTTGCGATTGTCTGGGAATTGTCTGTTTGTTCGAGATATTTTTTAACGGAAGAATGGTCGTTTACCTGCCATTCGTTGAATTTTTCGGCTAAGTCGGGATATTCTTCGGAATATTTTGCAAACATTTCCTTCCAAGATTTTTGGGCACGTTTGCCGCGGTTTATGGCTTTGTTTAAAAGAGGTTGAATTTCTTCGGGGTATTCATAAGGTGCGGAAGTCCAACCCATGTTTTTCTTCATGATTTCGAGGTTTTCCGCGCCGAGAGGGGTACCGTGAACTTTTGCCGTGCCTTGATTTGGCGCGCCGTAGCCTATTACGGTGTGACAAACTATCATGGACGGTTTTTCTTTTTCGGCTTGAGCCTTTAAGATAGCGCGTTTAACGGCGTTGTGGTCGTTTCCGTCGACCTCCAAAACCTGCCAACCCATTGCTTTTTGTCTTGCGGGGATGTTTTCGTCGAAAACGCCGTCAATCGAACCTTCGATAGTGATTTTGTTGCAATCGTAGAATAAAATAAGTTTGCCGAGTTTCAAGCTTCCCGCAAGAGAAGAGGCTTCGTAGCCGATACCTTCCATCAAACAGCCTTCACCGCACAAACAGTAGGTGTAGTGATCGACGACGGGGTAGCCTTCACGGTTAAATTCGGCGGCGAGTTTTGTTTCGGCTATAGCCATACCTACGGCGTTTGCAATGCCTTGTCCTAAAGGGCCTGTGGAAATTTCCACGCCCGGGGTGTGACGATATTCGGGGTGACCGGGTGTTTTTGAACCTAATTGACGGAAATTTTTAAGATCGTCTTTGGTTATTTTGTACCCGAACATATGAAGAAGGGTGTACAAAAGCATGGATCCGTGTCCCGACGACAAAACGAATCTGTCACGATCGACGAAGGAAGGATCCTTCGGATTGAATTTTAAAAAATCGTCGAAAAGGGTGAATGCGACGGTTGCTGCGCCGAGTGGAAGCCCCGGGTGTCCTGAATTTGCTTGGTTGATTGCTTCTGCGGAAATGACTCTTACGGCGTTTACAGCCGTCTGAAACTTATCCATATATAAGCCTCCGAAAGTGTTGTTTTCTTTAAATTATACAGTCTTAAACGGGTTTCGTCAAGAAAATATCGTTTATTAGGCTTAACAATTCTTTGGTTGAGAGAAAAGTAAGTCGAAATTTCAAAAAAAACAATTAAATAATAGAGGAAAAGTACCTTTTTGAATAAACAACTCGACAATCACTTTACAAAAATAAAACTATTATATATAATTACCTAAGAAAAAGAGTTTCTAAGAGGTTATATATGGCAAAAGAACAGCAATTCGTAAAGAATATAGCGAATATCGAAGACGATTTTCCCCAATGGTATACCGACGTGGTTATTAAAACCGAACTCGTCGACTACGGTCCCGTAAAAGGCACGATGGTTATCAGACCTTACGGCTATGCCATTTGGGAGAACATACAAAACGAGATGAACAAGCGTTTCAAAGCGGTAGGCGTAAAAAACGCTTATTTTCCGATGTTGATTCCCGAAAGTTATCTTAAAAGGGAAGCCGAACACGTAGAAGGTTTTGCACCCGAAGTCGCCGTAGTTACCCATGCGGGCGGTGATAAACTTCAGGAAAATTTAGTAATAAGACCGACCAGCGAAACAATTATTTGCGAAATGTATTCAAAATGGATTCACAGTTACCGTGATTTGCCCGTTATCATGAACCAATGGGCGAACGTCGTCAGATGGGAAAAGACAACCCGTCCTTTCCTTCGTACGAGCGAATTTTTGTGGCAGGAAGGTCATACCGTACACGCAACCGAAGAAGAAGCGCGTGAGGAAACCATGAGAATGCTTAAAGTTTACGAAGATTTTGCAAACGAATGCCTTGCTATTCCCGTGTTTACCGGCATTAAAACCGAAAAGGAAAAGTTTGCGGGTGCTGTGGAAACTTACGGTATGGAAGCAATGATGCTCGACGGTAAGAGTTTGCAAGCAGGAACTTCGCATTATCTCGGAACTAATTTTGCCAAGGCGTTCAATATGAAATTCCTCGATAAAGACAATGTCTTAAAATACGGTTATTCCACCAGTTGGGGAACGTCTACGCGTATGATAGGTGCGGTAGTAATGGCGCACGGCGATCAAAGAGGGCTTTCTTTACCGCCCGTCATTGCTCCGATACAAGTTATAGTTATACCCGTTGCACAATTTAAAGAAGGCGTTTTGGAAAAGGCAAAAGAAGTTACCGAAAAATTGGTAGGTATGGGCATAAGAGCCGAACTCGACGCAAGGGACGCAAGCCCCGGTTGGAAGTTTAACGAATGGGAAATGAAAGGTTGTCCCGTTCGTCTTGAAATCGGACCGAGGGATATCGAAGGTAATAAATGCGTAATTTCTCGTCGCGACAACTTTGAAAAATTCGATTTGTCTCTAGACAACCTCGATAAAATCCCCGAACTTTTGAAGACGATCCAAAAGGACATGCTCGAAAAATCGAGAAAGATTCGCGATTCAAAAGTTAAAGACGCTTCAAACATGAAAGAAATTCTCGACGGAGTGGAAGGTCAAAACTTCGTCAGAGTGAACTGGTGCGGTTGCCGTGAATGCGAAGATAAAATCAAAGCCGAAACGGCTGCTTCGGCAAGAGTTATTATTTCCGATGCCGACGAAGGTTCGACCTGCGCCGTTTGCGGTAAAAAAGCAACTAAGAAAGTATTGTTTGCCCGCGCTTATTAAGGGCAGTATGTACGCGCTTATTTAGAGCACTATATCCGCGCTTATTTAGGGCAGTATATATAAGTGGCAAAAGATGTAAAAAACGGATAGGGAGGTGTTCGAGTGAAATCGGTTTTATGCGAAAATCAAAACGTAGTACTTCAAAAGTCAAATTACTCAAACCCGAATACCTTTAACGCACTTGATGCGGGGCTTGCGTTTTTGACATTCTCGGTACTGTTTTTGTTGTTGAGATTGGTTTCAAAATCCCTCGTAGAGGCACTAATTGCTTTTTCGGGCGACGTAATGTTTGCTAATTGCGTAACCCTTCTATTGTCGCAATCGCTCGTGTTTTTTACCGCTTTTGTTTTTTCAAAAATCAAAAGGACGGCATTGTTGTCGGGCGGAGGATTTGCTTTTAAATTTGACGTCGTCAATGCTTTGTTCGGTTTGGTAACCTTGTTCGGCATTTTCTTTTTGTTGTACCGAACGCACCTAAAATTCGTCGACGATTGGACGCACGTTTTGTACCTTACCGATTACGAAACTCACACCCTTTTAAACAACACCTACGAAGGCAGGGCAAATTTGTTTTTGTCCGGTATTTATACCTTCGTGCTTGTACCGCTTTTGCCTGCAATTTGCGAAGAAGCCCTGTTCAGGGGGGTAATAATGCGCGGACTTAGGCAGTTCGGAGACGGTTTTGCCGTCATAGCGTCGGCTCTTATCTTTGCCTTGATGCACGGTAGTTACGAGCAGTTCGTTCTTCAATTTGCAACGGGAATAGTCATCGCTATAGCCGTAACGGTTACCGACAACTTTTTCGTAGGTTCGGCGATACACTTTTTGTACAACCTGAGTGCTTCTGTTTTGATTGCGACGCCAAAGCTTTTAAATTCCTTTTTGCCTCAGTACGAATATCTTTACGATGCGTCGTCCGTTCTTTTAGGTTTTGCGTTTATTTTAATCGGTTCGGTGTATTTCGGAAAGTTATTTTTAAGTAAATACAAGAGGAAAGTTACAAAAATGCCGACACTTTCGAATTATCGACTTTTTTACGTTATCGAAAGCGACTTTATTGCCGAAAATAAATGTAACGCACGCTACTATAACTCCATTAACGACGACTTTTACAAAAAAGAATCAAAAGAAAAGTTTTACGACGGAAATGGCTTCGTAAAGTTTAATAAACGTTCGGATAAATTAATTTCGCTGATTATTTTAGGCGTGGCAATTGCCGTATCGATTGCTTTGTTAATATTGAACGGATAGGTGAATTATGTTGTATTCTTTACTTGATTATATCAAAAAAATGTCTGCCGCGGCGAGTTCTAACGGCATGGTGTTAAACGAAGAGTTAATGCTGATTTTGTCTCTTTCGATGTCTTTGGCAGTTACTCTTACCGTCTTTATTTTTAAAGGCATAGGCTTATACACCATCGCTAAGCGCGAGAACGTCAAAAAACCATATTACGCTTTCATACCTTTTTTGAGTTATTATTTGCTCGGTAAAATCGTCGGCGGTGTCAGAATTTTCGGATACCACGTAAAAAACATCGGCTTAATAACCATGATAAGTTTGCTTTTATATTACGCACTTTTTACCGTGTACGACGTTTTTATGTGCTACGAAAACTTCGTAAGTTTATTTACGACGGGCGAACTCGGGCAGGTAATAGATAAATACGGTTCGGTGTGGGTAGACGTGGTGCTTAGCGTTTTGATTACTGCAAGCGGTCTTGTATACCTCATATTCCAAATATTTATGATATTTACCTTCTTTTTGTACTACGGCGGTAAGTATCGGATGTTGTTTTCCTTACTTTCGATTTTCATCGAACCGCTTTTCGGAATTTTCGTTTTTGCTTCAAGAAAAAAAGAACGTTTCGATTACGGCAATTATATGAAAATGCGTTTTGATTCTTATAACGGTACGCGATCGGGCGGTGGGTTCAATAATCCTCAGCAACCTTTTACCACAAAAGAAAATTTAAAAGATCCTTTTGAAGAGTACCGTGACAAAAAGCACTCTAAGTCGGAGGACATCGACGTCTTCGAGGACTATTCGGATAAAAACGATAAAAAAGATAATTAAAGGATAAATTCGCTTTGATTCAAGAAGAAAATATTGCGGCAATTTCGACCGCAATGCAACCGAGCGGGGTTGCGATAATAAGAATAAGCGGTTCTTCACCGCTCGATATAGCAAAAAAAATGTTCCGTTGTAAATCGACCGACGTTTACGATTTCGAGCCGTATAAACTTTACGTCGGCACGATAGACGCAGGTTCCTTTAAAGATTTCGGCATGTGCGTTTATTTTAAAGGTCCGAAAAGTTACACCGGCGAGGACATGGTGGAATTTCATTGCCACGGCGGTTCGGCAATTACCAAAGGAATTTTGGAAAATTGCTTGAATAACGGCGCAAGACTTGCCGAACGGGGAGAGTTTACCAAACGTGCCTTTTTAAACGGCAAGTTATCCCTTTCCTCATGCGAGGGGCTTATAGACATGATAAATTCTCAAAGCGTGGCAGAGGCAAAAGCCGGTTATTATCTTTACCGCGAGAATTTATTTAAACGCATAAAGTTCGATCAAGACGAGTTAACCTACGTTTTGGCACTTATCGACGCAAATATAGATTACCCCGAAGAAGATATTGAGCAAGCCGAACTTGACGATGTTAAAAATCGTTTGACTATCGTAAAAAACGATATACTCAAACTTTCCGATAGTTACAAAATCGGGTCGAAAGCCTACGGCGGAGTGAGTGTTTGCCTGTGCGGTAAACCTAACGTCGGCAAGAGTTCGGTGCTTAATTCGATTTTGCGTTGCGATAAAGCGATAGTGACTTCTATAGAAGGTACGACGAGAGACGTCGTTGAAGGAACTATAGAAATCGAAGGGGTAAGGTTTAATTTTTTCGATACCGCCGGCATACGAGAATCCGACAATACCGTCGAAAAACTCGGTATAGAGCGTTCTAAAAAGGCAATCGAAACCGCCGACGTCGTCGTCTTCATAGTTGACGGTTCTACAGATTTTAATTACGCCGACGAAGAGGTTTACGATCTCGTAAAAGATAAGAATCTTATTAAAGTTTTGAATAAGTGCGACGAAGATAAAAAATCAGCCTTTATCGATTACGATTTTGCAGTTTCCGCAAAAACGGGCGAGGGTATAGAAGAATTGAAAAAGGCAATTTACGATAAGTCAGGACTTAGTTCCTTTAATTTCGACGGCGATTATTTAGTCGAAAGAAGGCATTACGAGGCACTTTCTTCTTCGGTAAAATCTTTGGATAAAGCCATTTCGGCAATAGGTAGAGATCCCCTCGATATATTAACCGTCGACATAAGGGACGCTTTGATATCCTTAGGTCTTATAAGCGGTGAAACCGCCGACGAGAACGTTATCGACGAAATTTTTTCTAAATTCTGCGTGGGTAAATAGTTTATGGAAAAGGTAGCGTTAATCCTTTTAAAACGACTTAACGACAACGGCTACGAGGCTTACGTCGTAGGCGGTGCGGTAAGAAACGAATTGTTGAATCTTCCCGTTTACGATTACGATATTACGACGAATGCGACGCCCGATGAAATAGAAAAAGTCTTTTTCGATTATCCCGTACTTAAAATCGGCGAAAAGCACGGAACGGTAGGCGTTCTCGTTGATAAAAAGGTGTACGAGGTTACGACTTTTCGTAGCGACGGGGCGTATAGCGACCACAGAAAGCCCGATTCGGTTACTTTCGTGTCTACTTTAAAAGACGATCTTACTCGGCGTGATTTTACCGTAAACGCCATGGCGTACGCCGTTGACGGAAAAATCATTGATTATTTCGACGGAAAAACCGACCTGAATAATCGCATTATACGCGCCGTCGGCGACCCCGACAAGCGTTTTTCGGAAGACGCTTTGAGAATATTGCGGGCAGTTAGATTTTGCGCTCAATACGGTTTTAAAATAGAGGACGAAACTTTTAAGGCGATGCTTAAAAACAAAAGTCTTCTTAAAAACGTTTCCGCCGAGAGGATATATTCCGAACTTAATAAAGCGGTAGTAGGCAAGTACGTTTCGGAAGCCTTTTATCAATCGAAAGAGATTTTGTTTGAAATTATACCCGAACTCAGAAAAACCGACGGTTTTAATCAGTATAGCTTATCGCACGATCACGACGTTTTCAATCACACTCTCATTGCGTTAAAAGTTTGCAAAAGAAGAACGCCTCAGATTATGTGGGCGCTTTTGTTACACGATATAGGTAAGCCAGATTGCTTTTATTTCGGTGCAGACGGGTACGGACACACCACGGGGCATATGGAAAGATCGGGAGAAATTGCCGAGCCGATACTTACGAGATTAAAATTTCCGTCAAAACTGAAAAAGGAAGTTTTAACGCTGATAGTCAACCACGACAGAGAAATTTCCGACAGCGAATACGACGTCGTTAAGTACGTTCGCCAAAACGGATTAGAGGCGACGATTGATTTATATTATTTAAAAGAAGCCGATAATTTTGCTCATTCGAGTTACGGGATAAGAAGGTTTGTTTCGGGCGTAAAGCAGTTAAAGTATTATCTGGACGATATAATGGATAGGCGTTTACCTATATATCTATCCGACTTAAAGATAAACGGCGACGATTTGCTTGCAATGAATGTTTGCGGAAAAGACATTGGTTATATTTTGGAAAATTTGCTTGACGAAGTAGTTTTAGGAAAACTTGAAAACGAGCGCGAAGCACTTTTAAAACGTGCCGATATTTTATATAAAAACCTCAAAAATACTCGATAAAAAGCCTTATTTTATAAATTATTATGAAAGACAGAATTATTGTTGCGTTAGGCGGTGGCGAACTTAAAAGTAAGCAAACCCTCGATATCGACAGACAAATTGCAAACTATATAAAAAGTTGTTGCGACCATAGACCGATGGGGCTTTTTATCGGAACGGCAAGTCACGACAGCATGCCCTATTTTAACAGTTTCAGAAAAACGTATACAAGCGAATTCGACATTAAAGCCGATTGTGCTTTGATATGTTATAACGAGATGAATATTGAAAAAATATCCGAAAAAATCGAAAAAGCCGATTTCATTTACGTAGGCGGAGGCGACACCGTTTTCATGCTTGAAAAGTGGAAACAATCGGGCATGCTCGAACTTATCGTAAACGCTTATAAACGCGGAACGATGCTTTGCGGTTTGTCCGCGGGTGCGATTTGTTGGTTTACGACAATGTACACCGACAGCGAAAGCGTTACAGGTAACGACAATTATTCGCTATATAACGGGCTGGATATTTTAGAGGGGACTTGTTGCCCCCATTACGACGACAGAAAGGTGGATTTCGACAAAACGATTATCGATAACGACATTTTAGAAGCCTACGCAATAGAAAATCTTTCCGCAATAGTTTTCAAAAACGAAAAGTTGCAAGGTTCGCTGAGTGCGGGCGGTAACGGTTACGTTTTAAGAAACAATTCGGGGACTATCGAAAAATTCGTTATCGAAAAAACCTCGATTTGATAAAATTCTTTAAAAAAAGCATTCTTTTCAAACGAAAACGATTGCTAACGGATAAATCGTTTTGTGACTATATTTGATTTTTTTTAAATATTGTTTTGTGACTTTATTAGATTTTTCCGAAATTACAATCGAAACGCTTTCGAACTTTACAATCGAAACGCTTTCGAACTTTACAATCGAAGCAATTTAAACTTTTCGTTTGATTTATTTTGAACGGAATTACGGATTGAATTTGAAATATTTAACTAATTTAGACACTTTTAATCAAACCGATAAAAAATTAACAAAATTAAAAGTAAGACGGCAATTTTTTTCATTATTATCACATTAAAGCGATTATTTATTGTTTTTGTGTGCTATATTACTAAGAAGCGAGCGATGATTTTGCTTGCGGGATAAAAAATGCGTTTTAACTTTAGGAGGATATTATGAAGTTACTTATAGTTGACGATGAAGAAATGATTCGCAAAGTATTATGCGAATACGCTGAATTCGAAGGTTACGAAACCGACGAAGCCGAAGACGGTATGGATGCCATTAAAAAGTGCCGTGAAAACAAATACGACCTTGTTATAATGGACATCATGATGCCCAAACTCGACGGGTTTTCCGCTGTAAAAGAAATCAAAAAGATTGCCGACATCCCCGTCATTATGCTTTCCGCAAGAAACGAAGAATACGACAAACTTTTCGGTTTCGAACTCGGTATCGACGATTACGTAGTTAAGCCTTTCTCGCCGAAAGAAGTTATGGCAAGGGTTGCCGCCGTTATCAAACGCAAACAGAGAAACGACGACCTTTTGAGAAGCGAAGTTATGAAATTCGAAGGCTTGGAAGTCGATATGAAGGGTAGAAACGTTTTGGTTGACGGCGAAAAGATCGACCTTACCCCCAAGGAATACGAGCTTTTGTTCTACATGGTAACCAATAAAGGCATTGCGTTATCGCGTGAAAAACTTTTGTCCGACGTATGGGGCTTTGATTTTTACGGCGACGATCGTACCGTAGATACCCACATCAAGACTTTAAGAAGCAGACTTAAAGAATACAAGAAATTTATTATAACGTTACGCGGAATGGGCTATAAATTCGAAGCATGAAACCGAAAATTTTAGCCAAATTGAAGTATACGATTTGGTTTTACCTCGTCGTTTTTGCTTTGCTAATCGTAACGATTGTATGGGTTTTTCAGATTTTGCTTTTCGACACCGTCTATCAGCAAAGGAAACTTGCATCGATGAAGCAAATCGGCGAAGAACTTTCGGCAAGCATGAATACCGAAGACGAAGTAACCGATTCGTTGGTGTCTACTTGGCTTGCGTCCGCAATATCGGCAAACGAGGCGGGCGTTTTTACCTATGTCGCGCGTTACGATAACGAACGTAAACTTGTTGCGAAAAGTATCCCCGCCGCTTGCGTGGATTATTTTTCCTCGAAGTCTAACGCGAATAACCAAAATAACGCAAATTCGGCAAACGGTGCAAACGGCAACGGCACTGCAAACGGCGGACTTGGCGCAACCGACGCTACTGACGGGGCGAAGCAAGATTATTTTCCCGATATACAAAACGTAATAACGCAATTTAATTTGTCAAAGTCCAACTACCTTTGCGATATGGAAAGTTCATCGACAAACGGCGGTTACTTTTACTTTGTCACGAAGGTATCCAATTCCAAAGTCGACGGCTACTTGGTGCTTATAAGCACTTTGAATTCGATTACCGAAACGCTGAACGTAATTCAGTCACAACTTATAATCGATTCGTTGATAGTAATTGCCATATCCTTTTTCGTTGCGTTGTATCTTGCCATTAAATTATCCAAGCCCATTGACAAAATGTCTAAAACGGCTAAAAAATGGGCAAACGGCGATAACGACGTTACTTTCGTCGGAAGCGATTTCCAAGAATTATCCGAACTTGCAGACGCACTTAACTATGCGAAAGACGGAATTGCTCAAACGAGCGTTTTGCAAAGAGATCTTCTCGCAAACGTATCGCACGACCTTAAAACACCGCTAACGATGATAAAGGCTTACGCCGAAATGATTAGGGATATATCCGGCGATAACAAAGCAAAGCGTGATATGCACACCAAAGTCATTATCGACGAGGCAGACAGATTAACGATGCTCGTTAACGATATTTTGGATTTAAGCAAACTACAAAACGGCATGAACATGCCCGACTTGAAGGTTATAAATTTATCCGAAGTTTTGGAAACCGTGCTATTTAGAATGACCGATTTTGCCGAAAACAACGGTTTCACTATTTTAACCGATGTCGAAAAAGATTTGTATACGTTATGCGACAGAAAGCAAATCGAGCAAGTCTTTTATAATCTTATCGGTAATTCCATAAACTATACCGGTGAAGACAAAACGATAAGCGTAAGGCTTAAACGCAAAGGTTCGATTATTTTATTTGAAACGATTGACTCCGGGAAGGGGATTTCCGAGGAAAAATTACCGACTATCTGGAATAAATATTACAGGTATGCGGACACTCATCAGCGCCCGATAAAGGGTACCGGTTTAGGGCTATCGATAGTTAAAACGATACTCGAAGGTCACAACCTGAAGTTCGGCGTCATGAGCGAAAAAGACGTAGGGAGTAATTTCTTTGTAGAATTTGTGGCGTATGATGAACAAGTTTGATAAATTGTCTCTTTATGACGGAAAAAAAGAAGAAAACGCTTCGCTGTCGGTCATAGAAGCCAAGGTCGAAGAAAACCCCCCCATAAAAAAGAAGCCGACGATATTTTCGGCGTTTATTGCCAATTTCAAGCAAGATAAGGCGTCGATATATCCGTCCAAGGGCGCGGTTCT
Source organism: Parasutterella excrementihominis (assembly GCA_963650915.1). Taxonomy (GTDB): domain Bacteria; phylum Bacillota; class Clostridia; order Christensenellales; family Borkfalkiaceae; genus UBA4636. The sequence continues at coordinate 3,247 of CAVJMJ010000009.1, read as the reverse complement.
GCCCGATTTAACGGGAACGATGAGATCTTTTATCATCAACATCTTTTTGTCCGCTTTATTCGTTGCGATGTGGTATTTTATCGATAAAGCGGTATTTATACCGTCCGCGCTTATATTTCTTTCCCTTGCGGTTCCCATTTTTATACTGATATTTTATTTTGAGTTTGCAATCGGCGTAAGTAAGCCCCTCGGCAAACTTTTGGTGCTTACACTTATCGGGGCGATTATTTACGTGTTTACCTCTCAACTTATGTCGTGGCTTTCACGCTTATTGACGTCAACGATTATCGTCAACAGTATTCTTTTGCCGATCGTTTCCAACTTGGTAATGTTTGTCGCTATTTTCGTTGCCGCAAACTTTTTCCAAGGCAAAACGGTTAGGGATTATTTTGTTATCGTGGCATTCCTCGTAATGGGTTATGTAATTTGCGAGTGCTTTACCAAAAGTTTTTCAAAACTTTTCGTATCGGGTGCAATCGACGACGATACTTTTTACTCCTTAAAAGTAATCATATATAACGACCAAATGTTGTCGCTCAGTATGCGTAGCGTATTAAAAAATCTTGTTTACGACTACATACTGTTGCCCTTGATGTATTCGTGTTGGGGTACGGTATACGCCTATCTCGTATATTACTTAATTGATTACAAAAAGAAAAAAAATTCAATACCGAAGTCAATGTATCTATTGGTTTTATTGATAACGATTTTGAACATTTTAGCCTTCGTAGATACCTCTCAAATTTATTTCAACGTCGGCTTAAAGTTCTTGTCTTTTGCGGTTTCTTTCTATATATTGATAAAAATATTAAATTATTCTTTTGACGAAGAACCACCGAAAAACGTTTTTATAGATGCTTAAAAAATCTACTTTTTGCGCGCTTTCAAGTTTATGAAAGCGCGCGTTTGTTATATTCATTGCCAAAAACATTCTATATTTACGGCAAAAATTTTTTTAAGTTTGTGGTAAAATCAATATAAATTGCACCGCAAAACCCAATGTAATACGCAATGCAAATCGCAATGCATCACCCGAAATGCTTTAAAAAATACTAAAAAACCGTCTTAAAATAGTTACGCAAACGATTTTTTAAACGCCGTTGAAAAATACTTGCAAATTGTATTTTGCTGTGTTAGAATATGCTTTACTTTAATTCTAAATTTATTTGTAATTCTTTTATTAGAATTACAATCACCGTTTTTTCGACGGCATTGTAGCCGTCGCTACAATTACCACCAACAACAAAAAAAACAACAATAAAAACACCAATAAAAATAACAAAAATAACAACACCAAAAACACCACCAACAAAAACACCAAAAACACCATCATCAAAAACAAAAAAACAACATCAACAAAAATAACACAACACAAATTTTATCCGTAATTTTTATGAGCGCAAAAATCAACAAAACACATGAAATAGATATGACGTACGGCAATATGCTGCCCAAGATAGCGGCGTTTGCGATACCGCTTATATTGACATCCATATTGCAACTTTTATTCAATTCCGCCGACATGATAGTAGTCGGAAAATTCGTCGGAAACGATGCCGTCGGAGCCGTCGGTTCGACGGGCTCTCTAAACGCACTTTTGACCCATTTCGCAATAGGTTTGTCGGTGGGTGCGGGCGTAGTTTTGGCGAGTGCGTTCGGGGCAAAAAACGCCGAATACGGCGAAAAGATTTTGCACACGAGCATGGTTTTAAGTTTAATTGCGGGTTTCGTACTCGGAACGCTCGGTTTTTTCGTTTCGAGACCGCTTTTATCGGCTATGGGCACGCCCGACGTGCAACTTGACGACGCATCTGCCTATCTTGAAATAATTTGCATAGGTTGTCCGTTTACGATGGTGTACAACTTCGGTGCATCCATGTTACGTTCGACGGGGGACACAAAGCGTCCGCTACTGTATCTCACGATTGCGGGCATAGTAAACGTCATCGTCAACATTATAACCGTAGTTTGCTTCGGAATGGGCGTAAGGGGTGTTGCGCTCGCAACGATATTATCTCAAGCGATATCTGCAACCCTCGTAGTTATAACGCTGTGTAAATCAACGGGCTTCGTAACCTTATCCATTAAAAAATTGAAAATCGACGGGGGTTCACTCAAAGTAATTTTGAGGCTCGGCATTCCGACAGGCATACAAAATTCGTTGTTTAACATTTCCAACGTATTACTTCAATCGGCGGTTAACGATTTCGGTAGCGACGTAGTAAATGCATCGTCGATATCGAGCCAAATTGAAGGGTATATTTACGCGGTAATTTCAGGTATCAGCAGTACCGCTTTGACCGGGGTAGGTCAAAACTTCGGTGCGGGCGATTACAAAAGGATACGCAAGTTATACGGGCAAAGCATGGTAATTATTGCCGTAACGGTTGCATTGGTCGGTTGGATAGCAATATTATTCCACGAACCCCTTTGCAAGGTGTTTATGAACCAAACGGGGAGTGCCGAGCAGACCGAAACGATAATAAAATACGCCAACGAAAGGTTGATTTTGATTGCCGGTACATATTTTTTGGACGGCATGATGGAAATCGCGACATATTCGTTACGCGGAATCGGCTATTCGATTACTTCCATGATGATAGTTCTAGTCGGAACCTGTTTATTCAGAATTCTTTGGATATACGTTATATTCCCGCTTAACCATTCGTTGTACTTTTTGTTCATGCTTTATCCGATTTCTTGGCTGATAACCTTAGTCGTCGCCTGGATATGGTTTGCTGTCAAACTAAATAAAGACGAAAAGAAATCCACCGCAAAACAATCCACCGCCTCGGCTTAAATATAGACAACCAACAGCAATGGTTTAAATATAAACAATTAAATATTGACAACCCACCCGCAATGGTTTAAAGGTTATCAACATCTTAAAAACCGTTGCAACCTAATAGTTGCAGTGGCGTGATGTAGATTTAAAATACTATATCGCATTTTTTGATATCAACAACGTATCGAAATAAAAAACAATTAAAACAAATATATTAAAAACATCATGTTGAGATAAACATTTTAAAAGAAATAGGCTTTGTGCCTATTTTTTTTATGCCTTGTAAAGGCTTTCCGTCAGGTCATCCTGAGCCTGTCGAAGGATCCGGCGGCGTTGCCGCGCAAGGATACGCATATTATATAGCCAACCTCCTCAGTCGCTATGCGCCGCGTCCGCCTCGGCTATTAAAGCCTCGGGCTACGGCTACAAACAGCGCACTGTGCTGTTTGCTTAACGCCTACG
>CAVJMJ010000008.1:0-84269 GCA_963650915.1 Parasutterella excrementihominis | reverse complement strand
CGTCGGCTACACCTCATCAGTCAACAAGTTGACAGCTTCCCCTCAAGGTGAAGCCATTCCGTCAGGTCATCCTGAGCCTGTCGAAGGATCCAGCCGCAGGCGCATTTATATAATTTGCCATTCCGCATCAGCCTTCCCCTCGTTGTAAAGCCTTTCCGTCAGGTCATCCTAAGCCCGACGAAGAATCTATCGGCGTTCCCGCACAATCATCTAAATTACTTATTTTCGTGTACAAAACTTCATTGATTGTGCAAAGCGTACGCCTTTTCGCTTGCAAAAAACAACTTGATTTACGGCGCTTTTTGGTAAAAAAACTTCATTGATTGTGCAAAGCGTACGCCTTTTCGCTTGCAAAAAACACCTTGATTTTCGGCGTTTTTTGGTAAAAAATCGGCGATGATTGTCCTAAACAAACGGTGGTTTTTGTGCAAAAAACAAAAAAAGTCTCTTTTTTACGGATTTTTTTTAAAATCGTGTCATAAATGTTTGACGAAGGCATACATGTGTAGTATAATAATTTACAAACTAAGCCGAAGTCGGCTCGTGTTTATAAAAAATATATTTTTGAACAAAATAAAAGGAGGTTTTTTTATGAACGCAAAACAAGTTTTCACATCACAATATTCGCGCTTTAGGCTTAACGGGATAGTTAAGTCGACTATGTACGGTTCTATCTTCGGCTTTTTAGCCGCGGTAATCGCATCTGCTTTGTTCTGGTTTTTCGACGTAAAAGCCTTCTACTTAAGCATCGTAATTTTCGCAGCGGTTACCGCGATATCGGCTACATTTTTATACCTTTTAAAGTATAAGCCCCAGCCGAAGGAAATTGCAAGAAAGCTCGATAAACTCGGTCTTGAAGAAAGATTGGTCACCATGACCGAACTCGAAAACGATAATTCCTTCATTGCGTCTTTACAAAGAAGCGACGCTATGAAGGCGACCAAAACGGCAAACGCCAAACTCGTTAAATTTGCCGTTTCCGTACCCCTTGTGGTCGGCGTAACTCTCGCACTTTTGTTAAGCGGCGGTATGACGACGGTAAACGCACTTTCTTCCGCGGGCGTTATTCGCTCCGGTAAGCAAATAATAATCGACGCCAACACCGTTCCCGACACTTATTACAACGTTAACTACGTTATCGACGGTGGCGGGCAGATTTTGGGTAGCGACGCTCAAACGGTTTTAAAGGGCAAAAGTTGCACGGCTGTCATGGCTGTTCCCGATTACGGTTACGCATTCGTGAGATGGTCCGACGGCAACACCGATCCTTATCGTGAAGATTTACAAATTCAAGACGATATGCTTTACACGGCTGTTTTCGAAATCGTTTCCAACCTTAACGAGCGTGAAGCGGTAGGTGACGCGGGATCCCCCCCATACGACCCCGAAGCGCAAGACGAAGACGGCGAACAAATTCCCGAATGGATGGATCCCATCGACACCCCCGATAAAAATCAAGACAACAACAGATCCGACAGTATGTCCAGCGATATGTCAAACTACGTTTACGACGGTAAGACTTACTACGGCGGTGAAATTTTCAATCAGGCTTTATCCGAAGCGGTTGAACAGTCAAACTCAAACCCGAACTTATCGGATGACGACAAGAGTGCGATAAATTCTTACTTCACAGGCATCAAAAAATAAAACATAAAAAATAAAACCTATTTAAGGGCAGTACAAAAAAGGACAGTACAAAATGGCAACAGAACAAAACGTCAAACAAATTACTCAACAGGACATCGATAAATTCAGCAGTCAGATACAAGATATCTTCACTCAGATAAGACGCGACGTCATCGGTCAAAAAGAAGTCGTCGAGGGTACCATTATCGCCATGATAGCAGGCGGTAACGTACTATTGGAAGGTGTCCCGGGCGTAGGCAAAACAAGGCTCGTAAGAACCTTAGGCAGAGTTTTCGATTTACCTTTTTCGCGTATTCAGTTTACCCCCGACCTTATGCCGGCGGACGTAACGGGTACCAACATCATCGTTAAAGACGAAAACGGAAACTCGACTTTCAAATTCCAGGAAGGTCCTATTTTCAGCAACATAATCTTGGCGGACGAAATCAACCGTGCCACGCCTAAGACGCAGTCGGCTCTTCTCGAAGCAATGCAGGAACATACCGTTACCGTAATGGGTACTTCGAGAAGGTTAAAAGAACCTTTCTTCGTTTTGGCTACTCAAAACCCGATAGAGCAAGACGGTACCTATCCGCTTCCCGAAGCGCAAATGGACAGGTTCATGTTCAAACTTCTCGTTCCCAACCCCAGTTTATCCGAACTCATGGACATCGTTACCATGACTCAAAAGACGATGGCGGAAGTCGCCGATCGTGCTTGTACGGGTGAAGAACTTTTGGAAATGCGCGCAATCGCCAATCAGATTCCCGTTTCGCAAGACGTTTTACAATACGCCATGATACTTACTTCGGCAACTCACGCCGACAGCGAATGCGCTACCGAAACCGCCAAAAAGTACGTACGTTTGGGCGCCAGCCCTCGTGCGGGACAGGCTCTTATTTCGGCAGGCAAGGTACTCGCCCTTATAAAAGGCAGATACAACGTTGCTTACTCGGATATCAACGACCTTGCACACTTCGTTTTACGTCATCGTATCAAACTTAACTTCGAGGCAATCGCCGAAAGAATCACCCCCGACGACGTAATCACCATGATTTTGCAAGAACTTTCCAAAAAGTACAAGATTAAGTAATTTAAATTAAGCAATTTAAAATCTCATTATAAGTAACGCGGGCTTTATGCCCCGTTTACTATGTTAGGACGAAATGAAATACTCGATATTAAACGACAAATTTTTCAGCAGGCTTGAAACGCTCGCATTCAATTTAAAATCAAATCTTGCAGGGTATTTCGGCGGTAAACACCTCGTTTCGACGTACGGTCAAACGGTGGAATTCGCCGATTTCAGAGAATACCAACTGGGCGACGATATCAGGCGTATAGACTGGAACTTATATAGTCGTTTCGAAAAGTATTTTATAAAGCTTTTTACAGACGAAAGACAAATGCATGTGCAGATTTTTCTCGACTGTTCGGCGTCTATGGGAAAGGATAATCCCGAAAAGGCGGCATACGCTATAGCAGCGGCTGCCGCTTTAGGCTTTTTGGCGGTTCACAACATGGACAAGGTTTCCTTTCATCTTTTAAAAGGCGAAAAAGCAGAAAATCCTTTCGGCACAATCGTCGGTAAAACGGCGTTTTTCAGAGCGATTGGTCAACTTGAAAATACCGTCTTCGACGGCGAAACGGATATAGAAAAAGCCGTTACCTCCTGTCCCGACACGAGTACCAATAACGGTTTATCCGTTATAATATCGGACTTAATGACCGATAACGACTGGAAGAAGGCAGTCGATTACCTCTGCTATAAAAAGCGTCAGGTTATGCTCGTACAGCCTCTCACCCCCGCCGAAATCGAACCGACTTTCGACGGCAGAATCAACTTAATCGACTCCGAATCGGTTGACGTAGCCGACGATAAAAACGTAAAAATAAGGATAACTCGTTCGGCTCAGTCGGCATACATAGAAGCTTTACACGATTTTTTCGAAGACATCAAAACGTTTTCTCATAAACGCGGTGTCGATTACGTTTCGATAAGTACCGACGTTCCCATTGAAAAGGTGCTTTTCGGCGAACTTTTGAAGGTAGGTATGATTTCATGACCTTGCTTGCTCCGTTGGGGCTTTTGGGCTTACTGAGCCTTATAGTCCTTTTAATCATTTATATAATAAGACCTAACTACCAGCAACGCGTTATTTCGAGTACGTACATCTGGCGGTTAAGTTTAAAGTACAAGAAAAAACGTTTGCCCGTCAATAAGCTCAGGAATATTTTGCTTATTATTTGTCAGGTTTTGATTTTCGTTTGCTGTGCTTTGATTTTGGCACAACCTGGTAGAATTCTTCTTGCCAAAGAAACGGGCGAAGAATCGATTATAATCATCGATACCTCGGCAAGCATGCGTCAAGAAGTCGATACCGGGCGTGGCGACGGTTCTTCCACTCGCTTTCAAAGGTCTATAGACGACGCAATCGATTTAGCCGCCGACACTTTCAGAAACGAAGGCAAGGTTTCCGTTATTTTGGCAAAAACCGAACCCGAATACGTTTTGGGCAGTCGTTTGACGGTCGACAGCGCAAATTTACTTTATCAGGAATTAAGAGAAATTTCCGATCCCGGAAGCGAAAAATACGCATGCACTTACGGTACTTGCGACATCGATAAAGCGTTAACCTCTTGCGAGGACATTATAACGATAAACGAAAACGCAAAAGTATTTCTTTATACCGACACGACTTATATACACGTTCCCGACGGCGTTACCGTTATGAGCGACGTGGTTTTATATAATGACGAAACCAATCCAGAGATGAACGAGTGGAACGTTGCTATTTTGGACGTACGCGCCGAGTACGAAGAAAACTATTACAACTTTAACGTCGATATAGCCTGCTACGGAAGGTCTTATCAAGACCTCGGCGTAAAACTTGCCTTAAAAAGCATTAACGGCGAAAACAGAGACTACACCGTAACGGCTAAAGTTTCTCTCGAAGACGGCGTTACTACAACGCTCGCTTTCAGAAAAAACGATTTTCCCGGCGGAATGATTCCTAAAAACACCGTCAGGGCAATGGTAGACGGAGGCGATTTCGAAGGCGTTTATCTATTCGAATCGGCGACGGTATACTTACTCGACCAAGACAATAAAGACATTCTTTATTCCGACGGTTTTTACGAAGATAACGAATTCAGTATTTACGGCGGAACGGCTACGCCTTTAAAAATTCAATATATTTGTTCCGTTCAAGACCCGTTCGTGTTAGGTGCGTTACAGATGATTCGTTCGTTGTATAGCCAAACTTGGAATATCACGATAGATAACTCCCTTTTCATTCAAGAAGCAAAAACAGAAGGTTACGACCTTTATATTTACGAACTCGAATCCATGCCCAAAGCCTTACCGACAGACGGCGTTTCCCTCGTAATAGCACCGCAAAGTTCTATCGGCGGTTCGGGCGTAAATACGGGCGATTCCGTCGACGTAACGGTTAAGGGCGGAATATCGTTGAATAAAGACGCCGACCATCCCTTGCTTAAAAACATAAACGAATCCAACATTTACGTTACGAGATTCGTCAGAACTTACGATTACGATTCGCAGTACACGAGTATTTTGTCGGTTATGGGGCAACCGATGGTTTTGGTTGCCAACGACAGTCAAAACAAGGCTGTTTTCATAAACTTCGACATTCACTACTCGACGTTTTCGATGACTATAGAATTCCCTTTGTTTATGCGCAACTTTTTCGATTATTATTTCCCGCCGATGGTAGAAAAAGACTCCTTCGAAGTCGGTGAAAGTATCGCTTTAAGCGCAATGGGAAACTCTATTTCGGTTTCCGGTCCTGACAGTTACGCACAATCCTTCCTGTCGTTTCCGACAAGTTTTTCTGTAACGATGCCCGGAACTTACACTTTAGTCCAAGAGACTTTCGGCGGTAAAACTCTTACCGAAAAGATTTTCGTAAGAATCCCCGCTTCAGAGAGTAACACTCATCCCGAAGTCGACACGATGGTAAATCCTTATGCTCAAGGCGAAGCCAAAGATTTTTATAAAGATTTATTGTTGTACGTAGCCATCGGGCTTACCGCGCTGATGTTTGCAGAATGGATTTTGCAACTGCGCGATAATATGTAGGGAGGTAAAAACAATGACTAATTTAACGGTTACGTTTTCATATCCCTGGTTATTGTTATTGATTATTCCCGCCGTTTTACTGATTCTCATACCTTATTTTTTGCTCAACAAAAAATACAGAAGAACGAGAAACCGTATAACGTCGATAATACTTCACACCGTGGTTATGGTTTTGGCGATAACCATGCTTGCAGGGCTTAAATTCAATTACACCGTATCCAACACCACCAACGAAATCATACTTTTGGTCGACGTATCCGATACTCAAAGTTATTCGGCTGACGAAAGGGACGATTTCGTCAAAGACATCATAGCAACGGGCGGTTACAACGATTTTAACGTAGGTGTGGTAACCTTCGGTTTCAATCAGGTTTACGCCGTTCCCATGACTAAGAACACGGATACGATTTACCAAACTTACCTTAACGCCGAAAAGCCTGACACTTCGGCATCCGATTTGGAAGCCGCCATTAAATACGCGGCAACCTTATTCAACAACCCCGATTCGGGTAAAATAGTTCTTATAACCGACGGAAGAGAAACCGACGAAAACGCTTTGAACGCCATAAAATACGTAACTGCTCAAAACACCCTTTTGGACGTAGTGTACGTACCGTCTTCACTCGACGGGCAAGACGTTCAGGTTATAGGCGTAGAACTTCCGGACAGAAGAGTTTCGTTGGACGACGAATGTTCGGTTAAACTTAAGGTCAATTCCAACGCCACCAAAACGGCAGAAGTCACCATGTCGGATAACGGCGTCGCATCAAAACAAACGGTTGACATAACGCCGGGTATAAACGTTATTACCTTTACCCACAAGTTTAACGCTCAAGGGCTTCACAAACTTGATTTTTCGGTAAACGTAACCGACAGACTCGAACAAAACAACCAATACAGCACTTATTATAATTTGCTCGTAAAAAACAACGTTCTTTTGGTGTCGAGAAGTAAGGATAATCTCGATGAATCGACTGTTTTAAACGAAATTTTATCTAAGGACAACAAATATAACGTTACTTTGACCTATTTCGGTAATGAGAATTTCCCCGAGACCTTAGACGAACTTCGCGATTACGACCAAGTTATATTAAACAACATAGCAAATTCCGACATGACCGAGGGTTTTGACGAAATTTTGTATTCCTACGTATACGATTACGGTGGCGGGCTTTTGACCGTCGGCGGAAGCGATTCCGGTGCTTCCGAATCTTCTGAAGACGATGTCAAAGCGCACGCCTACCAAAGAACGGATATGTTCGGAACAACTTACCAACAAATGCTCCCGGTCGAAGCAATCAACTACACTCCGCCTGTCGGCGTCATGGTACTTATCGATATATCGGGCTCAATGTCCGGCGATGCCGGTGACGGCAATACGAGACTCGATTGGGCAAGGGTAGGTTTACAGTCTGCTATGGAAGCCTTGTCCGAAAGGGATTACATGGGTATTATCACCATGTCGGATTCTCATCACACGATATTGGGTTTAACCCCCAGAACTCACGAATCGACCATCAAGGAAGCCATTTCGAGAGTAACGAAGACCGAAGGCGGAACCACTTATTGTTCTGCATATCAAGCGGCATGTGTCGAACTTGCAAACAATACCGCGATAGAAAAACGCCATATAATCTTGATTTCCGACGGTCAAATAGGTAAAAGAGAGCAACAACAATTCGAAACACTTGTCGACTCTTACTATAAAGCAAGTAATATTACTCTCTCTATATTAATAATCGGCAACACTGCAACGTCATCAAGTAAGGCTCTTGAGGAAGGTTTGATTGACGGCTCTATAACGATAACTGCGGGTGAGGAACCTTCGGATAATCAGTCGGCGTACGAGACGTTGCTTCGTGCTGTATGGCTCGGAAACGACACCGCCGAAGTTAAAGGCAATCCCACCGAAACGAAAGAAAAGCGCAAAGCCGTCATCGGTAAACTCCACGCTTCGGTAGATCCTAAAGATATCCCCACCGTTTTAAGAAACGATATAATGGCGCCCGAGATAAAAGAAGTCGAGTATAAAAAATTCAACCCGATTATTTCAAATCTTATGTCACCGCTATTAACGGGCGTAAGGGAAACCGAAGGGGAAGACATCGACAAACTTAAAATGAGTTTAACCGGCTTTTACGGCGTAAAACTCAGGTCTAACGCCGAACTTATATTAAAAGGCGAGTACGAAGTCCCCATTTACGCTCAGTGGAAGTTCGGGCACGGCATGGTCGGCTCCTTCATGATCGACCTTTACGGTGAGTTTTCGGAAGACTTTATTTCAAACGAAAAAGGTCAACGCTTCATTTTGAACGTAGTCGATAACTTGATGACTCTCGAAGACATTCGTTCAAACGACATTTCCGCTACCCTCGAAGAAGACAATTACATCAACAAAGTAAGTCTTATGACGGGGCTTAAAGACGGTCAAAAAATAGTGGGTACCATATCTTGGACGGAAGGAAACGAAACCAAGACGGTATCGCTTGACCAAACGGCGGACGGAACGGACAAAGTTTACGTTTTGTCACCTCTTGAAGCCACCAACAATTACAGTAGATTTTCTTTCGTCGTAAAAAGAACGGGAACTTACACAATAACCTTGCAAAAGGTCAACGAAGACGGAAGCAAGGTCAATAAAGACGATTGCATAATTTATAAATCCTTCTCCTTCTCCGAAGAATACGACGAACTCAATCGCGATACCGACGCAGATGTAGAAAAGCTTAAAACCGTTGCGGAAAACTGCAAGGGAAGTTACATTGACGATCTTAACGACGTATCTGCTATTTTCGCAACATTCATAACCGATATAAAACGCACTTACGATCCGAGAGTTTTATTCTCGATATTGATTATAGTGTTATTCCTTATCGAAATAGCGGTACGCAAGTTTAAGTTTAAATGGCCTCACGAAATCATTGCCGGTATCATTGCCAAAAAAAAGAATAACAGGTAAATAAAATGAAAAAAGCGATAATTATCGCCTTAAGTTTGGTTTGTCTTACCTCGCTTATGATGTTCACGGCGTGCAGTACGAATAAAATCGCCACGCCTACGAACATTACGGTCGACGAAGACAACAACATGACCTGGGACGAAAACACAGACGCAAAAGGTTACGAAGTAGAGATAACCAATCACGACACTTCGGAGGTGCAAACTTTCACCCCTCGAAAGGAACTCTTTTCGCTTGCCGATTTAGACGAAGGCGACTACGATATAAGAATCAAAGCCCTTCCCGCAAGTCGTAAAAACGAAGAATCCGATTGGAGCAGTACTCTTTACTTCCATAAAATTTACGAAACCGGTTGCGTGTACACTCTCATAAACAACGATAGAGAGTTTGAAATCACCAGAGTCGGCAGAGCAAAAGGCGCTTTTACAATTGAAGACGAATACAGAGGAAAACCGGTAACGCGAATCGCCGACGGTGCTTTTAAAAAGAGTAAGTCGATAACCGGCGTTACTATCGGCAATAACGTAACTTACGTCGGTGCGACGGCATTTGCGTCCTGTTATAACCTCGTAAAAGTTACTTTTGCGGATACCGTTTCCGAAATAGGCGAATCCTGCTTTTTATCCTGCTACGCCTTAGAAGAAGTGAACATTCCGAGCGGAATTAAATCCATTCCCAATTACATGTTCCAATTCTGCCGTAGCCTTGAAAAGATAACCATTCCCGAAACCGTCGAATCCATAGGAGAACAGGCTTTTTCCGACTGCGAAGCACTTACCGAATTAACCATTCCCGATAGCGTCACCGACCTTTCGGATAATGCTTTCGAAGAATGTTCCGCCGTTACGAAAATCAAAATAGGAAGCGGGCTTACGATTTTAAACTCAAACGTGTTTTTAAACTGTAAAGCCTTACAAGAGATCGATTTCGGCACTGAAGGCAATCTTAAATATATTTTGTCAAAGGCTTTTGCCGGATGCTCTTCTCTTACGAGCGTTACCCTTCCCGATAAACTCGAATACTTAGGTTCCAACGCCTTTTTGAGTTGTTCTAACCTCGAAGAGTTAAATATTCCCGATTCGGTAACTTTCGTCGGTGCTTCCGTCGTTTACAAGACAAAAATTCAATCGATAAACGATTCCATAAGCGGCAACAAACTTTTCTTTGCAGGTAAATGGCTCGTCGGTATTTCAAACGACTTAAAACACTCGGTTATCGAAATAAGCAACGACGGTTTTACCGTCGCAACCGAATTAACCGACGAAGGCGAGGTTAAAACCAAGGAAAAAAGAAAGGAAATAACCATTCCTGCGGGAACGGTCGGCATTGCAGCATCGTTATTCCAACAAGCAAAACTTTTGGAAAAGGTTACCTTACCTAACTCTTTAAAGTACGTATGTCAGGCAGCATTCAGAAAATGCGCAAATTTAAATTACTTTGACGCTTATACTTCAAATCTCGAAGAATTGGGTCCCGCAACCTTTTACGAATGCGAAAAGCTTACCCAACTGAGAGTCAGTGAAAAATTGACGACGATAGGCGAGTATTGCTTCTATAAATGCGTGGGTTTAAAAATGCCCGCAAACGAAGAACAGTATTCGCAAATAGTACCCGATACGGTAAAAGAAATCGGAAGATACGCTTTCTTTAATTCGGGCATATGGACGAATTCTGTTACGAGCGGAGTCATTTACGCGGGTAAGTGGATCGTAGGCTTTAACGATAGCTTAGGCAGTGTCGTTTCGATAAAAGACGGAACGGTCGGTATTGCCGATTACGCCTTTGCCGGTGCCGGGATTACCGGCGTAGATAACACGGCAAGCGTTATATATCTCGGTAAAGGTGCGTTTTATGCTTGCTCGTCACTTATAAAGTACGATTTAAGTTCCAAAATAAGAAAAATAGACAATTTCACTTTCTACGCTTGCGAGAAATTAAACGACCTCGGTAACCAAGATCCCACACAACTCGAATACGTCGGAAGGTCGGCGTTTTACGCTTGTACTTCGCTGAAATCGATTAATCTTTCCCAGTGTCCGAGGCTTGACACCATTGGTTTAATGGCATTCGGTTACAGCGGTTTGGAATCTGTAATTTTGCCCGAATACACTCTTACGCAAATTACCCCTTATGCTTTCTATGAATGCAATAGTTTAAAATCGATTACCATACCTTCGACCGTTACGACGATAGGCACGCAGGCTTTCTTTGGATGCGACGCCTTGGAAAAAGTCAACTTTAAAAGCGAATACGACGAAAGCGCATTGGAGTCGATAGGCGATTCGGCTTTCTATCGTTGCTATTCTTTAAAAGCCGTCGATTTACCCGATTCCGTCAAAACCATATCCGATTCGGCGTTTTACGGTTGTTCGGCAGTGGAAAGTCTCAACCTCGGCAGTTCCGTCGAAGTTTTGGGCAACAACGCTTTCGCAAATCTTACCGTACTTAAAGAACTTGTACTTCCTTCATCTTTAAAACGTATCGGAAGTTACGCTTTTTCGGGGCTTGACAGTCTTTCCGCGATTACTCTTTCAAAATCTGCGGAATGGCTCGGTGCCTACGCCTTCTTCCAGTGCGATTTCGCAACCGTCTACACGGAATTTACGAGTGCGCCCGAAGACTGGCACGGCAGATGGAACGCTTCTTATCGTCCCGTCGTATGGGGCGTAACCCTATCCGAAGACAAGACGTACGTCGTGTCCTTTACCAAAACGGCGAATTCCATAACCAACGAAAACGAATATTCCGCCGTCACCGCTCCCGTAAGAGTGGGTTATGATTTCAAAGGTTGGGCAACGACAGAGGGTTCGTCGACCCCCGTTTACGGCGCAATCGACATAGCGAAAGTTGCCGACGGCACCACACTTTACGCCGTTTGGGAAAAGAAAAGCGAAGTAACCGAGTAAAAATTGAACGCCGATAGCGAACGGCTATCCGTTGTCGGTAAAAATGCAGACTTTACAGTACGAACAGTTATCCGTCGTTAGCAATATTGCTTTTTGCGATAGACGAACAACTATCCGCGGGGAGGCTTGCACTCGGCAAATACCCGCTATTTCACAAAAAAATCATTAATAATAAAAATTACCACCTTTGTTCGGCTTGTTTCCGTTTGACAACAATCGAGCAAAAGTGGTATATTTATTTATATTAAATTTATACGCGCACGCGGGTACGTTCGGCGTGCGGTCGGCTTTGTAATTTTCAAGTCGATTTTTCGGCTTATATAGCGTCATATATAAACCGACTGAAAACGTAAAGGAGATTAACATGAGAAATAAAAGAAAATTTTTCTTGGTATGCACCCTTCTTGCGATAGCGATTATGTCACTTTCGCTCGTTGCGTGCGAATCCAAGAACGCGAAGCTTTCTTTTGAAGTCAACGGCGGTACGGCAATCGAAACCGTCGAAATAGCAAAAGACACGGCATACGCTTTACCCACCCCGACTCGCGGAGAAGGTTATTCTTTTTCTGGTTGGTATTTATCGGCTGATTTTTCCGGTAGTCCGGTAACCGAAGTTACCCTTTCCGAGGATGCTACCGTATATGCCAAATGGGAAACCCTTTACGCCGTAAATTTAAATCTTAACGGCGGTAGTTTATCGGTAAACAAGATATACTTAAAACAGGGCGCAAACGTAGCAGATTCTTTAAAAGATTACGTTCCTACAAAATCGGGCATGCAATTCGGTGCTTGGTTTAACGGCACGGCGGAAGTTAATAAAAACTTAAAAATGCCGGCAAGCGAACTCAACCTCGAAGCAAAATACAAAGCCCCTTACGTCGTTGAAACTTACTTGCAAAACGAAGCCTTAAACGGTTACGATAAGCAGGTAGGGGAAACCAGATATGAATACGTCGGCAAAACGGTATCCGTATCTTCTTCCGTAAGCGGTTTTAAAAAAGTAACCAAAACCGAAAGTTTAGAATCTTTGGTAATAAGCGAAGGCGAAAACGTACTTAAAGCCTATTACGACAGAAACTCCGTCGCTTTGACTTTCTATTCCAATTATCCCGACGGTTCGGCTTCCGAAAGCGTAAGGATAGAAACCTATTACGGCGTAAAAACCGTCGTCCCCGAAAATTGCTATTTTGAATACGACGGCTACGTTTTGGAAGGTTTTTCCACCACCGAAGACGGTGAAGTAATTTACGATGCCGAGTTTTTAAAACGTAATCTTTACGGCAGTACCGAAAAGGTAGAGGATTTAACCATAGTCCCCGAAAGAACTACGGCGTTATACGCAATATGGAAGCAGGGTTATACCGATATGTTCGGCGGTGAAGATTCTATCTTTATCGAAAAGAACGCTACAAACCCCGACAGACAAAACGGCGTAGCCTATCTTAAACGCGGTTCTTACTACTTTAAGGGCGTTTATTATCCAACTCTTACCGCTTACAACTTTGAATTCGACATCGACGACGACAACAGATTGCAAGGTAAGGTTTACGAAGACGGCAAAATTTTCGTTTACTTAAACGACGACAGAAAAGACTATTCTTCCACTTTGTTCGTTTCGGGCAAGGGTCTTGACGAAACCACGCAGATTAAATTCGATTCGTTAAACGGCGTAACTTACGTCGTCGACAAAGAGGAAAAGGGCAAAGGTACTTACGTAATAGAAAACGGCTTGTTCGTGATAACCTACACCGAAGGCGAGATGGCAGGCGAAACCATGAACATCAGTATCGGTCAAACCACCGACGGAACCAACGCTTTCCAAGTTCGTAACGAAGAAGAATACGCTTACGGCAAACTCGTTCGTTTCGGCGTAAACGGAAACGCTCTCGGTTCTTTCAAGGTTTACCAAATCGAAATGGACGGATTCGGTACGGCTAAGTATTACACCTCGGAGGACGGAAAGACTTATTCCTCTTACTCCTACGTCGAAGCAGACGGTATTTATACCCTTTACAGTAGCAGTAGTGCAATAGGTTCTTTCAAAATCTTCGTAAATAACGGCACGACGGGTTACATGTTCTATAACTCGGCAATCGACAGAAAGATCGAAGGCGATAACGGTGCTTATTTAACCACCGACGGTTTGTATAACTTAACCTATTTCGACGGCACTACCGAATATAAGGGCTTATACACTTATACCACTTCTGTTTTCGGCGGATACATTTTATCCACGAGTTTTAGCGGAAACCAGACCAAGTTCCTCGTAACTTCTCATACGGAAGAAGTTATCGAAGGCGAAGACGAAGAAAAAACGACCACCAAAGTTACCACCTACGAATTTGCTAAAAAGTTAAGCGGTTATGCCGAATATTACTATGCCGACAACGGTGGCATTTATTATGCTCCGTTAATCGTTATAGACGACGAGGTAGCAGGTAAGGCGTCCGTTTACGGCTACACTTCCTCTAAAACTTACGAAAAAGTTTTGACTGGTAGTTACACGACGACCGAAGACGAAAAAACAGGATTGACTTCTTATGTTTTATCGGATATTTCGGCTGTCGATCCCATGCCCGAGGTTTCTACGGCTCTTTACGACTACTCGACGATTAAGTCTGTCGTATTCGCCGTGGATGCGGCTACCGTAACGAATTACAACATAAGTTATTGGTACAACGTAACCTTTATTGACGGAGATTCCCAGTCGGTTAATACCGATTATTCGGAAACTTTGACCGATGCAAACGGTAACGTCCTTCAACTCATCGGCAGAAAAACTTACACCGTAAGTACGAGCAAAGGTACCCTTACCGAAGCCGGTATGGCAATATACTGTGCTAGCGGAAACGTTCTCGTGGGGACTTATGCCCTTTCGTTTACCGCATCGGCGACCACCCTTTCAAAGGAAGAAGTCGAAGCCGAATATAAATCGGCACAAGCGGTTTCGATGACGATGACCCTTTCTTCCGGCAAATTGTACTTTGAAATAGACAACGTTAAACGTTCTAACGGCGAAACGGGTGCTTACTTAAAGTTACAACATGCGCCGATGAACATTTACAGATACAACATCGACGGTACCGCCGACGAAAACGAATACATTTACGTTGACGGTAAAGGAAACGCAGTATACACCGTCGTTACCGTTACAACGGTCGACAAAAAAGAAGTAAAAAATTACACCTACGTTGAAGGTAAGGTCGTATCGACGGGAAAGGAATCCAGATTCGGTGCGCCGATATACACGTTTACCCCCGACGAAGAAGGTAAAACTTCCTTTACCTTTATTCAACTCAGCACGTCTTCTTATGCCTTTTTCTCCAAATACGAGTATGACGATACCGAATACCAAGGCAAAGAATTCCAAGGAAGCGCAGGTTTCCTCAGATTAGACGGTTTCGGTTACGCCGGTACTTATACCGACAATGAAGGAACGGCGTTGAGCGGCAGATATTTGCAATCGAATAACATCGTAACTCTTGCTACTTCCGACGGCTATAAGTATTTTGACATTAAAGACGACGGAACCTTTACGTTAAAGGGTTCCGAATACCCCGGAAGCGAAAAAGGCGGTTACATAATCTTCGACAACCAAAGAATTATCGGAAGATACATCTACTTCGACGGATATAACGTAGCCAAGATTTTCGAATACGACGACGATAGCAACAAAGTTTACGTTGACGAAAACGCTACGTACACCATTGAAAACGGACGTATAACGGTAAATTACACCGATAACGGCGTAGCCTCCACATACGTAGGCAAAACGAGTACGTTTACTTATTCAAGCAAAACATATTTAACCTTCGTTATAGATAAGGGCGACTCCATCGTCAAAGCCTATATCGAAGATTCCGACTGGACCGTTCTTATTTTGGACGACGTAGGTAAAGCCGTAAGATACAAAGACTACGGCACCAAGGAAACGGGTACTTATAAACTCATTACCGCAACTTTACTTTACTACCTCAACGATTCCAATACCGACGCTTGCTTGTATAATTTCGATCCCGAAACGGGCAAACTTACCCTTTGCAAGTCCCTCTCGTACAATTATTACACCGAAGATTTAAACACTTTAATCTTCACTAAGTACGGTTTCGTAACCAAAAACGGCACAAACTCCTTCTACTATACGGTAGACGCGAACAACAAAGCCACCGTTTACGAGTACGACGAAGACAGTAAGGATAAAAACGATTACGGATTCGTTGCGATAGACTTCGGCACCTTCGAAAATACCGTTACGTTTAAGGACGTAACTTATTATCAGAACATCGGTTACGATATAACCTTTACCCGTAATCAAGATAACGCAGGAAAATATCCCTATAACGATAAAGCCATAACCGACCTTAAATTCACTCCCGTCGGCGGAGCTACTTATTCGGTCAGCACAACGGCGAAAATCGGGGACGACGAAGTTTCCGGTTACGTGGTTAAAAACAGTAACGGATTGTACCTCGTTATAAATAATGGCGCCACGCAATATCAATTCGGTATTACTCTTACCTACAAAGGTTCTGAAAACGCATCGTACACAATTGAATCGCTGAAAAGCGTATCTTCCTCGGTTCCTTATTCGTATGCGCGTATGTACATTATGTACTACATGTTTATGGGCGTATCCCTTCCCAACAACTACGGACAATTGGTTTTCGTTAAGGAATACGACGAGACGTCTACGATAACTTCCGATTACATTACCGCTTGGTTTAGTCAATCTCTCGGCTACGTCGACAGTAACGGTAATTACTTCATGGCACTCGAAAAAGACGATGAAGGAAATTACAAGGATCTTCAAAAGATATACAAGGGCGAAAACGGCGGTAAAAATTGCTATTATCTCAACGACAACGGTACTTGCACCATTGCAGTTACCATGCCCGACGGTTACGACTACGAATTCATCTTCCTTCTTACTTCCGTTTACGGCATGCAGGCGTACAGAACGCTCGGCTTCGTAAGAGTTCAAACTTTGACGACCGAAGACAACGCCTATACCGTTACCGTAAAGAGAATCGTCGCTTCCGACGTTTACAGTTCGGGTTCTTATTACAACGTCGAACTTAAAGAAGGCGAAATCGAACTTAAGTATACCGAAGCTTACATCGTAAACGGCAAAATCGCTTACATCGTAAGAGGCGAACTCGGTGAAGACGGTAAAACGACTTTTTCAGTTCACTACACGTTAACGTTCACGGAAAAATCTTCCCAATCGGTCGAAGAAGACACTACTACTGGCGTAAAAGTATTCGAAAAAGTCGACGTTGTCAAAACGACGATGACCGTCGTATATAACGCCGACAAGACGCAGTTTGTCGAAATTGCCGACGGCAAAGTCGTTACGATCGTAACCCAGACCGTAGAAGAAAAAACGGAAACGGTAGACGGAGTAGAGCAGAAGACGAAAAAGGTAACCTATTCTACCATTTTCGCAAAATCTTGCACCTTAAACGAAGACGGCAGTTACACCGTGGAAACGAGTAGTAAAACCTATACCGTTACGATTACTGACGGCGTCGCAACCATCGTTGAAGTGGTCGCGGAAGAATCCACCGACCAAACGACTACCGCTTAACGGTACGACTACTTATACAAATCGGCTATCGCTTAAAAAATCGCTTGATTTAAAGCGACGGCGTAATTAAAAGCGGCGGCGTAATTAAAAAGCAATAATTGCTTAAAAACAAAAGATTTTCGGCGCACCCTGATCGGTGCGCCGATTGATTTTTTTTCGTCCTTAAACCGTCTTTTTTTACTTTGCCGTTAATAAGGCAGTCAATTCATTTACGACTTAAAAATTATTGATTTATTTGCCTGTAAAAGACGATTGTTTTTTGTACGCAAAAAGGGCAAAAGTTCTTAACAGAACAAACACCCGACACGCCTGTTCGCCATATTGTCCTGTGCGAATGGAAAATCGGCGAATATATTATAATAATATATATAAATATAATTGCAAAAACATAGTTTATACGTTTTACAAATTCTTTTTTTTATTGTAAAATAATTAAGCATAGAATTGCGGGCGAGTAATAATAAATTTTTAACTCCTCCAAAAGTCGGGCTACGGAAATCTATTTTCTTTAACCCCCATAAAAACGAAAACATTTTTATTCAAATATAAAGGAACACATTATGTCAAAGTTCAAAAAGGTTTTTCCGAAGATTTTATCCTTCTTAATGGTTACGGTAATGGCTGTGGCTATGTTTGCCCAAACTCCTACCGACGCCGTCAAAGCAGAATATCTTCCTCAAGAAAAGGTTACCAAGATAGAGGCATCTATCGATAGCGACGTAACCTCTCAATTTAACGAAGAAGTTGCCCAAAAGTTACCTTCCACGGTAAGCGATGACGAAGAAATTTCTGTCATCGTCGAAATGAACGTAACTAACCTTTTGGATGCATATAACCAATCGGACTCTTCTGCCTCGGTTTATCAATACACCAACACCAAAGAGGGCAGACAGGTCACCAATAACATCGAATCCGAAAAGAACAAACTGTTGAGAATAATCCGCCGTTCGGGCATCAATTTTTCTCTCGGCGAATCTTACGAAACTTTGCTTAGCGGTTTCGAGGTAACAATTAAGGCTAAAGACTTTACGAAACTCAACAACCTTTTGGACGATTACGCTACTTTAATCGTCGGTGAAGTTTACAACCCTTGCGAATCCGTAGTCGTTAAAAACCTCGTCGACGTATACGATACGGGTATCTTCGACAGTTCTTCTTGCGAATACCAAGGCGACGGCGTCGTGGTCGCAGTGCTCGACACCGGGCTCGATTACACCCACACCGCATTTGACGCTTCCGAAGAAAACTTTACGACGACTAACGAAAAGTTCACTCTTTCGTCGGTCGCATCGGTTATAGACGATACCGTAGCATCCACCTTGACAAAAGGGCTTACCGCCGAAGACGTTTACGTTAGCAGAAAGGTTCCTTTCGCTTACGACTACGGCGACCAGGATGCCGACGTTTTGCCTATCGATTCCGAACACGGCACTCACGTTGCAGGCGTTATCGCGGGTAAAGACGATACCATAACGGGCGTCGCGCCGAACGCGCAACTTGCCATAATGAAGGTTTTCTCGGACACCCGTTCGGGCGCGAGAACGAGCGCACTGCTCGCCGCGTTGGAAGACTGCGTAATTTTAGGCGTTGACGTTATCAACATGTCGCTCGGTACCGGTTGCGGTTTCACGAGGGAAGTCGATAAAGAAAACGTAAATATTATTTACGACAGAATTCACGAACAAGGCATATCGTTAATTGCTTCGGCTGCAAACTCTTATAACGCGACTTTCAGTTCGACCAAAAACGGTAACAACGGTCTTACCTCCAACCCCGACTCGGGTACGGTAGGTTCGCCCTCAACTTATAACGGACCTTTATCCGTCGCTTCCGTTGACGGCGTGGAAACCCCTTACATTTTGTTCGGCAATGACATTATTTACTTCAACGAAGCATCCACCAACGATGCCGATCAAAAGAAGAGTTTCGTCGACGACGTTTTAAAACAAGTCGGCGACGTCGACAGTTACGATTTCACTTACGTAACTATACCGGGCGTAGGTAAAACTTCCGATTACGCTTATGCGGACACGCCCGATTACTACAAAGGCAAAATCGTTCTCGTAAAGAGGGGACAGACCACCTTTGAAGAAAAGGTAAGGGTTGCCTTGAAAAAGATGGGTGCCGCAGGCATCATCATATACAACAACGTTTCGGGTACCATTTCCATGGCGGTCGGTGCCGACGTCGGTGCGGCATGTTCCATCTCGCAGGACGACGGCGAAAAATTGGCTAAGTACACGGAGGGAACCATTACCATTTCGAGAAACAACACGGCAGGTCCGTTTATGTCAGACTTCTCGTCATGGGGTCCTACTTCCGACTTAAAGATTAAGCCCGAAATTACCGCTCACGGCGGTGAAATTTTATCTGCCGTTCCGGGGCAGGGCTACGAAAGACTTTCGGGTACTTCGATGGCTGCACCCAACCAAGCGGGCGCAACGGCACTTATCCGTCAGTACGTAACGTATAGCGGAGTTTTCGGTCAAAACCTCGGTGCCGCAACGATAAATTCCCTCGTTAACAAACTCATGATGTCGACGGCGGATATTATCATGAACAAAAACGGGTTACCTTACGCCGTAAGAAAACAAGGTTCGGGGCTCGTTAACATCAACAAGGCGACCACCACCGCTTCCTACGTAACCACTTACGACAGCGACGGCAATGCCATGGATAAAACCAAACTCGAACTCGGCGACGATAAAGAGCGTACCGGCGTTTACGAAATGACTTTCGATATCACAAACATCAGTCAATCGAACGTCAGTTACGACATATCGGCAATCGTCATGACCGAAGGCGTAAGTTCCACTTACACCGGTCACGGCGACACGACCGTTACGCAAGACGGTAAATTGTTAGAGGGCGCAACGACGACCGTTACGAGAGTTTCGGGTTGTTCCCAAAACGGTAACGTCGTATCTATCGGCGCAGGCGAAACGGGTACGGTTACCGTAAAAATCACCCTTTCCGACGAAGACAAACAATATCTTGCCGATTCATTCGAACACGGCATGTACGTTGAAGGGTACATCACTTTAACGGCAAAAACTGGTACCGAAGTCGATATGAACGTTCCTATGCTCGCTTTCTACGGCGATTGGACGGAAGCGCCTATTTTCGACGAAGAATACTACGACACCAATAAAGACGAACTCGACAAAGGTCTTGACGACAACGATAAACTCATGGCGGACGCTTACGCAACGAGAGTTATCGGCGGAACGTACAGCGACTACATCATTACCCTCGGTACCTATCCGTTCGTACAGGACGAAGACGCAATTCAAATTGCGGCAAGCAAAGATCATATAGCCCTTTCCAACCAGGAAAGAGGTTCCGACAGTACCATAAACACCATCCGCAGTATCAATGCGGGGCTTCTTAGAAACGCAAAACAAGTCGATATTACCATTACAGAAGATTCCACCGGCGAAGTTATTTTCAAACACACCGAATATAACCAATTGAAATCTTTCAGTAACGGCGGTTCGATATACGCCTCGTCGATTGACGTCGACTTCAGCGTTTTGGAACACAATTTAAAGAACAACACGAAGTATACCGTCAGAGCGGTCGCTTACATCGATTATGGTGAAAAGGAAGACCAAAACAACGTAAGAAACGTATTTGAATTCCCTATGTATATCGACTTCGAAGCACCTGCCGTCGAAGACGTCGTATACCGTACCGAGTACGACAAATCCACTAAAAAGACAAGACTTTATGCGGATATTTACGTTTACGACAACCATTACGCAATGGGTATGTCGGTAGGTCAGATAGTCCGCGCACCCGAAGGTTCGCAGTACACCTTCTCGATGAACTCCTTCGGTAAATACGTAACGCCTATATATTCGAGTTACAACTCGACCTCCCTCGTAACCGTCGAACTTACCGATTATATTTCCGACATTAAAAAATCCGCCGGTATAAAATATTATGCAGACGGAACGAGCGAAGTAATCGACAACAGCAACTCTTTCGTCGTAACCTGTTACGACTACGCAATGAACAGCGCAACGTACGAACTTCAACTTCCCGACGAAATCAAATCGATATACTTCGAGGAAGACAGTCTTACTTTAAGCCCGGGCGAGAACAAAGACCTTTCGACTTTGATAAACGCATACCCCTCTACGAGTTGGGTTGAAGTTTTAGACTACGAAAGTTCCGACGATAACGTTTGCGACGTAGTTAACCACACCGTAATCGCAAAACAAAGCGGTGACGCGGTCGTTACGGCAATCGGTAAAGACGCCGACGGCAACCAGGTCAAAGCAACGTTAAGCGTTAAAGTTTTAAGCGAAACCGACGAAGGTTACGTAGATCATTCGCGTGACAGTAAAATCAACAAGTTTGAAATTACCGGCTACACCACCAATAAGTCTTATTACGGCGTAGTAAGCGACGATAGGGAAATAGGTAAAGCGGGATACGATTACGTTTTTGAAAAAGACAATTATACTTTGAGTATGTTCCCGTCCGAAAGCGTAACCATAAAATATAATCTCGACTCTTACTTCCCCGGGAGCACTCGCGTAGAATTCAAAGCGGGTAACGACAAAGTCACCGTTTCCGAAGACGGAACGATAGTCGCTCAAAAGAAGGGTAGCGCAAACGTATCCGTAACCGTTTATTACGATAACGGCACTAAAGAAACCCGTGAATCTTACAAGAGTATTTCGGTAACCGTTAAAGATCCTTTCACCATAAACTCCATTTACCTCAACAATTACAGAGGTTTAGGCGGAGAAGTCGTCATTCCCGACAACAGAGGTATCACGACCATTTACGATTATGCGTTCTCCGGTTACGAATACGTCGATAAGGACGAAAACGACGAAATAAGCGACGAAGATCCTTACCTTATCAAGCAACACTACATCGGTGACGACACCATAACCAAGGTAGTTATCCCCGAAGGCGTTACGACCATTAACTCGTATGCGTTTGCAAATTTAACCGCACTCGAAGAAGTAGTCGTTCCTTCGACGCTTACCAAGATAGGGCTCGGTGCTTTCTATAACTGTACGAGCTTGAAAAAGATAACCTCGACCAAGCCCGATAACGCCAACAACATTAAGTTTATCAACCAAAAGGCGTTCTACAACTGTGCGCTTTCCGAAATCAATCTCGACAGCGTTGTAGCAATCGGTAACTACACCTTTGAAAATTGTAAACTTAACTATATCGAGCTTCCCGAAACTTCTCAGTCGCTCGGTATCGGCGCATTCTACAACAACGACAATTTAACGAGCGTTCAGTTCAACGCTTCAAAAATCAAAATCGGTTCTTACGCTTTTGCCGAATGCGATAAGCTTGAATCTATCGACATCAACTCGGTTGTTTTGTCTTCTTACGCTTTCTATAATAGCAAAGCGTTAAAGAACGTAACCCTCGGTAAGGACGTAGCGATTATCGGTCAGTACGCATTTACCGGTACCGCAGTCGAAAAATTCGACCTCGACAGTCAAAATCAAACGCTAAAACTTACGAACGACGGTTCCGTAATAGAAAAAACTACGAGCGACGGTACCGAACTCGTTTTGGTAGCCCCCAACTACAACGGTGTGGATAGGGTTATCGAAACCGATGCGACTTCTATAGCCGTAGGTGCTTTCTCGGGTAACGTCAAAGTATTCAAAGTTATCGCAAACAACGTTAAGACTGTTGCAAACTACGCTTTCGCCGGATGCACCAATTTAAGAGAATTGTCATTAAATTCCGCAACCGCAATAGGCGATTACGCTTTCATGGGCGATGTTAATCTTACCGTTGCACCCAACTTAACTAACGTTAAAACGATAGGTAAATACGCTTTCTACTACACCTACATTAAGGAATTGACAATTCCCGATAACTGCGTGGTAGACAATTATGCCTTTGCTCTTATGCCCAAACTCGAAAAAGTTACCGTAGGTAACGGCGTTTCCTTGGGAGAAGGCGCGTTCTACTGCCCGATGTACGATTACACTTACGAAAACACGAACAGTTTTAGCTATTACACCTCTTACAAGTACGAAGTAAAAGACGAAAACGGTAACGTTATCGAAACTTACGATTACTACCGTTACAATCCGTCCGCAAGTTCGGTTTCCGTTTTAACGTCCGTTACCGTCGGTGACGACGTAACCATCGGTGCCGCTTCATTTGCAGGCAACGTCAACCTTAAAAACTTAACCCTCGGAAGTAACGCAGAAATCGGTGCAAGAGCCTTTTATAACGACAGTGCCCTTCAAAAAGTCGACTTCTCTAAAGTTAAATCGATAGGCGATTACGCATTCTCCGGTTCGAGAATGTACGACTACTGGCTATACAAAGGTACTTGGCGTTATGCTTACGAAAGACAGTACGTTGACGGCGAAGTCAAACTTACAGGTTATTTGTACGCAAGTTACGCTCCGAGAATAACCACCGCAGACTTATCAAACGTCGAGTCGGTAGGCGAAGCTGCATTTGCTTTCAACGACAAACTCGAAAACTTAACCCTTAACGAAAACGCAACCAACGTATCCGAGTATGCATTTGCCTATTGCACGGCGTTAACGACGATAAAACTTCCAGAAACGGTAACCGAAATCGGCGACTACGCATTCTTAAAAACGGGTATCGCAGGTGTTGATTTATCCCACGTAGAAACGGTAGGTGAAGGCGCGTTTGCAAGAACGGCACTTAAAAAGGTAACTCTTGCCGAAACCTCATACTTGTCCGATTCGTCATTTGCGTATTGCTACTATCTCGAAACCGTCGACAATTTGAACGGCGCAACCTATATAGGCGCAAACGCTTTCAACAGCACAAAACTTACGACGTTAAATCTCGAAAAAGCAGAAACGATAGGCGACTACGCTTTTGCAAACTCCGAGGTAACCGAAGTAACTCTCGGCGACAACGTAAAAGAACTCGGCGAAAACCCCTTCGGCGGTTGTAAGATTAAAACTTTCGGCAGATACGAAGACGTCGTATTCGGCGGAAAGGTAATAGGAAGGGAACTCAACGACAACTTCACCGTATCGAATAGCGTTTACGTTATAGACGGCGTTTTGTACAGAATTCTTCCCAACGGTATGAAAGAACTCGTATCCTATCCGCAGGAAAGCGAGGCAAAAACTTACACCGTCGTAGAAGGAACTTCGAGAATATCCGCTACGGCGTTTATGGGCTCCAAACTTTCGGGTGTGGTTCTTCCCACGACGTTGAAAGCGATAGGTCACAAAGCCTTCTACAAGGCGGAAAACCTTTCTTCGGTAACCTTCCTCTCGCTTGACGCACCTATTTTGGAAGAGGAATACGACGAATCCGTTTTGACCTATACCAACTTACCCATATCGGGCTCGCTCGGTACCATGGAAGGTGTCGGAATAGTCGGCTACTATATGTGGAACGTTACTTCGAGATACGATAACTTCTACTTCGGTGCAAACTTCTCCGACTACGTAGGTCACGTAACTCGTTCGATGATAATGATAAGACCTTCTAACGGCAATAATTACGATTCTTTCATTTTCGGCAAATATTTCAGCGAAACCGCTCTCGGTAAGCCTGCAAAAACCGAAAAGACCAACGCCGCAATCGAACTTATCAAAAAGATTCCTACAAGCGTTACTTTGGATGCAGAAGAAACGGTCAAAGCCGCTCGCGAAGCCTATGACGGACTTACCACCGAACAACAATCGTTAATCGACAGCACCCTCGTCGACACTTTAACCGGCGCGGAATCCATGATCGATTACCTTAAAAACCAAAACAAAAAACCCGATACAGTTATCGTCGACGACGATACCACTCCCTTCGTACAAACTCCGTACTTCGTGGCAATAATGACGGCTTGCGGTATCGTAGTAGGTTGTGCGGTAGTTCTCGTCATATTGGCGATAAAACAAAAAAAACGCAACAAAGGTAACAACGCCTAAGCGTTGACAAATAAAAACTCCTTCGTCCGTCTTTTTCGCTAAGACGGACGAAAAACGAGTTTTAAAACGGCTTAAATTCTCAATTTAAGGAAATAACGATGAAAAACTTTAAAGTCATTGCAATTT
This sequence comes from Parasutterella excrementihominis, assembly GCA_963650915.1. Taxonomy (GTDB): domain Bacteria; phylum Bacillota; class Clostridia; order Christensenellales; family Borkfalkiaceae; genus UBA4636. The sequence goes on along the minus strand of CAVJMJ010000008.1, from coordinate 59,044 downwards.
TAATATTTACGATGCTATTGTCGGTAGCGATAGTCGGTTGTTCCGACACTAACAAGTATGACGACTTGGTAAATCAAGGATATACCGTAGTCGTAAAATACGATCCCAACGGCGGTAACGTAATAGGCAGTCAAAACGTATCTTTATCCGATATGTTCAATCCCGACAATTACGAAAAATCGTCAGACGGCACCGTGAGTATAAAACTTATGAATCCGACGTCAAACAAACGTCACATAAGCGGAGGTTCGAATATTACCATTTCTCGTTCGGGTTATTTCCTTGCGGGTTGGTATGAAGAGCGAACTTTGAAAAAAGACGAAAACGGCAACGTCGTCGACTGGAACGGTAACGTTTTGGAAGAAATCGACGGCGTTTATTACAGAACCGACACACAAGACGACGTTATAGGGTACCCCGCATGCACCTCTTATTCGGGGCTGTGGAATTTTGAAACCGACACCGTCAAAGCAAAGTCGGGCGAAAAGATTGAAAAAACTCTCTACGCCGGTTGGGTTCCTTACTATCAATTCGATTATTATTATCAAAAAGACGGTACCGAATGGACTAAGTATGCAGAAACCACTTTCGACTATAGTGCGGCGTACGATAAAAACAATCAAGAAATCTCAGACAAAAACACCCTTTATACCCCTTCGTATAAAGACGGTGCAATGAATTATAAAATAACCGATAGCTACACCTTCCCCGATTTAGATGGTTATACCTTTAATTCCTGTTATACCGACGAAGCCTGTACCCAAAAGGTCGAGGGCAGTTTAAAACACTCGGGAACGTTGAATTATTCCGACGGCGTTTCGCAAGACAGAGTTCAAAACGTTTACGTCAAATTCGACGAAGGCAATATATATCGTATCGAAAAGGCATCAGAACTTTTCAATAACGCAGATTCAAACGGCATTTATTATATCGAAGCCGACCTTGATTTTTCCGAAACGCTATGGCCGACAATGTTCCAATATAACGGTTTTAGCGGAAAATTCTACGGTCAAAATCATACCCTTAAAAACATAAAAGCGCAATACAAATCGACAAGTTCGAAAATGGGCGGTTTGTTCGGAAATATCTTTGAAGGTGCCGAAGTCAAAGACTTTACCATAGAAAACGTTACCTACGATTACGTTTCCACCGCAAACACCCAAGAAGGCAACTTCGGTTTATTTGCGGGTTTGATTTCCGAAAACGCTTCGGTATCAAATGTAACCGTTAAGGGTGAAATGACTTTAAAACTCGGGTTTATCGACCTTAATATGAAGGTTGACAGAGAAAACAACCCCGAATTATATCTTTTAGCGGGCGGAAGCGTCAGCGGTATTACTTGCGAACAATCCGATATCAAACTTATCGTTTACGGCAAATCCCACGGCGAAAAATTCCGTTATAAAGTTAATCCTGAAACTTGTAAAATCGATGCAACGGGAAGGATAACTTACACGAGATTAGGAACGACGACCGATTCGGTTCTTGACCGGTCGGAATACGAAATATCTACTAAATCAGGAGAATAATATGAACAAGAAAAAACTTATTGCAATTATAGCGAGCGTCGTTGCAGTCGTTTTGATCGCAACCATAGTTTTATCGGTTACGATGTGCGGTAAAAACAAAAGTTCTAAAGACGCCATCGTTATAATGTCCGAAGAATTAAGCAATAACTTTAACCCGTTTTACGCTACTTCCGGTGCCGACCAAGACGTAATCGGCATGACTCAAGTCGGTATGTTATCGACCGATAACGAAGGTAAAACGGTAGCGGGCGACAATTATCCCACCGTCGTTAAAGCCTACAAAGTCGAAAAGAAGGATAAAGACGGTAATATAATCACGAGTGGTGAAGTTGCCGAAACGGTTTATACTTTCGTTTTGAAAAACGGCATTAAATTTTCCGACGGCAAGCCTCTTACCATGAACGACGTACTCTTCAGCATGTACGAAAACCTCGATCCCGTATACACCGGTTCGTCAACCATGTATTCCATCGACATCAAGGGTTTAAAGGCGTACAGAAGCCAGAACTCAACCATAAAAGACGACGATGACGGCTCTGAATCCGAAATTTCCGAAAACGCCACCGTTTACGCAGACAACAGAATAATGTACCTCGTCTCCTTATATCAGGAAACCAGTCAAAATTTGCCCGGGAACGAAGATTTATCCGACGGTAATTACGAAGTCTCCGAAGCCGATATGAAGGAAGCAATTTCCAATCTTGACGTTTCCACGATAGACGACGGTTATAAGCTTGCTGTTGCTGCCGAAAGCGAATGGTCCACATTCGACTTTAAAGCGCAAATTTTAAAAGATTACGAATATATTTTAACGACTTATAAAGAAGAACTCGAAAACGATTATAAAGCCGCTCAGGATTCTTTTGATTTAAAGGCAAAACCTTATTCCGATTGGACCGATTTGTTTAATAACGAAGTCTTTAAATTCCTCTATTACGAAGGTGATATTACTCCTACCTATGAGAAAGTTCAAGGCAGAGACAATAAAGAAAAAATCACAGGTTTCAGTGATACCGAATCTTATAAAGCCCTCGATAAAGATAGAGCAATTAACAAGATTTACAAATATAACGTAGAAACCAATTTCGAAGGCATTTTGTCTTATAGCGGAACGGCAGGCACGGTAAGTACCGCATTTGCCGCAAAAGCCAAAGAACTTCTTCTTCACGGCGACAACGGCGATTCCGACACGTTAGAGGTTCCTAACATTTCCGGTATTAAATCGTTAGGTCACAACACCGATACCGAAAAAGTAGTAATTAACGGAACCACCTATAACGTAGCACACGGTAAAGAAAACCACAACGACGACGGAACCACCAAAAACAACACCTACGACGTTTTGGAAATCACCATAAACGGCGTCGACCCCAAGGCTATATACAACTTCGGCTTTACCGTAGCACCCGCTCATTATTATAGCGATCAAGAAGTTAACATTTGGGAAAACAAGTTCGGTGTCAAATGGTCGAACGCAACCTTCCAATCCGAAGTAATTCAGGGCGGAAATCAAACCGAAGTCCCCGTCGGTGCAGGTCCTTACGCCGCCACCAACGCTCAAAACGAAGATAATCCAAAAGGATCCGACTTCGTAAGCAGTAACATCGTTTACTTCAAACGCAATAACTACTTTCAAAGTTCTTTCGGCGACGCCTTTGAGGTAAAAACCGAAAAACTTCGTTTCCAGGTCGTAAGATCCGTAAACGCTATAGATAAACTCGCTAAGGGTGAAGTTGACTTTATTACTCCTCAGTTTACGGCAGACAACGCCAATATACTCGAAGGCATGAAGAAAGACGGATTTGAAACTCTTTCCTCTTGGCAACTCGGTTACGGCTACATCGGTATCAACGCCGGTAAAGTGGAAAATCTTAACTTAAGAAAGGCAATTATGTCGGCAATGGACGTAAGCCTTGCCCTTAACTACTACAAAACCGGTACGGCTAAAACCATTAACTGGCCCATGAGTTTGGAAAGTTGGGCTTATCCTTGGGAAAACAAAGACGAAGGTAAACAAAAAGAAACGGGAACTCTTCACGATTACACTCGTTTCGATGCCGACGAAGCAAAAGTCATTAAAAAAATTGAAGACTATATGACGAAAGCAGGCGTATCCAAAGGCGATTCACAGTTAAAAATTACATTTACCATTGCAGGTTCGTCCGTTACCGAACACCCCGTATATCAGGTATTTTTAAAGGCTGCCGAGTTATTAAACACTTGCGGTTGGCAAATCGAAGTTAAACCCGACTCTCAAGCACTTTTGAAACTCACCAACGGTTCTTTGACTGTATGGGCTGCCGCTTGGGGTTCCACAATCGACCCCGATATGTATCAGGTTTACCATAAAGATTCCACCGCAACTTCTGTAAAAGCTTGGGGATATCCCGAAATCATCAAAAACCGTAGTACACGTAGCGAAGAATACGCAATTATCGACGAACTCAGCACGGTTATCGAACAAGCGCGTGAAACCGACGTTGAAGAAGATCGTATCGAGTTATACGAGAAAGCCATGGGTTACGTTCTCGATTTAGCGGTAGAACTCCCCGTATACCAAAGACAGAATTTGTACGCTTACAATTCCAAAACGGTTAGAGGATTCCAAACCAATGTTAACCCTTATACTTCTCCCTTAGAAAAAGTTTGGGAACTCGAATTAATCAAATAATTTACCTAATAAAAAAACTATCGCTTTTTGCGGTATTTAAGGAAAAATATGTTTAAATACATTTTGAAAAGAATAGGGATTTCAATCTTAATATTATTAGGGGTTTCCCTCATTCTTTATACGTTGCTTCGTTGCATGCCGACGGACTACGTTGAACAAAAAATCACGAACCTCGTTGCGGGTGGCTTAACGGTAGACGATAAGTTTATTGAAGCAATGAAGAAGTCATACGGTTTAGACGGAACGATATTAGAGGGCTATTTTACCTGGCTCGGCAATATCTTCCGTTTGGACTTCGGTACGAGTTTTATAAGCCATCGTCCCGTTTTGTCGGATATTTTTTCCGCCGACAGAATAGGAACCTCCTTCTTCGTTGCCGCAATCGCGACGATTTTCGAGTTTTTGATCGCCATTCCTTTAGGCGTAACGGCGGCAACTCATCAATATTCCTTCCGTGATTATTTGGTAACCGTACTCGTTTTGATAGGTATATCTCTTCCGTCATTCTTCTTCGGACAGATGCTTAAAAACATTTTTGCCATCAAACTCGGTTGGTTCCCCGTATCCGGTATGAAGGAAGCGGGCGAAACCTTGACCGGCGGGGCTGCCGTTATAGACTATTTAAGACATATGTTCTTGCCTATACTTACGGTAGTAATTTTAAGCATAGGTTCGCGTATGAGAATGACGAGGACTAATATGCTCGAAGTCTTAAACGCCGATTACATACGTACCGCAAGGGCGAAGGGCTTAAAGGAATCCAAGGTTATTTATAAACACGCTTTCAGAAACACTATGATTCCTTTGGTTACGGGTTTAGCGGGGCTTATCCCGTCACTTTTCTCGGGCGCAATGATAACCGAACAGGTTTTCGACCTTACCGGTATCGGAAGTTACGCATTAAACGCGATGACCCAAGGGGATATTCCCGTAATTATGACTTACAATATGTTCCTTGCCGCTTTAAGCGTTTTGGGCGTTTTGTTATCCGATCTTATGTACGCGGTAGTCGATCCGCGCGTTAAACTTGCTTAAAGGTGTTATATGGAAGACAAGATTTTACAAGAAGACGTTTTGGAAAAAGATCTTCCCGAAATTTTAGCGGAAGACATGTCCACGGACACCGATAAGCCTCTCGATAAAAACATCAAGCTTATGTCGCCCGGCAGAATGGTTATGCGTAGGTTCTTTCGCTCCAAGTTGTCGATCGCAGGCTTGGTTATGCTTATTACTTTGTTCGTATTTTGTTGGTTAGGTCCCGTCGTTTATAACAAATGGTCGGAAGACGTTCCCGACAGAACGGGCGCAAACGCTTACGAAGAATACGAAATAACCGATGAAAACGGCAATACCTTCTATCAGATGATTATCACGGGTAAGCCCATAAATTCATTGGAAAAACCTTCGTCAAAGCACCTTCTCGGTACCGATAAAACGGGTTTAGACGTATTCGTCAGGCTTATGTACGGCGGAAGACGTTCGCTCGTCATCAGCTTTTTAGCGGTATTTTTAACCTCTGCGCTCGGTATCATAATGGGCGGTATATCCGGCTTTTACGGCGGTATCGTAGATAATATCATAATGAGAATATGCGATATTTTGATGTGTTTGCCGACTCTTCCGCTGATGCTTATCATCGGTACGGTGTTAGACGCAAACGGCGTAAGTCAAGTATATTACATATATCTTTTAATGGGCGTGTTGTCACTCTTTTCCTGGCCGGGTATGGCAAGACTCGTCCGCGGTCAAATTCTCTTTTTAAGGGAACAAGAATACATGGTGGCGGCGGAAGCAATGGGCTTTTCCACCCCGAGAAAGATTTTCAAACACTTAATACCAAACATTTTACCTCAAATTTTAGTTTCCATGACCTTGTCGTTAGGTAGTATGATTTTGTACGAATCGACGCTATCCTATCTTAACCTCGGCGTTCCCGCGCCGAAAGCGTCTTGGGGTAACATGGTAACAATAATTTCCGAAGACCAAAACGTTTTAAAGAATTATTTCAACGTTTGGGGTCCTCCGGGAATCTGCATCATTATTGCCGTTTTAGGCTTTAACTTTATCGGCGACGGCTTGCGTGACGCCCTCGATCCCAAACAAAGGAGATAACCGCTATGGGCTTTAAAGATATAATGAATAAACTTAAAAAAGACCCGAACGGCAGAAACGAGGAAGTTAAAAAACATTACCTTACCGGTAAGGAAGTCCGCGTTATAGCAAAAGCCAACGCAAAAGAAATGCGTCGGCTCGAAAGGGCAAAACGTCGTTCAGTTCCCGAATCGGAATTCATGACGGAAATGAAACACCCCGACAACATTTTGGAAGTCGAAAATCTGCACAGTTACTTTTTCACCGACCAAGGTGTAGTCAAAGCGGTAAACGGCGTAACGTTTAGCATCCCCGTCAATTCGACGGTCGGCGTGGTAGGCGAATCGGGTTGCGGAAAGTCTGTTACCGCAATGTCCGTTATGCGCCTTTTACAAGGTCCTTCCGGTCAGATAGTCGACGGCTCGATAAGATTTAGAGCCTACGATTATAAGCTCGGTGCCGACGGCAAGCCAGTTCCTACATACGAAACTGACGAAAAAGGCGAAATCGTTTACGAAACGATGACGGCTCCTAACGGTAAAGAAATTAAAAAACCGATAGTTAAGGAATACGAAAAAGTTGAAGCCGTTTACGATATCGCAAAAATGCCGATTAAAGAAATGTATCGTTTAAGAGGCAGACAAATATCCATGGTTTTCCAAGAACCTATGACGAGTTTGAACCCCGTTTTCACAATCGGTAACCAACTTGACGAGGTAACTTTGTTACACATTCCCGGGGCAACCAAGCAATCGGCTAAAGAGCGTTCGATAAAGATGCTCGATATGGTCGGCATCGCTATGCCGGAAAGAGTTTATGCGTCCTTCCCGCACGAATTGTCGGGTGGTATGCGTCAACGCGTCATGATAGCAATGGCACTTGCTTGCGAACCGAGATTGATTATTGCGGACGAACCTACTACCGCTTTGGACGTTACCATTCAAGCCCAAATTCTCGATCTTTTCAACGACTTAAAGAAGAAAATCAACGGTTCGATACTTCTTATAACCCACGATTTAGGCGTTATAGCCGAAATGGCGGATTACGTCGTCGTAATGTACGCTGGCAGAATAATCGAGCAGGGCACCGCGCTTGAAATTTTCCGCAATCCTTTACATCCTTACACCAAAGGTTTGCAAAAATCCAAGCCGACGATGAATTCGTCAAACGATACTTTGTACAACATCCCGGGCAACGTACCCAACCCAATAAATATGCCCGATTATTGCTATTTTAAGGAAAGATGCCGTTCGTGTATAGATAAATGTTCGGGTGAATATCCTTGCATGCATCAAGTAAGCCCTACGCACTTCGTTGCTTGCCACTTATACGGTGAAAAGGAGGATTAAAATGTCTGAAGAAACTTTAAATCAACAAAATATCCTTCAAAGTGGCGATTACACAAATTTTAGCGACGAAGAAGAAGCCCTTAAAGAGCAAGAGGCAAGAGATAAAAAAGCCGAACTCGACAAAACTCTTCCTCCCGATCCCGACGCTATTTTGGAAGTAAGACATTTAAAGAAGTATTTCGTTCTTAAAAAGTCGCTTATGGGTAAGCCGTTGTCGCAACTCCGCGCCGTGGACGACGTGTCCTTCCTGTTAAAAGAAGGCGAAACGTTAGGTATAGTCGGCGAATCCGGTTGCGGTAAGACAACCATGGGCAGAACCATTTTGAAGTTGCATCAACCTACCGACGGGCAAATTTTCTTCCGCGGACACGATATCGCAAGGTACACCTCAAAGCAAATGCGTCCTTTAAGAACGGAAATGCAAATAGTATTTCAGGATCCTTATTCCTCACTTCCTCCGAGAAGCACGGTAGGCGATATTTTGGCTGAACCCGTTAAAGTTCACAACATAGTTCCTCCCGAAAAGGTTAAGGATTACGTTTTGGATTTAATGGAAAGTTGCGGTCTTCGCGATTATTATTATGAAAGATATCCGCATGAATTTTCAGGCGGTCAGCGTCAGCGTATATGTATAGCAAGGGCGTTGTCGGTTAATCCCAAACTCGTCGTTTGCGACGAACCCGTTTCCGCGCTCGACGTATCCATTCAGGCGCAAATAATAAACCTTTTGAAAAAACTTCAAAAGGAAAGAAAACTTACCTATTTGTTCATTTCGCACGACTTATCGGTCGTAAAATACATTTCCGATAAAATCGGCGTAATGTATTTAGGTTCGATGGTGGAATTCGGCAATAAGGAAGAAATCTTCTCCAATCCTTTGCATCCTTATACAAAAGCCCTTTTCTCCGCCGTACCCAATCCCGATCCCGAAGCGAAATCTCAAAGAATAATTTTGAAAGGCGATATTCCTTCTCCCGCAAATATGCCCAAGGGTTGCAAGTTCCACACTCGTTGCCCCGTTGCAAAGGAAATTTGCAAGCATATCGCGCCCGAATACAAGGAATACGAAGAAGGTCACTTCGTGGCTTGCCATTTGCTCGATAATCCCGATGAAAAGGAATAAAAACAAAGAAAAAAAGGAAAAAGTCGTCTATTACGACGATAATTCCACCATATCCGACATGTCGAACGTACAGGGTGCGTTTAACCCGATTTTGCCCAAAAAAAACGGTAATCAAGGCAATAAATCGCAAGGTAGCAAACCCAAGGCACCGTCAAGGTTTAAAGACAAGTGGAATACTTATTTCACTACGGTTAAAATGATGTTGATTCCTATGTTCGTCGTATTGGGCATTTTACTAATTTTATATTTGGCGATGATGGGTGTTTCATCCTGCGTCGGTTAGAAAAACGCGTTCCGTGATATCTCGGAACGCGTTTTAAAATTATTTTCATTTAGTCAGACTACTTTAAAAATTTTTTAAAAAATTTTTCTGAAAACTATTGAATTCGTATAACTGCTGTGGTATAATAGGGGTGAAAATTAGCAGAAGCAAAAAATTTGCATGTGTTTTCACGAAGCAATATAATATGCACAAAGCAATATAATATGAGTGAAAATAAGTAGATGCAAAAAATATGTATGCATTTTTACTAAGTATTTCAACCGAAACGACGGTTTATTTTTTTCAAAGCGTATGTAGCGTTAGTTGCCGACAAAATTATATTTTGTCATATTTCAAAGTTCTGTTAACGTTACAAAATAAATAAAAAAAGGGAGTTATGATGAAAAAATTTATTTGTTGCACGCTGGTATTTTTTATGTTTTGTTCTTTTTTAACGGCATGCGGAGGGGATGATAACACATCCGAAACACCCGACGAAACGCCTACGTTAGACCAAACCCTTGCTAAAACCGACGCAAATTACGACCGCGCGATATATCTCGGCGCAGGTGACAGCTATAACCTTAAAAAGCAGTACGAATACGAAAAAATCTCAACCGACGGTATGACTTATGCCACAAAAGCCGAAAGTTTTTCCGTAACCGACGGCGTTATAACGGCAGGTGAAACCGACGATATAACGAGTGAAGAATTGACCGTAACGACGGCTAATAAGAGGGAAAAAGTAATCGTTCACGTCGTAAACAAGCAAAAGTACGGCTCTAAGTACACGACTATAGATTTAGGTGCGCTTTACGGCAAAAGGGTAATCTTTTTCGGTGACAGTATCACTCATAACTGGGCAAAATACCCAAACGGCGATACTTCCGTCGTCAACGATACCGACAGCCTCGGCTATAATCACATTCCTCGTTTAAACGAAGTATGCGATTTTAAAAAAATAGTAAATGCGGCTTGGTCGGGCGGAACGGTCGCTTACTTGCCGTCGTCGACGGAAAGGTTCGTTTATAAATCATTCCCCGGTGCCGTCGACAATAACGTCGAAGGAATACAATCGAGCGATGTAATTTTCGTATGGTACGGCACCAACGACCTTTCCGAACAAGTACCTTTAGGCGAGGTTGACGACGTAATGACGCCCGATAACGTTACCGACTACGCTTTTTACCCTAGTTTGAATTACGCTCTTAACAGAATAAGTCAATTAAATCCTACGGCAACGGTCGTTGTTATGAACATTATGATACGTGACCATATGACGGTCGGTAACGCCAAAATTACCGATTACAACGAGGCTTTGAGCGTGGCTTCGAATGCGCATAAAACCAAGTTGTTGGACGTTTATAAACTGTTCGTAATGAGAGATTTAAAAACTTGCTTTAAAGACGGTTTGCACCCCAACGACCAAGGCTACGACACGATAACCGAATACATTTTGCTGACCAATAAAACAAAAAAAAGATAATTTAAACGGAAAAAGATAAATTGAACTTAAAAAAATAAAATTATTAAAACCGTAAACAAGTTCTTTTTTTAAGTAAAAACAGTCAAAAGTTAACTGAAATAACCGTAGAAATTTAACTGAAAAAACTGCCGAAATTTAACTAAAAAACAGTCGAAAATTAACAAAACGTCGGTTGAAAGTTAATTAAAATACCGTTGAAATCTAACTGACATGCGGTTATAATTTAATAAAAACAGTTGCTAAAATCTAACAAATATACCAACTAAAACCCAATTAAAAAGCCGTCGGAAAACAGAATTCGTTTTCCGACGGCTATATTTTATTTTTTAAAGATTAATATTATCATATTAAAAGTCTTCGTATAAGCCCGTTATCGAGCAAAAACGGTAAATACCAAACTTATTGCAAAACGGCGTTATAGAAAATTTTACCGCCGAAAACGTTAGGGGATACAGACAGGTAAAAGCAAACGACGTACGTTATTTTTGCAACTCGATATTCAAATCAAACTTTTTTCTTTAAATTCGTCGATACTTTCCTTTGAAATCTTCAAAGCCGAAATGCAGTAGTTTTCTATAGTACCGTATTTTTGTTTAATGCCTTCCAAAACGTGGGTTATGTATTCGACTTTGGCGTCAAGCATGGCAAACAAAATATTCCTGAATTTATACCCGAAAGTAAACAATGTATAAACGTTGAGTGCAAACCGTTGGAGATTCTTTTTAAACTTTTGCGCCTGCCTCGTTTGCAAGTAATCGCTTATGATGTCGTAATCGGACACGCCCAAAATGCCTTCGACGAGCATGGCTACGATACCCGCCCTGTCTTTACCTGCGGCGCAGTGCCACAAAACGCAACCTTTCGACGTCATAATGACTTCGAGGCATTTTTTAAGTTGACGTTGGGTTTCGGGGGAGAAAACTATTAAGTCGTAAAGCCCCATCATGTATTCGTCTGCGTTTGCGTACTGCTTTTTTAAAAGTTCCGATTCTTCCTTCATTATGCGGTACATGCTTTTTTCGCGAGTAATGCCGGGGAGGGTTGCGCAAACTATGGGAATATGCCAATATTTAATGCCTTCGATTACCGTATCGCTACGATTAACCTTTTCGTTTTCCATTCTCAAATCGATAATGGTTTTAACGCCGACCTCTTTTAACTTTTGAATTTCCTTTTTCTTAAGTTTACAAAGTTTACCGCTTCTTATGAATCTGTTGGACTTAATCGTTCTTCCGTCGACGGTTTTCATACCGCCTAAGTCTCTGCCGTTTGCAAGTCCGCCTTTTTTGAAATTGTATATATCGTAATAACCTTTGTCAATGGTGTCGGTAACAACGGTAACGGCTTCGTTTAATTCTGTATTTTTCATAATATCACCCCGTGCTCCGACAAATTCAAGGTTAATCGACTAACCGTACTTATGCGTACCTAACTATTATACCAAAGGTAGCGTTAAAAATCAATAAAAATTAAGTAAATTAATATATAAAATATATATAATTATTTCCAATTAAACCGACGGCGTCATAAGTTAAATCATTGCTCCGATAAACGGCGGTTTCGCAGTAATTTAAAGTCTATATATTTTGCGACGTAATACCGAAACGATAACTTATTTTTTATATTTTAAAAAACGTAAAAAGTTTGGAATTTTTTCCTTATTATATAATTTATAATTTTTAGATTTCGTATTGGTAAACGATATATCGATAAATATATTATCGAAATGCCTTAAAATTAGTTTACAAACGAAAAAACCTATGATATAATGTTGACGAAAAAAAGGGAGATAATATGAGTTACAATCCTGTATCGAAAGCAACGCTCGGCAGAATTCCTTTATACATCGACTATTTAAAGTCTGTCGAAAGCGAAAAGCCGACGATTTCCGCAACGTACATAGCAAAGGCACTCAATTTAGGTGAGGTTCAGGTAAGAAAGGATCTTTCCAAATCTTGCGGTAGCGGTAAGCCGAAAGTCGGCTACGTTACCAAAGAACTTATCGCTTGTCTTGAATCTCTCGTAAACATAAAAACCGACTGTCAGGCGATAATCGTTGGTGCGGGAAGGCTCGGCATGGCTTTATACGGGTACCAGGGCTTTAAAGTTTACGGTATAGACATAGTCGCCATTTTCGATAAAGACCCACGCGTAGTCAAAGAAAACGCAGGTAAGCGTCATTGTTTTGACGTTTCCGAACTCGACCTTTTTTGCTACCGTAACGACATAAAAGTCGGCATAATAGCAGTTCCTAAGGAAGAAGCGCAAAAAGTATGCGACATGATGGTTAAAAGCAATATAACGGCAATTTGGTCGTTTGCCCCGATAGACTTAGTCGTTCCCGAGAACGTTATCTACAAAAGGGAAGACTTGGCACTGTCACTTGCGCACCTTACCAAACTTGCGCAAGATTAAAAGATACCGTATAAACAAAAAGCACGACTAAATAACTGCGTGCGATTAAAAAGACGGCACCGAAACAAAAGCGTTTTCGACCGCGATTAATTTGAAAAAATTTTTTTTTAGGAGATATAAATTAATGTCAAACAAAACTTACGAGATAGTTGATTCGTTAGAAAAGTTCGAACAACTTTTGGCACGCGTAAGAGAGGCGCAAAAGGTATTTTCCACCTACACGCAAGAACAGGTGGACAAAATCTTTTTAGCTGCGGCTATTGCCGCTAACAAAGCAAGAATTCCTCTTGCGAAACTTGCCGTTGAAGAAACCGGCATGGGCGTTGTGGAAGACAAAGTTATCAAAAACCACTTTGCTTCCGAGTACATTTACAACAAATACAGAAACACGAAGACTTGCGGTGTTTTGGAAGAAGATAAATCTTTCGGCATCAAAAAAATCGCAGAGCCTATCGGCGTAGTCGGCGCGGTAATTCCTACCACAAACCCGACTTCCACCGCTATTTTCAAAACTCTTATCAGTTTAAAGACTCGCAACGGTATCATCATAAGCCCCCATCCTCGCGCTAAAAAATCCACTATAGAAGCGGCAAAAGTCGTTTTGGAAGCGGCTGTAGAAGCGGGCGCACCCGAAAACATCATCGGTTGGATAGATATCCCCAGTTTGGAACTTACCAACCTTTTGATGAGGGAAGCAGACATAATTTTGGCAACGGGCGGTCCCGGCATGGTTAAAGCCGCTTATTCGAGCGGTAAACCCGCTCTCGGCGTAGGCGCGGGCAACACCCCCGCAATCATCGACGACACTGCGGATATCGTTCTCGCCGTAAACTCTATCATTCACTCCAAAACTTTCGACAACGGTATGATTTGCGCTTCCGAGCAATCGGTTATCGTTCTCGACAAAGTATACGACGGCGTAAAGAGCGAATTTATGGACAGAGGTTGCTATTTCTTAAACAAGAAGGAAACCGAAAAAGTTCGTAAAACCATCTTAATCAACGGTTCGTTGAACGCAAAAATCGTCGGTCAAAAGGCTTGCAAAATAGCAGAACTTGCCGGCATTAAAGTACCCGAAGGCACGAAGATTCTTATCGGCGAAGTCGAAAGCGTTGAATTAAGCGAAGAATTCGCACACGAAAAATTATCACCCGTACTTGCCATGTATCGTGCAAAAGATTTTGCCGACGCTTTAAACAAAGCCGATAAACTCGTTTCCGACGGCGGTTACGGACACACTTCTTCGATTTATCTGAATACCGCAACGGCGCAAGACAAACTTGCGACATTCCAAGAAAGAATGAAGACTTGCCGTATTTTGGTAAACACTCCTTCCTCTCAAGGCGGTATAGGCGATTTATACAACTTTAAACTTACCCCGTCTTTAACGCTCGGTTGCGGTTCGTGGGGCGGTAACTCCGTCAGTGAAAACGTCGGCGTTAAGCACTTAATAAACATCAAAACCGTTGCTGAAAGGAGAGAAAATATGTTGTGGTTCAGAACGCCTTCCAAGGTGTATATCAAAAAAGGCTGCCTCCCCGTCGCATTGGATGAATTAAAGACGGTTATGGGCAAAAAACGTTGCTTCATCGTAACCGACAGTTTCTTATATAAGAACGGTTACACCAAACCCATTACCGACAAACTCGACGAAATGGGCATTATACACGAAACTTTCTTCGACGTAGCACCCGATCCTACTCTTGCTTGCGCAAAAGCGGGTACCAAACAGATGACCGATTTCGCACCCGACTGCATAATCGCATTGGGCGGCGGTTCCGCAATGGACGCAGGTAAAATCATGTGGGTTATGTACGAACATCCCGAAGTCGACTTTATGGATATGGCAATGCGTTTCTGCGATATCAGAAAACGTATTTACACCTTCCCCAAGATGGGTGAAAAAGCATTCTTCATTGCAATTCCTACTTCCGCCGGTACCGGTTCCGAAGTTACTCCTTTCGCCGTTATCACCGACGAAAAGAGCGGTGTCAAATATCCCTTGGCGGATTATGAATTATTGCCCAATATGGCAATCATCGACACCGATTATCATATGAGCGCACCGAGAGGGCTTACCGCTGCATCCGGTATCGACGCCGTAACTCACGCTTTGGAAGCTTATGCCTCCGTAATGGCTACCGACTATACCGACGGTTTGGCGTTAAAGGCGTTAAAGACCATATTTACCTATTTACCTCGTGCATACAACGACGGACAAACGGACGTTCTCGCGCGTGAAAAGATGGCTAACGCCGCAACGATGGCAGGTATGGCGTTTGCAAACGCATTCCTCGGCGTATGCCACTCCATGGCACACAAACTCGGTGCTTTCCACCACATTCCTCACGGTATAGCAAACGCTTTGATGATAGAGCAGGTAATGCGTTTCAACGCTTGCGAAACCCCCGTTAAGATGGGTACTTTCCCGCAGTACGATCATCCTCATTGCTTAGAACGTTATGCCGAAGTTGCAAGTTACCTCGGTATAAAAGGCGATACGGATAAAGAAAAACTCGAAGGTTTAATCAAAGCGGTCAGCGACTTAAAGAAGGAAGTCGGCATCAAAGAAACCATTAAAGATTACAACATCGACGAAAAAGACTTCCTCGATCGTTTAGACGCGATGACCGAACAGGCTTTCGACGATCAATGCACGGGTGCAAACCCCCGCTATCCGTTGATGAGCGAAATCAAACAAATGTATCTTAACGCGTATTACGGACTTCCTTATAAGGAAACCGAAATGCCCGACCAAAACGAAGACGTCGTTTCAGCCGACGCCGACAGCACTAAAATTCAATACGTAAAAGGCCGTAAGGCTAAAAAATAAGGAGGACGATATGAATCTTGACAGAGTAATTGCGGTAAGAAACACAAAAACCGTTTATCGCGATAACGACAAGTGCGTTAAAGTATTTAACAAAGAATACTCCAAAGCCGACGTTTTAAACGAAGCGTTAAACCAGGCAAGAGTAGAAGAAACGGGGCTTAAAATTCCCAAAATCATCGAAGTTTTAACCATTGACGGTAAATGGGCTATAGTATCCGAATACATCAAAGGCAAAACTTTACAAAGACTTATGGAAGAAAATCCCGACAAGAAAGACGAATATCTTAACTTATTCGTCGACCTTCAACTCGAAATGCATTCCAAAACCAATCCTTTACTCAACAAATTAAAGGACAAAATGGCAAGCAAAATCGAAAAAGCCGATCTTGACGCAAACACTCGTTACGACCTTTGCACGAGGCTTGAATCCATGCCCAAGCACAACAAACTTTGCCACGGCGACTACAATCCGTCAAACGTAATCATTGCCGAAGACGGAACGCCCTATATTATCGACTGGGCGCATGCAACCCAAGGCAACGCTTCGGCAGACGCCGCAAGAACATATCTTTTGTTCTATTTAAACGGTGATTTCGACGGTGCTAAAAAGTATCTCGATCTTTTCTGCCAAAAGAGCAATACCGATAAGAGATACGTTCAAAAATGGATGCCGCTCGTTGCCGCCGCTCAATCGGCAACCGGTAACGAAAAAGAAAGAGAATTCCTTCTTTCTTGGGCTCAGGTAGTAGACTTCGAATAATTAAAAAGGGAGAAATGACAATGAAAGTAGTAGTATGTATAGGTAGTTCTTGCCACATTAAAGGTTCCAGACAAGTTGTAGAACAACTTCAGGATCTTATAGAAACCAACGGTTTATCCGAAAAAGTCGATCTTTCCGGCACTTTCTGCATGGGTGAATGCCAAAAAGGCGTTTGCGTAAAGGTTGACGACGTATTGTTTTCGGTAAAACCCGAAACAGCAGAAGAATTTTTCAACACCGAAATTTTAGCAAAGGTTAAATAACGGTGCATACATGATAGTCCAAATTTGCGTGGGTAGTTCCTGCCACATTAAAGGCTCGCAGGAGATAGTCGAACTTTTCGAAAAAGCCATCGAAGAAAACGGTCTTGAAAACGATATTACGCTTGCCGGCAGTTTTTGCATGGGTAAGTGCAATCGTATAGGCGTTACCGTTACCGTTGACGGCACGATATATACGGGCGTTACGGTAGAGGGCTTCAACGAATTTTTCAAAGACAAAGTATTAAACGTAATTAACGGATAGGTGATAAATTATGGCGGATTGTTTGATATTAAAAAAATCTAATTGTAAAAACTGCTATAAATGCATACGCCATTGCCCGGTAAAATCCATAAAATTTTCGGGCAATCAGGCTCGCGTATTGCCAAGCGAGTGCATTTTGTGCGGTAACTGTTTCGTTGTGTGTCCTCAAAACGCCAAAGAAATAGTAGACGATACCGAAAGGGTTAAAGTCCTTTTGCAAAGCGGAGAGCCCGTCTACGTAAGTTTAGCGCCTTCCTTTATCGCTAACTACGACGGCGTCGGTATAGAATCCATGCGTAAAGCCTTGAAAAAACTCGGCTTTTACGACGTGGAAGAAACGGCAATCGGCGCAACGATAGTAAAAAAAGAATATGAAAACATGATGCGCGAAAAATCTCGCGACGTCATAATATCGTCCTGCTGTCACAGCGTAAACCTTTTGATACAAAAATACTTCCCGCACGAACTCATGTATCTTGCAGACATTTTGTCGCCGATGCAAGCCCACGCAATGGACATTAAAAAACGTAACCCGTCGGCAAAAGTGGTATTTATCGGCCCCTGCCTTTCAAAGAAAGACGAGGCACAGGCTTACGACGGCTATACCGACGTCGTAATGACCTTTGCCGAACTCAACAAATGGCTGTCTGCCGAAAATATCGAACTCGAAAAAGAAATCGATTGTACCGAGAATTCTCGTGCAAGGCTTTTCCCCACGACGGGCGGTGTGTTAAAAACCATGGAAAAAATCGACGGTTACGACTATATGGCTATAGACGGCGTCGAAAACTGTATTGCCGCACTTCGCGATCTCGAAAACGGCAATATACATAATTGCTTTATCGAAATGTCGGCTTGCGCGTCGAGTTGCATAGGCGGTCCCGTAATGGAAAAATATCATCGCTCGCCGATAAAAGACTATCTTGCCGTAACCGATTACGCAGGAGAGAAAGACTTTGACGTCGCAAAGCACGACGATATAGAACTGAGAAAGAGTTTTACAGTGCTTCCCATGAATCAATCCATGCCGTCTGAAGAAGAAATCAGTGCGATAATGAAGCAAATGGGCAAGTTTAAACCGAGCGACGAATTAAACTGCGGAAGTTGCGGTTACAACAGTTGCAGAGAAAAGGCAATTGCCGTATATCAGGGCAAAGCCGAAGTATCCATGTGTTTACCTTACTTAAAAGACAAAGCCGAAAGTTTTTCCGATAACATCGTAAACAATACCCCTAACGGTCTTATCGTTTTAAACGAAGATTTGGAAGTCCAACAAATCAACAAATCGGCAAGAAAGATAATGAACGTAAATTCGCCCTCCGATATTTTAGGCGAAAAAGTCATTCGTATACTCGATCCCAAAGACTTTATGGAAGTCTTAAAGACGGGTAAGGCAATAAGAGATAAGCGTACCTACCTTGCCGAATACGGAAAATACGTCGAAGAAACCATACTTTTCGATAAAGATTACCGTATTTTGATATGCATTTTGCGTGACGTAACCGACGTTGAAACCGTTCGCACCAAAAAGGAAAACATAGAAACCCAAACGGTCGAAATAGCCGACAAAGTTATAGACAAGCAAATGCGCGTCGTTCAGGAAATCGCATCCCTTTTAGGCGAAACGGTTGCGGAAACGAAGTCTGCTTTATACAAGCTTAAGGAGAGTATATCTAATGAATGATATATGCGCCGACGTCGGCTATAAAAGCATAAACCATTACGGCGAAGAACTTTGCGGAGACCACATCGACATCATAAAAAACGACGAAATCGATTCGACGATAATAGTTTTGGCGGACGGCTTAGGCTCGGGCGTCAAAGCGAGTATTCTTTCGACGCTGACGTCAAAAATCATTTGCACCATGATAGCCGAAGGTTTGCCCCTCGAAGATTGCGTTTCTACCATCGCGGGGACTCTTCCCATCTGTTCGGTAAGAGGAGTCGCTTATTCGACTTTTACCATCGTAAACATCAGAAACAACGAAGTCGCCGAAATTATCGAGTACGATAACCCCCAGGTCATAATGCTTCGCGACGGCGTAAATTACGAGTACGAAAGAGAAGAAATGAACATCGGCGGTAAAAAGATTTATCGTTCCGAAGTCAAACTTCAAATAGACGACGTTTTCGTTTTGATGAGCGACGGATGTCCTCACGCCGGTATAGGCACGGCTTTTAACTTCGGTTGGAAGCGTAGCGACATAATCGGGTATATGGAAGCGGTAAACGCGGGCGGATATACTGCAAAAACGCTTGCAACGATGCTCGTCGACGAGTGTGACCGCTTGTACGGACATCGCCCCGGCGATGATACTACGGCATGCGTAATACGTATAAGAAAACGCGTTCCCATGAACATTTTGTTCGGTCCTCCTTCAAACAGAGACGATTGCAACCGTATGATGAGCCTTTTCTTTTCAAAAGAGGGTAAACATATCGTATGCGGAGGGACGACTTCGACCATCGCAGCAAAATATCTCGGTAAGCCTTTAAAAGCCAGTTTAAAATTCGAACGTTCGGACGTACCGCCCATTGCGGAAATTGAAGGCGTCGATCTCGTAACCGAAGGCGTTATCACGATAAACAAGGTTTTGACTTACGCAAAAGATTATCTTGCCGACAACACGACTTACGAACAATGGGAGTTCAAGCGTGACGGCGCGTCGCTTATTGCGAGACTCTTGTTTGAAGAGGCGACGGATATCAACTTTTTCGTCGGAAGAGCAATCAACCCTGCTCACCAAAACCCCGATCTTCCCATAAATTTCAATATTAAAATGAACCTTGTAGAAGAACTTTCCGCTTGCCTTATAAAAATGGAAAAGCGAGTAAAAGTAATCTATTTTTAGAGGCAAAAAATGCGTAAATTCGATACTAAAGTACAACATCTTAAATATAAAGTACTGCGTGAAGTCGCTCGTCTTGCTTGGAAGGACGAACTTTTCACGCATTTATTGGACGTTCCCGAAATAATCGTTCCGGGTCCCGTTCCCACGATGCGTTGCTGTATTTACAAAGAAAGAGCAATCGTAAACGAAAGAGTCAAACTCGCAATGGGCGGTGACAAGGAAAACAAAAACGTCATTGAAGTAATTAAAATAGCCTGTGACGAATGTCCCGTAGGCGGTTACGAAGTAACCAACGCGTGCCGAGGCTGTCTTGCTCACCGTTGCGAAGACGTTTGCCGTTTCGGTGCGATATCGTTTGACGAAAACCACGTTGCACACATCGACAAATCTAAATGCAAAGAATGCGGTGCTTGCTCAAAAGTTTGTCCTTATACCGCCATCGTCGGAAGAAAACGCCCTTGTCAGGTTGCCTGCAAGGTAAAAGCAATTTCCATGGACGCAAATAAGGCGGCGGAAATAGACAACAATAAGTGTATATCTTGCGGTGCATGCGTATATCAATGTCCTTTCGGCGCGATTATGGATAAATCGTATATAGTAAACGTTGTTGATTTACTTAAAAAAGCGCAAGCAAAAGAATATAAAATGTACGCCGTGGTCGCTCCTTCCATATCGAGCCAGTTTACCTACGCCAAGTTAGGGCAGGTTATATCCGGGCTTAAAAAATTGGGCTTCCATACGGTAATAGAAGCCGCTCTCGGTGCCGACATGGTTGCCGAAGAAGAGTCCAAAGAACTTGCCGAAAAAGGCTTTTTGACAAGTTCTTGCTGTCCTGCCTTCGTTCAATACGTTAAAACGGCTTTCCCCGATCTCGTACCCTTTATTTCGCACAATCCGTCGCCGATGACGGCAATTTCAAGGTATATAAAATCGGTCGACAAAGACGCAAAAATAGTATTTATAGGTCCTTGCACGGCTAAAAAATCCGAACTCATGCGCGACGACGTAAAACCTTACGTAGACAGCGTTTTGACATTTGAGGAATTACAAGCCCTTTTCGACAGTTGCGATTTGGACATAACTACTTTACCCGAAGACGTTTTGGATAACGCTTCTTATTACGGAAGAATTTTTGCCAGATCCGGCGGTCTTTCCGACGCAGTTAATGAGGCACTCAAAGAACAACAAATCGATTTCGAAGCAAAACCTTGCGTGTGCGACGGTATAGAAGCCTGCAAAATCGCACTTCTTAAAAAGAGTAAAAACCTGCTTACGGAAAACTTTATCGAAGGTATGGCTTGCTTGGGCGGTTGTATCGGCGGTGCGGGATGCTTAACTCACGGCGAAAAGAACAAAGCCGAAGTCGATAAATACGGCAGAGAGGCTTACGAAAAATCCATTAAGGACGCAACGTCGGTAATTAAAAAATTGTAATATGTAAAGCGTTAAGCGGTGTTTAATTTATCGCACGCAACCAAAATTTGTATAAAAATTATAATTTCGAGCGGTGAAAGTTTTTTCACCGCTCGTTTTTCGTTTTTTCAAGATAATTATCGAAAAAATTCTTGCAAAAACAGTAGATTTAATGTAAAATGTATTTAAAGTTTTGTGCATATTGCACAAATTAAAGGGAAGGCTATATGGAAAGATTAGCGTTTATTTTAAAAAGCATAAAAAACAGAACGGGAATTGAAGTTTCGGCTTTTTCGGAAGACATGAGCATCGTTTTAACCGAACAAAATAAGCCGATTTCATTGCCGGATAAAACGGATTTTCCTCAAATTTATCATAGCGAAAAGCAAAACAGGACTTTTTTTAAGTTTCGTTTTTCCGATGTGAATTTTATCGGTAGCCTGATAGGTATAGACAAACAAGCGGAAAATTACGCCTGTCTTATTGCCTCGCTTATCGAAAATTACAGCGAAGATATCGATTACCAAGACGTTAAAGAAAACGTAAAAAGGATAGTTTTAGGACATATTTCCTCGAGAAACGTAGAAAGGTTTTTAGCCGAAAATTCGATTATCGACGGCGAGTGTTTTTGTTTAGCCATAACCATGGACAGATTGCTTTCTTCCCAAGCATCGGCGTTTATCGAAAAAACGGCTGCCTATAACAACGATTTGTTTGCCGTTATCGATAAAAATACCTGCGCATATATAAAAACCTCTGCGGAAGGAGAAGATAAGGTTTCAAAAGAGGAATTTGCGGTAAAACTATTTGAAGAAGTTTACAAAAAAACGGGCGAAAAAGTCTTGATAGGCGTCGGTATGTACAAACCAAAACTTTACAAGGCGGACATTTCCTTTAAAGAGGCGCTTTCGGCAATGAAGATGAACGGTTTTTTGTATAACAATTCATCAGTTCACTCGTACACGGACTTCGTCTTAATACGTCTTTTGGAAGATTTACCTAAATATAAACTTAAAGAGGTAAAAGATATTTTATTAGGCGAAGACGCAGACTCGATTTTTTGCGACGAGGAAATGCTTCGAACCGCCGGCGTTTTGATGGAAAACGATTTAAACATAAGCGAAGCCAGCAGAGAGTTGTATATGCACCGCAACACGCTAACTTATAGGCTCGATAAAATAAAGCGTGAAACCAATCTCGATATACGTAAATTTTCCGATGCCGTAATTTTCAGGATTCTATCCATTATCAAAAAGATAACCGATTAAAAATGCAGTAAACGGGCTTATAGCCTTACTTTTATTATTTTAAAGTTGCAAAAGTTTTAAAATTAGGGCTTTTTTACAACCCAATAAAATTAGTATTACAGGTCGAATAATCGTGCTTTACGCTAAGGTCATACGGAGAGTTCCAAATCGTTAAGCATGTCGGTATAAAAGATTTTTTAATAATTATGAAAACAAAAATGAACAAAAAACTTAAAAATACATTGATAGTAATAGCCGCAGTTATGACGTCTGCCGTAATTTTTCTCGGCGGATATTTGGTCGGTAAAAACACTTTCGATAAGGATATCGAAACTGTGAATTACATCATCACGATGTACAAAAAGTACTATTACGAGGA
This sequence comes from Parasutterella excrementihominis, assembly GCA_963650915.1. Lineage (GTDB taxonomy): Bacteria > Bacillota > Clostridia > Christensenellales > Borkfalkiaceae > UBA4636. The sequence continues at coordinate 36,109 of CAVJMJ010000008.1, read as the reverse complement.
AACGGACGATCTCGTCGGGGTTATTGAAAACGCGCTTTTAGACAAGTATTCCGAGTATTATACAAAGGAGGAATACGACGTCATAAAGAAAACGTCGCTCGGCAAACGTTCGGGCGTGGGTATCGCATTTTATAGCGGTACAAACAAAATAATTCGCACGGTAAATAATTCCCCCGCACAATTTGCGGGCATAAAGGCGGGCGGAGTGCTTGTCGGGGTGGAATACAACGGCAGTAGAACGAATATTTCGGATTCGACCGAGCGGGATGACGCTTTTTCGGCTATACCCGACGACACGGAGTTTTCGCTTATAATCGACTACGACGGAGTTCGATATAGTTACACGGTTAAAAAAGAAGAATACACAGAAACTTTCGTCACTTTTTACGACCAAAGCGGAGAATACGGCTTTACCGGAAACTCGGGTTCGATTACTTATGAGAGATTAGGCGATAACGTAGATTATCCTTTAGAAGGTAAAAACAACGTCGGTGTAATCAGGTATAGCGGTTTTTCGGGGCTCGGTAGCGGTATAGAAGGCTCGGCAGGACAATTTAAAAAGGCTTTGGAAACCTTTAAAGAGAACGGAAAAACCGTGCTTATACTCGATTTAAGAAACAACGGCGGAGGATATATGGATATTTTGGAATCTGTATCCGCTCACCTTATAGACGCCGAGAACGGCAGTAAACAACTTGTTTCTTACGCAATATACAAAGACGGAAATAGAAGCAGTTTTTATAGCGAAGCAGTTGATTATTCCGATTATAATTTTGAAAAAATCATTATTTTGGCAAACGAAAACAGTGCTTCCGCTTCGGAAGCACTGATGGGTGCCGTTCTCGATTACGATAAAAATAAAATCGTAAACGTTATTGTCGAAAAATCATATTTAAACGGTGAGGCAGTTTATAAAACTTACGGAAAAGGCATAATGCAATCGACTTACACGAGGCTTACCGGCGAGGCTATAAAACTAACGACCGCTAAAATTTACTGGCCTAAAACAGATATTTCAATTCACGGCGTCGGGCTTACGCCAACGCTCGACGATAGAATAATAGGTTCGTCTAACGCCTTTTACGATGCACTTTCGCTTCTCAAATAAGAATTTATAGAATAATAAATATCGCCGTCCGCGAACGAAGAAATCTCTTCGTTTGCGGATTCTTTTTGACAAAAAGTGTCGCTATAGGTCGGTTTTTCGATGTTTTCGGATTTGTTTAACTCGCTTTCGCAATTAGAAGAAAGGCTTTTATTTGCGTTTTTCGATAGCAAAAAGGCGATGACTATCGGCAATAATTTAGGTAATGCATCTTTAAGCGATAATTCTCCTTTCATAAGCGGAGGCAAAAGGTTACATATATTTACCAACGTTTTAGGCGGTACGTTTATAAGTAAGGCAACGGGAGCAACCGTTTGCTCCGTCGCTTCGCATAAAAAGTCAAAAGCACCGCTTGCGAAAGTTTCCTTAATTATTGAAAGAATTTTACTTAAATCCATTTTGACAAACACTCATTAACATTATATGTTTTTATCGTCATAAAATATTTACGGGGAAACTTAAAATGAAATTTTCAGAGTACAAGGAAAGTAAAAAGCAAAACAACGATGTAAAATCAAACGATAACGCCGAGAGTTTATTAAAAAACTTTATAAGCGGTTACGAAGGCAAAAGTCAAGCCGAACTCATATCCGAAATCATCAAAGTTGCCGAAAAAAATCGTCGTGAAGGTAAACTGTCGGATAGCGATTTAGATAATTTTGCAATGACGCTTTCGCCGATGCTCGATTTATCTCAACAAAAAGAACTCGATAAAATAATTTCAAGACTCAAAGCAAAGTGATACGGCTTTCGGTAAAATCGATAAAAATTCGTCAATCTCGTTTTCGGTGTTAAACGGGGAGAGGGAAACTCTCAATAGTCCGTTTTCGTCGGTTTTCAGATATTTATGTAATAGTGGCGCGCAATGAAAACCGCCCCTTACCGAAATATCGAAGTTTTTACCCAAAACTTCGGATAGTTTAAGCGACGATAAGTTTAGTGCATCAAACGAAACTATACCGAAATCGTTCCGAGGCGACATAACGTTAATGAAATCATAAGTCAAAAGTCCGCCTATAAGCCGATTAACGAGGCTTTTTAGTCTGTTTTTGTTATATTGAAGATTGTCATAAGCGTATTTGGAACCATAGTATAAAGAAACTATCGCAGGGTAATTTTGCGTTCCCGCTTCCAACTTTTCGGGATAGCACGACGGAACTTTTGAAAAAGTTTCGCTCCCGCTTCCGCCGAAAAGTACGGGATTAAGGTCTAAATTATCGTTCATGGCTAAAACTCCGACTCCTTGGATCGAATATAGACCTTTATGCCCCGCAAAAGCGAGTGCTGAGATTTTTGTTTTTTTCATGTCGATATCGCCGTGTCCGCCGTACTGAGCGCAATCGACGAAATAAGGAACCAAGCCGTTTAGATTATAGCCGATTTCTTCGAAATCGTTTTTAATCCCCGTAACGTTTGATACGGCGTTTAATATAACGAAAGCAGTTTTTTCGTTTACTAAATTAAGAAGGTTTTTCGCATTGATTTTACCGCTTTCGTCGGGATAAGCAAAGCGCAAAGTCAAACCGTATTTTTCTTTTAAGGCGTAAAGCGGTCTTAAAACACTATTGTGTTCGGTAACGCTCGTGACGACTTCTGTACCGTTTAAGGGGACGCCGAAAATCATTTGGTTTAATGCCTGCGTACAGTTTGAAGTAAAAATAAGTCTGCCTATATGCCCGTTATTGACCTTTTTTGATAAAAAACTTCGGCAATTGAATATAAGTTCTTCGGCAAAAAAAGCGTCCCTCGATATGCTCCTGCCGACGTTTACCGCGGTATTTTTTAAAAGGGCTATAAGTTTTTCGTTCACTACGTCAGGGCGTTTACCCGACGTTGCAGCGTTATCGAAATATATCATAATAAAATTATATTAAAAGCATTCGAGAATAATAACTTACAGAGGAAACTATATGACGACTTGCATTGCCGTTTTCAGATCCAAAGCCGATCTGTTTTCTTTTATAAACGACTTTAAACGAAGTAACGGAAGGATTGAAACCGTCGCAACCCCTAAGGAAGCGAGAATCGGTTGCGGACTTTCTGCCAAATTTGAAGAAAGATACCTTAATCTTTCGCTGAAACTTATAAAAAGCGGTTACTACGGCTCCTTCTATGCAATATATAAAGTAAAAAAACAAGAGGGAAGAATTACTACATTTCGCATATATTAAGCGGTATATCCCTTTAAGCGGTAAAAAACCGAGCAAAAATAATTGAAATAATAACCGAGATGTGATAAAATAAGTATCGGTGATTGTATGGACAAGGCTAAGGCAAATAAAATTATAGAAATTTTATCAAATACCTATCCCGATGCGGAGACCGCACTTGATTTTAATTCGCCGTACGAACTTTTGGTTGCGGTAATTTTATCCGCTCAATGTACGGACAAGCGCGTCAATATCGTTACCAAAGAACTTTTCAAAAATTACGACACGCCCGAAAAGATGATTACGCTTTCTCAAGAAGAACTTGAAAGGTACATTCACAGTTGCGGTTTTTATCATGCAAAAGCCAGTCATATTCTTCAAGCAAGCCGTGATATTATCGAAAAGTTTAACGGCAAAGTTCCCGAAACGCAGGAGGAATTGAAAACTCTTGCGGGCGTCGGGCAAAAGACGGCAAACGTCGTATTTTCGGTTGCCTTTAACGGACAGGCAATAGCCGTCGATACCCACGTATTTCGAGTATCGCATAGGCTCGGGCTTTCGCACGCTAAAGATCCTTTGGGTACGGAAACCGACTTAAACGGGCTTATAGACCGAGATATGTGGCGTCACGCCCATCATTTTTTAATAAATCACGGGCGAGAAGTTTGCCATTCGAGAAAGCCCGATTGTATAAATTGTAATTTAAAGGATTACTGCGAATTTTATCAAAATAGCGGTAAAAAGTGTTAAAATATGTTTATCGATAAAGAGTATATTATCATCAAGGCAGGTAACGGCGGTGACGGCGCTACTTCCTTTATTCGTTATAAAGGCGTCACCAACGGTGGTCCCGACGGAGGCGACGGGGGCGACGGGGGCGACGTTTATTTCGTCGGCGATAAAAGAAAATCGAGTTTGATAGATTTTTATTACAAGAAAAAGTATTTTGCCGAAAACGGCACCAAAGGAGGACCTAAAAAGTGCTACGGCAAAAAGGGTGAAGATCTATATATATACGTTCCCCTCGGCACGATAGTAAAAGACAGGTCTACCGATAAAATCGTGTGCGACGTTTTTTACGACGGCGAAAAACGCCTCGTTTTGCATGGCGGAAGAGGCGGTAAGGGTAATGCTAAATTTTGTACTTCCACCCGCCACGCCCCGCATTTTTCCCAAAAAGGCGAAGTAGTCGAACCTGTAAGGTTGACGCTCGAACTTAAAACGATAGCAGACGTCGGTCTTTTAGGCTTCCCGAGCGTCGGTAAGTCAACCCTTTTGTCCAAAATTTCAGGTGCAAAACCCAAAATTGCGGCTTATCATTTTACGACGCTGTCACCGAATCTCGGCGTAGTCAAACACTACGACGACAGTTTCGTCGTAGCGGATATCCCGGGGCTTATCGAGGGCGCAAGCGAAGGCGCCGGCTTAGGTCACGAGTTTTTGCGTCATATCGAAAGAACGAGAATGCTCGTTCACATCGTCGATATATCCGGCATGGAAGGCAGAGATCCTATCGAGGACTTTATTAAACTTAACGACGAATTGAAAAAATACGACGAGGAAGTCGCTAAACTTCCCCAAGTCGTCGCTCTTAACAAAACCGACGTCGACGGAGCCGATGAAAATTATAAAAAATTTACTAAAAAATTCGGTAAAAAATATAAAATTTATCCTATTTCGGCAATATCGGGCGAGGGTGTAGAGGCACTTTTGGACGGCGTTTGGGATGTTTTGCAAACCTTACCGCCCGTAAAGCCCGTAGAACACGAAGAATTCGTTTACGAAAAGAAAGACGAAAATTCTTTCGAAATCGAACGCGACGAGGACGGCGCATACGTGGTAATAGGTCCGCTCGTCGATTTGCTTACGAGAAACGTCGTGTTGGACGATATGGATTCGCTTTCGTACATGCAAAAAACATTGCGTGACAGAGGAGTATTCAAAGCACTTAAAAACGCCGGAATAAAAGACGGCGATACCGTTGTTATCGGCGAAGTCGAATTCGATTATTTAGATTAATCGGGGCAATTCGGCAAAGGCGAATCCGATTATTTAGATTAATCGGGGCAATTCGGCGAAGGTGAATTTGATTATTTGGATTAATCGGGGCAATTCGGCGAAGACGAATCCGATTATTTAGATTAATCGAAGTAATAAAGAAGAGAGGTTAAAAATGGAATTTACGTCAAAGCAAAGAAGTAATTTAAGAAGTATGGCTCAAAGCATCGAACCTATTACTCAGATAGGCAAGGGAGGAGTTTCGGACACCCTTATCGAAACGGTTTCAAAAGCACTCGACAAAAGAGAATTGGTTAAAATTTCCGTTCTCGATAACGCCGACAGTACCGCTCAAGATTTCGCTAACGAACTTTCTACGGCGACTTTATCCGACGTCGTTTGCGTTATCGGAAGAAAAATAGTTTTATACAGAAGAAGCCAAAAACCCGGTGTAAACCATATCGAGTTTTAATTGAAAAACAAAAAAATAAGCCCGCCTTATATATCCGAAAATCATCGATAACGGACATATAGGCGGACTTTTTGTTTTTTGTTTATTTTTTGGTTTATTTTTATGTTTGTTTTTTTGTTTGCTTTTATATAATAGGAGTTTTAAAAAATATTTTTGTTATATGTTAAAAAAACGATAACTATTTTATATATAACTATTTTTGTTGTTCTCAAAAAACGGCTTTTACTGACTAATAAACGTCGTTTGATTTTCGTTAAAGCGATACTTGAAGGTCGTTGAATTCGGTATTTTACATAAATAAAAAACCTACTCGGTTATATTAAAAAACCGAGTGTGGCTCTCTTAAAAAAACACGCTCGGCAGGACTATCTTTAAAAAACCGTGCTCGATATCGGTAATTTTTTCAACAACGGAACGATTAAAAAAATCAAAGCGTAATTGAAAATACTGTTAAAAATTTGCCCTTTAAATATAAGTCTGTACCCGAGATAAGTTAAAAAACCCGCTTCTTTTTTACCCGTTAAATTTTCGGCGTAACTTAATACCGCGTCCGAAAACCCGATTTTTCTGTTGTAAAAATAGAATCCCGTAGAGTTAATTAAAATGGTGCAAATCAAAAAAGAAAGCAAGGAAAATATTGCAAGTTTTACAAAAATTTTGCCGACGCTTTTACTTTTAAAGTAAAAAATCGAACCCGAAATAAAGGCAAACATGCCGGTAGAAATTCCCACCCAAGGCATGTAAAGTTGTCCCCAATTATTTATAAGATACCCTATAAGGTCGCCCAAAAAGCAGGTAATAAAGCCGAACATAGAGCCTAAAAACAGACCGTTAAAAAAGGAAAAGGCAATAGTCAGTGAGTATTGAACGTCGAAAATTCTGACCTCGAGATACATATTCGATATCGTCGATAACGCCGTAAAAAGGGATATAAATGCTATTTTTTTCGACGCGGATAAATTACTTAAAAAATCCGAAACTAAAAACTTCATAAAACCTCGCTTAAAGTTCGGTCCGATTCCAAAATAAAACGCTTTGCCAAAGCAAAAGCGTTCCGTACGGTTAAAAACCAATATTGCAACGGACGCGGAAGGGCACCGCAAGGTTTGTCCGCAAATTTTGCGGAGCCTTTTCGTTTGCAAACAACATCCCGTTTTGCAACACTTAACGCGCGACTTCCTACTTTGCATTTAATAAATTGCCCTTATTATATAAAAACGGTCGCAATAAGTCAAGCAAAAACGACTCATATAGTCAAGTAAACGACATGTATAGTCAAACAAGCAACCTGCGTGGACAAGTAAAACAAGCCGTATAGTCAAATAAACAACCCATTGCCACCTAAAACGAACTATCAAAAGTTAAACGACGATATAAGCCGTTCCGCTAACGTTATTTAAAAATCGTTTTAAAGTCGAAAGTCGAAGTAATTTGTAGATACGCCGCTTGAAACAAACAAGTCGTTGCGCCGACAATTACCAAATTCCAAAAATCGCCAACGTAATTTTTAATGATTCCGTAAAGAAAATGCCCGAAAAGGGTCGTAAGCGCAAGCCCGATAAAAAATAGCGTTATTTGTTTTAGGTAATGTTTTATTTCACCCGTAACCTTGTTTAAAAGACCGAAGTTAAGAATCCCTGTAAGTGCGTAATTTAAAAAGTAGCCTATAATCAACGAGTAAACGCCGAGGAATTTGGTTAAAAAAAGTACGCAAGCAATCATTACGACGGCACCTACGATAAAATTAAAAAGGGTTTTCTTTTCGTAATTTAAAGAATTCAAAAGACTGTTCGTTATCATGGTTATGCTCATCGGCACCATTATGAAACTCGAAACCGACAAATATCCGCCGGCTTCAACGTTATCGTAAACGATGCTTCCTATTTCTTTTCCGCAAACTATAAAAACGGGAACGATTATAACGGCAAACATAACTGAATAATCGAGAGAACGCCTTATTGCGTATTTTAAAGTGTCGGTGTCCCTGCCGTAATAACTTTCGGATAGTTTCGGAACGATAACCAAAGCGATAGAGCCTATAATCGTCGAAGGAATAAACAGTAAAGGCAAAGTCATTCCCGATAGAGCGCCGAAGGCTTCCATTGCTCTTACTTTAGTAAAACCGAATTCGAGTAATTTTTGAGGTAAAATTATTGCGACAATCGAACCTAAAAAGGATGTAAGCGTTCGCATTAAAGTAATCGGCGACGCGCTTTCCAAAACGGGCTTGAGTTTGCGTAGCGGATTGGTAGGTTTTCCCGCCTTTACGAGGAAAAAGCCGGTTGAAAGCACGAATGAAAAAACGTACGATATAAGTACGCTTTGCGCTGCGCCAATGGCTTTGTTCATGGCACCAAAGGTATGCTTTACGATAATAACGCCCGAAACGCACATTACTATTTCTTCTAAAAGTTCTATAAGCGAATAGGTGAAAAAGTATCTGTTGCCCCAAAAGTAGCCTCTTATGACGGCGTAAACCGAAGTTATCACGACGCCCGGGAGCATTACCAAAAGAAGGTCGTAACTTCTTTGGTCTGCAAAAAGGAAGGAAAAAGCCTCTTTAAAGATATATAAAGCAAGCGTAGACGGCAGGCTTAAAATAAGGCAAGACAATATGCCCGCCGAAACAACGTCCTTTTCCCCGCTTTTCGAGCCTTTTGCCCGTTCTTTTATCATAAGTCTCGAAACGGTTATTGGAATACCGCTTGCCGAAATCGTTACGAGAACGCCGACGACGGACAGGGTTACCTGATAAACGCCGATAAATTCGGCACCTAAATTTCTCGACAAAAATATTCGGTACAAAAAACCGCACAATCTTTCAAAACATGAAAACATGGTCACGAGCGCAACCGTTTTTACGACTTTTTTAATAAGGATACCTCAACGATACATAAAACGCTTTCTTGTTAAATATATTCAAAGTATGACGAACATATTATTTGCTTGGAATTATTTGCGGTCTTTTATTTACGTAACGAGCGGGGAGAGTGTTTCCGAAATTTCTCGACGGGTCGGCGTACCTTGCTTTGCTATCGTCGAAGACAATCTATTGAAAAAAGAGCCTTTAAAAGGCGAGGTGCTTATTATTAACAAAAAAGCCGAAACTGCGATGCTTACGCCGGATAACTTTCCCGAAGGCGAGGCGGCGGAAAAAATTAAAGAATATAACCAAACGACTTGTCTATATCCCTTTCAAATTGTCTTTATTCCTAAGTAGTCGGAAAAAAGTTTCTCCGCATGAATAAAAACGGGTTTTAAGTTCTTTGATTAATTAAAAAAGTGTGGTATAATACAATGAAAACGGGTGACGAACAAAATGTGCAAAAACCGCAATGAGTAAATTTAAGCCCGAAGGTGAATTATGAAGTACAAATATATTGTTTTCGATATGGACGGAACGGTGCTTAACACTTTGGAGGATTTAAAAGACGCATTGAATTACGCCCTTGATAAATTTTCATTTCCCGAAAGAACTTTGGACGAAGTAAGGTCTTTCGTTGGCAACGGCAACCCTAAACTTATAGAAAGAGGGGTGCCCGACGGAACGAGCGATGAAGAGAAAAAAGAGGTTTACGACCTTTTTACATTCTATTACAAGCAACATTGCATGGACAAAACAAAAAGTTACGACGGAATAAACGAATTGCTTTCAAAACTTAAAAAAATCGGCGTTTATACATGCGTCGTTTCAAATAAAGACGATTACGCCGTAAAAGAACTTGCTCAAATTTATTTCCCTAACGGATTCGATTATTCGGTCGGAAGACTCGACGGCGTCGAAAAAAAGCCCGCACCAGACATGGTAAATAAGGCTCTTTCATATTTCGGTGCGAAAAAGGAAGAAGCCGTATACATAGGAGATTCCGACGTAGACTTTATGACGGCAAAAAACAGCGGTCTTAAGTTTATAGGCGTTTCTTGGGGTTTTAAGGGAAGGAAATTCCTTGAAAATTTCGGAGCGAAAACCGTCGTTGATAGTGCGGACGAATTGTTTAACGTAATCGTAAATTCCTGATTTATTAACCGAATTTATAAAATGAATTTTATCGTTTTTCTTTATTTTATATGAAGAAAAACGATTTTTTTATGCAAAAATACTTGACAAATTTATTTTGATGAGTATAATAGTAAATGTAAATATCCGATTTTGTGCGGATAGAAATAAAATTTATTTTAAAAGCGTTGCGGGTGGCTAATGACAGATGAAGTTTTGCTTAACGCTTTGGCTGATAAGTCACGCTTAAAAATTTTGGCGTCGCTTACCGAAAGGCCTAAATTCGTTGAGGAATTAAGTCTTGAACTGAATATTTCCGTATCGACGGTCAGTTTTCATTTGAAAAAATTACTGAGTGCCGATTTAGTCGTGGCTAAAAAGGAGCAGTATTATCAAGTATATTCCATCTCGTCGAAAGTGCTTTCGGATGATCTTAAAAGGCTTTTAAAATCGGTAAAACCGAAGAAGGACGTTTTTAAAAACGCAGTCAAAAAGGAGTGCTTTAAAAACGGCAGGGTGGAAGAACTTCCCGTTCAGATAAACAAACGCAAGGCGGTTTATAAAATCATTGCAGACGAATTCTCGCTCAATAAAGCCTATACGGAGGGCGAAGCCTCGATTATTATTTCTGAAAAGTGTGAAGATTTTATTACCGCAAAAAAAGAAATGCTCGATTTCGGTTACATCAAAAGGCAAAACGGGAAAATTATAAAAGTGCCCGTATAGGTCGATTAACCGCATATTTTTATTAAATGAAAGTACTCAAAAGTTTTAAAAATATACTGTTATTGTTAATTTAGTGAGCGTAATTGTTATTGTTAATTTAGCGAGCGTAATTTTAATAAATAAATAAAAAAATATCACTATAAAAAATACTGTTCTAAGTAGGAGGTTTGCATATGCAAGAAAATGCGTATTCAGCCGAGAAAATTAAAATTCTCGAAGGGCTCGAAGCCGTAAGGCTAAGACCGGGTATGTACATCGGCGGAACGAACGTAAAGGGGTTACATCACATATTATGGGAAATCGTCGACAATGCGATTGACGAAGTATCCAACGGTTACGGCGATACGATTTTGGTAGTTTTATACCCCGACGGAAGCGCATCCGTCGAAGACAACGGAAGAGGTATACCTACCGACGTTCACCCTAAAGCAAAAGTTTCGGGTGTTGAGGTTGTCTTTACCCATCTTCACGCCGGCGGTAAATTCGATAACGACAGTTACAATTATTCGGGAGGTTTACACGGCGTCGGCGCATCGGTTACGAACGCACTTTCCGAGTGGTTGAAAGTCGAAGTTTTTAAGAAGACGATTTACAAAATGGACTTCAAAAGTTGGGTGGATAAAAAAACAGGAAAAGTCCACGCAGGCGTTCCGACGGGACCGCTCGAAAACACCAAAGTCGCCACTAAAAAACACGGCACTTTTATACGTTTCAAACCCGACGCGACGATTTTTGAATCTGTGGAATTCAACGCCGAAGTTATTTCGAGAAGATTAAGAGAATTAGCCTTTTTGAACAAAGGCATCAAATTGAAATTTATCGATAATCGTTCCAAAACGCCGGAAGAGCAAAACTTCTGCTACGAAGGCGGTATATTCGATTACGTCAAATATCTAAACGAGGGTAACAACGTATTAATCGATACGCCCATTTACGCTTGTGCCGAAATCGATTGCGGAGACAAGCACGACCAAATGAAGGTTGAATTTGCTATTCAACATACCGACGGCTATAACGAAACCATTTTATCTTTCGTAAACAACATACCGACGGCTGAAGGCGGAAAGCACGAAGAAGGTTTTAAGTCGGGCGTTACCAAAGCCTTTAACGAATACGCAAGGGCGCACGGTCAGTTAAAAGATAAAGACGAAAATTTCCTTGGCGAAGATTTCAGAAAGGGCATGACGGCGATAATTTCCGTCAAAATGAAAAACGCCCAATTCGAAGGTCAGACCAAAACTAAACTCGGTAACCCCGAAGTCAAAAACGCAATGGACACCGTGACGTATACCGAACTTAGCAAGGAAATGAAAAATAAAAAACGTTTCCCCGATTACGACAAAATAATCGCAAAAGCGGTAGAAGAAGCCAAAGTCAGAAAGGCTATAAAGCACGCAAAAGACATTGCAAGGGCAAAAACCTCGGCAGACAGAACAAAACTCGTCGGAAAACTTGCAGACTGCACCTCTCGTAAAGCCGCTTTAAACGAAGTCTTTATAGTGGAAGGCGATTCGGCAGGCGGTAGCGCAAAGCAAGGCAGGGACAGACAATATCAGGCGATACTTCCGTTACGAGGAAAACCATTGAACGCAGAAAAAAAGCGTCTTGAAAAAATTCTTGAAAACGAAGAAATCAAAACTATAATCGGGGCACTCGGCACGGGGATAGGCGACGACTTCAAGATGAAGGATTTAAATTACGACAAAGTCATAATTTTATCGGATGCCGACCAAGACGGCGCACATATAAGAGCCATACTTTTGACCTTCTTCTATCGATATATGAAGCCGCTTATACAGGAAGGTCACGTCTACATCGGCATGCCTCCTTTATATAAAGTGTGGAAAAAGGACGTCGTCGAATACGCTTACGACGATAAAGAACTTAAAAAGAAAATCGAAGCGGTCGGGCGCGGTTACTCCTTGCAACGTTATAAAGGGCTCGGCGAAATGAATCCTCAACAACTGTGGGAAACTACCATGAACCCCAAAACGCGTATGCTTATGAGGGTAACTTTAGACGATATCGCCGAAGCCGAAAGGCTTATCCCGATACTTATGGGGAGCGAATCCGAAGGTAGAAAAGCCTATATTCAAAACTATGCCGATTTTAACAAAGAAGACAACTTCGAGTTACGCAAAGAAGTGTAAAAGTCGGGCTATAGGTCGATTATTCAAGGTTTTTAAGGTGAAAAAATGGAAATATTAAACGAAAAAAACATAATAAACAACGCTTTTGAGGACGTTTTACACAACTCGATGATACCTTACGCCGAATACGTCATAATGGACAGGGCAATACCGAGGGTTGAGGACGGACTTAAACCCGTTCAAAGAAGAATTATATATTCGATGTACGAAAACGGAATTTTTCCCGACAAAGGTTACAAAAAAAGCGCGAGGGTCGTCGGTGAAGTTTTAGGTAAATACCATCCTCACGGCGACACGTCCGTTTACGACGCCATGGTAAGGCTTGCCCAACCGTACAACATGAGAATGACTCTCGTCAACGGTCAAGGTAACTTCGGCTCCGTCGACGGCGACCCTGCGGCTGCAATGCGTTATACCGAAGTCAAAATGCAACCGCTTGCGTTAGAACTCGTAAAAGACATCGAAAAAGACACAGTAAAATGGAATCTCAACTTCGACGATTCTTTAAAAGAACCGGACGTTTTGCCGAGTCACTACCCCAATCTTTTGGTAAACGGCGCAACGGGTATTGCGGTAGGGCTTGCCACGAATATTCCTCCGCATAATTTGGGCGAAGTTATCGACGGTGCGTGCGCCTACATAAACAACCCCAAAATTACTCTCGAAGAAATGATGAAGATCGTTCCCGGTCCCGATTTTCCGACCGGCGGATATTTGATTTCCGGCGACGAACTTTTGAAGGCGTACAAAACGGGTAAGGGTAAAATAATGATGCGCGCAAGACTTCATATCGAAGAAAACGACAAGGGCGCAAAAAGCATTGTTATAACCGAAATTCCTTACACGGTAAACAAAGCGGACATGCTTCGTAAAATAGACGAAATGTGCTCCGACGGCGACGACAAAAAGAAAAAGCAGGTGCTTGCCGACAACATTCAATCGGTTTCGGACGAATCCGACCGTAACGGTATGCGCGCGGTAATAAGACTTAAAAAGGATGCAAACGTCGAAAAGACTTTGGAAACCTTATATAAGTATTCCGACCTACAACTGTCTTTCGGCATAAACATGGTGGTAATTGCCGAAGGAAAACCTCAACAACTCGGGCTTTTGGATATATACCGCCATTACACGGAATTCCAGCGTGAAGTAATTTTAAGGCGTACGAAATACGACCTCGATAAAGCAAAAGAAAGGGCGCATATTTTGGAAGGCTTGATTATAGCCGTTACCAATATCGACGAAGTAATCAGAATAATCAAAACTTCGTCGGATACGCCGACTGCGAGGGCAAATTTGAGAAAAGCCTTTTCTCTTACCGAAAAGCAGGCAAACGCAATTCTCGATTTAAGACTTGCAAGACTTACGAAACTTGAAGTAAACAATCTTAAAGCCGAACTCAAAAACTTAAAAGAACTCATTAAAGAATACGAAGCGATCATCGCAAGCAAGAAAAAACAGTTTGAAGTCGTAATAAAGGAACTTCAAGAAGTCAAGAGAAAATACGGCGACGAAAGAAGAACGATAATCGTCGATACGGCGGATAAAATCATAGTCAAAAAGGGAGAAGACAAAGCGGTAGTCGAAACTTACGTCGTTGCCGTAAACGAACTCGGAAAACTGAGAAAAATTAAACCCGCTCAGTTAAAGAGAATACTCGACCTTGAAAAACCGACGCAGAAAGACATCTTCAAAACCTACGTAAAAGTAACCACCGAAGAGCAGGTTTACGCATTTACGAACCTCGGCAACTGTTTCAAAATCGACGTCGAAGTAATGCCCGAATCCAAAGGAAGCCTGATTGAAGGCGTTAAACTCGAAGACATGTTCCGTCAGGCAAAGGCAAACGAAAAAGCCGTAGGGCTGTTTGCCGTAAAGGGAGTCGAAGTTCCCGAAGGAAGACTGGTATTCGTAACAAAAGAGGGCATGCTGAAAGTTACGCCTTGGCAAGAGTACACCGTGCTTAAAGGCTACTATCAGGCAATGAAGATAAAAGAGGACGACGAAATCATTACCATTGAACAGGAAAGAGCGGACACGACCCTTCTTTACGTTACCCAAAAAGGCATGACGCTTAACATGCTTTGGGACGGCGTTCCCGAACAATTAAGGGTCGCCGGCGGTGTAAAGGGTATAGGCCTTTACGACGGAGACGAAGTCATTTACGCAACACAGATAGGTGAAAAAGAAAAAGTCATTTTAGGTGCGTCAAACGGTTTGTTTAAGGTCGTCGATTGCGACACGATAAAGAAACTCGTAAAAACGAGGAAGGGCGTAATGATTATGGATCTCGGCGACAAGAAATTTGCCGAAATCGTCTTAAACGCAAAACTTTACAACGGCTTAAAGGGTATATTCGTTATCGACAGAATGTCACAGGAATTCTACGCAGATATCTCGTCGGCACAAAAGGATACGAGGGAATCTAAAGGAAAACTTCTTAAAAACGTGGGTAATTGTCAACCCGATAAGATAATTTTCTATTGATAAACTAAAACTTAAAAAACGGTAAAAGTCGGGCTATAAGTCGGTTTTTACCGTTTTTTTATCTTTCGTGTTTGCTAAGAAAAGACAAAAAAGACAAAGAATTCATTTTTTAGCGTAAAATCAATTATTTTTTGTTGACTGTGAAAAACTAAAAGTATATAATATTAACAAGAATTTATATATAAATCGGTGAGAAAAATGCATTTTAAAATTTCGCTTGCGGGCGATTTGGGAAGCGGAAAAAGTACGGTCGCGCATATTCTCAGAGACAGAATGAATGCGGAAATCGTTTCGACGGGCGTCATCTATCGAGAACTTGCTTCCAAACTTAATTTAACCGTAGAACAGTTCAATATCAACAACGAAAAGGATAAACAGTACGACGCTTTGGTGGACAATATGTTGAAGTCTTACGACGATAAGGACGGCAATTATATTTTCGATTCCCGTCTTGCCTTCCACTTCGTGCCGTCGGCTGTAAGTTTTTATTTAAAAACCGATCAAGACGTTGCCGCACACAGGGTTTTCGACGCCCAAAGAAGTGACGAGCATTTCGGCACGGTAGAGGAAACTTTTAACAGTTTATCGTCGAGAAGAGCAAGTGAAAAGCGCAGGTATTACGATTATTACGGGGTAGATATTCAAAATATGGAAAACTACGATTTCGTTATCGATACTACAGATATTTCGCCGGAAGAAGTTGCCGACTTAGTTTATAAAAGTTGGCTTAAAAAAACCGAACAAGGCTAAAATCGGGCTATTCCGAACAAAACTAAAAACAAGGCTATAAGCCCGTTATCGATATGTTTTTAGTGTTTTTATATTTGATTAATTATTTTTAGAGGTGAATTTATGCATTGGGCAGATAAACTTGCCGAAGACATTATAGCAAGAAATCCTAATAAAGAAGAATACGTTTGCGCGGCGGGCATCAGTCCGTCGGGCTCCGTCCATATAGGCAACTTTCGTGACGTTGCTACAAGTTATTACGTAGTTGAAGCGTTAAAAAGAAAGGGTAAAAAAGCCCGTCTTTTGTTCTCGTGGGACGAATTCGACAGACTAAGAAAAGTTCCTTCAAACATAGCCAAAATTGCCGATAACTTTGAGCAGTATATCGGTATGCCGTACGCCTTTATACCCGACCCGCACGGAGAAAAATCTTCCTATGCCGAGTATAACGAAAAGGAATTCGAAGAATCTTTAAAGGAACTTGCCATTTCGCCCGACTATAGGTATCAGGCTAAAGAATACACTTCCGGCAGGTATGCGGACGGCATAGTAAAAGCCATTCAAAAAAGGTTTGAAATTTACGATATTTTAATGAAGTATAAAACGCAGGATGCCGACGAGGGCGAGCGCGACAAATACTTCCCGTTAAACGTATATTGCGACAACTGTCATACCGATTTTACAGAAGTTTTATCTGCTTCTTCGGACGGCGAAGAATTAACATATCGTTGCAAAAAATGCGGGCAGGTTAAGACTGTTAAGGTAAGAGACTACAATTTAATCAAACTCGTTTGGAAGGTTGACTGGCCTATGCGTTGGGGTGTCGAAGGCGTTGACTTCGAACCGGGCGGAATAGATCACGCCTCTGCAAGCGGTTCATACGTAGTCGCATCCGACGTTGCAAGAAGCGTTTTAGGCGTTACCCCGCCTCTTTTCTGCGGTTACGGTTGGTTATCCATTGCGGGCTTGGGTGATATGCACTCCTCGACCGGCAACAATATTACCCCTAAGGAAGTTTTGAAGGTGTACGAACCCGATATGATTCGTTGGCTTTTTGCAAAGTACGAACCTAAGGACGGTTTTTCTTTCAACTTCGACGACACCATAATTCGCCATTACAGTGAGTTCGATAAAGGTGTTGAATCGTATAAAAACGGCGAATCCGACGAATTCTACACCGCCGTTTTCGATATGTGTCTTATAAACGGCAAAAACACTCGTTCCAAAGTTCCTTTCGGCGTTTTGGCAAGCGTTGCGCCCATAGTAGACTTCAAACCCGAGCCGACGAGGCAGATTTTGAATAAAATCGACGTAGAATTTACAAAAGAGGACGAAGAAAGGTTGCTACGCGTTAAAAATTGGATTACCGAGCATCAACCTTCAAAAATGTATAAACTTTTGAGTGAGAAAAATCAAGAGTTTTACGATACTTTGGATGACGAAAAGAAGCAAGCGGTTAAAAAACTTCACGACTATATTTCCGAAAACGAAGTTATAAAAGAAAAGGAAGTTCAACAGTTTATTTATTCCATAATAAACAATCCCGCTCTATCCAAAAAAGAAAATATGGCAATTCAGCAACAATACTTTAAAGCCTTTTACAATCTTTTATTCGGTCAGGACGCAGGTCCGAGGCTTTATTTGTTCCTTGCCGCGGCAGATAAAAAGGAATATAATTTCCTTCTCGATTTCTAATTAAATTAAATTATACAAAATACGACAAAAGTCGCTCTATAGGTCGGTTATCGACCAAACGGAGCGACTTTTTTTATGTTTTTACAAAGGTTTAATCGCGACAAAAAATATTTTTATGTAACAAAAAAAGTTATAATCCGCACTATAATTTCATTTTATAATATAAGCACTATGAAAGTGTGTATAGAGTACGTAATACTCGATAATCTTATAATGAATTATTTATTACTGAAAGAAACGTCGATAATTTTAAAAGTAAAGTTTAAAAAAGTAAGGCTTTTGTCGGCATCTATAATAGGCGTAATCGGTGCAGTGATTTTCCCACTTTTACAAATAAAAAGGGAATACTCGTTTTTGCTGAAAATTCTGCTCGGCTTACTTATCGCTTTCGTTGCGGTAAAACATTTTTCGTTAAACGGATATTTAAAGTATTTTAACGTATTTTTGCTATTTACCTTTCTTATAGGCGGTGCCGTAATCGGAGTTTTTTATTTGATGAACGTCGATATTTCAAAATATTCGTCAAATCCGAGCGTTTTACCCGTCGGCGTGTCCGTGGGTATAGCCTATATAGTCACAATAACGGTAAAGTCGATTGCAAAAAAGTCGGTAAACGGTTTAATAACGGACAAATATAGGTATAAATGCGTCATAAATTCGGGTCAAGCCTCTATAAGCGTTCAAGGATACTTCGATAGCGGTAACATGCTTGTAGATTGGAAAACAGGGCTTCCGATAGTACTTTGCAAGAGGTCTATAATACAAAAGATTTTAAAAGAAGGAGGCAAAATATCAAGTCCTCGAAAAACCGAAATTTCAACGGTGTCGAGTTATAAATCAATCGATTTATATGAAATCGACAGTATGCTTATAAAGAGAGAAAAAGATGATAAAAAAGTGGTTTGTTTACTTGGAGAAGTCGATAATTCGAGTATGCAAGAAGAACTGCTTTTTGGTGTCTATGTAATGTAAAAGTGAGGCTATAAGCCCGTTAAAGTCAATAAACAGGAGTAATTATGAAGTTATTTGATTGCATTAAAAAGTTATTTAAAAAGTTGTTTTGCGGTTCTGAAGTTCATTACCTCGCAACGGGCGACGCATTGCCGAAACCGCTCGGGAACGCCGAAGAGCAACTTATGCTTTTAAGACTTTGCAAAGGCGATAAAGAAGCAAAAAAGGAACTCATCGAACACAATTTAAGACTTGTGGTTTACATAGCGAGAAAATTCGACAATACGGGTATCGACCTCGACGATTTGATTTCCATCGGCACGATAGGGCTTATAAAGGCAATAAATTCGTTCAATCTCGAAAAAAAGATAAAACTTGCTACTTTTGCCTCCCGTTGTATCGAAAACGAAATTTTAATGTATTTAAGAAGAATGGCAAAAACCAAGGGGGAAGTTTCCTTTGACGAACCTTTAAACGTCGATTGGGAGGGTAACGAGTTGCTTTTGTCGGACATTTTAGGCACGGAAACGGACGGCGTTTCAAAACAGATAGAATCGACTTGCGAAAAGCAAATTTTGTCGGAAGCACTTATGAAACTGAATAAACGTGAAAAGGAAATAATGGTTTTGAGGTTCGGTTTACAAGGTGATAAAGAGTTTACTCAAAAAGAAGTAGCCGACCTTCTCGGTATATCTCAAAGTTACATATCTCGGCTCGAAAAAAAAATAGTTTTAAAATTACGAAAGGAAATAAAACGGGCGGAAGCCGAATAAAAGTCCCTCTATAGGTCGTTTTTCGACAAAAAACGCTGTTTAGACATACGACAAAAATCGGTATTACGTACCCGCAAACTGTATGAATGCACACGGTAAAACTTGATATTAAGCATATACTTACGTACGGTGTGAACTTATAAATATATCCACTAAATGTATCAACTTAGAAAATAAAAGATGCAACATACATATGTTTTTTATGTAGAAAATCGACATTTCGTTAATTTGACGATACAACTTTTTTGGTGTCCAATTTGTTTTAGCGACGCCAAATCTCCAAAAAACCTTAAAATTTTTTCGATTTGGTATTGACAAACGATTATAATGATGATACAATAGACGAGCGTCGGTTCCGGCGATGCAATAAGCCTCAATTTTACACTGTCACGGGGAATTATGGAAGGTATTAAACAATTTTTAGCGAACAATCCGAACGTAGATTATTTATTACGCATATTCTATGCTTTTATTTTAGGGTTTTCAATCGGTTTTGAAAGAAAATCTCGGTCAAAAGAAGCAGGCATCAGAACGCACGCAATAGTCGCCATCGGTGCTGCTCTTTACACCGTTATTTCAAAATACGGCTTTTACGACGTGGATAAATTCGATTCCGCAAGGGTGGCGGCACAGATAGTCGCCGGCGTCGGTTTTTTGGGTGCGGGGATGATAATGCACCAACGCCAAGTCGTGCACGGGCTTACAACCGCCGCGGGAATTTGGGCAACCGCGGGCGTCGGAATGGCTGCCGCAGCGGGACTATGGTGGGTTGCGTTAGGCTCCACGATCCTTATAATCGGCGTACAAATTCTTTTACACACAAACACTAAACTGTTTAGAATGAGACGTTACGTTTCGTATAAAATCGTTTTCCGCGAATACGACGGTGCAAGGGAAAGTATATTGAAAACCTTTTCCTCTCCTCGCTTTTCGCGATTAAAAACGGAAAGAAAAGACGGTAGTTTGTTTTCGGTCGCAACGTTAAAAACCGATAAAGATTTCCCCGATTCTATTATATCCGAAACTTTGACGGCATACCCCTACATCGTGTCCATCGAAAGTTTCATAGACGATTTCGAATAATTTTAAATCGCATTTATACGGCGATAATCGGCTTATAGACCGACATTTTTACGTTTAAATTAGAAAAAAGACGAGGCATTGGATAAACGATAACCTCGTAAAAATATGATAAGGCGATAAAAAATGACTACAAAAGTTTTTAAGGGCGATATATGTTACCAAAAAAATTCGACGAATTTTACGACGGTAAAGTCGGGCTTTTTAGTGGTACGGGACGGTAAAATTCTTTGCGTAACGCAAAATTTACCCGATTATTTACATCATGGCGAATACGAATTTTTCGATTACACCGATAAACTGATAGTTCCCGGTATTTCGGACACCCACCTACATGCTTCCCAAAACGCTTTTCGGGGCATGGGCATGGATCTCGAACTTATCGACTGGCTTAACAAACACGCTTTTTCGGAAGAAGCCAAGTTTTCAGATAATTTTTACGCCGAAAAGGCTTACGATATTTTTGCCGACGAACTAAAAAAAAGTGCGACCACGAGGGCGTGCGTGTTTGCAACCGTACATAAAGAGGCTACCGTAATATTGATGAACGCCCTTGAAAAAAGCGGGCTTAAATGTTTTGTCGGCAAGGTAAACATGGATAGAAATTCTCCCTCTTCGATTGAGGAAGACACCGAAAAATCTCTGCAAGACACGGTATACGTGGTCGAAAAAGCCAAAGAATTCAAAAACGTTCGTGCAATTTTAACCCCTCGCTTCACCCCGTCTTGCTCGCCGAAACTTCTTTTCGGCTTATCGGAAATTCAAAAAAAGTACGACTTGCCCGTTCAATCCCATCTGTCGGAAAATTTGAGCGAAACGGCACTCGTCGCATCATTGCATCCCGAAACCGAATTTTACGCCCAAACCTATGATAATTACGGGCTTTTCGGCAAATCTAAAGATGGCAAGGCTATAAAAACCGTAATGGCGCATTGCGTTTGGTCGTGTGACAGGGAAATAGAACTTATGAAGAATAACGGCGTATTTATCGCACATTCTCCGTTGTCAAACCTGAATTTGTCGTCCGGGATAGCCCCCGTAAGAAAATATCTCGACCGAGGCTTAAAGGTGACGCTTGCGTCCGATGTTGCGGGCGGTAATACTAAATCGATGTTTTCGGTAATCGTTTCAGCCGTTCAGGTGTCGAAAATGTATTGGCGACTCGTCGATAATGCATGTAAGCCGATTACTTTTTCGGAAGCCTTTTACATGGCGACTGCGACCTCGGGTGAATTTTTCGGTAAAGTCGGAAAGTTCGAAGAAGGCTACGACGCCGATATTTTGGTACTTGACGATTCCGTTTTACCTTCCGCGATAGATTTTTCAATCGAGGAACGCTTGGAAAGATTCGCTTACTTAAACGGCGATTTGAAAACGGGCGGAATAAAGTCAAAATTCGTTTGCGGCGAAAAAATCTTTTAAGCAAATTAAAACAAGTAAATTAAAACGAGCGAAAACGATTTAAAAAAGCGACCGTTTCCAAATGAAATCCGTCTAATTCACATAAAATTATTTTGAAGAAACTATAAATTCTGTCAAAAGTCGACATTTTACAAAAAAATTTTTGATATTTTTATCTATTATCCTTGTTTTTAGTTTTTTTTTGTGTTAGAATAGGACTTGTAAAAGGTCATAACGACCTAAAAAGGTGGTTCTATGCAAATTAAAGGGCTTCAAATTTGAATACAGAAGAGGTTAACGGCTTTTTCTGTATTTTTTTGTACTCTTTAATACAACATAGATTATGATTGTAAGTCTGTAACGCTTTTCGTAGGCGTCTTCGATTGTAAACACCTTTCAATATATGCCTACTGTCACGAAAGACTTCTGTCCATAACGTCGCTTTGACATAATCGTCTTGGTTTGCGGGCTTTGCCGTCGGTCGATTTTCTTTGCCGAAACCAATCGCAAAGTTTGGGCATATAGGCATTTAGACAGTATATTTGATAGTATATAGGTACTTAGGCATTTTTTAAACGTAAGCAATTGATTCTTTAAGTGGATTACATATAAGCACCGCAAGCAGCGTTGCGTAGCGCAAGCAACGTATGACCGCTGTCGGCAGTGAGTTCTTTATAAGTTCGAGTAACGGTTAAGCACGGTTTTTGAAAACGTAAACACGGTTTTCATAAAGCCAACTTGGTTTCACAGACGCCAACTTGTTTTTTTTGCAGATACAAGTGCGTCTGAGCACGGTTTTATCGGTGTACCGATTATTTCGATTTATTCTTACAAGGAGACATCGTATGAACGCATATTCGTTTTTATTAAACGCAATAAGCTCGGTAGACAGGACGTTTTTCCTGATCTGCTTGGGGCTGGTGGCAGCGGCAATTGCCATATACTTTCTCATTCCCGTGTTTCGCAAGTCACAGTATGAGGAAAGACGTGAAAATTTAAGAAAGCGCGAGGCTGCGTTCAAGCATGGTCAAAATGCTCGTCTTGCCGACACATCGGTTCAAGACGGCGATTGTCCCGACGGAAACGGAGTCGCGCCCGACAAGCCGACTTCGGAAGAAAGGTAAGCGGAAACGAGCTATGAAAAAAAGCAAGATTTTCCCTGCAGTTTTGTACTTTATCTTTACTTTCCTGGTCGGTTTTGTTTTAGCCCTCGTTTTAACGCCGATTTATCTTTACAGCGGGATTCTTCTCGACGAATTATCAGATGATTTGTACGCAGGGAAGTATGACGAAGCGATAAGGCTTGTCGGCGGTTACTACAACTCGAACGTTTTGTACACGGAAGACGTAGGAAAAAGCGGAAAGATAATTATTTACGAAACGGCAACGATAGGGTACGAAGAACAATCGAGCGGTGATGGCAGCGGAGAGCAAACGACTTCCAAAAAGACGGTATTGCAAAAATCTTACGTTGCTTTCTTATTCGGCGTTCAAGACGAATACAAGACCTACGCCGAAGAAAACAATCAGACCAAAGTTATTTTAAAGGTAAACGGAGCGGACGAAACTTACGAACTTTTAGATACCGACTATACGGGTGACGGCACGAAAGACGGAATACTTACCTACGAAAAAAAGGGTATAGCCATTCTCGAACTCGTGCAAAAAACCTATTCTTCCGTAGAAGGTTTAACCTTTATAGACAAAGACGGGCAAACCTTTTACACCAAGACCTTTGACGAGGCGTTAAATTATTCTACGGGCTTTTATAACGACGTAGACGCTGTTATAACGGCGTACAACGACAAAAGCACCGCAAGCGAAACTTTAAAACAACTCGACGAAGCCTTTTTGAGTAACGAAAGTTACAAAAAGAGCAGTTACGACATAGCCGAACAGCGTGCGCAAAAGCAAGCGACCAAGACTATTATTATATATTTTGTCGTAGTCTACGTTATAGCCGACTTCCTGTTTACGAGGTTTATCGTCAAATTCGTCAAGTTCATGTTATTCAAGGTTTTCAAAATCAAACGAAAAGAAAGACCTGTAAAAGTCAACAACGAATCATTCGGAAACGATTATTTCTGTGCGGTAACGTTAAAGGTTACCTTGCAAGAAAATCTCGATTTCGACCAAAATATTACGGTAAGTTACGGCGAGGGCGAAAAGGCTTTATCTTTCGAACTTACCAAGGCGGACGGATACGAAAAATATCTCCGCGTAAAAGCAGGCATATATAACGATCTTAACGTCGTTATTCCCGACGGCTACAAATTGGAAGGGCTTCCCGAAAGCCTCGTTGCCGACGGATACAAAAAAACAATAAACGCTACATTAGTGAGTATAGAGGACTAAACGCTTATGAAAATTACCATTGAGAACTTAACTAAAATATTCCCTTCGAGGCATAAAAAGGGCAAGGAAGTCGTTGCGGTCGACAACATGAACATCGAAATTCCTTCCGGCAAATTAGTTGGTTTACTCGGTCCTTCCGGATGCGGTAAAAGCACCAGTTTGTTTATGCTATCGGGTTTGGAAACGCCTACGTCGGGCAGAATTTACTTTGACGATCAAGACGTAACCACCCTTGCGGCGGAAAGAAGAGGGGTAGGTTTGGTATTCCAAAACTACGCTTTGTATCCTCATATGACGGTTGAGCAAAACATTATGTTCCCGCTCACGAACATGCGTTTACCCAAGTTAGAAGCAAAGCAAAGGGCGTTGGAGGCTGCTCAACTCGTTCAGATAGAAGACCTTCTTCAAAGAAAGCCCAACGAACTATCGGGCGGTCAGCAACAACGTGTCGCAATTGCCCGCGCGCTCGTAAAAATGCCTAACGTATTGCTTCTTGACGAACCTTTGTCAAACCTCGACGCAAGGTTAAGGCTCCAAACTCGTGAAGAAATCAAGCGTATTCAACGCGAAACGGGGATAACCACAGTATTCGTTACTCACGACCAGGAAGAAGCCATGAGCATTTGCGACATAATGGTCGTTATGAAGCTCGGCGTCGTTCAACAGATAGGCGATCCTCAAGGAATATACGACGATCCTACTAACTTATTCGTCGCGAACTTCTTAGGCACCCCTCCCATCAACATATTCAAGGGCGAAGTTAGAAACGGTCAAGTCTATATCGGCGATGAAGTCATTTTGGATAAAGACGTCGACGATCAGCAAATATACGTAGGCATCCGTCCCGAAGGCTTTGTTTACGACGAAGATTACGGCGTTTTAACCCTCAACCTCGACCACGTCGAAGTTATGGGTAGAGACAAAACCATAGTTTCTTCGCATCCTCTTTCCGAAAAGCCTTTCGTAAGGTCAATCGTCGATTCCGACGTCAAATTAAATTCCGACGCAGCGACTTTGAGATTTTCCTTAAAACCCAACAAAGTTTTCTTATTTAACGCCGAAACGGAGGAGAGAATAAGATAATGTCAAACGAACCTAAAAAGAACTTTTTTGCGGTTGCGTTAGAAAAGTGCAAAAACTTTTTTATCGGAATAGGCAAGGGTTTCAAAAAGCTTTTCGGCAAAAAGTCGACAACCGAACAAGTAACCGCCGAAGCGCAAACGACGAATACCGAAGGTACCGTAACGCTAAACACCAAGCGTGATCTTCCCTTTAAGGAAAAACTTGCAAGGTTTTTAAGGGCAGAGCAAGGCTGGTTATTCGTTCTTCCCGCAATTATATTACTTTGCATATTCACTTTTTACCCGATAATAAACGCCTTTGTCGGCGCATTGAAGCAAAACTATAACGACTTAACCGGCGAATTCGACGGTTGGGGCTTTGAAAACTTCGTAAGGGTATTGAAAGGCGATACCGGCATGGGCGGGGCGACTTTTTTGCAATGTCTCGTCAACACGTTGATATTCACCTTTATTTCCGTACCTTTATCGACTTTATTGGCACTACTTATTTCGGTTGCCTTAAATTCCATCAAAGCCGTACAAAAAGCCTATCAAACCGTACTGTTTTTACCGTATTTGACAAACTCGCTCGCAATGGGTGCGGTTTTCGCAACCTTCTTTACCGTAGTCAGAACTCCTAATAAGGAATACACCGTCGGTATCGTAAACAACATTATAAGGTTTTTCGGCGGAAGCGGTATCGATTGGGTAAAAGGTCAAAGCATGGACTATAAATCTTTGACCTGGCAGATAGGTTCCATAAAAATTCCTTGGCCGAAGTACGTCGTAGTTATCGTTTACGAAATCTGGTCGGGTTTGCCATTTAAAATTTTAATATTGTTCAGTGCTTTACAAAGCGTAAACAAACAGTATTACGATGCGGCGAAAATCGACGGCGCGTCAAAATCGAAAATTCTTTGGAAGATAACCACTCCGCTTATTATGCCTATGATTTCTTACCTTATAATAACGGGTATTATGGGCGGTATGAAGCAATACACGGCAATCGTCGGTTTATTCGGCACCGATATGGGTTTCGAATACGACATGGGTACCATGGTAGGTTACATTTACAGATACGTTGACGAACAATACAGCGGTTATGCGTTTGCAGGTTCTTTGATATTGTTCGCAATCATAATGGTAATCACCATGATAAACTTACAAGTTACCAAAAAACGGGTACACTATTAAGGAGAGTTAGATATGGACGAAATTAAAAACAAATCCGTTAACGTCACTCCTTCGGTAACCGATTTTAACGTAGAAAGAGAAAAGCAAAAGCAAAAAGTCGGCAAAATCTTCAAAAACATATTCGTATATATCTTTTTGACCTTTTGTGCCGTTTTGGCATTTTTGCCCTTTTATTGGATGGTAATATCCAGTTTCAAATTCGAAGCCGAATATCGCGATCCCGTTTTGACGCTTTTCCCCAAACAAATCGTATGGCAAAACTATCAAGTGGTTTTATCGCAAACTGCAAACAGTAAAAGCACAACGCCTTTGTTTTTGCAAGTTTTGGTAAACACCCTCATCGTCGGCGGGGTTTCCACCGTGTTAGGCGTAATTATAACAATACTTACCGCCTACGCTTTGGCAAGAATGAACTTCCACGGCAAAAACCTTTTGTTCACGTTGATGCTTGCCACAATGATGATCCCGGGCGAAATGTTCACCCTTACCAACTATTTAACGGTAGGTCCCCGCGGTTTTAACTGGTACAACACGTACACCGTTTTGATACTGCCTTTCTTGGTAAGCGTTTACTACATTTATCTACTCAGGAACAACTTTATGCAGATACCCAACTCGCTGTATCAGGCGGCGAAGGTAGACGGGCTTTCCGACATGGGGTATTTGATAAAAGTAATGATTCCTTTGACGGCACCCACCCTCGTATCCATAACTCTTTTGAAGTTTATCGGTACTTGGAACTCTTACATTTGGCCGAGGCTTGTCAATAACAAAGAAGAATGGCAAATGATAACCAACTGGGTAACCAAAGGCTTTACCGACAAAGACGGCATCTTAAGAGCCCTCGGTAGCACGTTTAGTACGAGCGAATCGTTAACCACCTTAAAGATGGCGGCGGTTTGCATGGTAACCTTACCTCTGTTGATACTCTTCCTTTGCTGTCGTAAGTATATAATGAGAGGCGTCTCCAAGAGCGGCACCAAAGGCTAATTCCTCTATAGCCTCCCTTGTGCAAAGGGAGGTGGCAACGAAGTTGACGGAAGGATTGTTGTATATATTTCCTGACCTTTTCAGCCTCCCCCTAAAAAGCCTTCACCTGGTATGGGTGCGTAGGCGTCACATCTCAGAAAAGACTTATTGAGCGTCAGCAAGGCTTCACCTGGTAGGGGGAGCTGTCGCGTAGCGACTGAGGAGGTTGGATGGTCTATCTAACCGCAAAGTTTATATAAATTCCTCACGCCGGCCGTCATCGGCTACACCTCAACAGTCAACACGATAAAGTTGACATGTGCCCCGCGCAACCCATGCGCAAACCCTCGACCTACATGGTCATTTCGACCGATACGGTCATTTCGACCGACACGGTCAATATACGACCAATGGTCGATTTAATTCAAAATATGTTTTTGGCTGTGCAGTTTATTTAAACGGCGTAGCTACAAAATATAAAATAATTATAGGAGTGTTTCTATGAAAAAAATCTTGTCCAAACTGTTAGTTTTCGCTTTAGTAGTAACTTTAAGCGGCGCAGTATCCCTCTTTGCCGGTTGCAGCGGTGATGATAACTCTGTTACCGACTACGAACACACGATAGTTTTCTACTCTTCTCAAGGTGACTCTCTCGTAAGCGTTACCGATGCCGCAATCGCCAGTTTCGAGGCTAAATATCCCGGTTGGAAGGTTGAACACATTCAACCCGGCGGATATGACGATGTTAAAGAAAAAGTCGTAGCCGATTTCAAGTCATATGCTCAACCCGACCTTGCTTACTGCTATCCCGACCACGTTGCGTTGTATTTGCAAACTAAAAAGGTAGTTGCGTTAGACAAATTCATCAACTCCACCGAAAAGGCTTCTTGGAACGTAACCGACAGTGAAGGCAACGTAACCAAATACACCTCGGATTATACTATCGGTTACACCGCCGAAGAACTTGCAGACTTCGTTCAAACCTATTGGAAAGAAGGTCTTGCAAGCAACTTTGCCGAATATACCAAATACGGTTATAGCGAAAACGATATGTTGACCCTTCCGTTCGTTAGATCTACCGATTTAATGTACTACAACAAGACCGCTTTGGACGCTTGCGGTTTATCCGTTGCTACAACTTGGGACGAACTTTGGGCTCAATGCGCTACTCTTCAAAAGAAATTCGAGGGCGTTACTCCTTTAGGCGTTGACTCCGAAGCAAACTGGTTCATCGAAATGTGCGAACAAAACGCTTGGGGTTATACCAGCATCGATGAAAACAACCATTATTTATGGCAGACCGAAGCCCATGAAAACTGGCTTTCCCAACTTAACGAATATTACCAAAAAGGTTATATCACCACTAAGATAGACCTTAACAACGCTTATACTTCCACCATTTTCACCAAAGGTCAAAACGACGGCGGTTTGGTTTACTGTATCGGTTCGTCCGGCGGTGCTTCTCACCAAGATCCCGGCGACCTCTTCGACTGGGGCATTACCTCTATCCCCGGTAGCACTCGTTCCGACGGTTCCGTTAACTATTCCGTTATTTCCCAAGGTCCGTCACTCGTTATGCTTACCGGCGGTAACAAAGTTACCAACTCTTCCGAAAAAGAAGTTATGACCTTCATGTTCATCAAAGAACTCTTAAATCCCGAATTCCAAGCGGCTTTCTCCATGGCATCCGGTTATAACACCGTTCGTTTATCTACCGACCAAATCGAAGAGTACGAAACCTTCCTTAACAAGGGCGATACCATTGCAACCGCAGTTAAAGTAGGCGAAAGTTTAAGAAACAACTACTTTGTATCTCCCGCATTCAAGGGTTCTTCCACCGCTCGTACCGCTGTAGGTAACGCATTATATGCCGCAATGACCGGTCAAAAAACTCCTACCGAAGCTTTGGCGGACGCATACAGGTCTTGCAACAACTAAATTAACTCTAAATAAACAACGAGTAGAGTAAAATATGAAAAAATTTATTTCGTTTGCTCTCGTACTTATGTTAGCAATTCTTTGCTTCGTCGGATGCAACAATTCGACGAGCAAAGTTGCCGACAATACGGAGCATATAACCAAAGTAACGAATACTTGTAAGCTTACGAAATCTTACGAAGGCAAAAGCTTTTTAAGCGACGGCATAGGTGAAGCGACCATAGCCTATTTTACCGACGGCGACACCTTTACCGCAACCCTTAAAAAAGAAACCACGAATGTAACCATTCGTTTCCATTCAGTAGATACTCCGGAATCTACCGGCGGTATCGAAAAATGGGGTAAGGCGGCTTCGTTATTCGTAGAACAACAATTAAGCAAGGCAACCAAAATCGTTTTGGAAGCCACTTCCGTTCCCGCCGAGCACGACAATTACGGCGTTAGATATTTGGGCTACGTATGGTATCGCACCGACGAATCTCAAGATTTAATCAACCTTAATTTGGAACTCGTTGAAAACGGTTACAGTCAAAATAAGGGTTTAGACACTACTAAATTCCCTTACAACAGTTATTTTGAAAAGGCGCAGGCTAATGCAAAGTCCATACAACTTCGAGTATGGTCTCAACTTGACGATCCTCTGTATTCGACAGATCCCGTCGTAACCACTTTACAAGACATAGTCGAAAATACCGACAAATATTACAATTCCGACATTAAAAGCGGTGTTAAAGTAAGCTTCAACGCTTGCTTGACCTCTTTTGATTCCAAACGTAACATGTTCACCGCAACCTATTGCGACAGAGAAACGGGTAAAACCTACGCTTTCCCGATCTACGCAGGGTATTCAAGCGGTAAGAATATGGAACTCGGCCATTTCTATCGTATCGTCGGCAGTCTTGGCGAATATAATAGTTCGTTACAAATAAGCGGTATCAAGTATAACGCCATAATAGGTGCAAACAATCTCGAATACACCCATCCTATACAAAAAAATTACTACTTGACGTTCTCCTCGGATACGGCGTACATTGCAAATTACGCAAGTACTCTTTATACCGACGCAACCGTGGTTTCCTCCACCGTCGAAAACGGCGTGTTGACTATAGAAGCCACTGCAACTCAACGTACAAAAGACGGCTTAAAAGACGAAGCCGTAACATTTACTTTCAAAGTTAACGTACAAGACGGTTTTACCAACAACTATACAGCCGGTAAAAAGTTCAGCGTACAAGGTTACAAGTTTGATGAAAAAACGAACGAAATAACCGTTTTGAAACTTTCCGATATTACATTAGGATAAAAAAAGGGACCCCCCAAAAAATAAATTTTTATAGGAGACAAAATCTATGAATCGTAAGATTGGCGTAATTTTACTCGCACTCGTTGCGGTAATCTGTCTTTCGCTCGGCGCTTGTCAGTTAGACAAAGGCACCGGCTTGACCAAACAAGAAACGCTCGACACCTACATCCTTGAAAACGAAGGACAGGTAGTAAAAGAAGATTTTGCTTTGGAAAGCAGAATCGGCGATTACAGAGCGACTTGGACTTCCGATAGCGAAAACGTAGTTATCGAAAAGACCGAAAGCGGATACCTCGCGAGAGTCACCATCCCCGAAGAAGACGAAACGGTTACTTTAACCGTAGACCTTCGTGGCGCTACAAAACAATTCACAATCAGGCTTCAAGCGATTACCGCAACCGATTTTGTAGACTCTTTCAATTTCGTACAAAATCGTTCCACCGTTTACGATAGTTTCGATCTTCCCCAAACCACAACTTATAAGGGAAGAGAAGCAACTATCACTTGGTCTGTTGACGAAGCATACGCCGACTATATCAGCGTTAGCGACGACAACGATAAATGCCTCGTTACACCTTCTTCACTTAACCCCGAAGTTAAACTTAACGCCGAGTTTACTTATAACGAAACTACGGCTAAAGGCATTTACACCTTCACCGTATCCGAAAAGATGGAACATCTTCAGGAAGTAGATTACTGGTATTCCAATACCGGCGTTTCTATCACCATGAAGGGTTACGTAGTAGAAATCGGCGTTGCTTGGGCTCAGTCTTATGCAAACGTATCTTTGTATATGGTTGACGAAAACCTTGACGCAGGCTACTATCTTTACAGAGTTAAATGTGACGCCGCAAACGCCGCTAAGTTAAAACCGGGCGTTTACGTAGAAGCAACCGGCACCACCAACACCGTTTACAACGGCTTATACGAAACCAACGCCGGCGGTACTTTGACCGTTGACGACACCAAGACCATCGATTTATCGACCACCGTTTACCCGATCGATAACGATGTTTTGTCCGGTGCACCCGCTTCAAACTACAACCAATCTCGTTTGGTATCCTTAACCGGTTGGAAGGTTTCCGCTAAAGCAAAAGCTGCTCCTACCGAAGGCAAAACGGCAACTTTATTCACCCTCCAAAAAGACGGCGTTAAAGTATCCGTTGCCGTTTCCAAATATATGGAAGGCGCATACGCAACCAAATCTACCGACGCTACTTGGAACGCTTTCGTTGCTAAATACGAAGAAATTAACGTTGGCGATATCGTTACCGTAAAAGGTATTTTAGGTAACTATAACGGTGCGCAAATCATGCCTTTGTCTGCAGACGACATCGTTATTGGCGGTACCGAAACCGAGTATGAATCGGCGGCAAAAGTTAAAACCGCAATAACGGCTGTAGATGAAGCCTTCAATGCTATTCCTAAGCTTATTGCAACCAACAAAACTTATGAACTTCCTACTTCCGACGATGTAACCGTTTCTTACAGACTTTTAGGTACTCGTAAAACGTTTGCGATTGCCGAAGGTAATTTAGTCGTTACCCCCGGTGTTGAAGAAGTAGCAACCGTCGAAGTAAAATATACTTGTGGCGATTACACCGCTTACGCTTTCAAGACTTTACACGCTAAATATCTTGACGACCAAGGCAAAGCCGAATGGGAACTCAAGAACTTAGAAGTCGAATCTGCTATAATCGAAGCAGGCGAATACAACCTTCCCGCTCCTTCCTTCTTCGACGGCGCAAAAGTTGCTTGGTCTACCGATGCAAACTACGCTACCATCAACGGCAACAAGTTAACCGTTGCACTTCCTTTGGAAGCAAGCAAGTTGGAATTAACCGCTACCGTAACCGTAGGCGAAAAGACCGCTACCGCAAAATTCTATATTTCCGTATCCGCTTTGAACACTCTGAAGACCGTTTACTTAACGGCTCCTAAGGCAGGCGAATATAAAGCACTCGCATTATATCAAAAGAATCTCGCTAAAAACTTGTATGCAACCGGCGAAATGAACGGTTACTACTATGCAACCACCGAAGATATTACTAAAGCAGCGGCAATCGTCGTAGCCGAAGTAGAAGGCGGTTACACTCTTCAACTTAAGAGTGGCAAGTACTTAGCAATCATCGCAAACGGAACGTATACCAACGTTGTATTCCAAGCCGACGCTGTCGTTTGGACTTGGAGCGAAACCGCCCAAACCTTCGTATGCGACGTTAACGGAACCAAATACTTCCTCGGTACTTCCGGCACATATACCACTTATAGCGCACAAAAAGAAGAAAAAGCAACTTCTTCTTTCGTAGGCAAACTTTATGTAGGTACACAAACCGCTTCCGCTCAAGAACTCGTTGATGAAATTATCGAAAATCTCCCTACCACCGTTGCAGAAGATTTCGCTCTCGATTTCAAAGCGTCTTGGGAAGTCAAGTCCGGCACCGGTATCGAAATCGATGGTTTAACCGCTAAGGTTACTAAAGCCAACGTTGCTCAAACCGTAGTATTAAAAGCAACCCTTACCTATAACGGCGAAACCGCAACCGCCGAAAAAGAAATCACCGTTGCTCCTAAGAACGAAGTCCCCTTAGAAGGCACTTACGCTTACGGTTTATATCAAAAGAATTTAGACAAGACTTTATACGCAACCGCCGAAATCACAAGTGACAGATACTTTGCTACCACCGAAAATCCGATGGAAGCGGCAGAATTCACTTTGGTTAAAGCAACCGACGTTGAAGGTTATTACATTAAGGTCGGTGGCAAATTCGTAGAAGTCGGCAACAACTCTGCAAGCAAGACTACCGTTTTGTTAAACGCTACCGCAACCGGCGTTTGGACTTGGAACTCCGAAGCAGGCGTAATGACTTTCGCTTTCGAAGGTGTTGATTATTACCTCGGCACTTTTAGCACCTATAACACCGTAAGTGCAAGTAAGGTAAGTTTCATAACCGGCGATGAACTCGGTACAATCGGCGTAAGTCAGTTCATCTGCACTTTCCAACGCCCCGCTCCCTTGGCAGGCGAATATAAC
The DNA here is from genome assembly GCA_963650915.1 of Parasutterella excrementihominis. GTDB lineage: Bacteria > Bacillota > Clostridia > Christensenellales > Borkfalkiaceae > UBA4636. Next base: position 2,541 of record CAVJMJ010000008.1, on the reverse strand, counting down.
TACAAGTTATATCAAGGATATGCATCTAAGACTTTATATTTAACCGGAGCAATGAACGGTAACTTCTTAGCTACGTCCGAAACCGCTACCGACGCTGCAGTCGTAGTTCTCAAAAAAGTAGAAGGCGGTTACACCATTCAAATTAAGGATGGCAAGTACATTGCCGTTAACGAAAGCGGTTACCCTGTATTCCAAGACACCGCTGCCGTTTGGACTTGGAACGATGAAGCAGGCGTTATGGTTATGAATGTCAACGGTACGGGTTATTATCTCGGTACGTATAAGACCTTCACCACTATAAGTGCAAGCAAAATTAGTTACATAACCGGTGAAAAAGTTACCACTATCGGTTCTTCCAACTTCATCTGCAAATTCGCAACTATTTCGGATACGCCCGATACGCCTGATACTCCGGATACCCCTGATACCCCTGATACCCCTGCTGAAGGAACAAAGTACACTTTAAGCGAATACATTACCGAAAGTAACACAAATAGTGAAGATCTTTCGATTGCCGACGGTGCTGTAACGTTTAAGTTGGTAAAAGATGAATTTGCAGCTAATTATGTAGGTCAAGTTAGAGTTTACTCTGGCAAGTCAGGCGTTATAGTATTTAATAAAGCGATTAGTAGCATTACTATAACTGCAAAAGGAAAGGATAATGGAGAAGCAACGGTAACTGTTTATGTTTCTAACGACGGTACTAATTATACGGAAGTAAAAAATGTTGTGATTTCCGCTTCTTCAGAAAACAATTTCAATCTTGGCGGTTCATATACCTATGTTAAAATTGCATCTACAGGAAAGCAACTCCAAATCACAGCTATCGAAGTAGTTTATGCAGCCGAAGGCGGAGAAACTCCCGATACGCCCGTAACTCCCGATCCTACCGATCCCGATCCTACAGATCCTACCGATCCTGAAGAACCTACAGAAGAATACGAAGCTAAAACCTTAGCCCAATTCGTTGCTTTAGAAGATGACGCAACCAAGTTCTACCAAATCGAAGGCGTCGTAGTAAAAGTAGAAAACACTACCTATGGTAACATTTACATTACCGATGGTATAACTACCCTTTACGTTTACGGACTTTGTGCTGAAAAAATGGCGTACAGCAACAGCAAGTTTACTAATCTACAAGACTTTAACACCTTAGGCGTAGAAGTCGGTACCCACGTCGTTCTCGTTTCCGCAAAAATAAGTTTTAACAACACGGTTGAAGCGGTTGGTAGCGGTTTAATTAGTAAATCGAACGCAAGCGACCAAGAAATGATTTACGTTGCTAAATATAACGTAGACGTTGCCGAATCCGTAAGCGCAAGTTTTGACCTTCCTACATACGAAGGCGTTACCATTACTTGGACTTCCGATAACGAAGCAATCGCTATCAGCGGAAATACCGCTACGGTAACTCAATCTTCAACCGAACAAACTGTTACATTGACCGCCAAATATACTTGCAATACCGCAACCGAAACCGTAAATTACGAAGTTAAAGTTGCAGCAAAAATCGAAGGCGTTCAAACTCTTACTTTTGATTTTGTCAATACCGTCAAAGGTTGGGAAGATTGGAATAATAGTTATTCTGCCCATACATTGAACGCAAACGGAGCAGAAATCAGCTTCAATTATGCTAGTAAGCAAACAAGCACTATAATGGATCGTCCCGTTGTTGCAACAGGCAAAAATGAAGCAAATCATGATTCATATGTAACTGTAAATATGGGTGCGACTCAAATATCGTCTGCAACCTTCAATTTGAAGCAATGGAGTAATAAGACTTTTACTTCAATCAAAATTGAATATTACAAAGACGGTGAATGGAAAGAAGCAACTATCACGGGTACTTTAAGCGGCGATAGTGCGTTTACTGCGACTTTTGAAGCCACTTCTCAGGTAAGATTACATCTTTATAAAAATAGTACAAGTAATGTTCAAGTTGGTCTTACCAGCATCGAAGTAACCACCGTTGCATAATCAATCTAATCTTATTTAGTGTAAACTAAATACAAAGCCGAGGGCGATTTCGCCCTCGGCTTTAATCATATCAGCCTTCACCTGGTAGGGGAAGGGGGACCGCTTTGCGGTGGATGAGGTTGGAAAGTTAATATAAACATTACGGTTATATAGACCGTCCAACCTCCTCAGTCGCTACGCGCCACCTTTGCTAAGCCGCAGACGGCAATCCTCTCGTCAACTACGTTGACAACCCCACCTCGGCTATTTAAGCCTCGGGCTACGGCTACAAACAGCGCACTGTGTTGTTTGCTTAACGCCTCACCCCCTACCAGGTGAAGGCTTTCTCCAAGGTGAAGGCTTTCCGGCAGGTCATCCTGAGCCTGTCGAAGGATCTAGCGGCGTTGCCGCGCAAGGATACGCATATTTATTATATAGCCAACCTCATCCGTCAGTCTTCGACTGCCACCTTTGCTAAGCCGCAGACGGCAATCCTCTCGTCAACTACGTTGACAACCCCACCTCGGCTATTTAAGCCTCGGGCTACGGCTACGGACAACACACTGTGTTATCCGCTTAACGCCT
>CAVJMJ010000007.1:0-85000 GCA_963650915.1 Parasutterella excrementihominis | reverse complement strand
AACTTTGCCACTTTTCTATTCTATTATACTGTTTCAAAGATAAAAAATCAAGTCCCTTTGCGGTAGAACTCGTAATTTTCTTAAAAATTCATTCGCCCGATTTTTATAGCGATTAAAGCAATTTACATTTACGCTTGGGCAAATAACTTTAATAGCAGTGTTTTTTTGTTCCGTTAATACCGCCACCGACAAAAATTTTTATATTTTTCAAATAAAATCATCGGCGTTTTTATTTTTAAATAATGCCGTCAAACCTCGCAATTAAAAAAGTGACTTTTTCATGCAAAAAGTCACTTTTTTACAAAGAAAAACGCGGTGTTCTTGAAAACACCGCGTCTAATGGTTTAAATTTTATATCGTTAGTTTAAAGTTACGTCGAAGGTCTTAAATTTTATATCGTTAGTTTAAAGTTTACGTCGTCGATTAAACGAAATTCAGCCTTCATGACAAATTAGGTCTTCTGGACTTTTTCTAACGAAATTTAGACTTTATGACAAACTAAGTCCTCGAGACTTTTTCTAACGAAATTTAGTCTCCATTCCTTTTTCTGACGAAAACTAAGCATCAATTCCTTTTATTAACAAAAACTAAGCCTTCGTTACTTTTTCTAACGAAATTTAGACTTTATGAAAATTAAGCCTTCATGCCTTCTTCTACCGCAACGGCAACGGCAACGGTAGCACCTACCATGGGGTTGTTGCCCATACCGATTAAGCCCATCATTTCGACGTGAGCGGGAACGGATGACGAACCGGCGAACTGTGCGTCGGAGTGCATTCTGCCCATGGTATCGGTCATACCGTAACTGGAGGGGCCTGCAGCCATGTTATCGGGGTGGAGGGTTCTGCCCGTACCGCCGCCGGAAGCAACCGAGAAGTATTTTTTACCATTTTCAACGCACCATTTTTTGTAAGTACCTGCAACGGGGTGTTGGAACCTCGTCGGGTTGGTGGAGTTACCGGTAATGGAAACGCCTACGTTTTCCATCTTCATAATGGCAACGCCTTCGGGAACGTTATCCGCGCCGTAGCATTTAACTTTTGCCCTCGGACCGTCGGAATACGCCTTTTCGTAAACGACCTTAACCGTTTCGGTGTAAGGATCGAATTCGGTTTCTACGTAAGTAAAGCCGTTGATACGGGAAATTATCATAGCGGCGTCTTTACCGAGACCGTTTAAGATAACTCTTAATTCTTTACCGCGAACTTTGTTTGCGTTCATTGCGATAGAGATTGCGCCTTCAGCCGCCGCGAAAGATTCGTGACCGGCAAGGAAGCAGAAACAATCGGTATCGTCGTTTAAAAGCATGGCGGCGAGGTTGCCGTGACCGAGACCGACCTTTCTGTTTTCGGCAACGGAGCCGGGAATGCAGAAAGATTGTAAGCCGATACCTATTGCGGCAGCGGCGTCGGATGCTTTTTTAGCACCGCTTTTAATTGCGATTGCCGCACCTGCATAGTAAGCCCAAACGGCGTTCTCAAAGCAGATGGGTTGAGTTCCTCTTACGATTTTATCGCAGTCAACGCCCTTTGCAAGGCAAATGTCCTTGCATTCTTCGATGGATTTGATTCCATATTGATTAAGGACGCCGTTGATTTTGTCTATTCTTCTTTCATAACCTTCAAATAAAGCCATAATGTGCCTCCTTATTCCTTACGGGGATCAATGTATTTATAAGCGTTTTCGAATCTGCCGTAGTGACCCATAGCCTTTTTGTATGCTTCGTTGGGTTCTAAACCTTTCTTGATGAAATCGGTCATTTTGCCGAGAGAAACGAATTCGTAACCTATAACCTGCATGTCTTCGTCGAGTGCAAGCCTCGTAACGTAACCTTCAGCCATTTCAAGGTATCTGGTACCTTTGGCTTTCGTTCCGTACATGGTACCTACTTGAGAACGCAAACCTTTACCGAGGTCTTCAAGACCCGCGCCGATAACAAGACCGTCGTCGGAGAAAGCAGACTGGCTTCTGCCGTAAACTATCTGTAAGAAAAGTTCTCTCATTGCGGTGTTTATGGCATCGCAAACGAGGTCGGTATTTAACGCTTCGAGTATAGTTTTCCCGGGAAGAATTTCGGACGCCATAGCGGCAGAGTGAGTCATACCCGAGCAACCGATGGTTTCGATTAACGCTTCTTCTATGATACCTTGTTTAATGTTTAAAGAAAGTTTGCATGCGCCTTGTTGAGGTGCGCACCAGCCGATACCGTGGGTAAAGCCGGAAATATCTTTGATTTCCTTTGCAAATACCCATTTACCCTCTTCGGGAATAGGTGCGGGTTCGTGCTTGGGACCCTTTGCAACGCAAACCATTTTTTCAACTTCGTTTGAATATTGCATGAAATAATTCAACCTCCTATTTAAGTTCGAATAAAGTATAACACAACAAAATTAATTTTTCAACGCTTTTTTGTCTGCTTACAAAAATAATTTTGCTTTGTAACGAAAAAGGACGAAAACAAACAGCCTTTTTTCGGTCGTTACGGCAAAAAAACGACCCTTGCGGAAAAAGCGAAAGGTCGTTTGGTTTAATTAGGGCGTAAAACGCCGTTTTTTATAACGCCGTTTTTTATAACGCCGTTTTATAACGTTATTTTTCTTCTATGGTAAGGTATTTTAAAGGAGAGATCGTTTTATCGTTTTCGACGACCTCGAAGTGAAGATGAGGTCCGTCTTTGTATTCTTGCTTGTTGTTTTCGGAAACCGTGCCTATAACGTCGCCCTGCAAAACGGTCATGCCCGCTTTTAAATTTTCCAAAGGCTCTACCGAGTTATATATCGTATATAATCCGCTACCATGGTCGATTTTTATAGTCGTGCCTTTAAGGTAACTTGTGGAAATTTCTTTTATCGTGCCTTTGTAAACCGCAACGACTTGAGCGTTTTCCTCCCCCTTAAAGTCCATTCCCGTATGCCCCGTGTACACGCCGAGCGTCGACGAATAAACCACCGAATTGTCGGTGTATTCTTTAAAGCATGTTCCCCCTTTTACCGGAGATATAAAGGAAATTACTTCGGCAACCGGTTCGTTGTCCTTGTTGTCGTCGTCGACCTTTTCGGAATCGTCGGGTTTTACCGTCGGCGTTTCGTCACTCGACCCGCCCGTGTCGGTTGCGGTGTCTTTCGGCGTGTTGTCGAGGGTCGTGTTGCTATTGTTACCGCCGGTTGCCGCAATAACGGTAACCACACCCACGAGAACTATCATTACCGCCAAAATGCAGTAATAAATTATTCTTTGCTTTTTTGATTTTACTTTTTCACTCATGAATTATAGAGTACCTCCTGTATGTATTTTTAAAATCCGCAATATATAAGCGGGCTTCCGATGGTATATTCGTCATCTTTAAAGCAGGTTTGAACGTTTACTTTTTTGCCGTTAATCGACCTATAGGTCGATATTTTGGGTGAATAGTAATATTTGACCGTCATACCTTCCACTATTTCTATAATGACAAGTTTACAAAAATAAACCTCTAAAAAATTTTCTATATACTCTTTGTTTTTTGTTTGAAGGCTTTGCCCCGTAACCGAATAAAACCCTTTAAAACAATCTTCGTCGCTCGCATTAAAGGTGTAAAAACTCCCCTTTGACCCTTCGCCCACGGTTATGGTGTAAAGACCGTCGGCGGTTTCAAAAAGCCGTTTAAATGGAATTTTATAGGCGCAAACGAGTGCGAATATTAAAACCAGCGAAAATATTTTTTTCATAGCAAGCCTTTGCCTTCTCAACTTATTTTACATAAAAAAACTTATTTTACATAAAAAAACTTATTTTACATAAAAAATAATCCTTTACCGATTACGGTAAGGATTATTGCCCGATTAACTACGTTTTATACGATTTTTTTAATTTTATAAAGTATTTTTTATGCAATTTTTAAAATTAAAGAGTATGGGAATTTAGTTCATTATTGCCGATTACCGAAAATCCCCGTTTTTAAATTTGCGGTAAAAGGGACAAAAAGCCGTCGTAATACATAATTTCCGTCGAGCCTTCTGCCACCACGCCCGAAAGCGCAAGTGCATTTAAAAGGTCTTCTTTCTTGCATTCGCCCCGTTTATGGCGTGCGTTATAAACGTTTTCGTACTTTGCCTTTAAAACTTTAAGACGTCCCGCCGTTTCGTCTATAACCCTTTCAAGGTTTTTGTTTCCGGAAAGCGCGGTGCGTTTTGAACTGATTTTATCGTAGGACAAAAAATTCATTATTTTGTAAACTTCCAAACTGTCGACGTGCAAAAGTTCGGATAGTTTTTCCGCATCCTCTCTAACGAAGGGCACGACGGCTAAATCTTTGTCGGTTTTAAGATAGCATTTAAAAGCGGTAAGTAGTGCGCCGTACGAGGAAAGGGTACATTCGTACTTACTTAGCCCCGTGATTGAGGAAAGTATTTTTCCGCAATAAAAAGCACCCGTATCGAGAAGACGCGGACATAAGTTTAACGCACTCATAAGGTATATTTCGGCAACCGTGATAACGCCTACTATGTTCTCTTTATTTATGTACGTAAGCGTTTTATAGGCAAAATCGAGCCTGTCTATCGTTTGATCGGAAATCTCCTCGCCGAAGGTTTTCAAAACCTCGCATTCGAACTTTGCAAGGCACACCGACGACGCAAACGCGTATCCGTCGGCAAAATCTTTACGCTTTAAATTTTTATATATTTCGGTATCGATTACGCATTTATAAAAATCGCCCTTTAATTTGTTTATCGGCGAAACTTCGTACAAAAAGGAAAAAACGTTTGCAAAAACGAGGCAATCGGAAAGGATTATTACGGGCTTGTCGGTGACTTTTACGCAAATTGCGCCGACGTAATCGGCGTCGCCTATCGTAACCACGGCATCGTAATCGCTAAGAAAGTTTATCGATTCGGCTTTTTCAAAAACGAAAGCCGTTACCCTTTTTTTCTCGGCAATAAGTTTATCCTTTAAAGATTTTCCGATAAAAAGGTAGTCTTTTTCGGTGGTTAAAAGAGCAATCTCGGGATGCTCGTTTTTGTCCGAAAAATACTCGTCTATACATGACAGAACTTTTTCGGTAAATTTACCCGTAACCAATTTATCGCAAAAGGGCTTTTTTGTTATGACGCTCGAAACAGATTCCATGTTTACATTATACTCTTGCCTAAATTCGTTGTCAACCTTAAACGATTAATATATTCCTCGGGGCTAAACGGCTATCGAAATATAATCGACGGGCTATATCGTCACATAATATATGCGACGGGCTAAAACGCAATCTAAATATATTCCGTCGGTTTAATAGTCACCTTATATAATCTGCGTGGCTAAGTCGTCACCTTATATAATCTGCGTGGCTAAACGGCTATCGAAATATATAAAAAATCTTTCTCTATTTGCGATGGCTTTGCCGCTTATTATCTTTAAAATTCGGCTTTTTATAAAAAATTTTTAATTATTTTTGAAAAATTTGAAAAAAGACATTGCATTTATAAAATAATTTGTTATAATCATTATTGATGTTGCGGGAGAAAGTCAAACCGCGCGCAAATTATATATTATCGCACCGTGGCGTGCCATAGGAGGAATTATATGAATAAAGGTGAATTCATAAGAAATCTTGCCGACAAACAAGGCGTTACCATTAAAGAGGCAGAAGAAAACTTCGTTGCTTTCGTCGAAACCTTGACCGAAAGTTTAAAATCGGGCGAATATGTACATATTTCCGGTTTTGCTACTTTTTCGGTTAAAGAAAAAACGCCTCGTGAAGGCGTAAATCCCAAAACTAAGGGCAAAATCATTATTCCCGGTTGCAAGTCACCCACGGTAAAATTCAGCAAGGCTTATAAAGACTTGTTTAACTGATCTTTTTTAACCGATATAAAATTATAAATTTAACCGATATAAAATTATAGGGCTTTTGTAGCCGATATAGAATTATAAAGACTTTTTTAAGTGATATTTTGTTTGATTTGAATTTTCAAGTTCTGTTTTACCGATACGGAAAGTTTTTATTCCTTTTAAAACTTTCATTTGTTAGACAAAAAGAATTGGTATTTTTACGACCGATATTTACTACACGTTTCTTTTGTGCTTTAATTATTTTAGGGGGCTGTCGCGTCAAAGCGATAAGTCCCTTAACTATTTAGTCGCTTTTCTTAATTATTTAGTCCGAATTATTTGATTTTTGTTATTTTGGCTTAATTATATAATTCGATGAAGCAAGGCTTAATCTTTTTTATAAAAAGGCGAAAATTATTAAAAAACTCGTTTATATAAGGCTCGGTTCATTCAAAATTGTCGGCACAGATTTTAACGAGCGACAAAAAGGCTTCGCATAGTTCCCTCCTCGATATATCGGTTATCATCGTATTTTTGTAACGGTTTATACTGCTTTCGCACTTGTTTAAAGTTGCTTTTTCGATAGGGCTTAAATTGCAACGGTTAAGTTCGTCTATGAGTTTTTGAAGTTTGTAATAATTTATTCCGTCGTCATAGCGCTGTCTTTTTACGCCCGATTTTTCTGTTAAAACCCGACTTACGCCGTATGATTTCTCTTCTTCTTCAGAAACCTCGGCTATCCTTTTCAAATTGGTATAAGTGAGTTCTTTAAACGGTTTAAAATTATCGCAAAGAGACTCCGCAATTTTTAAAAAGACGGCGTATAAGCCCGTTATCGCAACTATTACGATTATAAAATACATAAACGCACGTGACGGGTGAGTGAAAATTTTACCGATAGATATAAAGTCCGCCAACGCTACGGCGTAACAAAAAAGCGATTCTAAAAAGTACAATATAATCAGTCTTAATCTCGGTTTTGGGTAGCCGTAAACCGAAGTGGTCAGGCACACCGAAAAACTGCTTGTGACAAGCGATATAAAAAACACGAGCACGCTTAATTTTATTACGTCTATAGACGCCAATTTTGACACTGCCGACGAAAGCACCGATTCCCAAAAAACGTTCATTTTACTCCTTGAAAAAGCGGAAACACGAAATTTACACTTCGATTGTTTCCGCTTTTTGTTTTTTTATACCTTTTTGTCAGAGATTACATTCGTCATCACCGACTATTTTTTCGGCGATAAACCGATTTATGCTGTGTTAAACGCACCTCGCGGTACATAAAGTACGACTTCTTGCGATTGCCTTGCCTAAACAAGCCAAGACGCGGTCGCTTTCTCGTCCGCAAAAACCCTTCGCACCGAAAAGAGGGGTTTTTCGATGATTTTTTGCGAGCGTGAGGGTTGTAGCATAAGACGTACTACACCCTAACGGTCACAAAAACCTGCTAAAAGACGCCTTTTTTATAATTGATGATAATAAATGCAATCCATAAGTAATTTAAAATTCGATTACTTCTGCACTTTTTAGGTTTACCAATGCCTTTTTAACGACTTTTACACCGAGTGCCTTTTCGGCGGCGTAAGCGTACAGGTCAAGTTGTTCGGAATAAGTTTCTTTTAGTTTATCGGGCGATTTACCCGAATGTTTGTAATCGATTATCACGGCTTTATCCTCTTTGACGCAAAGAAGATCTATAACGCCTTGCAATAAAAGATCCTCTGTTCCGTTCTCGTTCGCCATATCGGGAGGCAAAGATACTATAAACGGCTGTTCCTTATATAATTTATATCCTTTTATTTCGGAAAAAATATTAAGGTTTAATATGCGCTTTATTGAAGAAAGGTCTATCAAATTTTTCTCTTCTTCGGTAAAGTTTTCGGCAAAAAGTCGGTCTATAAGCCCGTTATCGTCGATTTTATCAAAGTCTACGAGTTCCAAAAACTTGTGGTACACCGTGCCCGTTACGGCGTCGCTTGAAGAAAATATCGGTTTAAATTCTTCCTCTTTTTCTTTATCTATTCCGCTTGACGCTATTTCGGTAACCGTTCTTTTTAAACTTAACGTAGTGTCGTTTTCGTACGGATAGGTATAGTTTATATACTCGGCGATTTTATTTTTCAAAGATTCGTCGTATTGTTGCAGGATAAATTCCCGTCTGTCCTCTCTATCCGTTTCGTATATAAGTTCGGACACGGGTACTTCGGTACACTTAATATGCCGTTTTAAAAACAAGTCGATTTGCCTTTTTGACGAAAAAATATCCTTGTTGTAATTATCGTCGGGGGCGGTTTTACTCACAACGTATAAGATGCATTTAGCCCTCGTTAAAGCGACGTACAAAAGGCGCAATTCTTCTTTAAGGTTATCGTCGCGCTTAACCATAGCCACATAATCTTTAACAAAACCGTTGCGTGACCGTTTTGTTTCTTCGTCGTAAACTTTAACGCCGATACCTGCCGATCTCGACAGCGAAACTTCGTCTTTCGTGTCGGTACTGTTCCAATCTCTGTTAACCCCCGTAACGATGACCACGGGAAACTCAAGCCCTTTGGAGGCGTGCATGCTCATAACATTTACCGCACCCGCACCGCCCGTAGACGGAACGGTCATGTTTTCCAAAGCGTCGTCGAGGTTTTCCATAAAGTCCTCTAAAAATTTAGGACCGTTCCTCTCGCCCGCCGCAACGAAAGCGTTGATTCTGTCGAGTTTATACTCACCGCCCGCGCTTCTCAAAAAGTAAGCGTCGAGAGATTTTTCTCGAATGATTCTTCGTAAAAGTTCGGATACGCCCTCAAAGGTGGAAAACAATCTTATGCGTTTAAGATAGGAATAAAACTCGTCTATTTTTTGCGAAACCTCATCGCCTTGCAAACGATATTTTATAACGGCTTGGTTAAACGGAACGGACGGGAATCTTTCCTTTACCGTTTTCAAATCGGCTTCGGTAAGTCCGCCTATCGGCGACAACAAAGCCGTCGCAAGCGGAATGTCTTCGTCGGGAGCAAGTACGCATTTTAAAACGTTTATTATAAGTTGTATTTCGGGGTAACTTTCTATGCTTCGTTTGTTTTCGGAAACGGTCGGTATCCCCGCTGATTCCAATTCCTTTACGACTTTATCCACGCCCGTCGCTACCGTTCTCGACAAAACGGCTATATCGCCGTAACTTACGAGCCGTTTTATCGGCTTTTTATTTTCGTCGAAGGTAACTATTTCTTGTTTGAGTGCCTTTTTTACCGCGTGAACTATCAGTTTTTCGTAATTTATTTTTTCGGCTTTTTTTACCTTCAAATGTTTCTCGACACCGTAAAGACCTATGTCGAGCAAGGCTTTTTCCTGTTTGTAATCACAGTAAAAAAGTTCAGCGTCCCCGTTATAATCGCCGTACAAATTGCCGTATATCATCGGGTGAAGGGAATAATTTTCGCCCGTTACCGATTGGGTCATCGAAAATGAGAAAACGTTGTTTACCGTATCGACGACGGTCTTTGTCGAGCGGAAGTTGGAATCGAGTTCGACGTGATTTTTTTCCCTTCTCGCACTTTCTATACGTGCCGAAAAGTTATCGCTTACGCATCCCCTGAAACCGTATATGCTTTGTTTGACGTCGCCGACCACGAAAAGATTTCCGTTTTCCAACAAAGTAAAAATACTTTCCTGAATGCCGTTGGTGTCCTGATATTCGTCGACGAAAATAAATTTATATGTTTCCCTTACGTCCCCTAAAACCTCTTCGTTTTGCAAAAGTTTGTAACCTATATGCGACAAATCGGCATAATCGAGGGCGTTGATATCCCTTTTTTGAGCCGAATATTCCTCTTTAAAGGCTTTTACTATTCGTATTATGCTTTCCAAAATTTCGCGCGGGTTTTGTAAATCGGCAAGTCTGTCGTCGAAATCCGCATAGAAAAAGGCGTCTATGTCCTCTTGTATTTTTTTGAACGAGGCGTAAAACCCGGCGAAGTCTTCATAAATAATCAAAGTCTTTTTTATTCTCGGGCGAGAAAGCGAAAACGCCGAAACTTCTTGCAAAGCCTTTACGGTGCGCAGTCTTTTTGCGTTTTCGATTACTTCCGAAAGGGATAAAAGATAGTTCGCAACCGATTGTAAATCATCCGCATCCGCCTGAAATTTAAGGCTTATAATTTGAGGCAATAATCCGTCCAAACTTTGTATAAATCGGGCTATAAGCCTGTTATCGATGTTTTTTAATCCTTCTTCGGTGTAATTATTAAGTGCTTTGCGATAGTAACTTTCGGCATCGGTTTCGCTTTCGACGAAGTCGTAAACCGATAAAATTATTTTCTTTAAAGCGTCGTCTTTACGCTTTTTAATAAATACGTTCAGTAATTTTTTAATATCGGCATTGTCGGCTTCGTAAAGTTTTTCAAAAACCTCTTTTATCGCCGAATTTTTAACGGCGGTTTCCTCGGCTTCGGCAATTATGGTAAAAGAAGGGTCAACCCCCGCAAGATAAAAGTATTTTCTTATAAGCGTGTTTAAAAAGGAGTCGATGGTGGAAATAGACGCCAAAGGTAAATCGGAAAGTTGCTTTTTTAGCATCTCGGCGAATTTTTCATCTTTTAATTTTCCTTCTTTTAATTTTGCGACGATGGCTTTTTCAAGCCTGTCACGCATCTCTTTTGCAGCCATTCTGGTGAAAGTTACGGCTAAAATTTGTTTTACCTCGACCTTTCCTTCGACGATAAGCCTTATAAGCCTTTCAATCATAACGCTCGTTTTTCCGCTACCGGCGGAAGCGGATACGACCATGTTGCCGTCGTCGTGACGAATAACGGTAAGTTGTTTTTCGGTAAAGTTACTCATGGTTTTCCTCCGCATTCAAAATGGATTGCTTTTTTGCGCCCGAAACGTCACGGTTACGAAAATCCGATTCGCAATCGTACCCGCACATTCCTTTAAATTTACAAAAGTCGCACGCACCGTCTACGGGGGTAGGAAGGAACAAACCTTTTTGCATTTCTTCGGCACCGACCGTCGCGATTTTTTTTGCATAATCTATATAACTTTGAAACTCCGAAGTCGTCAAAAGGGATGAATTTTGACTAAGTTCGCCGTCGTTTTTTAGCCTTACGCCGAGGTTTTGACTGGCACCGGAAAGAGCAAATTCGTTATCGAGTTCCCCTATCAAACGCTTGTCGGCAAGAGTTTTTCCGTAATATTCTCCTCCGTTTGAGCCTTGTGCCGAAAAATCGTCGGAAAGTTTAAAATAATGCGCCCCGACGGGTTTTAAGCCCTTTTGGGTAAAAACGTTCATATACAGATACAACTGAATTTTGTTACCGCAATACAACTCTCCGTCGCTCGGCGAAACGCTTCCCGACTTGTAATCGATAATTCTGAAGTATTCGTTAATTCCGTCGCTATACTTATCGGCACGGTCGATTTTTCCGCGCAACGTAACGGTTTTTCCGCCCGCATTTAGCGTAAGCGGTTTTAAACCGTTACCAGCATACTCGTTAAACTCTATTTCCGCGCCCATCGGTTTAAAGGAAGAATTTTCTATATCAAGATATATCTTTTTACATTCCTTTACCCCTTCTTTTTTTAGCAGTTCAAAAATGTGTTTATATTGCGGTTTGTTGAGATAACGGGCATATAGGGGCATTTTTAGTTCATCGTCGAACAACTTAGCGGCTAAATTTTCGACAAAAGCCTCATCGGAATCGTTAGGATAATTTTTAATAAAATTTTCCATAACGTTGTGCAAAACGTTACCTATTTCGTAAACTTTCGTTTCGCCGTCCGAAGCCTCTTGAAGTTTCAAAACGTTTTGACACAACGCTTTATACGGACAGGAAAAATAGGTTTCTATAAAGGTAGCCGAAAACTTTCCGTCGTACCTTAACCCGTCCTCGAATAACGGCTTTTCCTTTTTAAATATTGCTTTTTCGATCTCTTTTTTATCGCTTAAAGCCTGATAAAAGGAGGCTATATCGGTAGTATCGTCGACAAGTCTTTCGTTAAATTTTTCGGCTTTCGACGCACTATATAAAACGCCCGTCCTTTCGCTCATAAAGTTTAATTCGGGATAAGCGTTATCTGAAAAATCCGTTTGAATCGACAATTTTTTATTTTCGTCGGAAAAAATATTTATAACGCTGTCGATAATTCGGCTTTTCAAAGCGGGCTTTCCGTTTTTATCCGCCGTTGAAAAAGACAGATACAATTTATCCGAAAAACCCATCATCGAAACGAGTATGTTTTCCCTTTCTCTTTCGTTTACGATTTGCAATTTCGGCTCGATAACGAGCTTATAGCCGTCCATTTTGGTAAGTTCGCGGTCGTTTAAAAGTGCGACGTCGGCTTTATAAAACGGAACGTCGTTAGACAAACAGGGAATAAACAATATCTTGGATTCTTTTAATCTTCCGCCTCTAAAATCACCGAGATACACCGTGTCGTTATACTGAGGCACGCCCGAAATCACCACCGATTGCGCCGTCCCCGTAACGGTATGTTTAAACTCGATAAGGTCAGATTTTACGCTTCCTAAAATTTTAGCCGCTTCGTCCAAAAAATCGGGAAGAATTTTCATTGCGCTACGGTTAAATTCCGCCGTTACGCTTTCGTATAGATTATCTAATTCTTCCGACAAATTTTCCGCACGACGATAAACGTCGAGATATAAAAGGGCGTCTTTTATAACGGAAACGTAACCCTCGGCGGTATCCCTGTTTTTTAATTTTTCGGTTGCCAAAATAACGCGTTTTCTGACGCTTTCCGAAATCATATCCGAAAAAGGCTCCTTAAACTGCCTTCTTGAAATTGCGTTTTCGTAAAGGTATTTGATAAACGCGCGTGATTCCTCATACGTACAAAACAGACCGTTTTGTACGAGTTTTACGACCTTATTCGTTGCGTAATTAAAGCGTTTTACGTCAATAAGTCCGCCTATAAGCCCGATAACGGGGTGATTGTTTAAAGTTTTGTCGATATCTATATAAATAGGAATATCGTACTTTGAAAAACTTTCTTTGATTATCGGCGCAATATCGTTAGGCGAAGAGGTTATAACCGAAAAGTCACGGTATCTGTATCCGTTTTTTACTACTTCATAGCGTATTCTTGCGGCAATTTTATCACATTCCTCGGGAACGCTTTTCGACTGATTTATCTTTATTTTTTCGCTGTATTTCCCTTGGTTTTTGACGCCTTCGGGGTCGAAAAGCCATTTGGCAATGGCAGTTTGTTCTTTGTTTTCGTAGCTTATCGGTATCACTTCGGCATAAGGAAAGGCACCCGAAATTTTATTTACCGACTCGTTGGTATAGCCCGCGTAACAAGAAGATACCGTTACGAAATCAACGTCGCAAATTTTTGCGAGCGTTTTAACTATTTCTATTGTCTGCCGAGTATAAGACTGAATGCCCGCAACTATTACTTTTGCCCCTTTAAACTTATCGTCGCTTTTTACGGCTTTTGTCATAAGCGACAAATAATTGCTTTCGTCGGTAAGCCCGTTTTCGTCAAGGTAATCTTCGTATAATGCGTAGGCTTTATAAACGTCTTTCAGTTTTCCCCCCAACGCACCACCTTCCGATTTTAATATTTCTTCCAAATCGTTTGGCTTGATGAGGGCTGCCTTAAATTGCGAAATAAGCCCGTAAACGTCGGTCGGAACGGAAATCTGCTCGGGTTTAAGTCGCAAAAAATCGCCTTCGTTTTCCTTCATCAACCGTCTTACGAGAAGGCTTGCTTCGGCTTTGTCGATAAAATTTTCTACCTTTACGTTTTTGGAAACGTAACGTGAAAAAGTCAAAACCTCGACGTTAAAACTACCACCCAAACGGCGGATAATTTCCTTTTCAAAAGAAAGAGTGGCTTTGCTTTCGCAAAAAACGAATATTTTTTTGTCAATGTCGCGCGGTAACTTTTCGATAAGTTCGCCCGTAACGCTTATCGCGCGGGCAAGCGACAACGTCGTAAATATCTTCATGGTTAAAGTATACCATAAATAATCGTATAAATTAAGTTTTTTCAGCGTTTTTGTTTGCTTTTAACAAAAAAAATTGATACAATTTTATATATCTTTACGATATATAAAAGGATCGAATATGAAAAATTCCATTAAAGTTTTATTGATATCTTTGACGCTTTGTTTTATGTTGTCGTTTTCGGCTTGTTCTCAAGGCGTATCGACCACTTTGAACGGCTCTTACTTTTTACAGAACGTGGGCAACGTAAACATTATCGGGAACGTAGACGAAACCAACGTTTACAAAGTTTCCTTCAAAAAAGCGTCGAATTTAAGTACGTCGATGCCTCAAATTTCCCTCGAAGAGGCTGACGGCTTCAACGTTTACACCACTCACCTTAAAAACGGCGAATATAACGGCACGTCTTGCTATATTTTAGACACCGAATTAAAAATCAAAATAAACTACCTTTACGGCGAAGAGTCGAACACTTACGATGACTACGTAAAAACCAAGGTTTACTTTTTGAGCGTTTCAAACAAACTGAAACCGCTATATTCTGAAACCGAAGCCGACGCACATTCGCCCGTTACCGACAAAAACGGAAAGTACGAAATCGTCAATCTTAAATATAAGTTTACGACGACTTACCAAGACAATTCCGCCGTCGTCGATTTTACGAAAACGACGGGGGATTTCGGCATTCCCGAAGGAAAGCGCGAATACAGCAACCTTTCGAGCGGGTATTACTTTGACAACGCAACCATGCTTTTTATGCCGAGGGCTATAAAACTTACCGATTCTTCCTCCCTTACTTTTTCCTCTATAGACGCCATTTCGGGGACAAATCGTACGATGATTATGAAATCGGACACGACGAAGCCTAACGAAAATCTTATCTTTTCGTTAAGTAATTCTAACGAAAACGTAATTAACGGCGTATACTACATCAACGACAAAAAGGAATTTTTAAGCGAAGACAAAGCAAGTCAGGTTATCGCCTGCCAAATCGTCAACTTTAACGTTTCAGGAACTTTTTCGGGTTCGGCAATAAAATGTTGGTACGCAAACGTTTCCCAAGAAGTGGCAAAAGCCCGTCTTATTAAAATGGAAACCACCGCTCCTTACTCGCTCGGCACCTTTACTTACGTTATAGAAAAAACTACCGAAAACGCTTAATTAACCAAACGCACTCGTTTTTTCTACCGTACTCGTGATGTTCGACGTTACGAAAAACGACGAGTAAATTATCACGGCAAAAATTTTACGACGATAAAATATTACGGCAGGAATTTATATCGAAAACCGCAATTAAAATATCGCAATTTAAGCACCTCGATTAAGCCGTCGCAAGTCGCAAATAAAATAAAATCAATTCAAATCAATTCAATACGAATTAAATATAGTCCTTCGCATCCGTTTTCATATTGAAAAACAGTAAAAAAGCGAATACAAAGGGCGAAGGATAAAAAACATGGATCTATCTATACTTTACGAAAACCTATCTAAGTTCCAATGGGAACAAGGCGTCATGATACTTATCGGTCTTGTTTTGATCTTTTTGGCAATCAAAAAGCAAATGGAACCATCCTTGCTCCTTCCGATGGGGTTCGGCGCGATATTGGTTAACATTCCTTTTTCGGACGCTTTGACGGGACCTATTCAAACTTTGTATTCCGCGGGAATAGCAAACGAATTATTCCCCTTGCTTTTATTTATCGGCATCGGCGCAATGATAGATTTCGGACCCGTTTTGAGTAATCCAAAACTTATGATTTTCGGTGCGGCGGCACAGTTCGGTATATTTTTCACCCTATGCACGGCTGCCATATTCTTTCCTCAAAACGACGCCGCGTCCATTGCGATTATAGGTGCGGCGGACGGTCCTACCTCTATTGCCGTCGCAAACGCACTGGGCTCTAATTACACGGGCGCAATAACCGTTGCGGCATATTCGTACATGGCACTCGTTCCTATAATTCAACCTCCCGTCATCAAACTTTTGACGACGAAAAAGGAAAGACTTATAAGAATGCCTTATCGTCCGCAATCGGTTACCAAACTTGCAAAAATTTTGTTCCCGATAGTAATTACCGTAACCGTTTCGGCAATCATACCCCAATCGACCTCTCTTATAGGCTTTTTGATGTTCGGTAACCTTATAAGAGAATGCGGTGTTTTGGACTCCTTATCCGATACCGCGCAAAAAGTTTTGGCTAACCTCGTTACCATTTTGCTCGGTCTTACCGTTGCATTCAACATGACGGCGGACAAATTTTTACAACCCGAAACCTTACTTATCTTAGGGTTAGGGCTTGTTGCCTTCGTTTTCGATACCGCGGGCGGTGTTTTGTTTGCAAAGTTTATAAACTTATTCTTGAAAGAAAAAATCAACCCGATGATAGGTGCGGCGGGTATTTCCGCCTTCCCCATGTCGGGTAGAATCGTCCATAAAATGGGGCTGAAAGAAGACAATCAAAACTTCTTGCTCATGCACTCTATCGGTGTAAACGTTTCGGGGCAAATCGCTTCGGTTATCGCCGGCGGAATAATACTTAACTTCTTTTTATAATAGGAGGCAGTTATGAATTTATTAAATCTTTTAATTAGTTTCGAACCCTACAATTTCGTTAAATATCTCAAATATATGGGGCTTGGAATGCTCGTTATATTTTTGATTATCGGGCTTATTATTCTCATAACCGCACTCATCAACCGTTTGTGTTCGCCGAAGAACAAAACGACGACGGCAAAAACCGAAAACGACGGCGGTAGCGAAGGCTGACTTTTAGTCTTGGTTTTTTGTATAAGCCTTGCTAAGTAAAATCTTTATTTAAAAAAACTTAGTCGATTGCTTTTAACGTTATTTGCAGTTAGCAATAACCGAAATAACCCTATGAAATCGGCGATAAATAATTTTGAAGGAGGTCTACATCGATATGGAAGAATTGGAAAAAAACGATACGAATGAAGAAACTTCAAACAAAACCGAAACTTCAAACAAAGAAGAAAGGTTCGATAAAGACGAAGCGGAGGACAAAGAGGAAACTCCTAAGCGCGATTTCGTTAAAGAAATAGGCGATTTACTGAGTGCCGAACTCCAACCGGAAGAGTTAAAAGACAAACTTTCGGATTACCACGAATCGGACATAGCCGAAGTTATCCCCTCCCTCACCAAAGACGAACGTTTAAAATTATATAAAATTCTCGGCAACGAAGCCGTTTCGGAAATTTTCGCCTACCTCGACGACGTAGAAACCTTTATCGAAGAATTATCTTCTTCCGCCGCCGCCGATATCATCGAAGAGATGGACGCTTCCGACGCTATCGACGTTTTGGACGAACTCGACGACGATAAGCGTGAGGAAATTATCGGCTTGATGGACGAAGACGCCGCCAAGGATATTCAACTTATCGACGCTTACGACGAAAACTTAATCGGTTCGCAAATGAGCACCAATTTCGTAACCGTTTACGACACCGATACCATTAAACAGGCGACGAAAAGCGTCATAGAACAAGCGGCGGAAAACGACAATATTTCAACCGTTTACGTAATTAAAAAGGAAGACGACACCTACTACGGCGCGACCACTTTAAGAGATCTCGTCGTGGCAAGAAGCAACGTCGACTTAAAGGACATTACCATGACGGCTTATCCTTACTTTTACGCCGACGAACCGATAGCGGACTGCGTCGAAGAATTAAAAGACTTATCCGAAGATTCCATTCCTATTTTGTCCAAAGACAATAAAATTTTGGGCGTCATCACGGGCACCGAACTCGTCGACGTCGTCGATCAAGAACTCGGCGACGACTATGCAAAGTTTGCAGGTCTTACCGCGGAAGAAGATTTAAACGAACCCGTTTTTAAATCAATTGCAAAGCGTATACCGTGGCTGATTATTTTAATGGGCTTGGGGTTGGTCGTTTCAACCGTAGTCGGACTTTTCGACCCGGTAATAGTCGCGATACCTCTGCTTTTCCCCTTCCAGTCAATGATTTTCGACATGTCGGGAAACAGCGGTACTCAAAGCCTTTCGGTAACCATAAGGGTTATTACCGGCGAAGACCTTAATTTTAAACAAAAACTCAAATTTATCTTAAAAGAACTGCGTATCGGTATTACGAACGCCGCCATTCTTTGCGTTATCGCCTTTGTTTTTGCCTCCGTTTACCTAATCTTTTTGCGTGGCACGGCTATTCCCAACGCCATGGCAATTGCGGGATGTATAGGCGCAACTATTATGATAGCCATAATGTTTTCAAGCTTGGGCGGAACACTTCTCCCGATGTTTTTTAAGAGAATAAAAATAGACCCCGCAGTCGCTTCGGGTCCGATGATTACCACTTTAAACGACTTGGTTTCTGCCGTGGTGTACTACGGGCTTGCCTATCTTCTCATTATAAAAACTTTGGGACTTTATTCGATGTAGCCTTGCGGTGAATAGCATCAAGAGAACTTTATTCGACGTAGCCTTGCGGTAATTTGTAACGTCGATTAAAAAAACGCAAGGTCTTATAAGACTTGCGTTTTTAAAGATAAAAAACAAAAAAAGTTTAACCCTTCGAGAAATCCCGAAGGGTTTTTGCTTTTTATAACAGACAAAAAGTGTTATTCTACTTTTTTCCAAACCGCATAAAGCGTCGTGCCGTCCGGGACGTTTTCTATTTCGCCTACGTCGAATGTAAAAAGTAAATCGTTTTTAACTCTCGGTATGCCATAGACGGGTTGCCCGTCTTTTTCTGTCGCCCATCCCTTAAAATTATACCACTTTCGATATGGAGCGACAATTCCGTCTTCGTAATCGAAGGTAAAAACCGTTACTTTTTTTCCCGTAGTTTCGTCGGAACGACTGACGTAAGTAAAAGAATCCACGTAAGGCACGCCGTCGTCGTAAGATAATTCACATCCCATAACGGTGACACCGCTTACCAACGACCATTTTTGATAAAGTTCCGATGAAGAAGTGTATACCGTTGAAGAGGTCGAAAAAGCACGAGTACCTATAGTTTCTACACTCTCGGGAAGCGTCACCGAAGTAAACACCAAAAAATGCTCATTCGGATTGTCTTCGTTAAATAAGTACTTTCCGATTTTTTTAACGCTTTCGGGTATTGCAAGGTATTTTACTTTTCCGCACTCCGAAAAAGCAAGCGCACCTATTTCTTCAAGTCCGTCGTTTAAATATATTTCGGTAAGATTGCTACATAAACAGAAGGCACTGTTTTCGATGATTTTTAACGTTTTAGGTAAAATAATCTTTTCGAACTCACAATAAGCGAAGGCACGGGTACATATTTTTTCAACACCGTATGGTATAATTATGTTTTCTTTTAAACCGACGTTATTAAAAGCCAATGCCGCAATCGTTTTAACGTAAGAAGGAATAACTCCGTTTTTTAAGCCTACGACGAGGGTATCGTCGGCTTTACGTATGACGGTATTTCCTTCCGAAAGATATACACCGTTATTGCTTGCTACGGTAACGGATGTTAAATTTATGCAACCCGAAAAAACTCCTCCTCCGATATAGTTTACCGTCGACGGTATCTCTATTCTTTCTAAATTTATACAATCGTTGAATGCGAAACCGCTCAAACACTCGACACCCTCCGAAAGTTCGACTTCTTTTAATTCTTTGCAATTTATAAAGGCAGTCTGTGCAATCTTTTTTACGCTACCGGGGACGATTATTTTTATCGGACTTGCCTCGTAAAACGCCCAATCTTCTATCGAAGAAGCTCCACTCGGAATAACCGAGTTTTTTATTCCGGCAATAAGCGCGTTATCGGCATTGCGAATAATTGTATTTCCTTCGCTTCTATAAAAAGCGTTTTCTTTGTCTATCGTAATTTCTTCGAGGTCACAACAACCCGAAAAAGCACCCGAGACGATATTTTCAACGGTTTGGGGAATTTCTATCCTTTTTAATCCGCTTCTGAAAAAAGCATTTCCCGAGATCTTTTTTAATTGCGTCGGCAAAGTAACGTCCGCCAACGCACTGCAATCGGCAAATGCACCGGACCCTATTTCAGATATTTTTGAAAGGTTTATTTTTTCAAGCGAACAACAAGCCCAAAACGTATCGTCTTTTATTACATCGATGTACGGTGACAAAGTCACTCTTTTAATTTTACCGCAATCATAAAAGGCAGTGTTGGATATCTCGGTTATTGCGTCCGTCATATAAACGCCGGTTAACCCCGTACATGAAGAAAAACCGTTAGATTTTATCTTTGTAACAGACTTGCCGTTCGGTGCCGTATCGGGAATAATCAAC
The DNA here is from genome assembly GCA_963650915.1 of Parasutterella excrementihominis. GTDB lineage: Bacteria > Bacillota > Clostridia > Christensenellales > Borkfalkiaceae > UBA4636. Next base: position 64,965 of record CAVJMJ010000007.1, on the reverse strand, counting down.
TTACCTTGTTTGTCGGTTGAAGACAATGCGTAGACTGCATATTCTCTTCCGTTTTCTATAGATTTAAAACCGAATTCAACGGGGCAATCGCCTACGTCGTAGTTAATAGTTTCAGACCAGTCGGAATCGAAATTTTGTCTTAAATCGCCTAACGTTTGAACTTTTATTTTATAACTTTTGTATTCGGTAAAAATATCGAATAAATCGTAACTGTTTTCTTTTGAAGTAAATTCCTTTCCGTCAACGCTTATTAAATATTCTCTTGCACCGTCTACTTTTGAAAAGTATAAAATTTCATCTTCTATTTTTAAATCGGTCGGGGCGGACAACGTTCCGTCATCCGCACAAGCCGTAAATAACGCTACCAAAAAAGAAAGCAACGCAAAACCCGCTATAGTAAGTATCGTTTTGACTTTTTTCATCTTAACTACCCTCCTTATACACTACTTTTAACAGAAACAAAATTTACCAATCATTGCTGTAATTATGACAAAAGTCGTCTTCATTCTCCTCCCCACCATCAACTTCACGATATATCGAGAAAGGGCTCAAATCAAAGTCTGTATCTGCGTCAATACCTACATAATTCATTAAATTAGCCATCCATCCAGATGAACCCTGAAGCATTGCCAAATAAGTAGTAGTGGCTCTGCCTTCCAAATTATCATACGATGCTAAATCTACGTTGGTTAAGAAAAACGTTATTATATCATAATAATCTAATATCGGTCCAGTAAAATAAGTTGGCATATCTTCGTTGTATGTTAACGAATACCCGTCATCGTTTAACATATAGATAACTATATCGCCGGTTAAAGCCTGTAAATTATCTATCCAAGTTTGAGCACGCGTTGCACCGTTTCTGGATGTCCCGATCGAAATTATTAGGTCGTTCCTAATAAACTCTAACATATCGTTTTGACCTGTACCCCAATTATAATAAGTATCCCCATCATTAGTTTTTATGCTACTAATATCTAAAAAAATATTACTTTCGGCGTTATAACACAATATTTTTAAATTTATTTCGCTATATATTTGTCGGCTACTTTTTCCTCGAAGAACTTGAGTGCGATATACGTTCCTAAAATATGGAATAAAGTAATTATAAAAGAACCACGCATTTTTATAACCATTGCTAATACCGTTAGAGAAGTAATCATCTAATAAAATAGTACAATTTTGTAATTTTTCACAGCTCGTTCTATCGTTTAACGCCTTAAATATACTTAATACAAAGGTATCAAAAACGGGACAACTGATATGTATATCCACATAATCTAAGAATTCATTATGATCGTAATACAATGCTTCGGAGGTAGCACAAATAAACATTATCGAACATCCGTTACTTTTCATTTCAGAAAAAATATTTTTTAAACAATCAGTAAAAATAGGATGTCCCGGGTACTTTTTATCATGACTAAGTCCTTTGCTCATTTCAAAAATTACATATGAGTTAGAAATCGCACTAAAAGTACCGACAGTTTTGAGGTCTTTAATCTGAGTTTCAAAATCGTTTGTTCCATAGTAATACAGGTTGCAATCGGTTACATACCCGGCATTTAATAAATTTGTACGATATGTTGCTGCGTGTGGAGAATCGCTAAAATAGTATAGCGTCGTACTAACAGGCGGATCATCGTTTTCTAAAGCGTTAGTATAAAACGCCTGTGTCGGTAGTGCAGATAATATCAACATGAGTACGAATAGTAAGTACACTGTTATCTTGCGCATGGTTAAAGTGTTTCTCATTTTTTTTACTCCTTAAAAAATATATTTTCCACGCTAAAAAGCGTAAAATCCCTCATAGTATTTAGAAAAATAGCGACTTTTATAGCCTTAAAATTGTACGGCGATGACAGTTTGTCATCGTTAGCAAAACATTTGTTTTTATTATATTAACATAGCAAAATGGTTTTGTCAAGGGGTTTTTAAAAAATTTTTTTTGTGAAAATTAAAGACGCCTTAAAATCTACCGAAAATTAAGGCGTCTTTTATTTAAAAAGATAGGTTTGTTTTTATTTTTACAAAAGTAAAAACATGGGTACAGAACGATATTTTTGCTAAATCAGATATTGCGCTTTTTAATGAAAAGTGCCCATAATTATAAGAAAGAACTTACGACTCTTTGATAAAAAGCATAGATATTTACAAGAAAAAACTTGCGCGGTTAAAAATAAAAAACAAAAAAAAGTTTAACCCTTCGGGAAATCCCGAAGGGTTTTTGCTTTTTATAACAGACAAAAAGTACCGATAATAGGCTTATAGGGGCACTTTTTAAAAAATGCGGACAAAGATTACTTTTTATAATAGTGAACTTTTGCTTGGTCGTATCTTGAAACTTGTTTTGGCTGAGCTTGCGGGTGACCTATGGCAATCAAGCAAAACGGTCTTGCGTTGTCTATTTTGCCAAAAGCGGACTCCACTTGTTGCATTCTTTCTTCTTTGGGCGCAATACCCATCCAAACGGCACCGAGGTTTAATTCGGCAACTTCCAACAAACAGTTTTCTGCGCAAGCACCCATGTCCTGCATGGTAAACATAGGATGCCCTACGTCCTCGCGATAATATAAAACGAGAAGTGCCGTTGCCGTTTTCAACGCCCTTGCAAAACCGCCGACGTTTGAAAATTCTCTTATTGCGTCGATATCACGACAAACCAAAAATTCCCACGGTTGTTGGTTTACGGCAGACGGAGCCTGCATTCCCGCTTTTAAAATAAGTTCTATTTGTTTATCGGTTACTTTTTCGTCGGTAAAATCTCTTACACTGACGCGTTTAAAAATCGACATAAGATATATCTCCTATAAAATATTGTTTGACGAAAGTCCTTTCGTCTTCGTTAATATTTTAGCACTTAAAAATAAATTGTCAAGCAAAAAATAAAAAAACCGTTGCCTATGACAACGGATTTTTTATTTGTTAAGAAATTATTCCATAACAGCGGTAGCGCCGGCTTCTTTGAACTTAGCAACCATCTTTTCAGCTTCTTCTTTAGCGACAGCTTCTTTAACGGTGCCGAGTTTTTCAACCATGTTCTTAGCTTCAACAAGGCCTAAACCGGTGAGTTCTCTGACAACTTTGATAACGCCGATCTTGTTTGCGCCAAAGTCTTTTAATACTACGTTGAATTCGGTCTTTTCTTCCTGAACGGGAGCAGCAGCGGCAGCGGGAGCAGCAGCAACGGCTACGGGAGCAGCAGCGCTTACACCAAATTCTTCTTCTAAAGCTTTAACGAGTTCGTTGAGCTCTAAAACTGTCATACTCTTAACTTCTTCGATAAATTTTGCAATATCAGCCATTTTAAAATTCCTCCGTTTATATTGTTTTTAAATTTTTTGATTTTTTTAGGCTTTCTTTTCCGCAACGGCGTTAAGCGCGATTACTAACTTGCGCGTAATACCGGATAAAGCTCCGACAAAGCCGGAGATAGGCGCTTGCATGGAACCGAGCATCTTTGCGATGAGTTCTTCTTTAGAGGGCATAGCGGATAATGCCTGTACGCCTTTAACGTCGATATAAGCGCCGTCAACATACGCGCTCTTTACCGAGATTTTATCGTTATACTTTTTGCATGCTTCTACTACGACTTTTGCGGCTGCGGTTTCGTCGCTACCGAAAGCAACGGCTGTAGGACCGTTTAAGTCTTCGTCAAAGCAAGTGATACCAAGTTCGTTAAATGCCTTTCTTACCATAGTGTTCTTTAAAACCTGGTACTTGCAGTTGGCTTTACGGAAAGCGGTACGGAATTCCGTATCTTCACTGACGGTAAGACCTTTATAGTTTACGAAAACTACGCTTTTGGCGTTCTGAATTTCAGTCTTGATATCTTCAACAATTTGCTTCTTGTTTTCAATATTTGCCGACAAGATGGTTATCCTCCTATATTTATTTGATGTGGCACGAAAAAACGCCTTCGCCGAGTGTACAGCAAAGGCGTAAATAGCACATACGTCTGAAAATGTACCTCGGCAGGTGCCCGATAATCGAGCTTAGAACCGGCTTTCTTCGGCTATTTTGTTTTAACATGACTATTTTAGCAAAACTTTGCCGTATAGTCAAATAAATTCACTGCGATTATATGTTTTTGTTAAGAACTTTTACGCCGGGACCCATAGTGGAAGCCAAGTTGACCGACTTAACGTATTGACCTTTGGCTGCGGCAGGTTTTGCTTTAACGATTGCTTCGTATAAAGCGGTGTAGTTTTCGACAAGTTTTTCTTTGCCGAAAGACTTTTTGCCGATGGGGCAGTGAATAATAGCGGATTTATCGAGTCTGTATTCGACTTTACCTGCTTTAACGTCGTGAATGGCTTTTTGAACGTCCATGGTAACGGTACCGGACTTCGGGTTAGGCATCAAGCCTTTAGGACCTAAAAGTTTACCGATTCTACCTACAACGCCCATCATATCGGGAGTGGTAATAACAACATCGAAATCGAACCAGTTTTCTTTTTGGATTTTTGCGACCATTTCTTCCGCACCGACGTAATCGGCACCGGCAGCGGTTGCCGCGTCTGCTTTTTCGCCTTTAGCGATAACCAAAACCTTTACCGACTTACCCGTACCGTTAGGAAGAACCAAAACGCCTCTGACCTGTTGGTCGGCTTGTTTCGGATCAACGCCCAATCTGACGTGAAGTTCGATGGTTTCGTCGAATTTGGCTTTTGCGGTCGATAAAACGAGATCTACCGCTTCGCCGATTTCATATGCTTTTGAACGGTCGTAAGACTTTTTGCTGTCAACGTATTTTTTGCCGTATTTCATAAAATTAAATCCTCCTCGTGGTTAAACGGGCAAAATATGCCCTCCCACCTATATAATTATTCCTCGACGGTGATACCCATACTGCGAGCAGTACCCGATATCATGCTCATGCAAGCTTCCAAAGAAGCGGCATTGGTGTCAACCATCTTGACCTTAGCGATTTCTTCAACCTGAGCCTTGGTAAGCTTTGCTACCTTGACTTTGTTGGGAGTCGCACTTGCGGATTCCAAACCGCAGGCTTTTTTGATCAGAACGGGTGCGGGCGGCGTCTTGAGAATAAACGTGAACGAACGATCCTGATAAATGGTAATTACTACAGGAATAATGAGACCTGCTTGATTTTGAGTCTTCGCATTGAATTCCTTAGTAAAGCCCGGAATGTTAATACCGTAAGGACCAAGCGTGGAACCTACGGGTGGGCCCGGAGTTGCTTTAGCGGCGGGTAATTGAAGCTTAACAACAGCCGTAACTTTTTTTGCCATAACTTACCTCCATATACGTGGTATAGCAAGGCGCCAGTAAAAAAAATTTAACGCCTCTCCCACAAACGCTTACGAAAAACCTTTCGAAAGCGATTCAGACAATTTATCTTATTATATATATATATATATTGATAGCGCACGCATACGCGCGCGCAAGGGAATCGAAAATAAAATTAAAACCTACTATTTAGTTTTCTTCGTTAACCCTTTCGAGTTCTATAAAGCTTAATTCGACGTTGGTTTCCCTGCCGAATACTTCCACTTTAACACTCGCCTTCTGGTTTTCCGGTTGAAGATCTTCAATCGTACCGACCATACCCGCAAGTGCGCCCGAAACGATTCTTACGTTATCGCCGACTTTGATATCGATGTTTTCCACCCAGTCGTCAAGACGCAAACGTTTAACCTCGTCCGGAGAAAGCGGAGCGGGACGCCCCATAGGCCCGACGAAGCCGGTTACGCCACGAGTATTGGTAATCAAAAACCAAAGATCGTTATTGTAAACCATTTTTAAAAAGACGTAGGTAGGAAACTTCTTTCTCTTTACGAACTTCTTCTTACCGTCTTTTTCCTCGATGGTTTCTTCTTCGGGAATTCTGATTTCGTAAATCGTGTCGCCGAGGTTATTGTTTTCAATAAGCCTCTTTAAACCCTCTTCGACGATTGCCTCGTAACCGGAATAGGTATGAAGAACATACCATTTTGCATTTTCAGCGCTCATTTAAAACACCTATTACTTTCCGGCGACGACTTTTAAAAGTTCAGTTAAACCGAAGTCTATAGCCGTAACGATTACAAGGAAAAATAAAACGACGGCGATAACGACGCCCGTTTGTTTTAATACCTTTGAAAATTTAGGCCAAGTAACTTTTTTAAGTTCTGAAACCATTCCGGAAAATTTCGTTTTAAACCAACGACCCATTCTTGCGAAAAAGTCGGGCTTATTATTTTTTTTAACCGGTTTATCGACTTGTTTCTTATTATCTTTCATGATTCACCTCGAAAACCCCCTTAAGGGAGCATAAAAGCAGACGAAATTACTTCGTTTCTTTGTGTTGAGTATGCTTTTTGCAGAACGGGCAATATTTGCTAAGCTCGATTCTGTCCGGAGTGTTCTTTTTGTTTTTATACACGTCGTAATTCCTTTGATTGCATTCCGTGCATGCCAACGTAATTCTTGTTCTTACACCCTTTGCCATAGTATTTGCCTTCCTAAAAAATTAACACCCCATTCGAGATGCTAAAATATTGTACTATATTATAACCCGTATGTCAAGCGTTTTTATTTGCTTTCGGCAATTTTTTAATTGCAAAATATCGGGGATTTCATCCGCCATTTTTGAACTTTCTCCCGCGTTTTTTTAATTTATGATATCGTAAAACGGAAAAACACGAAATAAAGTAAACGGGTGCACGAAAAATGCACCCGTTTTGTCGAATTGCTTCGAATAGTGTCAAATTATTCTTGGGTATCTTCCGCTACTGCGGTTTCTTCCATAACCTCGTCGTTCTCCAAATCGCCTTCGTCGTCGGGTTTGGCAAGTTTTTTTGCCTCTCTTTCGGCAAGGAAGTCTTCAACGACCTTCATTGCGTCGACTTCTTGGAACTTCTTGTTTTCGACCAAGCCGTATTTAGCCGCGCACTGATCGATTAATATCTTAGCGTATCTGACCGCACGACCGGATTTAATACGAAGCATTACGGGAACGGTTTCGTATGTAACTTTGTCGTGCATGTCTTTACATCTGAACTTGGGATCTACTTCGGAGATATCCATGTTGAGATAAAGTTTTAAAGTTTTGCCCGCAACGGAAATTTTGACGAATTGCAAACGCCCTTGGTTTATAGACTCGAACTTCTTGGAAATTCTTGCTTTAAGTTTTTTGAACCTTAAAGCGTAATTCTTGATTTCGTCGTATCTGTCTTGAATTACTTCGTCGGCAAGCATCATCTTTTGCGCAAAGTTCTTGTTGACGTATTTGGGAGCGGGAACCTCTCCGATATTGTCTATCGTTGCGGCAACCTCCGCCGACGGCGTTTTTTCTTCCGTAGTCTCCGCGGAAAGTGTTTCGGCTTCGACGACCACGGGTTCGTCCTCAACCACGGCGGGTTCGGCTTCGACAACCACGGGTTCGGTTTCAATCGCCATAGGTTCGGTTTCTGTTGCTACGGAAGGCTCCTCTTCTACGATTTCGGGAACGACCGCATATCCGTCGTTATCGACTTCAAGCTCTTCGATTATAGCTAAAAATTTTCTCTTCATTTCGCCTTCCATAATTTTAAACCTCTTCAACGTGAAATATGACGGTTAAAGTTTAGATAAACTCCTACACGATTAGTATTATATAACAAAAAAATAGAAATATCAAGTATTTATACAAAAATTATCAAAAAATTTTTTAAATTGTCCGCCTATACGTCGATTTTTCGCCCGTTTTTTTAATTTTACCCCGAAATTTTGTTGCATTTTATAAAAAAAGGGACTACAATACGCTATCGGAAAGAGAAAATCAGTGTTAATCGGCTCATAGAGCCATTTTTTGAAGGAGTTTTATATGCCAGAAACGGTCGTTCTTTTGTTGTCGCTTGCAGCCTTAATGGCTCTCGGCATCGTAATGACGAGGTTTTGCAATCTCGTACATTTGCCTAACGTTACGGCTTATCTTATCGCAGGTCTTATTTTAAGCCCTTATACTTTCGGGCTTATCGATGAAAATTTGTTATCGTCGTTCGGTTTGCTTACCGAAATCGCCCTCGGTTTCATAGCCTTTTCAATCGGGTTTTGCTTTAAGGTTTCGCACCTTAAAACCCTCGGGAAAGGCGTTTTTATAATAACCGTCGTTCAAGCGGTTTCTACGGCTATACTCGTTGACCTTGCGATGCTCGTTTTGTATTTTTGCAAAGTGATAGAACTCCCCGTCGTTTTCGTAATGGGAGCAATCGCAACGGCAACGGCACCGGCGGCGACTTTGCTCGTCGTTCACCAATATAATGCGAAAGGTCCCGTAACCGATACCCTTTTACCCGTGGTTGCAATCGACGACGCAATAGGCCTTATGATATTCTCGATTTCCCTCGCCGTGTCGCAAACTATTGCAAACGGTACGGGTTTTTCCGCAACGGTCATACTCGAACCGCTTAAAGAAATCGGCTTATCTCTCGTTATCGGCGCGGCACTCGGCTTCGTCGTTGCGGGCGGTGTAAAGATCTTCCGTTCGAGAGCAAACAGGCTTACGATTATAATAATATGTATCTTCGTAGGCGTTGCGCTTTCAAAGTGGCTGAACCTTTCAAGTCTTCTTCTTTGCATGATGATAGGCGCGATATATTGCAACTTCGATATCCACACAGAACCGGTAATGGACGCTTACGACCGTTGGGCTCATCCCCTTTACGTTTTGTTCTTCGTAATTTCCGGCGCGCAACTTAACGTAAGAATTTTGTTGTCGGTCGGTATAGTCGGCATCGTCTATCTCGTATCGAGATCACTCGGTAAATACGGCGGAGCGGCACTCGGTGCAACCCTTGCAAAATCCGAACCGAACGTAAAAAAATACCTCGGGTTTACTCTTTTACCGCAAGCGGGCGTTGCAATAGGTATGGCGCAAGTGGTTGTAAGCGACCTTCCCGCATATTCCGACACGATAACGACGGTCGTTTTGTCGGCAACACTCGTTTACGAACTCGTAGGTCCCCTTCTTACCAAGATGGCACTCGAAAAAGCAGGTGAAATTGCAATTCCGCCTAAAAAGAATAAAAAAACCGAAAACGCTCAATAAAGTTTTCTTAACAATATTTAATAAAGAAGTTTTTAAAGAATTTTTACGTTCTGTAAAAACTTTAAAAACTTACGCAAAAACAAAAAGACTTTCGCAAAAAAAACGATGCGAAAGTCTTTTTTTAAGAGTCAAAACCCGTAAAAGGGTAACTCGTTTACTAATTTTTAACGCAAAATCGGTACTGCTGAAAAATTAGCCTTTACGAACGTATTCGATAGCCTTCATTGCGGCAACAGCGCCGTCGGATACCGCGGTAGCAAGTTGACGGAGTTCTTTGTTTCTCGTGTCGCCCGCCGCAAAAACGCCGGAGGTGGAAGTTTCCGTTTTTTCGTTGGCTTGTATATACCCTTCTTTGGTAAGCGTTACGACGTTTTTGAATTTTTCGTTATCGGGAATTTGCCCTATCGCGACGAAAACCGCGGGAACGGAAAGAACTTCTTCTTTTCCCTCACGAATCATTTTTATACCGCTAAGTTCGGTGTCGCCCAAAAAATCGGTAACCGAAGTATTTGGTACGGTAACGATATTTTGAGTTTTATATAAATCGTCTATCAAACTTTGATCGCCGAAATATTTGTCGGTAAGGGTTAAAACGTAAACTTTGGAACAAATGGACGACAACAAAATCGCAGATTGCAAAGCGGTGTTACCGTCGCCGATTACGGCGACTTCTTTTCCCTTGTAAAAAGCCCCGTCGCAAATGGCGCAGTAATACACGCCGTGCCCTAAAAGCCTTGTTTCCGACTCGAAAGGCAAATGTTTTTGCTTTACGCCGTTGGCGATAATTACCGCTTTTGCTTCGTGTTCGCAAACGTCGGTGCCGACGATAAAGTTACCGTCTTCCTTTTTGACGATTGCCGTAACCGTTTCGAGTTCAAACGACGCGCCGAGTGTTAAAACCTGCTCGAAAAGTCTGTTTGAAAAGTCGCTTCCCGATATCGAGGTGTAGGAGGGAAAGTTTTCCACTTTGGGGGAAAAGGCAATCTGTCCGCCGATCGAAGTCGATTCGAGTATCAAAACGGTTTTGTTATTTCTTAAAGCGTAAACCGCTGCCGTCATACCGGCGGTACCCGCCCCTATTATGATGATGTCGGTCATTATTTTGCCTCCTCTATGTATTTTTTAATGTTTGAAGGATTAACTATTTTCGTAACGCCTTCACCCGTATAAACGAGCAAGGTAGGCGCTTCGGTTATTCCGTTATCGCGGAAGAATTTTTCATCTTCTTCAAAGTATTTTTTGGAATATTTTACCCCTTTTTTATCCATAATCATCTGAACCATGGCGCATTTGGGGCAAGTTTTCGTGGCACATAAAACGTATTCGCCGACTTTTGCCTCAACATCTTCGGCTTGCTTTTCGGATTTGCAAGAGTTAAAGCCTTCGCCATTTTTAATTTCATCGGAGATAACGTAAACTTTTCTGTCTTTGTATTCCTGAGATTTCCCGTCGTTCCAGTTTTGAACGGGACGATAGTAACCTGTAATACGCGAATACACTTCGGTTTTTTCTCCGCATACGGGGCAGGTAAAATGTTCGCCGGTAAGATATCCGTGATTTTTACATACCGAATAAGTCGGTGACAGTGTGTAATAAGGCAGTTTATGGTTTTCGGCAATCTTTCTTACCAAGGTAGCCGCCGCCTTCCAATCGGGCAATTTTTCACCCAAAAAGGCGTGGAATACCGTCCCCGAAGTATACAAAGTCTGTAATTCGTCCTGAATTTTCAAAGCCGAAAAGATATCGTCGGTATACCCTACGGGAAGATGTGAACTGTTGGTGTAATAAGGCGTGCCGTTTTCGTTTGCGGTAATAATGTCGGGATAACGCTTTTTATCGTGTTTTGCAAGACGATAAGAAGTCGATTCGGCGGGTGTAGCCTCCAAATTGTAAAGGTCGCCGTAAGCCTCCTGATAGTCGGAAAGTTTTTCGCGCATGTGGGTTAAAACTTCCTTGGTAAACTTTTGAGCGCGTTCGTCGGTCAAATCTTTGCCTATCCATTTTGCGTTAAGGCAGGCTTCGTTCATGCCGACTAAACCTATGGTGGAGAAGTGGTTGTTGAAAGTGCCGAGGTAACGCTTCGTGTAAGGATATAAACCTGCGTCCATAAGTTTGGTTATAACCGTGCGTTTGGTCTTTAAAGACCTTGCCGAAAGATCCATAAGCTTATCGAGGCGTTTGTAAAATTCTTCTTCGGAATCGGACAAATAAGCGATTCTCGGCATATTAATCGTTACGACGCCGATAGAGCCGGTGTTTTCACCGCTACCGAAAAATCCGCCCGATTTTTTACGAAGTTCTCTTAAATCGAGACGCAATCTGCAACACATCGACCTTACGTCGCTCGGTTGCATGTCGCTGTTTATGTAGTTTGAAAAATAAGGAGTACCGTATTTTGCCGCCATTTCGAACAGAAGTTTATTGTTTTCCGTTTCCGACCAATCGAAATCACGGGTTATGGAATAGGTAGGAATGGGATACTGGAACCCTCTGCCGTTGGCGTCGCCTTCTATCATGACTTCGATAAAGGCTTTGTTTACCATATCCATTTCTTTTTTGCAATCTTTATATTTAAAATCCATTTCCTTTCCGCCGACGATTGCGTTAAGTTCGGCTAAATCGTTGGGAACCACCCAATCGAGCGTTACGTTGGAAAAAGGAGCCTGCGTACCCCAACGGCTGGGAGTGTTTACGCCGTAAATGAAAGATTCGATTGCCTTTTTTACTTCGCGATAACTTAAATTATCGACTTTTACGAAGGGAGCGAGATAGGTGTCGAAAGACGAAAACGCTTGTGCGCCCGCCCATTCGTTTTGCATGATGCCCAAAAAGTTGACCATCTGATTGCAAAGGGTTGCAAGGTGGCTTGCCGGCGAAGAGGTGATTTTACCCGTTACCCCGCCTAAACCTTCCTTTATAAGCTGACGAAGCGACCAGCCCGCACAATATCCCGTAAGCATTGACAAATCGTGAATGTGAATATCTGCGTTTCTGTGTGCGTCGGCGATTTCCTGATCGTAAATTTCCGAAAGCCAATAGTTTGCCGTTATCGCGCCCGAGTTGGATAAAATCAAACCGCCTACCGAATAGGTTACCGTCGAGTTTTCCTTTACTCTCCAGTCGGCAACGTTTAAATACCCGTCGACTATCGCTTTATAGTCAAGCATGGTAGCCTTCATGTTACGAATCTTTTCGCGTTGTTTACGGTAAAGTATATAAGACTTTGCAACGTCGCCGTAGCCCGCTTTTATAAGAACGGATTCTACGCTGTCCTGAATGTCTTCGACGGCGATTTTGCCGTTCTTGATTTTACTTGAAAAGTCCGAGGTAACGTTTAACGCAAGCAAATCTATCACGCCGGGGTGATAATCCTTCCCTACAGCCTCGAAGGCTTTCTGTATAGCCGAAGTGATCTTTGAAATGTCAAAATCAACTTGTTTTCCGTCTCTTTTTACTACCGTGTACATAAAACAACTCCTTATTCTTTTTAGGTACGAAATTTCACGACCTTTTCGTACGCAAAAAATAAATACGTGTGATTGAAAACGGTAAAATACCCCGCAAATAAGGCGCTACGAAAAGGTGCTTTTATATACTATCACAAAGAGTGGGTTCTGTCAAAGAAATATAGGCGTATTTTTTAAATGTTCACGAAAAAATTTTTACTACATTTTGTGGTATAAAAAAAGAAAAAACACAATATATTGTGCTTTTTGCTTTTTCCGAATTATTCGTTTTATATGCGAAATCGGGGCGGTTTTTGCAGTTTATATTCCCCTCGTTTCCACATTATCTAACCTTTCTCTGAGGCGGTTTGCATAAGTATTCAAATCGTCTTTTTCGGGAGCGGTAAAAGTGCCGTTTAAAATATCGCCGGAATCTATATAAGCTTGCAAAAAATAGCTTTTCGCACCCTTTATAACGGATGCTATTTCGTCAAAATCGTCAATAGAAAAAAGTTCTTTGCAAACGGTGGTTCTGAATTCGTAGTCGACTTTACCGTCAAGTAAAATTTCGATAGACTTTTTTACTGGCGTTACGTCAAAGTCGGGGATTCCGACAGTTTCGGGATATTTTTTAAAACTGTTTTTTATATCCATCGCAACGTAATCGAGCAAGTTTTCGTCGATAAGTTCCTTTAATTTTTCGGGGCTCGTGCCGTTGGTGTCGAGTTTTACCGAAAAGCCCTTCTTCTTTATTTTAATAATAAAGTCGCGTATATCGGGTTGAAGCAAAGGCTCCCCTCCCGTTATGGCAACGCCGTCGATTAGTCCCTTTCTTCCGTCGAGGAATTTAAAAAACTCGTCCTCCGATATAACGCCGTCGTCACCCTCTCTTTTTATAACGAGCGACGAGTTATGACAAAACGGGCAACGCAAATTACACCCGAAAGTAAATACGGTGCAAGCGCATTTCCCGGGATAATCGAGTAAAGTTAATTTTTGCAAGCCCTTTATTATCATGTTCTCACTCCATAAAAAAAGGTATCCTTAAAAAGGGTACCTACTATGTTAGCACAATAAATTTTCTTTTGCAAGAGATTATGTAGTAAAAACGGTAGCGAAAATTTTATTTGTTTTTCTTTATAGGACGGTTATCGCCGTAAACCCCTCGCCGAAAATCTTTTTTGCTTCTTTCTCGGCAAGATTATCTTCGCCTAATCACGCCGTAACTTCGCCGTAATTATTTTATCGTAATCGTATCGTCGTAATTATACTCTTTTTTGTCCGAAATAACACCTTCAAATTTCATCTTACGCCCGTTATATATTACGTTCGTCAAAGTCATCGGATAGTTTAGTCGTTTCTTCCGCCAAAACCTTCATTTGACGTATCGCCGCTTTATTGAGTTTTATAAGTCTTTCGTGTTGGCTTAATCCGCCTTCTATCAAATAGGCGTTTAAGTTTTCGAGGTTAGAAAGACATACGAGTTGCGATACATCTGCATAGTCGCGGATATTACCTTTTTTATCTGGGTTTTTATCCCTCCATTCACGTTCGGTCATGCCGAATAAAGCAACGTTCAAAACGTCGGCTTCGTTTGCATAAACGAAAGCCTCTTGCTATTTTGAAATTTCAAGCGGAATAACGATATTATCCTTAATAGCGTCGGTATGAATATGGTAATTTATCTTGGCAAGCTCGCGTTTTACCGTCCAGCCGAGTTGTTTTTGCTCGTCCGCCTTCAGTCTTTGGAATTCTTTGATAATATATAATTTGATAATATATAAATTGATTTCGGGCGAAATCCACGATGCAAATTGCAGGGCAATATCTTTGTGCGCGTACGTTCCTCCGTTATATTTTCCCGCTTTTGAAACAATGCCGATTGCGTTTACGCCGTCTATCCATTTTTTAGGCGTCATCGTAAAGTAATTATGACCGGCTTCGCTTCTAAACGTATCGAATTCGACACGGTTAAAATTCGGGTTGTTGAGTTGTTCCTACAAGCCCATATATTGAATCGTATCGATTCGGCGCATCCAATTTTGTATAACCAATCTCGGATCTTCGGCATTTTTATATTTCGCAATATCGGTTAAAGAAAAATAGTCGTCTTTATTGATATGTATTTCCTGATCCGATACGGTAATTTCTTTACTTTTCATTTGTTGTAACCCTCTTATATTTTTTATTTTATCGTAACATATTTTGACAAAAAAAATCAAGAGTAAATACGTTAGGAATAACCGCTTTCCGTGCAGAGATAGATTTCACGTTTTTATGCGCAAAAAAACGAAAGAGTTAAAGACGCCATTTTTCCGCCCGTTAAAAATATGTGTAAAACGATTAACTCTTACGAATCACAATCATATGCAATGTGTATATGATTATAAAATTTCCGTTTATCGGATCGTTATTATATTCGCCGACTTTTTTGCCTATTTTACGATGTTTTTATATATTCGTTGACCTTTTTTTACATAAGTGCTAAAATTAAAGCGAAAAAAATATAAAAGCTACGGGAAAATTATGGAATTAAGAGATTACCAAAGAGAATGCGTCGACATCATAAACGGACTGGAGAAAGGTTCGTATCTCGTTTCGATGGCTACGGGATTAGGAAAAACCGTGGTCTTTTCGAAAATACGAAGACGTGGGCGTGTGCTTATAATTTCTCACCGAGAGGAACTCGTGCGTCAGCCCGTAAAATATTACGACTGCCCTTGCGGAATAGAACAAGGCATGAATCGTTCTCACGGGGAAGAAGTCGTTTCGGCTTCCGTTCAGTCCCTTATACGACGGCTTGATAGTTTTAAGCCCGACGAATTCGACACCATAATTACCGACGAAGCCCACCACGCCGCGGCGAAAAGTTATAAAGAGGTTTACGCCTACTTTAAGCCGAGGCTACACCTCGGGTTTACCGCAACGCCGAACCGCGGTGATAAAGTCAGGCTCGACGACGTTTTTCAAAGCATAATTTTTGAAAGAAACTTATTATGGGGCATTAAAAACGATTACCTTTCCAACGTAAGATGTTTAAGGGCAAAAGTTTCTTGGAAGCTTAATTCGGTAAAATTGCACATGGGCGATTTTCAGGTTAACTCTTTGTCCGACGCCGTCGACAGAGATATAATAAACGCCGAGATTGCCGAAGTTTACGAAAAATACGCACGCGGACAAACCTTAATATTTGCTTCTTCGGTAAGCCACGCCGAAAACATTGCGGCAAAAATACCCGGGGCGGTTGCCGTTTCTCAAAAAACCAAAAACCGCGAAAAAATCATTGCCGATTTTTCCGCAAGGAAAATCCCCTGTCTCGTAAACTGCATGATTTTTACCGAAGGCACGGACATGCCCCTTATAGAAACCATAATAATCGCCCGCCCGACGAAAAACCAAAGCCTGTATGCGCAGATGGTCGGAAGAGGACTTAGGAAAGCCGAAAATAAACGCTATTTAAACCTTATAGACCTCGTAGGCGTTACGGACGACCTCGATATCTGTACCGCTCCCTCCCTTTTAGGGCTTGACATGACGGAGATTCCTCGGTCGAAGATTTACGACGTGGAAGGAATGCTTACCGACCTTAAATGGGTGGTCGACGACAAGGCGGACTGTCCCGAAAACTGGGTAATGAACGTCCATGCGGTTAAACTTTTTGCCCAAAGCGAAGGCGTCGACGCCTTTAACGTGAACTGGACGAAAAAGCCGAACGGCGACCTCGTATACCAATTTTCAAACGGCGACAGAATCGGCGTTAAGGCAATGAACGAACTGGGGAAAACAAAGGTTATGTATTACCTTTACGACGAAGACAAACAAAAATTCGTCTACTCCGAGGGAAAGGAAACGACCCTTCAAAAAGCCTTAAAGGAAGCCTACGATTATTTTAACGCTTGCCGTAACGACGAACGTCCGCTGTGGGATTTAACGAGTTATTATTCTTGGCAAAAAGCCCCCGCAACCGAAAAACAGTTGAACTTCGTAAAGGCAAAAATAAGCAAAGAGGAATTCGAGGAACTTTCCAAATACGGTTTGAGTAAAGGCGATTGCTCACAAATCATCAATGCGTTAAAGATTAAAAATACCGATAAAAACGAACTTTTAAGACTTCGCAAAATAGCCGAGGGAAGACAACTTGCCGAGCAAAAAGAAAAAGCCGAAAGACAAAAATTGAGAATAGAAACCATGTTCGTTACCAAGTACCGAGATAGATTTTACGCCGTAAAACATAAAACGAGGCTCGTAATTACCGACAATTGGGAGGTCGCGGCGGATCTTATAAACCAACTTGACGGAAGAGAGGGCGCAAAATGCTATTTTAAAAAATTTCCGTCAAAAACCCAAGCAATAGATTTTTTAAGGAGTTAACGGTATGCCGTTATTTGATTATAAATGCCCCTCTTGCGGGAAAAAAGTATCTGAACTCGTAAAAAACTGCCAAACGGAAGTTTTTTGCCCCGTCTGCAAAACAAAAATGGAAAGAGACTATTCCGGAAACGTTTCGGGTAGCCTCGGCAAAAAGCCGTCAAATTGCACCGGCAACTGTCGTAATTGCGGCGGTTGCAAATAAAAAAATATAAAAAGTCCGCCTATAAGCCGATTAACGGCTTAAAAGGCGGACTTTAACGGTGTAAAGTTTTTCAAGCCTTTTTACGGCTTGAAGGCAATGTTTGGACGATTGAGTTAAACCTTCCGAGCCTTTTACGGTTTGAAAACGTATGGTTACGATAAAACGCACTTAAACTACGATAAAACGTATTTCGGTTACGATAAAACGTATTCAGACTACGAAAAACAACTTAAAGTTATGATAAAAAATATAAAAAGTCCGCCTATAAGCCGATTAACGGCTTAAAAGGCGGGCTTTTTTAATTAAATTATTTTAATTAAATTATCTGTTATATTTTTTAGCGTAAATATCCATGCATTTTTGAATTACTTCTATCGCTACTTCCTTATGGCAAATTTCTTTTACGGAAGTAATTTTATGCTCGAGTGTTTTGTAAACCTCGAAAAAGTGCATCATTTCTTCAAAAATGTGCTTCGGAAGCATGTCGATATCGTCGTAATCTTTATAACTCGGATCGCCCAAGGCAACGGCGATGACTTTTTCGTCGAGTTCGTTATTGTCGTACATTCTTATAACGCCTATCGGTTTGCAAGTTATTATCGTCATGGGATAAATAGCGTCACTGCACAAAACCAAAACGTCCAACGGATCCATATCCTCGGCAAGCGTCCTCGGAATAAACCCGTAGTTTGCGGGATACACCGTCGAAGTATATAAAAATCTATCGAGTCTGAGTCTTCCGGTTTCTTTATCCAGTTCGTATTTTGCTTTGCTTCCCTTAGGGATTTCAATAAGTGCCTCGAATTTTTCGGGCGTAATTCTTTCTTTTCGGATATCGTGCCAGATATTCATAGATAACTCCTGTCGTCAGTCGGATTTTTCGTCGGCAAATTTACCTTTTTTCTGTTCTTTGATTTTTTTAAGATAGCAACGCCTGCACATTGCAACGTATCTGTCGTTACCGCCGAGGCAAATTTGCGCGCCTTCGGTAACGATGTTGCCGTTATCGTCGAAGCGAGCGTTTACCGTGGCTTTTGAACCGCATTTGCAAACCGATTTTATTTCCGATATGGATTCGGCAATTTCAAAAAGCCTTCTGCTCCCCGGAAAAAGGTGGGTTGCAAAGTCGGTAGCAAGCCCGAAGCAAAGCACGGGAACGTCAAAATCGATAACTATATCGTCGAGTTGGTCGACTTGCTCCGGGGTTAAAAACTGACATTCGTCGACGATAACCACCTTGCAGTCGGAATATTCGTTTTTATAAATTTCGTAAACGTTTTCGCTTGGTTGAAGGGAAAAACAAGGTTTTGTCAAGCCTATTCTCGAAGTAACGACTGATTCGCCGTCACGCGTGTCTATCGACGGTTTCAATAAAAAAACCTTCATGTCGCGTTCTTCGTAATTAAATTTGGTAATAAGTGCCTGCGCCGTTTTGGAACACCCCATGGCGCCGTATTTAAAATAAAGTTTTGCCATAAAAAATATCTCTCGATGTTTATTTAATCGCATTTTTCGCCGCAATCGAGGCGCCCCTTATCGTATATTTGCGATTTTTTCGTTTGATTTTTTTATAATCGAATTATTCGACTTTTCCGAGGATAATGGGCTTATAGGCGGGTTTTTCGTCGGAAATAACCGTTGCCGAAAGTAGCCTTGAAGCGGCGTCTTCAATCGAAGCAAAGTTATCCGTATAAAGCGTTGCCACCGTTTCGCCTTTTGTTATATAGTCGCCCGTTTTCTTGTTTAAAATTATACCCGCTTTAAAGTCGATAACGTCCTCTTTGGTGTTTCTCCCCGCACCCAAAACGAGTGCGGCAATGCCGTAGCCCTCGGTGTTTACGTGTGTAATATAGCCTTCTTTGTTCGCTACGACGGCGTAAGAATATTTTGCTTTTTCAAAAAGGTCGGTATCGTAAATAACTCTTTCGTCACCGCCTTGCGCCTTGACCATTTTGGCAAGAGTGTCGAGGGCGGAACCGTCCGCAATTACTTTCTTTACGCTGTTTTCGCATTCTTCATAACTACCCTTTTCGGCAAGATAAAGCATGTTCGAGGCAAGGGCTATGCAAAGTTCGGTTAAATCTTCCGGACCTTGTCCGCGCAAAGTCGCAACGGCTTCTTTAACTTCCAAAGCGTTGCCGATGTTGTTGCCGAGCGGTCTGTCCATGTCGGTGATAACGGCAAGCATTTTTTTACCCGCCTTTTTGCCGATGTCGACCATCGTTTTTGCAAGGGTTTTGCTGTCCTCAACGGTTTTCATAAAGGAACCGCTGCCCGTTTTTACGTCCAAAACTATGCAGTCGTCGTCGGCGGCAAGTTTTTTGCCCATAATGCTCGAAACTATAAGCGGTTTGGATTCCACCGTCGCAGTTACATCCCTTAAAGCGTACAAAAGTTTGTCCGCAGGGGCGAGTTCCGCACTTTGCCCGACGATTGCAACGCCTACGTCGTTGACGATTTTTATAAATTCTTTTTTGTCGAGGTCGGTTTTAAACCCGGGGATGGATTCGAGTTTGTCAATCGTTCCGCCCGTGTGACCCAAACCTCTTCCGCTCATTTTTGCGACTTTGACGCCGAGGGTTGCCACGATGGGGGCTACTATCAAACTGGTTTTATCGCCGACACCGCCCGTAGAATGTTTGTCTACTCTTATTCCTTTTACGTCGGAAAAATCGAGTTTATCGCCGGAATCTCTTACCGCCATGGTAAGTGCCGCCGTTTCGTCAAGATCCATGTCTTGAAAATAAATTGCCATAAGCAAAGCCGAAACCTGATAATCGGGAATTTCCCCTTTTACGTAGCCATCGATAAACCAACGGATTTCTTCGTCCGTAAGCCTTTCTCCGTCCCGTTTTTTCTTAATGATATCGTACATTCTCATAATCGAAATCTCTCTTTTTAAGCATTTTTGCTAATATAAAATCGTCGTTTTTCGACTTATAGCGCGACTTTTAATAGTTTTACGCCAAATCTTTCGGTCCGAATCTGAACGGAAGAACTTCGTCTAATTTATACACCTTAAAATTATCGAGCGTCCCTAAAATAACTTCAAATTCGTCGTCGCAAAATTCCGCCATTACCTGACGGCAAACACCGCACGGCGCACAAAAGACGACGTCTTCGCCTTCCTTTCCGCCCGCTATCGCAATTTTGGAAAATTCTCTTTCGCCGTTATTGACGGCTTTAAAAAAGGCAACTCTTTCGGCGCAAACGGTCGGCGTATAACCTGCGTTTTCTATATTACCGCCCGTATAAACCTTTCCGCTTTTTGTCAAAAGCGCGGCGCCTACTCTGAAATGCGAATAGGGCGTGTAAGCGGCATTTCTTGCGTCTATTGCCGTTTTAAGTAATTCTTTATCTGTCATTTTACACCTCTTATCTATAATAAGTGGGGCTATAAGCCCGTTATTGACTTATTTTAAAACTTCTTGCAAAAAACTCGTGCCTGCCGTGTCTTCTTTTTCTACGCCGAAATATTCCAAAACGGTTGCCGACATATCCGCAAAAGTCGGACGGGTACCGAGGTTGACGGGTTTTATTTTGTTTCCGTATAAAAGCATCGGTACGTATTCTCTCGAGTGATCGGTAGAAGGCGTAGAAGGATCGCAACCGTGGTCTGCGGTAATCATCAACAAATCGTCCTCTTTAATTACCTTTAAAAAGTCACCGAGCCATTTGTCGAACTCGGTCATTGCCATAGCGTAACCCTTTACGTCGTTTCTATGCCCGTACAGCATGTCGAAATCGACTAAATTGGTAAAGCAAAGTCCGTTAAAGTCACGCTTTGAAATATCCATAGTCTTTTGCATGCCGTCTGCGTTAGACACGGTGCGGTTGGATTCCGAAAGGGATTTTCCCGCAAAAATATCGTAAATTTTGCCGACCGAAATGGTATCGTAACCCGCTTTTTTCAACAAATCGAGCATCGTGGTTTTGGTGGGAACGAGTGAATAATCGTGACGACGAGCCGTTCTGTGGAAGGGATACTCACCGTCAAACGGGCGAGCGATTACTCTACCGACGGCGTGTTCGCCTTGTAAAATTTCCCGTGCGATTTCGCAATAGCGATAAAGTTCGGGAACGGGAACCACGTCTTCGTGTGCGGCAATCTGAAAAACGCTGTCCGCCGAAGTATAGATAATCAACGCACCCGTTTTTATGCTTTCCTCGCCGTAATCTTTAATGACTTCGGTACCCGAATATGGCTTATTGCACAAAGTTTTTCTGCCCGTTCTTCTTTCAAATTCCGAAACGATTTCTTTCGGGAACCCGTTAGGATAGGTCGGGAAAGGAGTGGGCGAAATAATCCCCGCGATTTCCCAATGACCGATGGTGGTGTCCTTACCCATGGAAGATTCTTGCATCCTTGCGTAAGCGGCGGTAGGGTTTTCCACTCCTTTTCCGACGCCGTCGATATTAAAAAGACCTAAATTTTTTAAATTAGGACAATTAAACTCAGGAGCGTTTCTTATTGCGCCCAAAGTATTACTGCCTTCGTCGTGCCACAAATAGGCGTCTGGCTCATAGCCGATGCCGAAACTGTCGAGAACAATCAAAAATAATCTTTTACTCATTGTTTCCTCTCTTTTTATATGCTAAGTTATACGGCGAATCGTAACAAATCGTCCCCTCTTTCATCCGAAAAAGAAGAAAATTTGACGAGCGTCAATAACCGCCGTAATAGTCATAAGTTTTTAATTTTATAACCGTTAAAATTTTGTTAGCCGTCTATAATTTTTAGCCGTCTAAAATTATTCTTCCGCAATATTTAAGGCAATTTCCATCATTTTAGTAAAGGAATTTTGCCTTTCTTCGGCGGTCGTATTATCTTCGGGGCGAACGAAAGAATCGCTTACCGTGCAAATACAAAGGGCTTTTTTACCGAGTCTTGCGGCGTTGCAATATAAAGCCGCCGATTCCATTTCAACCCCCAAAACGCCCATTTTTGCCCAGTCCATACCGCTCGATGCGTCGTCGTAAAAAACGTCGGACGAGAAAATGTTGCCTACTTTATAGTGTACGCCCGCTTTGTCGCATTCTTCCGCCGCCGCTTTAAGCAAGCCGAAGTCTGCAATCGGACTGAAAGTCCCCGGAAGCCTGTATTGATGGGCAAAATTGCCGTCGGTGCAAGCACCCATTGCAAGAATAATATCGCGC
This sequence comes from Parasutterella excrementihominis, assembly GCA_963650915.1. Taxonomy (GTDB): domain Bacteria; phylum Bacillota; class Clostridia; order Christensenellales; family Borkfalkiaceae; genus UBA4636. Next base: position 42,758 of record CAVJMJ010000007.1, on the reverse strand, counting down.
ACTTTTAAATCGGGATCTAAAGACCCGCAAGAGCCTACTCTGATAATGCTCGAAACGTCGTAAAACTTGAAAAGTTCGTACGAATATATACCGATAGCGGGTTGCCCCATGCCTGAAGCCATAACGGAAACTCGTTTTCCTTTATAATATCCCGTGTAACCTTGAACGCCTCTTACGTCGTTTACGAGTACTGCGTTTTCAAGAAAATTTTCCGCAATGAATTTTGAACGTTTAGGATCGCCCGGCATTAAAACGGTCTTTGCAAAATCACCTTTTTTTGCCGTAATGTGTGGGGTGGGAATAGACATAAAAATCCTCCGTGATTAATTTTTTTATTGAATAACGGGCTTATAGCCCCGTTTTTGCCGATTAACAAAGCAACTTGTTTTTATAGATAACCGAGATTACATTGTTATTCGTTAAGTGCTTTTACCGCTTTAACGACTCTGCTCGTACCCAGCCTCGATGCGCCAAGTTTTATAAAATCTTCGGCGTCTTGCAAGTTTTTAATACCGCCCGCAGCCTTTACGAGGACGTTTTTGCCTACGTTTTCACGCATTAATTTTACGTCTTCCCTCGTTGCACCGGCGGTCGAAAAGCCTGTGGAAGTTTTAATATAGTCCGCACCCGCTTCGGTAACGATACTGCACATAATAAGTTTTTCTTCTTCGGTTAAAAGGCATGTTTCGATGATGACTTTTAAAATTTTGTTTCCGCAAGCCTTTTTGATTTCCGCAATTTCATTTTTAACGTATTCGTAATTTTTTTCTTTGAGCGCACCGATATTTATAACCATGTCTATTTCGTCGGCACCCTCTTTTATTGCTTCATTCGTTTCAAAAACTTTGACTGTAGTCGTGTTGTAGCCGTTGGGAAACCCTATAACGGTACATATCGCGAGTTTGTCCTTTACGTATTCCTTTGCCTTTTTTACATAGCAGGGCGGTATGCATGCGCTTGCCGTTTTGTATTTGATGCCGTCGTCCAGAACGGCTTTAATATCCTGCCAAGTTGCCGTTTGACCGAGCAACGTGTGGTCGCATTTCGATAAAATTTCTTGTACGTCCATTTTTTGTACTCCTTGTTATGTTTATACGGTTCGTAAGGCGGTAATTACTTTCAACCCGCCTTACGGTAACCTTTTTTTATTATGAAATAACTTTTTTTTATGAGATAACTTTTTAAAACCGCTTTGCGGTGCTTTTTTTTAAATAGAAAATTATAAAAACGCCCTGCGGTACTTTTTTTAAAATAAAAAATTTTAAAAACGCCCTGCGGTACTTTTTTTAAAATAGAAAATCAGTCGTCTTGAATGTCGAGTGCTTCGATGCCCACTTTGGCTTCGGGTTTAGAATCGCCGTGTCTTACGAAGAACATCGTTACGAAAGCAAGGGCAACGAAAACCGCCGCATACGGGAAAAGCGTCTGGTAACCTATTTTATCCATAAGCAAGCCCGAAACCACGGGGGTAACGATTTGCGCCGCCATGGATGCGGTATAATAGTAACCGGTGTATTTACCGACGTCAGAACCTTTTGCAAGTTCTACGACCATCGGGAAAGAGTTAACGTTAATTGTTGCCCAGCCTATACCGGCAAGCGCAAACAGAATATACATAAGCCATGCGGGGCTTTCCGAAGTTATAAACGCCGCTCCTAAGAAGGAACCGAAAAGCATTAAAACACCCGCTAATATGGTTTTTCTTCTACCGAGTTTGGATGCGACGATACCTACGGGAATATAACTAATAACGGCTGCCGCCTGCGCTATCAACAAAGTGGTCGAATAACTGACGTGAAGATAGTTTGAAGCGTAAACCGAATATTTTGAAGTAACGGCGTTGTAACCGATATACCAAAGTGCAACCGAAGCAAGTATCAAAATCAACGAAACGAATTGACCTTTTGAAAGTTTACCGCCGACGGTTTCGCGTTCTTCGGTTTCCTTATCGCAACCGAGTCTTTCCGTTTCTTCTTGCATTTCTTTTGCCCATAAAGGCTCTTTTACGGTGAATATAAAAATCAAAAGCGCAACTATCATTACCGCACAAACGGCAATAATATAAAAACGGAAATCTGTTTTTCCCGTTTCACTCGTCTTAAAGACGGTGGCAAGTACCAAAATTATGATACCGCCGACGGTTCCCATTAAGTTTATAACGGCGTTAGCTTTGGACCTTAACGGTTTTACGGTAACGTCGGGCATCAAAGCCACTGCGGGTGAACGGAATATCGCCATGGATATAAGGGATAAAAGCAGTAAAAATATGAACATCCCAAGGCTCGTTGCAAAACCGAGCAAGGTAAAGGAAATTGCCGCACATATCGTGCCGACGAAAATAAATGGAGTTCTTCTGCCGAATTTTGTTTTCGTTTTATCCGATAAAGAACCGAAAAAAGGAAGCATAAAAACGGCGAATATGTTGTCGAGTGCCATTATTACGCCCGACCAAGTTTGCGGCATATCAAACTTATTCGTCAAAATAAGGGGCACGATGGTGTCGTACGCTTGCCAGAAGGCGCAAATTAAAAAGAATGCAAAGCCTACCAAAATTGTGCGTTTGTAGTTGAGTTTCATGATTTTTCTTCCTTACATAAATTACCCCGCCCTTTCGATTATCTGCGGGTTGCTAAAATAGTATATCACGTATACAAAATTTTGTCAATACCGATTTTCAAAAAGACGCAATATATTTTGTAGATTTGTTAAAAAGAGGTAATATATTTATTAAAAAAATACAATGTACGCTCTTTTTTCATTTCTAACAGATATAAACCTCGTTTGTTATCTGTTTTAACCTTCGCTATCTATTTATGCCTTTTCTATCTGTTTATGCCTTTCGCATTACTTTTTTTAACGACGTTTTCCGATTTGATTTTTCCGTGCCTTAAAAAGAAACGACTTTTGCGGTTAACGACGTATCCGTAACGCTATTTTAAGAAACGTAACGTTATCGTAAGAAAACGGTCGTTGAAATTTACGTTATTTATCGTATAACTTAAACTGTTTTTGATATAAAAAGTCCGCCTATAAGCCCGTTATTTAACGTTTTTAAAATTTTTCGGCGTTAAAAACCCCGTTGCTTAAAAACAACGGGGCTTTAATATGTTTCTTAACTAAAAGTCGGCAAGCGCAATCGCTTACCGACTTAAAATATTCGTGCCGTGCTTTTTGGCACGCACAAAACCTTAAAACCCGTGCCCGGTTTTTAGAGCCTCCGCCTACATAACATAATTTAACGTTTCTGACTTTTTCGCATTCGATATTTTCCATTTTTGCCATTCTCTTCTACTTTTTTAAGTTTATATTTTCCTTGTTTTTTTCAAACCGTATACGGTTTTTATCTTATTCGTCGTTTTTTAGGTCGTCGTCGGCTTTTTCGCCATCGGAATTTTCGTCGTCGTTTTCGTCGTCCGTGGTTTCGCCGTCGGCACCGTTCGGCTCGTCGTCGCCCTGATTCATCCAATAATTTTCGCCGTAAACCGAGGAAAGGTCGACGTCCGGTTCGGCGTTTTGCATTTTACGTTTTTCTTTTATAACCGAATATATTATTACCCCCGCGACGGACAAAACGAGGATAACGAGCAAAGATATTATCATGGCAAGCCATTTCGTGGTTCCGAAAAGGTATTCCGTAAAGGTCGGTTTTACGGGGTTTAACACGCCGACGTAATAAACTTTGCCGTCGCAAACGGCAAAAACGGCTACCGTTTCCGTAGTATTTGCCAATATCGCTTGTCCGTAGGACGCCGCCGTGGAATTTATAAAAACGGCTTCGTTTTCGTAAACGTTTCCGCTTTCGAGCATAGATTGGCTTACGGATTTTTTAAGTAGATACTCACCGTTTTTGTAGCGAAGAATCCCTTCCGTTCGGGACAGGTAAATTTTAACGTCGCCGTCGCGTTTTGCACCGCTCCAAGTTACAAGATAATTTTTATTATTATAATGCCTTTTTATTTGTGCCGAAAAATCCTTAGTAATGATTTCGTCAAAGTTTAAATCAAAGGAAAACGAGCCGTCGGCATTCGACGTAATATTAGACAACAAAATTCCGCTGTTATTGCCGTTTTCGTAACAAAGCGAAGTAACCAAAAGTCCGCTGTTTGGGTCGATAACGGTCTTATATGCGGACTTATCGAGATTACCGATAGTCGAGTTATCGGCAAAATTATTACTGCTTTGAAGCGATATTTTTGTGTTTTTGCCGTTTAAAAGTGCGTAAGAAAACCCCGATGCGTCTTTTAAAACGCCGTGGTTAATTCTAAAAACGTAAACTTCGTTTCCGCCGTACATGTTGCCTAAATTTTGAGTGCCTAAACTTCCGTCATAATCGTAATAGGCGTTTTTTTCGTCGATTCTGTACACGACGATTCCCGAACCCGACAAAGTTCCGTCGACAAAAGAGCCGTCGGAAGTCCTTGCCTCTATCATAAAGTACTCGCCCGTTTCGTCGTAATCGTTCAAAACGAGTTTGAGTGCCTTTATTTTACTGCTCGTCGTCGTGGGGAAAAGTGTGTATCGTCCACCGCTTACGACGGGTTCTATATTTTCGTCACCGATAAAACCGAGGCGATACCTCGTGTAGCTTAACGGCATTTGCGGTAAAATACCCACACCGCCCATTATATCGAGTTCGCCGACAGGCTCGTCGGAATATAAACTTCCGTCACCGTTATAAGCGTAATAATCGGCGATGCCCAAATCGTGCATGTATTCGTGGCAGACAAGCGACGGCGAATATATTGCGTTGCCGTCGGAATCTTTAATATTTTGTTTTGAAAGGGCTTCCGTCGTAAACAATGTATATCCGAAAACCGATTTTTCATTGATTTTTACGGGAAGAAAATCAAGCGGAGACACTTCGTTTTCGTTCGGTATAAAATATTGATTTAAAAGTTGTTCGCTATAACCGTTTAGAGTGCTTCTGTGCGGCCATAAAAGGTCGTCCCAAGAAAAATCGTCACCTTCCGACTTTATAATAAAACTTATTCCGTCGATAATTCCGTCGCCGTCGCTATCGAGAATTTTTTCTGATTTTTCTACTTTTAAGCAAATGGCTTTTATGAGTTCTCTTTCCCTCAAAAGTCGGTCTATATGCCGTTTAGCGCCTTCTTTTTCGGACGAGCAAGGGTTACCTTCCTCGTCGAAATATCTATTGTCGTAGCCGTTTTGGTTAACAAGAGTATAAAGATTACCGCTTATATGATGATATTTAGGCTCGTAATAATTTTGAGGTTTATCGAGTACGACTGCCGTTTCGCTTAAAAAATCGGCGTCGAAATCGTATTTCCCTTCCGAAACGGTTTTAAAATATTCTTTTACGCTCTGTTTGCTCGTCGTAAAAGTCCTTTTTAAAATCTCGGTAAAATCCTCCTCAAAATCCGTGGAATCGCTAAATTTTACATTAACAAGCCAATATTTTTTAGATGTAGCGGTAGTGGCGGTATTATCCGAATTTACTTCTTTTTGCAAAGAAATTAATTCGTTTTTTGAAGAAAGTGCCGATGTCTCGATACTTGACGGCAAAAAAAGTGCGCTCGAACCCGTAAAAAGCACTATTGCCAAAAATAATATAAAAATTTTGAGTGACTTGGTTTTCATATTTTTATTATACAACACTTTGCCCGTTTAATCAACCGATTTTATCTTTTTTGTTTTCGGACAAATTACGACCTAAAAAAACAAATATTATCCTTTTACGAAAAAGAATATATGGTAAAGTTATCTTACCATGAAAAATTACGATTTGACTAAAAAAATTTTACTTTTCCCCGTGTATCTCATAATTTTTTGCGCCCTTAACGTAGTTTACGAAAAGGCACCTTTTTCGTGTGCCTTTTACATAGCGCTTTTATATTCGGGGGCGTTTATATATACTACCGCACTTGCCTTTCTTCTTTCCTTTTTTATATATAGCGATCCTTACTTTTTGGCGGTAGGTGCAATTTTTGCCTTGCTTCTCGGCGTGGTTTTTTTCATATACCGAAAAAAAGGACGCACGCCGAAAGCCGAAATTATACTTTACGTAATAGCGGGGTTAATCCTATATTTTATTAAAGATTTTCCGAGTAAATTTATTGAAAAGTCGGTCTATGTGTCGATTATCGTCATATTTTCACTACTTTGCGAGGTTTTTTTAAACGCATTAACGCGCAAAAAATTAAGCCGTTACATGACGACTTCGGAGGCTTTATCCTCTATTGTCTTTTTCGTTTTTACGGCGGTAGGAATAATAAATTTGTTCGGCGAAACCGTATACAGAACTTTTGCAGTTTTGGTTTTTATATTGCTTTCGAGATATTATAAAAACGGTTTGTCGCAAATAGTCGGGATAACGTGTGCGACACCGCTTGTAATAGTTACCCAAAACTATAAATACCTTGCGGCGTTTTCGATTTTTGCCTGCGCCTACGTCGCCCTTAAAAACTTGCCGTCGCTACTTACGGCGATAGGCGTTTGCCTTGCCGAAACCGTATGCGGACTGTTTTTAGGTTTTTACGGAGAATACGGTTATATAAACGCAATACCCGTGATGACCGTAATTCTTTGTTCCGCCCTCGTTTCGGACAAATTTATAGAAAAATTTAAAAAGAAATACAATTTCGACCCCGACGGCGCACTCACCAGATCCATAATAAGCAAAAATCGTGCCGATACTTCAAAACGGCTCTACGACGTATCAGGCGTTTTTTACCAGATGCGCGACGCCTTTCAAAACCTAAAAAAATGTTCGGAAAGCACCGAAGTTTTGGTGGAAAAAATGGTGGACGAAGTCTTGTTTAACATGTGTTCTAACTGCACTCTTAAATCAAACTGCGTCAAAAAAAACGCGCCGAAGCGCGAAGTCATAGAAAAAATAATACGCATAGGAATTAACAAAGGGCGTGTTTCGATAGTCGATTTACCCAAAGTTTTTACCGACGTTTGCGGATATCCGAACAGTGCCATTTTTGAAGTTAACAGGCTTATAGGGCTATATTACGAGTATATAAAGAACGCCGAAGGCGGAGATAAAACCAAGGAAATTTTAGGCATGCAGTCGACCGGCGTTGCCGAAGTTTTAAAGTCTATCGCACTGACACTGTCGTACTCTTCGTTAGAAAACGTCGACGAAGAAAAACGCATTTTAAAAAGGCTCGGTAAGCGCGGAATAAAATGCGACGGTGTACTGTGTTTCGGTCAAGGTCGGGATACGGAAATCCAACTTATATTGCCGATTGACGTCTTTGAGGAAAAAGACGTAACTTTAATTTTGTCCGAAGCATTCGGGCAAAAACTTACGCTTTCGAGGGCGGAAGCCGTTTCTGACGGCGAAATCGCACTGACGATAAAAATCGCGCCGAAACTCGATGCGGCTTTCGGCGTAAGTAAAGTTACCAAATCTGACTCGGAAGCATCCGGCGACGGATACTCCCTCGTTAAAGTGGACGAAAACAACTTTTTGATTGCCCTCTCCGACGGCATGGGAAGCGGAAACGTAGCCGAAAAAACCACCGATACCGCCCTTAATTTAATAGAATCGCTCTACAAAGCGGGCATGGATTCGGAATTTATATTGTCGCTCGTAAACAAACTTTTAGCAATTTCGATCGACGATAATTTTTCGGCTATGGATATCGCACTCGTAGATTTACAAAGGGGCGACACGGCGTTTATAAAAATAGGCTCTCCATACGGTTTCATCCTCTCCGAAGACGGAATGAGGTTTATAGAAGGCTCGTCCCTCCCCCTCGGAATTTTAGACGACTTGCGCCCCACCACGGCGTACCAAACGCTTGACAAAAACGACGTTATAGTCATGCTGTCCGACGGGGTGACAGACGCTTTTACCTCATCCGGCGACTTGATTGAATTTTTAAAAACCGCACCTATACACAATCCGCAAGAACTTGCGGACACCATAGTAAAAAAGGCACTCGAACTTTCGGGCGGTGCACCCGAAGACGATATGACCGCCGTCTGCGTAAGACTTATCGCCTCGTAAATAGCGAATTAGTAAATAGCGGATAAGTGCAGACGTTCTTTTTTGCAACGCAACCAAAACCGACTACGATTAAACCGACATCGTCAAGACACGACTACGCCACCGCTATATTTTTTAACAAATAACGGACATTATTAAAATATAGTACCTTTCGCCTTTCAACTATTACTTTTAAATAGATTTCTATAAACTTTTTTCTTTTACGATGAAACAACAACGCCACGCAAGACACGGCGACGATTAAACCGACAACGCAAGTCACGGCGTAAATAAAAACAGCAACACCAAAAAAGCACGGCAACGGACGGCAAAGTTAGAAACGACAACGCCACGCAAGACACGGTGACGATTAAAACAACAATGCGCCCAAAAGTATAACGACGGCGGTTATAGCGGAAAACACAGACATTCTGACAAGTCTTCCGTCTATAAACGTCGTTTTTTTATCCCGTTTTTTATCGAAAACCTTCTTCTTTTTGCTTTCTGTCTTTTTTATAGCGTACAAATAGTTAAAATCGGTAACCTGATAAACGTTTTTCATTTTTTATCTTCCTTTTTTGTAGTTTACACCCGTATTGTAACCGCAAAAAAGAAATTTGTAAACCCTTTGATGTGCAACTTTCCCGACAGGTATCGATTGTTTTAATTTTCCCCGACAGGTATCGTTTGTTTTAATTTTCTCCGACAGGTATCGATTGTTTTAATTTTCCCCGACAGGTATCGTTTGTTTTTTAATATTACGCTTTTTATTTATACCATAAATCTTATAAATAAGCGTTATCTGTTTCTATTCCTATTTTACAATAACTTATATTGCCGTCATTTGTGTCGGCGGTTAAAATTTACCGTCGAGGTTTTTTGTTGCGGAATAATATAGCGGACCGAATTTTTTAAGTTCTTCTTCCTTAAAGTAACCGTATAAAAGCCGTATCATAATTATCGATAAAACGGCGATTAACCCGTGCTTACTTTTTAAAAAGCGGAAAAATTCGCCCATATAAGGGATTCTGAAAAGATACAAACCTTTTATGTCTTCGCGGTATAAGATTTCGGGGTCGTAGGCGTTATTGGCGTCGCCACGCGTAAAATATCTTACGCCGACACCGTCGTTTTTTATTTTATAAATGCGGTGGACTATGTGAAACCCGCTTTCGTTTAAAAAAGTTACGATATCGCCCTCTTTTAACCTCTCGTTTTCGAGGCGTTTTACAACCACGACGTCGTCCACCTGTAAAAAACCGCCACGCTTATCGGCTAAAAACTCCCGATTGCTTTCGTCTATCGAGGACATGCTTCCGCTTGCTATATAGTATAAGTTTATATAGGAAAAGTTTACCGACGGGTTTTTGGTTATCATCTCAGCCACGTTGCAAAGCCCCATCAGACAAACGTAAGTCCAAAAAGTCAGGCTTATCACGAAACATATTCTTTTTATAACGAAAAGTAATTTTTTGACTTTCATAATCTCATCTTTTGTAAAATTTTTTTAACCGCGAAAAGTCCTTTTGTATTCTAAAACTTACACGATATAGAAAATTTTATCGTAAAATTTTAATTGAAATAATTTTTTGACGAGTTTTTGTTTTGAAAAGATTGAACGGCGAATTTTATCTTAAAAAGATAATGCGAAAAAACTCGGTTAAAACGCCGTACAAATAATATTTAACAAATAATATTAACAATATTAATAAACGGGGGCGTTTTTATTGCTAAAAGCTGTTAAAACGTAATTAAATTCTTCGCCCGACGGTTGGTTTTCCACCAAAGTTTTTTTGCCAAACAGTTAAGTTTTTTTTAAAACAGTCGAGTTTTTTGCTCGAATTTTCATCTTCTCGTTGCGAGTCGTTTTTTATATCTAAGATAACCGCAAATTACGATTTGACAAAATTAAAAAACGATACTATAATAGATTTATGAAGAAGATTACCATCCACGACGTAGCGAGAGAAGCCGGCGTTTCGGCGGCAACCGTTTCTTACGTCATCAACAACAAAAAAGGAAAAACCATCAGCGAAGAAACCAAAGAAAAGGTTTGGCAAATAGTCAATTTGTACAACTATAAGCCGGGGGCGGTTGCTAAAAATTTAAGATCTGCGCCCAACCTTAAACTTATCTCGGTGTATTCGGGAAACGACGACGATATTTTGCATCAGGCGGAATTTCAATATTTTTTAAGCGAGTTGAGAAAGGTTTTCCCTGTCGACGAATACACCCTTGTTTTAAGCGGACGCCCTTACAGAAAACTCGACAACGTTGACGGCATAATTTGTTACGGAACGAATAAAAAAGGCTTTTGCGACATAGCAAACCTAAACTACGTCCCCGTAATGTCCGTCGATTGCGACGTAAAAGATACCTTGTTTTACCAAGTGAGAACGGATTACGACAAGTTGAAGTCTTTCGGCGACGGGCTTTTTAAAGACGATTATCTTTACCTCACACTTTCGGTAAAGGACGAAACCGTTTTGTCCCAAATAAACGAAACTTTTAAAAACGTTAAATTTATAGAAAGTTTTGAAGATTTGAATGACTTTACGAACTCTGTCGACGTTTTGAAAAACAAAAACGTTTTGACAGACAGTAAAACTTTATACGAGTTTTTAAAATGCAGACTTTCCACCGTGAAGTTTTGCGATTATATCTTAAAAAACAAGTGCGAACTTCTTTTGAAAATGTTCTCCCTTGCCTCGCAAAAAGACTCGAGCGCAGCCGTACACGACTACTTCGCTTAAATATTTATCTGCCGTTTGAATATTTGCGTAACGCTAAATATTTGCGTAACGACAAATATTTGCTTGCCGTTTTTTGGGTGTCGCTTTTCCTTTTCAAAGAAATATTTACGTCCTTTTTTAACAAGCCTTTTATATTTTTTTAAAACGATATTCTTACGCTTTTTTCGCGCCCGTTTCGGGTGCGTTTTTTTGTAAAAACGACCGATAAACGGCTTATAGCCTTACTTTTTTAAAAAATCTATCTTATTATGCAGTTTGCCGTGGACTTATTTGTGGCAATGGGAATATCGTAAACCACGGCTATTCTTAACAGTGCTTTTACGTCGGGATCGTGCGGTTGAGCGGATAGCGGATCCCAAAAGAAAACGACCATGTCTATTTTTCCTTCGGCTATTCTCGCGCCCGTTTGCTGGTCACCGCCCATAGGTCCGGGAAGAAGGGCTTCGACCTCTAACCCGGTGGCTTCTTGAATAAGTTTTGCCGTATGCCCCGTACCACAAAGGTCGTATTTTTTCAAAACGTCCACGTTGTCCTTTGCCCACTCGACTATTTCTTGCTTTTTGTTGTCGTGCGCGATAAGCGCGATTACTTGTTTTTTCATAAAAACCTTTTTCTTAAAATTTTTTCGGTAATTACCTGTAATTTTGATAATAAGCGTCGTTTATTCGGCAAAAAACGCCGTTAAACGACTTATAGCCCGACTTTTTAATAAAAACAGGCAAAATTTTCAAACATTTATACACGTTACTTTTTAATATACGGCAACGAAAGGGAAATTATGTTTTCTTCGGAAATCCCGTTCTCTTTCAACTTTTCTTCAGGGCTATATATGTTGTCGAAAGCCTTTTTTAAGCCGAAAGACAAAACCTTCATATCGGTGTTTCCGTAATATAAAGCAACCCTTTCGCCGTAGCCTCCGTCAAGTTGCCCGTCCTCCAATGTAATAACCAATTCGTGATCGCAAAGTAGCTTCGACAAAAGTGTTTTATCCAAACCCGACAAAAAGGTCGGGCTTATTACCGTTATCTTTTTTCCGTATGCGTTTTCTATTTTATCGGAGGCGGAAAGGGCGACTTTTAAAGTCGGTGCTGTTGCGATTACGGCAACCGTGCTTCCGCGTTTTCTCACCTTATATTTGTCGGTAACGGAATAGTCGGTATCGTCAACCCTGTTTTTAACGGGCAAATGCGAGTGAACTCTTATAGCCACGGGATGAACTTTTTGCTTCGTGGCATAATCGAGCATGGCAAGGTATTCTTCCTTGGAATAAGGATCGAGATAAATAAGGTTCGGCAAACTCGTAAAAAGTTGTATATCCCAAATTCCGAGGTGGGTATTGGAGGAAAACCCGTACGCCCCGGGCGAAAAAACGAGAATAACCGCAGGGTTATCGTTTAAGCACAAATCGTGCGACAACTGGTCGTACGTTCGTTGCAAAAATGGTGCGTAAGTACCGAATACCGCCGTTCCTCCGCCTTTTGCGATACCGCTTGCGATAGCCGTTGCGTTTTCTTCGGCAATGCCTACGTCAACGTAACGCCCTTCGGCAAGTAATTTTTGTCTTTCTTCTCCGTAAAAACAGAAACTCGTCGGCGTGCCGGCGTTTATTATAACGGCTTTGTCGTCACGATTAAGTAAATCTATCATACTGTCGTGCACTGTCGTATTCACCTTAGAAGGATATAAAGGCGAACCGTCCGCCACGTTAAAGGGACCGCCCGCATGCCAGGCTTCCCTGTTTTTTTCGGCGTAAGGTAAGCCCTTTCCTTTTATCGTGTGTATATGCAAAACCACGGGGTGGTCTATGTCTTTTACCGAACGGAAAAGTTCGACGAGTTTTTTTACGTCGTGCCCGTCGTCCGAATATTTATAGTCAAGCCCGAAAGCCTTGAAAACGTTCTTTTCGCATTTTCCGTTGCTTTCACGCAACTCTTTAAGATTTTTATAAATACCGCCGTGGTTTTCGGCAATGCTTTGGTCGTTGTCGTTGACGATGATAATAAGGTTTTTGTCGTATTCGCCTGCGTAATCGAGAGCCTCCAAGGCTTCCCCGCCCGATAAACTGCCGTCGCCTATCAGTGCGATAACGTTGTGTTTTTCGCCTTTTACGTCACGGGCTTTGCATAACCCCAACGCAAGGGAAATAGATGTCGACGTATGCCCGACCAAAAAAAAGTCATGCTCGCTTTCCTCGGGATTGGTATAACCCGTCGCCGAAGAAAACATGTCGTCGTTTATAAAAGCGTCTTTTCTTCCCGTAAGTATTTTATGGGGATAGCATTGATGGGAAACGTCGAAAACGATTTTATCGAAAGGCGAATCGAATACGTAATGATAGCCGACGGTTAGTTCGACGACGCCGAGGTTCGGTCCTTTGTGTCCGCCGATTTTCGATATACGATTTATTACGGCACTCCTTACTTCGTCGGAAAGCGTTTGTAAATCTTCGACGTTTAATTTTTTAACGTCTTTTGGTGAGTCGATATTTTCTAAAAACATTTTATTCTCCGAATTTCCCCTTTTGCGTAAAAAGGGGAAAAGTCTTTTTTTGTAAACGTGTTGTAGTTATATACTGTTTATCGTTATAAACCGACCGTCGTTATAAACGGGTCGTGGTTATAACGGGTTGTGGTTATAACGGGTTGGCGTTCGATATTTCGCATCGGTTCGTTTAAAAAACGTAACGAATTGCCGAATATATTGCGATAATCGGCTTATAGCCCGACTTTTATTGAAATATAGTATGCATTTACCACCGACGGTTTGACCTTTTAACGGCGGTTTTTTAAGTCGTTTTTTAGATTTTAACGGCGGTTTTTAAATTGCCTTTTAAGGTCTTTAACCTTAAAATCTCTTTTGTTTTTTATGTCGCTTTAATTTAAAAAAATCAGCCGAAAAAACAAAACGGTATATGAATTTTAGTTTTAATTGACCTTATAAATACGCCGAATAAAAACTTATATTGCATATAAAATCCGCCTATAAGCCCGTTATCGGCAATTTTTAAAATTCCGCGCTCAATTAAGGACGCGGAATAAATTACTAATTTTTATTTATCAAAGCCTCGGTTTCGGTATCGTAAATCAACAGCCTCTGAGCGGGTACGGACAAACGAACTTTTTTATCGGCTTCTAATTTTAACATAGCGTTAAAATATTCTCCGCCGTCCGTTAAATCAGAATACAATATAGAAATTTGTCTACCGTCGGCGTACTCGTCACAATCGCTTACGGTTGCAAAAAACTCACCGTTTTCGTCAAGTTGAAAATCTTCTGCTCTTACAGCCAACGTAACGGGTTTGGTTTTTTCAACGTATTTTTTAACCTTTTGCGGGTCGAATCCGCCGTAAAGTTTAATCTTCCAACCTTCGCCGTTGAAATAATAAACGCCGTTTTCTTCGGTAAGGCTTCCTACGAACAAATTGATTTTGGGAGAACCGAAAAATGTTGCTATCGGCAAAGTTGCGGGATTATCGTAAAGTTCCTTCGTCGTGCCGTATTGAGTTAAAACGCCTTCTTCCAAAAAAGCGATTTTATCCGCCAATGTAATTGCGTCAACCGGGTCGCTCGTCGCATAAACGAAATTTATGCCGAGCCTTCTGTTTAGTTTGAGCATTTCGGCTCTGAGTTCCTTTTTAAGCCCCGCCTCAAGCCCCTTTAAAATATCGTCCACGACGATTATGTTGGGTTCTCTTGCGATGGCTCTTGCCAAAAGCACCCTGTATTTTAAACCGGGCGTAAGGTTTTTGACAAGTCGGCGAATATATTCGGTAAGCCCTAAAATTTCGCAAGCCTTGTTTACTTTGGACTCGATTTCCTCTTTAGGGTACTTTCTTAACTTCATGCCCATAGCCATGTTGTCGAAAACCGAAGCGTTTACGTTAAGTGGCACGGTGTCGGCGATAAGTGCCATGTTTCTGTCTTTTGGTTCGAGTTTGTTTATCAAAACGCCGTCGATGAAAATTTCCCCGCTCTCCACCGTATCGAGTCCGCAAAGAGTTCTTATAAAGGTGGTTTTACCCGATTCTTTAAGCCCGGTTATTACGGTGAATTCTTTATCGGCAATTTCAAAAGACAAATCTTTTAAGACCTGACGGTTGGGAAATTTTTTAGACAAATTTTTAACGGTGATTACTGACATGATATTCCTTCGAAAAACGCCGTCCGTTTATAACGCAATTATGGCGTAATTACATCGCATTTACGATATATTCGTAAAAAATCGATTATTCGGCGGAGCGTTTTACCTTGCTATAATATTTATCTTAATTATTGTAACAAGTTTTTCCGAAAAAAACAACGAAACGCATAACCTTTATAAATTTTTTGGACGTTTTGTTGGGTTTAAAGGCAACCTTTATAGCCGAAATGGCTTTTTTCGGTAATTTTAGCCTACTTTGGCTTGAAATATTCTTATCGGTTTGCTATAATAAAATATATTCCGCCTCGTTTTAGGCGGATATAATCCGTTTTACTCGGATACAGTCCGCCCCGCGTTTTAGGCGGACATAGTCCGATAGTTTAAAACGAACAGAAAAAAGGAGAACTTTATGAAGTTTGAAACTTACCGCCCGAGCGGTTCGGTAACCTTCGACGCCCTCGTCGATTTAAACGAAGTCACAAAAGAAGATATCTTTGAAACCCTTCACACCGCATTGCAACTTAAAATTTCGGAATCGGTAGGAGAGGTCGACAAATCGCTCGAAAACGCACACGTTGCCCTTATTACCAATCAAAGACTCGGGCTTTCTCAACTTACTTTCAGAATAGCCATCGATAAGGTAAGCGGTCACCCCATGACGATACCTATCGGCGGAAGTAATATCGACGAGTTTTTATCGGGCGAAGAATCGGTTGACGTTTTATCAAAACTCGGAATCGACGCCTTCGTTGTCGACACTGCTATTTTAGACGACGCAAGCAAACTCGACAAAAGGCTTTCGAGGGTAATAAACGCAAACTTTTTAAACAGTCCGATATTCGCTCTTTCAAACGTGCTTACGATATACGAGGCAAAAAGAAAACTCGAAGGACTTAACGTTGTTTGCGTTACGAAAGCCAATTTGCAATCGTCCTCACTTAATGCCTTTTTGCTTTTAGATATGAACGTAACCGTTTGTTCGCCTTACGAAACGGGGCTTTTCGGCTTGAAGGAAAAATACGGGGAAGGCTCAATAAGTTATAATCAGGATTTATCTTCAGCCCTTAAAAATTGCGACGTTTTATATATCGATAACGATTTCGGCGAAGATTATAAAATTTACGAAAAGGACTTGACTCCTTTAAAGTCTGACGCCGTCATTTTACACGCCGGGTTTATAGAAAACTCACCCGACGCCGATAAAGAGATAATAGAAGACAAAAGGTATCTTTCCACCCTCTCTTACGCAAACAAAGCCTACGTTTTGGCAAGCGTTTTGAAACTCGTTTTAAATAAATAGTTTGTAAAAACGTTAGATAATCGACCTATAGCCCGACTTTTTTAATGTTAAGTATTTAAAACGCAGTAATTTAAAAAGCCTTATAAATATTATTAAAAATTTTACCCACCTTATTTAGAGAATAATTTTATGAATGATTTTTACGGATATTTAAAAAGAATGAAGTACATTAAGCGTTGGTCGCTTATGCACTCCACGTTAGAAGAAAACGACATGGAACACACCATGGACGTTACCGTTATAGCACACGCCTTGGCACTTATCGGCAACAAAAAGTTTGAAAAATCTTACAATCTCGAAAAAGTTTTGAATTACGCACTGTATCACGAATGCAGTGAGGTAATCACCGGGGATCTTCCCACCCCCGTAAAATACTTTAACCGCGACATAAACGTGGCGTATAAAGACTTGGAACTTATCGCTTCCAAAAAACTTTTGGATACCCTCGACAAGGATTTACGCGATGAATACGAAAAGGCACTTATCCCCGACAAAAGCAGTGAGGAATATAAAATAGTAAAATGCGCCGACCGAATAGCCGCTTACATAAAGTGCATCGACGAGGTAAACGCCGGCAATAAAGAATTCAAAAAAGCCTACGCTTCCATCGGTAAAGACGTAAAATCGATAAACGAACCCGAAGTAGGTTATTTTATCGAAAACGTTTTGCCCGCATTTACGAAATCCCTCGACGAACTCGATTAAAAATCGCTTCACGCATTATAAAAAGCGTCGCCTTACAAAAAACAAGGCGTTATAAAAAGCGTTTTTCTATTCAAGACAAAACAATATAAAGACCTTTCGTCTTTTAAAGATTGGTAATTTAAAAAGCGTTTACCTTCCGTAAAGGCAAGGTAAAACGCATAAAAGTCCGCCTATAAGCCCGTTATCGACTGTTTTTGACGTAACGGCAACATTTTAAAAAAACAAAAAGCCCCGCACGGTGATTGATATAAACGGAAAGTTAAGTTTAAAACCTCAAAACTTTCCTTACTTATATCAAAAACTCGTGCGGGGCTTTTTATAGTAAATCTGCTAAAAAATTCAGATGACCGAATAAGCGATAATAAAGCCGACGGCGATAATTATAAAGATTAACCCGACGATAAAGTAATGAGCGATACCGCTTTTTTTCTTTCTTTCCTCGGTTTTTCTTTCTCTGTATTCGGCAAAATTTTCTCTTTCTTTAAATCTGCGCTTCGGTGAAAGGTTTCTTACTACGAGTACGCTTTCCACGGAATACCCGAGAGCGTCGAAAGTCCCCTTTCGATTGGCAAACGCTATACACCCCACGCCGAACAAAATAACGCCCGAAACGGTAAAAGCATCGGCAAGCGCGCCCAAAACGGAAGATGTAGAATTTAAACTTATCGCACTGTCGGCAAGTGCTATTATCAAAAAAGCCACGCCGGAGATTACGATGCCTACCGCAAAGGTTATAATAAACGGCAACGGTTTAACCTTCATTTTGCAATTCCTTTTTATACCTTTCTTCCTCGGCGTCGTTACAATAAACGTAGTGTTCGGGGCGTATTTCGCGCATGGACGGCTTATCCTTAGAATAATCGTGTTCCTTCAACGCATTATAAGTTATCCTCTTACGCCGTCTTTCGTAATAAGGATCGGGAAGCGGAATAGCAGATAAAAGCGATTTGGTATAAGGATGCATCGGGTGAGCGAAAAGTTCTTCGGAGGACGCAAGTTCCACCATGTTACCGTAATACATTACGCCGATTCTGTCCGAAAAATATTTTACGACCGACAAATCGTGCGCAATAAACATTATGGTAAGCCCGAGGGTGTCTCTCAATTCGTTCAAAAGATTGATAACCTGCGCCTGTATGGACACGTCGAGTGCGGAAATCGGCTCGTCTGCGATAATAAAGTCGGGGTTTAATATAAGAGCCCTCGCAATACCTATACGCTGACGTTGTCCGCCCGAAAATTCATGGGGATATCTTCCCGCATGTTCGGGTAAAAGCCCTACGAGGTCGAGCATCTTCATGACCTTTTCGTCGATAACCTCTTTGTTTTTTTCGCCGTGAATAACGAGTCCTTCGGCAATGATGTCTCTGACCGTCATACGGGGATCGAGCGACGCAATGGGATCTTGGAAAATCATTTGAATTTTGGTAACGAGTCTTTCCTTTTTTGCCGTTTTCAAAAGTTCGTCCCTCTCTTTTATAAGAGACTTCTTTTCCTCATCCTTGGCGGCGTCGATTTTCAAGGCGTACTCGCCGTTTATTTCTCTGACGCGTTTTTTTGCATAATCTTTATCGCAATACTTTTGGTCGTGCCGAGCCTTTTTTATTTCGGCTTTTTGCGTAGCGATATACCCTTCTGCTTCCTTGATAAGTTCGGTTTTTTTAATATCGTAATTTTCGGATTTTTCGGATTTTTCGAGGGCGTTTAAAGCATTTTTCAACTCGGCTTTTTTAGCCGAAATGTTGTCTTTATATGATTTTACGCCCGCAACTATTCTTTCGCCTTTAAAATAAACGTTCCCGCTCGTGGCGTCGTAAAGTTTAATAATAGTCCTACCCGTAGTGGTTTTTCCGCAACCGGATTCACCCACGAGTCCGAAAACTTCGCCTTTTTTGATTTCGAAATTAACGTTGTTTACGGCTTTGAGTTCGCCTCTTCCGAGTTTGAAATATTGGCAAAGATTTTCTACTTTAAGTAACGTTTCGGCATTTTCGAATTTATTCATTATAAAGCCTCCCGTTGTTGTCTTTTCATTTTTTCTATACGCTCTTTAACCTGCCTCGGCGGTTCCACCTTAGGCGCAGACGGATGAAGAAGCCACGTCGCCGCGTAATGAGTGTCCGAAATTTTAAACATAGGCGGTTCTTCTTCAAAGTCGATTTCGAGCGCGTATTTGTTTCTTTCGGCAAAAGCGTCGCCCTTGGGCGGGTAAATCATGTTGGGCGGAGTCCCAGGGATAGCCTCGAGTTTATCCTTGGTGTCGAGATCGGGCATAGAGGACAAAAGCGCCCAAGTATAAGGATGTGCGGGGGAATAAAAAACGTCTTCCGCCGTACCGATTTCGACTATTTTACCCGCATACATAACGGCTACCCTGTCCGCCATGTTAGCGACTACGCCCAAATCGTGCGTAATGAATATAACCGTAAGATTACGTTCCTTTTTAACGTTGTTTATAAGTTCCAAAATCTGCGACTGAATGGTAACGTCCAAAGCCGTAGTAGGTTCGTCGCATATAAGTATATCGGGGTTAAGGGAAAGGGCTATCGCTATAACTATACGCTGACGCATACCGCCGGAAAGTTCGAAGGGGTATTGACGGAAACGTTTGCGCGGTTCGGGAATGCCTACTTCCTCTAAAAGCTTCAAAGCACGGTTTTTGGCAATAGATTTTGTTATTCTGAAAACTACCGCCGACGCCTTTTCTTTAAAGAAATCAATAAGCCCCACTACCTTTGCGTCAAAGTCGATTTTATCGTTGTTGTTTACGTCGAATTGCATCTTTTCTTTTACGCGTAAAATATACGATAAAACGTCTTCTTTGGCGTCTTCGAGATTGACGAGGTCTTTTTCGGCAACCGTATAATCGGGCGTCTTGCCTCTTTCGATGAGTTTTTCGTAATTTTTAGTTTGTTTGTCGTAACGCTTTTCTTCGGCTTCGTTATGAAGTATTCCTTCGTAATACATATCCAAAGACGTTTTCAGTCCCGATTTAAAGGTGTATAAAAGGTTATCTTTGACGACGTCGAGAACGTCTATCGACTTTTCCACCCCGTCGACTAAAATTTTAGCCTTTTCGTAAGCCGTTTTTTTGTCGCAATCGAGTTCTTTGAAAAATCGAGTGTTGTCGTCGATAAGTTTTATCGCCGACTTTTTATTTTCTATAGAACGGGCGTTTGAATACAACACCCCTTTTTTGGCTTCCTCGATAAAGTGAAGCATAAAATTGTCGTCGAGGTATTTTCTCAAAAAGGCGTTAAGTTCGTCGATTTCCATATCGGGAAGAGGCTCGTTGGAAAAAGTAACGTAATAGCCCATGGCAAAAAAGTTAGGCTTTTGATACGCCGAGGCTTCCTTTAAAATATCAGATACCGCGGAAAGTTTTTGATAAATGGCTGTCCAGTCGGCATCCTCTTCGGTGTCCTTTTTCTCGCTTTTATTAAACATAAAGCGGGTTAAAGAGCCGAGTTTTTCGCCGAAAGATATTTTAGTGAGGGCGTTTATTTCGGAAAGATTCTTTCTAAGTTCTTCAGCCCTCGAATGCACGACGTATCTTTCGATTGATTTTTCCGCCGTAACCGTAATTTCGGCAAGTTCTTTTCTTACGTTTTGGTAAGCCTTTTTTTCGATGCGGAACATTACGTCTTCTATGTCCGAAAGAGCGTTTTCCGCCGCCTCCTTTGCTTTGTTGTAGGAATATTCCAAATCGAGATGTTTGTATTCGAATTTATCGAAATCTGAGCAAAGTGCTTTATTTTCCGCTTTTTTCCGACCGTCGGCGTTCATGGCTTCGTCCATACTGCGGTTAAGCGCCGCAAGCATATCGTTGAAAGCCTTTCTCGATTCTTTTTGGCTTACTTTACCCTTTATAAGAGAGGCTTCGGTCATTTGTTTGCCTATCCTCATAATCGGATTCAGACTGGACATGGGATCTTGGAAAATCATTGCTATTTTATCACCGCGCAGTTTATGGAATTCCTCTTCGGGAATCTTCATAAGATCTCTGCCGTCGTAAATGATTTCACCACCCTCTTTTATGGCGTTACCCGCCAAAATGCCCATTATCGCACGGTTGGTGACCGATTTACCCGAACCGCTTTCGCCTACGATTGCCAAAGTTTCGCCTTTGTACAGGTCGAAATCGATGCCCCTTACGGCTTGAACGATGCCGGCGTCGGTACGGAAAGATATTTTTAAGTTGTTTACCGATAATTTGATTTGTTTCATATCTTTAGCCCTCCGAACCGCGTAACGACGGGTTGAAAGCGTCTCTCAGTCCGTTACCGAAAAGGTTGAACGAAAGCATCAAAAGCACTAAGAAAAGTGACGGGAAAAGTGCGACGAAAGGAGCAATCATCATATCTCTTTGACCTGCCGCTATAAGTGTACCCACACTCGTAATTTTGCCCGCTTCGAGGTTGATTATTCCGAGATAGGATAAATTGGTTTCGGAATATATCATTGAAGGGATAACGAGAGCGCACGCAGTTACCAAGGTACCGATGGCGTTCGGGAAAATATGCTTGAACATAAGCCTGAAATCGTTTGCGCCGAGCGTCCTTGCCGCCAAAACGTATTCCTGATTTTTGTAACGATAAAACTGCATACGCGTCGTCCCCGCCATACCGATCCATCCCGTTAAGAAGAATGCGATAAACAATACGAGGGCTTGACTCGACGTACCCATATGAAGTTTTAAAAGGGTAATTACTATCATCGTTGGAACGGCACCCAGGACGTCGGTGATTCTTTCCATGATAAGGTCGACTCTTCCGCCGAAGTATCCCGCAATAGAGCCCCAAATCGCGCCGACGATAAGGTTAACCGCCGCCACCACGGTAGCAAATAAGAATGAGAATCTTGCGCCGGAAGAAAGACAGGTTAAAATATCTTTTCCGCCGGACGTCGTACCGAAAACAAAGTAAGGCTCGGTTATTCCGTCTTTTAAAACCTGCGTATGATAATAACAATAGTATTCGTAATAGAAAGTTCTTACTTCAACACCGCCGGATACTACCGTACCGTAAACGTAATATGAAGTTCCTTCGTCGGTTTGTAAGCCGTTTTCGCCTTCTATCCTCAGCGAATTATAGGTTGCGGCTGTTGACGGCAGTCCTTCCGCTTCGGTATACGACCAATAGTTCACGACGAGATTGCCGTCGGAGTCAAGATCCGGTTGAGATTTCCCTTGAACCATCTTCGTTTTATAATACAGGTTTGCACGTTCTTTGTCTTGAACGGCTTGAGGACGTTGCGATGCTTTGACCGTAGGATATATTACCTGCCTTCCCGTTTCGTTTTGATATCTTTGAATATCGAGATACTCTTCGGTGGTTATGATTCTGTATCTTCCGAAACCTGCGCCGTAGTATGTGTCGAAGCGATATTTGTATACGTTATCTTCAACCGTATATTTGTTGTTTTTTATTATATCGTGCCCGGTTTCCAGACCGACTGCGTAATCTTCGTAATATCCCGCAAAGCCCGTTTCCTTTTCCTTTGTGCCGTTCCAAAAATCGGTATTTTCGAAAAGTTTTAATTTAGGGCTGGTCGTCGTATAGTTACTGTCGTAATAATCTACTCCGTAAGGGGTAAAAAACGGACCTACGATTGCAAATATTATCAAACATAAGATTACTATTGCGCCGACTACGGCGCCTTTGTTTTTACTGAATCTGCGGAAGGCACCCTGAAAATACCCCACGGGTTTTGTTTGTAATTTTTTCTCGTGAGAAAAGTCTGCCTTGTTTGCAAATTTGAATTTTTCGGTCGGAATGTTGTTTAAATCGATTTCTTTCATTTTATTTAGCCCCCATTCTTATTCTGGGATCGATAAATCCGTAACTTATGTCTATAACAATACCGGCAAGCAAACTTACCAAAGTATAGAAGCCCGAAAGCAACATAAAGAAGTCGTAATCTTTGAAAACGATGGAATTAAGGTACAATCTTCCGACGCCCGGTACGGAAAACATGGATTCTATAATAAGAGAACCCGAAAGAACGGCTACGAATTCGCTTAAAATGGACGGGAAAATTACAACCATGGAGTTCCTCATTGCATGGCGGAAAGTAGCCTGACCCTTCGTTAAACCCTTCGTTCTTGCAAGCAACATGAATTCGTTGGTCAAAACTTCGGAAAGTTCCGCCCTCGTGTACCTTGCGTAGCCTGCAATGGAACCGAAACATAACGCAAATACAGGCGGTAGCATCGATTTAAACATGCTCCAAGAAAAATAATCGTAGCCGGAATTCATCGTAAGCGGGAACCAGTTCCACTTAAAACACATAAAGTATTGTATCAAAAGCCCCATTACGATTGACGGAACGGAAATCAATAAAATTATGATGACGTTAATTAATTGATCCTGCCATTTGTTCTTTTTTAGGGCTGCCAAAATTCCGAGCCCCAAACCGATAGGCACGCCTATTATAGTCGAATATAAATTTATAAGTATCGTGGGGGGAAGTTTTTCCACGAAAACGTCCCACACGGGCTGATTGAGATATTCGCCGTATGTGGTTGCGATACCGAAGTCGCCGTTGACAAAGATTTTTTTGAGGTAGTAACCTAATTGAACCAAAATAGGGACTCTGTCGTAACTCCAGGTTCCGTTTGCGTTTTGAACGACGTTTTTTATATATCCCCTTGCCTCCAATCTTTTGTACGCAATAAGAGGATCACTGCTCGAATCGACGTTTACGACGATAGGCAACAGTTTTATAAGCGTAAAACACATGAGCATGATTATCGCAAAGGTAATAATCATAAGTCCCAGTCTTTTTAACACGTATTTGAACATATACATAGGCAATGCTCCTTGACAGTTTTGTAGGCGTAACGCAAAAAATATATGCGTTACGCCGTAAAAACGTTATTTTTATCGTTTATTTTAAAGAACAAAAATCACGGCGGGCGAAAATTATTCCGTCCGCCGTCGTTTTTGTGTTTTTACGGGGATTCCCGTAAATATTCGGTTATGCAGTCTTCTTGTATTCGGAAGTCAAATCGTTATTGTTTGCCGCAACGTACGCTTTCCATTCGGCATCCGTCTTATTAACGACTAAATATCTTATTCCGCCGAAGCCCATAAACGTATTATACTCATAGCTAAACTGCGAGAACTTAGGACTTAACAAAGAACCGCTGTATTCGCCGATAAGCATTACGGAGTAACTCTTTTTGATAACTTGTTCCTCTAACGCCGCCAAAATAGTCAATCTTGCTTCGGAAGGAGCAATACCGGCATCCCAGTCGTACTTGTAAGTTTCGTTCTTTTCTTCGGCAAGACCGTTTAAACAGTTGAACCAGTTACGTAAACTCATCGTAATGGTTTCGCCAGCACCTTCGTAATCGCCTTCGGGCATAGTAAGCGTCATTTGAACCGTAGAAGTATTCCAATAGGTATGATAGTTCAAACTGTCGTCGGGATCGACGAACGCGCCTACAATGTCAAACGGGTTGAACGGGTTACCCGAGAAGCCGTATCCGAAGCCTATTTGCGTATCGCCGTTTCTGAAAGCATCCGCCCAGTTGTCACCGGCAGAAGCGTCGAATATCAACTTAATCTTGCCTTCGAGACCGGTGTCTTTGCACAAGTTGTCTATTACGCCTTGTAAATATTTCATACGTTCGCGCTGTTTCGCCGTATCTACGGAAGAACCGTAAACTATGGTTATATCTTTGGTGGAATCGTACCCGTATTTATCTGCATTTGCGGTAAGTTCGGCATACGCTTCCTTTACCAATTCTTTTGCGAGAGTGGGGTTATACCCGGTTAATGCGGCATAAGCGTCTTCTAAAGAAGCGTTAACGATTTCCGCGCCGTTAGACCACTTTCCGTCCTCACCCTTGGTAAAGCCGTAAGCACGCAATAAACCTTCTTTTGCCTGTACGGTATCTCTATATACACCGCCGTTTAAAACGTCGTAATAGTATTGACTGTTCATCAAGCCGTAGCAAGCAACCGCGGTACCCGGCCAAATCTTTTCGACTACGTCGTTTCTGTTTAACGATAACGAAAGCGCTTGTCTGAATTCGTCGATTGCAAGTATACCGTTGTTATTGTCGCTTGCCTTTAAGGTGCCGAGATTGCCGTATAACTGCATCGCAAACGTACCGGTACCGGGTGTATACGTCGTATATTTGGAGTACATGTATTCTGCGACATGGTCGGTATCGAGAGCAACGTCGTCGGTTTCGCCTTTTAAGAATTTAAGCCATTGCGTGCTTGTTTCGGAAACCATTTCGCATTCGATTGCATCGACTGCGTATTGACCTTTATATAACTCTAAGTTATAGCCGTACCAATTGTCGTTTTTAACTAATTTATAAGATTTACCGCTTTGGAAAGATTCGAGTTTATACGGTCCCCAACTTGCGGTCGTATCTTTACTTGAATTGTATTTTGAAGTATACAAGGTAGAACCTTCGGAAGGAGCGATCTTACACTTTTCATACAAATCTCTCTTTACCAAAGGAAGCTTTGACATGTAGTATGCAGCAAGATAAGAAAGTTCTCCGTTTTCATCCAATAATTGATAAGATTTATCCAAGCAAATCACGAATGAATCGTTATCTACTTGATACATACCTACATCGTTCCAGGAAACGTTGCGTTCTTCGTTGACGACTTTTACGCCGAGCCAAGATTCATAAGCAGCCCCGACTTCTACGTAATCTTTATATCTACCGTTGGTGCCGAAGAAATAATCCCACAATTCTTTTCCGGAAAATGCGTCGTAAATATCCTCGTTATCGGGATCTGCCCAAGATTCTACGCTGTTATAAACGGTTTCGTCGGTTATGGAAACCCATTGTTTGATTAAGTTACCGTTTTCGTCAACGTAACCTTTTGCGTTGTAAAAATTGTAAGCGTCGATGTAAATATCCGCGCCCGCTTCGACAGCCGCTGCATTCGACTCATAACCGAGCGAACCTATCGTGGGATAAGTTGCTTCTTGATTTTGATAATAGTAAGAACGCGACTTTTTAATCCTTAAAGTATCGTAGAAAGTATTTGCACGATAATTTAAAAAGTCGGGGGCCAACTGCTGTTGCATGGAATATACGAAGTCACCTGCGTGAATTTCCGTACCGTCGTCCCACTTTAAGTCCCGACGAAGGGTAATCTTCCAAGCGTATCCGCCTTCGGATTTTTGCTTGTCGGTGTAACCCCATTTCGCATCAACGGTACTCGTAACGTCTTCAAGTGCGGTTGCCGCCGAATAATTCGTCGTATATCCGCCGGAAACGATTGCGTCTACGTTAACGGATCCGTCTTCTTTATACTTACCGCCCTTTGCTTCGTCGAATTTATAATCGTATTCGAAGAAAGAAGAAACCAAGTAATTCATAATTTGAGTATCGTTGTTATCTTGGTAGGTAAGTTCGTTCCAGTTGCTGGGCATAACCGCCGTCGTCGTACGATAAGTAACTGCGCCCGTATCGACGTTATCTCCGCTACAAGCGGTAAAAACGCCGACCGAAACGGCAACGACTAACAACATAGCCAATAGTCTTTTCATTTTTGTTTAAACCTCCGTTTAATGTTTTCTATTTTTTAACGCTATTAAACGTATTTTGCGTTTGCGTGAGCAAACGCAAAACGGAGATATCTCCGTTTAAGTAAACAGCTACGTCGATAGCGATTTTTGCGTTTAGTTTAACCTCGAATTTTTGTTTTTTAAACCCGTTTTGAATTTTCCGTGCGACCGATTTATCGTCGCATCGTTATAAAGTAAAAAAGCGTTAACCCGCTGTGTTCAAAACGTAAAAACAGTTGAGCGTACTTTGGGAACAAGTTTTGTACCATAATATTCCAAAAATTTCTCGATGTCAAACTTTTTTTGCTCTTTTTTACGCATTTTTGATTATTTGTGCAACTTGCACAAATAATATTCGTCGTAAATTTTATTGTTTGTCTTTTAGAAACAAAAATACAACATAATCGATACTATATACGCATTTTAGGCAGAATATAGTATTTTATTCAATGTAATAATTAACAAATGTCTTTATATTGCGTACAAATTTATGCATTTAAAGAACAATTTTTTTCCTTTTTATCGGCTTTTTGGGGCTAAAAAACATATATTTTGTTTTTACTTAGTGCATCTTTTGAAAACTTTTCGCTTATCATCACAAAAAAACTGCCCGCCAAAAATCCCGAAATATATTATATATAATATGTCGAATATATCCCGAAGCCGAAAACACGAAAGATAGCCATCCCGCATATTTAAGTTTGCGTATTTTTTATAGGTAATATTCCGCCGTTATAAAAAAGCCTTACCGTTAATTCAAAATGTAGCCTTAGTTATCCTCTCACCTTAAAAGTTCGTTATTTTATAGTCTAAACGGCTTGCCGTTTTATAGTCATCTTTATGGTTTGTCATTTTACGGTCGTTTAAAAGTAGCCCGCAGTCTGTGCGGTATTCGGCAAACACTTTAATAGTTTATTACTGTTTTATAAACGCTTAAAAAGTTTGCCATAAAAATTGGCAAAGTAAATATTAAAAATAAATATAGGACGTTTTTATTTCCCATAAAAAAACATTAGGCAGATAATTTTCGGTAATTATCTGCCTATACTTATATTAAATTTTTTGCTTTATTTTAAATTGCTCACCCGAAGAGAAGTTAAAAAAACGTGTAAGTCAACGAAAACGACTTACACACTTTTTTTGACATTGCTGTTTATAGCCTTTTGACATTGCTATTTGTACGCTTTTTAAGACTTTTCTACTTATACTTTTAAATCTTGCCTAAAATTAAAGGACGTTTTAATCTCGTTTTAAACGGCGTTCTCCTCACTATCTCTTGAAAATCGCCTACTATTTTCGTCCGACGCTATTTTTCGGCAAACGTAATTTCAATCCGCTAACGCGCGGTATATCTCGTCAAGATTTCTCTTTCCGTATACAATGCGAACGATCGTAACTTCTTTAACTTTCTCGGCAAAAAAGTAATACATTATATAATTATCTATAACCACTCGGCGTATTCCCACGCTCGGTAAAAAATCATTTTCTACAAGCATGTCCGAAAGCGGAAAATTGCGGATATTGTCTATGCTTCCGAAAACCCGCTCTAAAAACGCCGATGCCACAGACTTATTAAACAAATCTTCTTTTATATATTTTAAAATTTCGTCCAAGTCATGTTCTGCTTTTTCGGTAAATTTATATGAGTACTTAAAGTCCATACTTTTCGGTCATTCTTTGTTTTACCGCATCCCCTTCGATTACCCGTCCCTTTTCCATATCCGAAAGCCCTTCGCTTAATTGCTTTACCTCGTAAATCTTACGCATAATCTGTTCGTAGTATTTGATATCCATCACCACGAGACGCCCGTATCCGTTCTTGGTCACGAAAACCGGACCGTTCGCTTCGGCACATTTTTTTTCAACCTCTACGGTATCTTTTAAATCTCTCATAGGTATTATGGTCACTTTAAACGCCTCCTTTTTGTGACTTTATTATATACTATATTATGTCACAAGTCAAGCGTTTTATACTTTGCTTGTTTTTCATTTCTTAATGCGGAAAAACAAAAACTTCTTTTTTATCGAAAATCCGCATTAAGTACGGCAATCAATGTACGCAAACGCACGGCAATAATTGCGGGCAATAAACTCATGTAATGCGTGTAATCGATGAACGGCAATAATTGCGGGCAATAAGTCGGCAATCACATGACTTAAAGATAAAAAAATAACCTGACTCGAATACGTTTCGATATTCGAATCGGGTTATTTTTGGCGCGCCATGAGGAGCTCGAATCCCCAACCTTTGGTTCCGTAGACCAACGCTCTATCCAATTGAGCTAATGGCGCAAATACGGTACGAATTTTCGGTTCTACGGCACCGAAAACAGGCAAACGAACGACTATCCGTTTCAATTTGCTATATGATTATAAACTTAAACTTATGTTTTGTCAAATATTTTAAACTAAATAGCAAGTAAAAATAAAAAAATTCGGAAATCCTTTTATTTTTTTTGACAAGCGCTTGTTTTTGTGCTATGATTTATAGGCTTGAATAGAAAATTTACCAATTCAGTTACGGAGAAGTACCCAAGTGGCTGAAGGGGCTCCCCTGCTAAGGGAGTAGTACTGTTAAAGGTAGCGCGGGTCCAAATCCCGCCTTCTCCGCCATTCAAGAAGAATAGGTTTGATACAATTCGTGTCAGACCTTTTTTCTTTGCAAACAGGGAGTATTCTACTTTCCGTAAGCAGATATCAGAGCCTTGCAGAGGTGTTTTATCTCACTTTTTTGAGGCTCTTTCTCTTTTTGCAGTTTGTTACGGAACGAAAGAGATATCAACAGTGCCGGTTTTAATTAAAAATTTTCATTTAGATGAATAAAGAATCGCTTGCTATTATTCGAGTTTTAGAATATAATATAAGCAAAGATTTTTTAGGAGACGTTATGTTAAGTTTTATATCAGCAAAAGAAGCCGCCGAAAAATGGAATATTTCGCAAAGACGCGTTTCCGTATTATGTAGTGAAAACAGAATAAACGGCGCAATGATGGTCGGCAATATGTGGATTATTCCGTCGAATGCCGAAAAACCGATTGATAAAAGAACCGTTCGTTATGAAAAATCAAAAACCGTTGTGCTTAAACCGTTTGTAAAGTGGGTAGGCGGAAAAAGTCAACTTGTCGCCGAAATCGAAAAATTGCTCCCCCTTGGCGGAGAAAAAGTTTTGACAAAATACGCCGAACCTATGGTTGGTGGCGGAGCGTTGTTTTTCAGTGTGCTTTCCGAATATGATTTTGAAGAATTGTATATCAGTGATATAAATGCCGAACTTATAAATGCATATCAAGTCGTAAAACACGACGTAGATAATTTGATTGCAAAACTTAACGAAATGCAAATGCTGTTTTTGCCTATGGATGAAAACGGCAGAAAATATTTCTACTATACCGTTCGTGAAAAATTCAATTCAACGGCATTAACCGAAGAAACCGCAACCGAAAAAGCGGCACAGTTTATTTTCTTGAATAAAACTTGTTTTAACGGACTTTATCGCGTAAACAGAAAAGGACAATTTAACGTTCCTATGGGTGCGTATAAAAACCCGACTATTTGCGACGATGAAAATTTACGCAATATACACGAAGCACTCAAAAACGTAACTATCGTTTGCGGTGATTATTCGTTGTCGAAATCGTTTATCGATAAAGATACGTTTGTATATCTCGACCCGCCTTATCGCCCTATTTCCGAAACGTCGGGGTTTACGGCATATAATACCGAAGCGTTTGATGACGAGGAGCAAATCAGACTGTCGAAGTTTATAGACGAAATCAATCTTTCGGGCGCAAAAATCGTTTTGAGTAACTCCGACCCGAAAAACGTAAACGAAGAAGATAATTTCTTTGACGATTTGTATAAGAACTATAAAATAAATCGTGTTGAAGCAAGCCGAGCAATAAACAGCAAAGGCGATAAACGCGGCAAAATAAACGAATTGCTTATTTGCAACTAAGGGAGAAACAACAGATGAAAAGAGATTTTAATGAATGGCTTGATACATTCAGAAGTAGTATTTGCGACTATAAATTTTACGTTGACTTTGAAAAAGTTTACGGCAACGTAGAAAGTATAAAGGTTGAATTAAATATTCTCAACTCGCTTATCGGTTCAAAAAATATCGAAAACGATTTCAAAAACCTTGTAGCGGAATACCCGAAAGTTTTGAAATGCATTCCTATTTTGCTTGCAGTTCGTAGCCGCGAAATATATGCCATTGACAGCGACGGCGAATATTGGTTTAATTTTGCAAAACAAAACTATTCTATCGACGAATACATAATGTTTATGCACAAAACGGGTTTATTCTCACTTATTTCGGAACACTTGATAAACAATCTCGTCGATTACGTTACAGGCGTAGAAGTCGGGCTTGACAGTAACGGACGTAAAAATCGCGGCGGTCATTTAATGGAAGATTTGGTAGAATCGTATCTTGTGCAAGCGGGACTTCAAAGGAACGTCGATTATTTTAAGGAAATGTATCTTTCCGACGTTGAAAAGCAATGGAATTTGGACTTGTCGAGCATCTCAAATCAAGGTAAAGCGAAAAAACGATTTGATTTTGTGGTTAAGAAAGATAATACCGTTTATGCCGTCGAAGCAAATTTCTATTCGAGTCAAGGCTCAAAACTCAATGAAACCGCAAGAAGTTACAAAACTATTGCGTTAGAAGCAAAAGAAATCGACGGCTTTGCATTCGTTTGGTTTACCGACGGTCAAGGTTGGAAATCAGCTCGCCATAATCTTGAAGAAACATTTGACGTTTTAGACAATATGTACTGTATTGCTGATATGGAAAACGGTATCATTAAGGATCTTTTCAAGTAATATGGCAAAGAAAAATATACCGTTACAGCCCGAAAATTTTGAACTCGAAACAAATACCGTTTGGGCGTTCCCCGATCGCGGTAAATGGGCTACACACGACGCTAAATATCGCGGAAACTGGTCGCCGTATATTCCAAGAAATGTAATTCTGCGTTACTCAAATGAGGGTGACACCGTTTTAGATCAGTTTGTCGGCGGTGGCACTACTGCGGTTGAAACAAAATTGACAAACAGAAATTTCATCGGCGTAGATATTAATCCTAATGCACTTGAAATCACAAAAAACAAATTGAATTTCGAGTGTGAATTTAATCCGACGATAAATATTATGCAAGGCGACGCACGTAATCTTTCTACGATTGACGACGATTCGATAGACCTTATCTGCACGCACCCGCCTTATGCCGATATTATTCATTACAGCGAAGATATAGACGGCGATATGTCGCTTATGCCGATGAAAGATTTTTTATTTGAAATCGGCAAGGTTGCGGAAGAATGCTATCGAGTATTGAAAAAGGACAAGTTTTGCGCTATACTTATGGGAGATATGCGCAAAAAAGGTATGGTTCAACCATTAGCGTTTGAAACAATGCGTATTTTTGAAATGGCAGGGTTCAAAACGAAAGAAATTATAATCAAAGAGCAACACAACTGCAAAGCTACGGGCTACTGGAAAACAAACAGCATAAAATTCAATTTCCTTTTGCTCGCCCATGAGTATTTGTTTGTGTTTAAGAAATAATCGATAGAGATAATCGTTTTTCTTTTTACAGTCAAAACATCGCAACTATACGTATTTTTTAATAGATGTACGCACTTTTAAAATGATGTACGCAAATTTTATCAAAATAGGTATTTGCATACAGAGTAAGCGACGACGTTTTTGCGTTGTCGCTTACTTTTTTTAAAAAATTTAACGGGCGTTTTAAAAAATATAATCGGCGGAATTTTTGCGGTTTGAATATATAATCCGAATGCCGACACATTTAAAACATAGCGAAAAAGGCGAACGAAAGAGAAAATCTATATAATTAGTTTGCTAAGGCAAATTAAAGGGAGAATAAAAAGCAGAAAGGCTTTTCCGCTAATTTATCGTAATTAAAAAACTGCTTTCGTATTCGACCTAATTGCCGTAAAAATAGGACTAAACGGAATTTTTACCGAAAAAGATTTAAAAAAGCCCCTGACAAACCATTGACAAAACGCCTAAAAACCACCCGAAAACTTTCCTCAGCCTAAAAACTATTCACCTGCTTAAAAAAGCACATAAAAACTTCCTACCGACCAAAAAAACATATACCCCGCCTAAAAAAACATATAAAAATCTCCGACGACTAAAAAAGCACATAAAAACTTCCCTCCGCCCCAAAAAATATATAAAAATTCCTACCGACCAAAAAACATATACACACGCTTAAAAAGCCTTGAAAAACAGACCTATAGCCCGACTTTTATTAAAAAACAAGAAATTAAAAAACACATAAAAATCTCTAAAAAAGAACGCTTTCAAACAAACGAAAGCGTTCTTTTTAATTTTAAAGTTATTTTGGTTAATGCGGAATATCCGTCTTTTTCCATCTGAAGTTTCCGCGAATACCCGTTACGTCGCTATAATAAATAAAGGTATCGGGCAGTCCTTTTATGATATTGGTAAGTTCGCCCAATTGTCTTACGTTTATGATGGTAACCACCATAAAACGACCTTCTCCCGTGTACATACCGGTACAATCCATAACGGTTGCGCCGTGTTTTAAGTCGAAAAGTATTTTTTCTTTCAAAACTTCGGGCGATTTGGTAATGATTTTTACTTCGATGGCGTTACGATTATCTTTTAGGGTGTAACTTATGGTTTTTTCAAGCACGAAGGTTTGAATAATCGACAACAAAATACAAGTTAAAGCGTTGTCGCCGTAATCGTTTTTATACACGAAATAGGAAAGGAAAATTATAAAATAACAAATAAGCGATATGTATTTTTCGATATTCACGTAAGGTTTCTTTTGCTGAATCATGCACGCGATTATATCTATACCGCCGGTGGAACTTCCTATTTTTATCATTATGCCCGTTCTTACGCCCAAAATAATGCCGGCAAAAATTGCGGGGAGTATTTTGTCCGTAGATGCGTTATATACGGGGAAATTTACCGCTTGCAATAAATAAATAAGCCCCGACGACAAAACCGTAAACGCTATGGTGTAAATAACGTACTTTTTGTTCAGTTTGAAAACCGCCCAAATAAGCAGAGGCAAGTTTATCAATACCGTGTAAATACCTGCGGAAATTCCCGTAAGTTTTTGTAGCATCGTCGCAATTCCGTCGACCCCGCTCGGTGCAAAGTTGGCGGGGTATACGAAAACATACAGCCCTACCGCCGAAAAAACGGATGCGACTATCATGACTAAAATTTCTATAAGTGTTTGAATTTTAAGTTTAGTATCTGTTTCGGTGTCCATAAAATATGCTCGATTATTTTTGTACTAAGATTAATTTTTGACTTTCTACGGATAAATGCCGTCCGATGGATAAACGCCACCCAAGAAAAGATTTTTCACCCGAGGGATAAATGCTGTCCGAGGAAAGACTTTCCCGACCGATAGTAAATAACTCTCGAATGGGCAAATTTGCCGTGAGTAATTAAAAATAATTAATGTAATATAACAAAATAGCAAATCGGCTATAATCAAATCGGCTATAATACAATAAAACCGTACGTTGGTTTTATCAATCGTTTAGCCGAGATTTTTAAGATTATCGTAAACTATTTCTCCGTCGCGAACGGTCATAAGAACGTTAAAATCATCGTCTAAAACGGTAAAATCCGCACGTTTGCCGACGGCAACGGAGCCGAGTTCGTCAAAGATTCCCAAATTTTTGGCGGGGTTTACCGTTGCAAAGTCTATAGCGTCGCAAAAATTTATTCCGTTATTTACGAGATTTTTAATAGCGACGTTCATTTTTAAAACGCTTCCCGCAAGAGTTCCGTTTTCAAGCCTTGCTTCGCCGTTTTTAACTATAACCGTTTGACCGCCGAGTTCGGAAATTCCGTCCGGCATTTGTTTTGCGCGCATGGCGTCGGTTATAAGGGTTACCTTGTCGTGCGGTTTGTTTTTTATAAGAAGTTTAATTGCAGGGACGGATACGTGAATGGTGTCGCATATTACTTCACAATTCAGATTATCGTAATAAAGTGCCGAGCCTACCGTTCCGATATCGCGGTGATGAAGGGGAGATTGAGCGTTATAGGTATGGGTAACGTTAGAGGCTCCG
Organism: Parasutterella excrementihominis; assembly: GCA_963650915.1. GTDB lineage: Bacteria > Bacillota > Clostridia > Christensenellales > Borkfalkiaceae > UBA4636. The sequence goes on along the minus strand of CAVJMJ010000007.1, from coordinate 8,248 downwards.
CTTTCTATAGCCTTTAAAATATCGGCGTGTTTGGCGGAAGTATGCCCTATCGAAGGAATAACTCCTACACTTTTCAAGTGTTTTATAAACTCTTCGGCACCCTCCGTTTCGGGTGCGACGGTTACTATTTTTATGCAATTTCCGCTTACCTCGTTATACTCGTCGAACTCTTCGATATTTGGCGCGACTACATATTCAAGGGGTTGAGCACCCGCAAATTTAGAGGAAATATACGGACCTTCGAGATGAACGCCCAAAAGACGGGCGCCCTCTTTTCTGTTAAGAGTTCTGTATTCGTTTACGCTTTTCAGTGCGCGGGTAATGTTTTGTTTGCTTTGCGTCATCGTGGTTGCCAAAAAAGTAGTCGTTCCCTCTTTAACCAAAGCGTCCGCCATTACGGTAAGAGCGTTAACACTGCCGTCCATGGTATCCGAGCCCATAGCCCCGTGAATATGTTCGTCGATAAACGCAGGTACGACCACTGCGTTTTCGGGTAACGATATCCCTTCGATACCGCAATCGTTTTCTATACGATCGATTTTACCGTCTTTAAAGGCGATGTCGGTTTTTACTATTCCTTTGCCGTAAATATAAACTTTCGAGTTTTTAAAACCTTTCATTTTTTTTATTTCTCCGATATTGTTTTTTGCGTAAAATAAGCCGTTAACAGGCTTATAGCCTTACTTTTTATCTTTTTACGATTTTCATTTCGTATTCGTTCGTTATTTTTTTGTTTACCGTGTTATAAACGTCGTTTGCAAAAACGTCCTTTAAAAAGCAAACTTTCGGGGTTCCCGAAAGGTTATCCGCGTCGGACTTTCTCGTTATAAGTTTGTTTTTGCCGCCCGAAAAAGCCGAAAGCAAATCGAGTTTATCGCTTGCGATTGCCAAAACTTTGAGATACAAATTGCTTTTAAGACATTTTTCGGTAAACTCTTTGGTTATTCCGAGCATGTTTGCCGTGATAATTCGTCTGAGCCTTGCCTTCGTGTAACGTTTTGTTTCGAGTTTTTCTATAAAACCGTCGACGTCATAACAAGAGGATGCGAATATTTTAATTCGATTTTCCAAACCTTCCGTGCAGTCGAGAACGCTTCTGAGTTCGTTTTTGCTTGCTTCGAGGGCTTTAAACAACAAAACGTCGCTGAAATCGGGCAAGAAGTCGGGTAAATCTTCGTAAACGCAGTCGGGAACGAATTTTTTGACTTTTTTCTTTTTACCGTCCGAAATCGCATAGCGTATCGCGCTTGCCGAAGCAAAATCGCCCGAAAGAGATAAATCGTTGTAATCGCCCACCCTTTTTATCGGGCATACCTCCGTTTTGGAGCCGTATTTTAAAAGTGCTTTGACGTATTCGAGTCCCAAAACGGAATTGGGCGTGTCGAGAATTGAAAAATCGCATTCGGGGTAGACGCTTTTATAGGCGTTTACCCTTGCAAGCGCATGCGGAATGCCTTCCGCAAGATTCTTTTTAAGTTCCTCTTTAAACTCCTTCGTTTCGTTGGAGGTAATTTTAGCTATCTTTAAAAAATCGTCTTTCTCCCCCTTTTCGGCACCGAAGTACAAAGTTTTTTTCCCGGGGAGCGAATCTATAAGTTTAACGGCACCGCTTGCAAAAATTTCGGCGGGGGCAACGGAAAAGACCGTCGGAAGTTCAAACACCACGTCGGCACCGCATTTTACGGCGTGTACGGCACGGGCGTACTTATCGATGCAAGCGGCGTCGCCACGCTGACAAAAATTACCGCTCATAATTACGGCAACGGCATCGGGAGAAGACTCCCTCATTTTATCAAGATGCAGTTTATGACCGTTATGAAAGGGATTGTACTCGCATACGGCGGTGGAAATTTTAAGAGATTTCATAATAGCTAGTGAATTGTCAAACTAAGTGCAACACTTAGAAAGAAAAAAGTTAAATAAATCTACAGGTTTTTGGTAATGCAGAACTTTTTTTGGTCTGGCGTTAATTAACGCCAGATTTTTTTTTAACGTTTTTTCGGAAACTCTCTCCAGATTATGCCCTTTAGGGTAAAATTCTCGCAATAACCCGTTTAGGTTTTCGTTCGTTCCTTTTTGCCAAGCACAGTACGGATCTGCAAAATACATATTGCAATGCAATTCTTTTTCTATCTTTCTCCAACTTGCGAATTCGCTTCCGCGATCACAGGTGATTGTTTTTACCGCTCCTTTCGGGAATACCGACAATGCTTTTATTATTGCATTTGCCATTGTTTCCCCATTTCTATTCGGTATCTTTATTGCTATGTAATATCTTGTTTTCCTTTCTGCTAAGGTTGCAAAACAAGCTTTTGTTTTTCCTTTTCCGCTTATTACCGTATCCACTTCCCAATGTCCGAATTCATTCCTTGTATATACGCTTTTATCTCTTTTTCGTATAGATTTGCCGGTGGTAAATCTGCCACCGTTTCCCAATCTTTTTCTCGTTTTTCCCTTTCTTCTCAAATTTTTTAGCGTGGACTTTAAATATCTTTCGTCTATCCAACGATATATTGTTTTAAATGACGGCATTTTTAACTCGCAAGGCGTGTTCGCTATCTGTTCCGGCGACCACGTTAAAGATAGTTTTTCGTCTATGTAGTCCAAAACTTCTTGACTCCAGAACATTCCGCGATGACGGTAACTATTTCGCAAATTACTCTTTTTTTGAGCTGTATGAGGATAATATCTTGGAATATCTCTATAAAATGTACAGTTTCTTCTCAGTTCTCTTGAAACAGAACTTACGTTTCTTCCCAATAATCTTGCGATTTCTCTATAACTTTTTCCTTTTATATAGTATTCTCTTAGACAACAGCGTTCTTCTATGGTAAAATGATGGTAGTTCATATATTTCTCCCTAGTTTTTGTTTTGTCATTAAAACTATTATACCATAGATTTATATGAACTTCTTTTTTTTCTCTATCTGTTGCACTTAATAGTATAATTCACCTAGCTTTTTAAAAACCGAAATTTTTATTTCGGTTTTCCTTTACTTTATTCGTCGCTTATAGTATAATTGAAGCGATAACGCAAACGATTACGCACTATGTATATGCGCATAACTCAAAAAGTCGTCACCGCACATATAAAGTGTAAACCATTTTGCCGAAAATTACAAGGATTTTTATAGGCATTACGCCCGTTGACGCTAATTATTTTTGCATAGATAGGGCGATAAAAAATGTCTCAAAGGAGAATTTTATGACTAAAGTTGTTGACAGTATCATCGAAAGAGCGTCAAAACTCAACAAGCACGTGGTGCTTCCCGAAGGCGAAGACAAACGTGTTCTAAAAGCAGCCGAAGAAATTGCAAAACAAGGCTTTGCAAAAGTTACCGTTTTAGGCGACAAAGCGGAAATGCAAAAAAACAATCCCGAAATAAACTTGGACGGTTTTACAGTGGTTAACCCTCAAAATTATGAGAAAACCGACCTATACGCCGACATTTTGTTTGAAACGAGAAAGGGCAAAATCAATAAAAAGACGGGGAACCCCGAGTTTTCGACGGTAGAAGACGCTAAGACGGCAATACTTAAAGATTACACCATGTACGGTGCGTTGATGCTTAAAAACGGCGACGTAGACGGTATGGTTTCAGGCGCATGCCACTCGACGGCAAACACTCTTCGCCCGGGGCTTCAGGTAATCAAAACAGCCCCCGGTGAAAAAATCGTTTCGGCATACTTTTTAATGGTTGCCCCGGAATGCGGTAACAAGTATTGCGAAGACGGTTGCTACATTTACGCAGACAGCGGGCTTAACCAAAACCCCACGTCGGAAGAACTCGCTTACATTGCTCTTTCGTCGGCTAAATCGGCAGAACAAATTGCAAATATCGAACCGAGAATAGCCTTTATCTCCCATTCCACCAAAGGCTCGGCAAAACACGCCGACGTAGACAAAGTGGTCGAAGGAGTAAAAATCTTTAAAGAAATCGCACCTCAATATAAAGCGGACGGCGAACTTCAATTCGACGCGGCGATAGTTCCCGACGTTGCAAAAACCAAAGCCCCCGACTCTCCCGTTGCGGGACACGCAAACGTTCTTATCTTCCCCGACCTCGACGCAGGCAACTCCAACTACAAAAACACCGAAAGATTGGGCGGTTTCCAAGCAATCGGTCCTTTGTGCCAAGGCTTTGCAAAACCCATCAACGATTTGTCGAGGGGATGCAAGTACGAGGACATCGTCGTTGCCGTCGCTATAACGGCACTTCAAACCCAAATTAAGTAATAACGGGCTTATAGGCGGGCTTTTTAGTCGTCTATTCGCTTTTAACCAAATAAAAGGACGAATATATTTATGAAAATTTTAGTTATCAACGCAGGAAGTTCTTCCCTTAAATATCAACTTATCGATATGGATACGGAAAAGGCAATCGCAAAAGGCGGTTGCGAAAGAATCGGGCTTGACGGTTCCTTTTTAAAGCACGAGGGCAAAGCCGAAGTTACCATAACATCCCCCATGCCCACTCACGAAGAAGCAATTAAACTCGTACTCGACGCTTTAGTAAGCCCCGAATACGGAGTTATATCGAGCATGAAAGAAATCGACGCCGTCGGGCACAGAATAGTCCACAGCGGTGAAGACTTCGATAAATCCGTTCTTTTAACCGACGACGTTATAGAAACCTGCCGTAAAAATACCGAACTTGCCCCCCTTCATCAACCGGCAAACCTTACCGGTATTGCCGCATGCAAGGCGGTTATGCCCCAAGGAACGCCCATGGTAGGCGTTTTCGACACCGCTTTTCATTCGACCATGCCCGAAAAAGCCTATATCTTCGGCATGCCGTATTCCGACTATAAAGATTATAAAATTCGCCGTTACGGCTTCCACGGTTCCAGCCACCGCTACGTTTCCGAAGAGGCGGCAAAATATCTGAATAAAGACGCCAAAGACCTTAAAATCGTCACCTGCCATTTAGGAAACGGCTCTTCCATTTCGGCAATCGACGGCGGAAAATCCGTCGACACGAGCATGAGTTTCACCCCCCTCGGCGGTGTTCCCATGGGAACGAGGTCGGGCGATCTCGACCCCGCAATAGTTGAGTTTTTGTGCAAAAAGCACGGATTCACCGTTACGGAATGCGTAAACTACCTCAATAAAAAATCGGGCGTATCGGGGCTTTCCGGTGTTTCGAGCGATTTCAGAGATTTATCCAAAGCAAAAAGCGAAGGCAACCACCTTGCCGAACTCGCACTTGACGTTTTCAACTATTCTTGCCGTAAGTACGTCGGCGCATACGCCGCCGCAATGGGCGGAATCGATTGCCTCGTATTTACCGCGGGCATTGGCGAACACGACCCTTCGGTACGTTACGAAGTAGCAAAAAATCTCGAATTTATGGGCATTTTCGTCGACGAAGAAAAGAACAAAAAGGTCGGCGGAAAAGTTACCGACATCACCTCGGACGGCGGAAGGGTTAAAGTTTTGGTTATTCCGACCAACGAAGAACTCGTTATCGCAAGAGATACCAAAAATATAGTGGAAAATTTATAATTTAACGGTTTTTATCGTCGAACGGCTTCTTTTAACGAGCCTTTCGACGATAACGGTTAATAAAAAACGCTTAAAATCCGTTTAGTAACAAATATTTGACGGTAATTAGTTAAAAAACGTTTGACAAGCACACCAAAATATAATATAATATCAAGGCTAATTTATGATTATTGACGTTTTTAAGTTGAAATCGAAGGGCAAAAAGGAAGAGAATTTTACCTTTTCTTTTGCTTTGGACGAGTCGCTTTTATCCATTCCGTCGGCGCGGTTTATAGGTCCCGCAAAAATGGACGCACTCGTTGAGGTCTATCCTGACGAAGTTTATATATCGGGTACTCTTTGTTACGAAGTCACTGCACCGTGCTCTCGTTGTCTAAAAGAAACGACGGTAAGGCGTTCGGTTTCTTTCGACGACAGGTTTTTACCGACGTCGAGAGAGAATGAGGAAGAAGACCCCGCCCTTATTTACAGTCGCGACCGTATAGATTTAACCGATTACGTCAACGAACTCATTTTAACGGATATGCCGCTTGTTCTGTTGTGCAAGGAAGATTGCAAAGGCTTGTGCCCCGTTTGCGGACAAGACTTAAACGAGAAAGACTGCGGTCATCACATATAATTTTGATTGAGAGGTAACATACACTATGGCAACACCAAAAAGTAAAATTTCAAAACAAAGAGGAAACAAGAGATTCGCTTCTAACTATAAGGCTCATTCTGCCAACCTCGTCGAATGCCCTCAATGCCACGAACTCAAGGCTTCCCATCAGGTTTGCCCCAAATGCGGTTATTATAACGGCACTCAGGTAAAAGTCGTAGACAGCGATAATAAGTAATCTATGCGTGACGGCGTAAAAGAAGACAAAACCGCTAAATCCTCGGTTGCAAAAAAGCCCGAAAAAACACCTCTAAAAAAGTCCAAAGGCTTGAAGGCTACCGAAGATTTTAAAAAGGCGTATCGTCAATTTTACGATGACGTGAAAATAAGCGATCGAGAAGATTGGTAATATTCTTTTATCGCCTATTTTGTTTTTCAAAAAATCGGTAACCTTACCCTATCTCTTTATTAAATAAGGCAATGTTTCGATTCATACCGACGCTTTTTGTATCTATATAATATATCTATATAATATATCTGTATAATATGGTAAAAAGCGTTCTTCAAAAAAGATGCTTTTCGGTATCTTTCATGGAGGCGTAGCCCAGTTGGCTAGAGCGCCACGTTGACATCGTGGAGGTCAATGGTTCGAGCCCATCCGTCTCCACCATATGCAAATAATACGAACCCTGAAACAAAATCGGAGTTCGTATTATTTTTTGCAAAAGACTTTTTCGGAGTCAAAATACAAAGATGAATAAGATAAAAAACATATTCGCCGGGCGCTTAGTTGCTCGGCTTTTTTTATGCTCAAAAACAGTTATTTGCTATGAAAAACCGTATTAAAATTTTTTCAAAAGACGTGACAACAAAGATACCGCTCCGTTTTTCCCGCCTTTCGTCTCCACGTTGTAGCACAGTTAAAAGCCGAAGTAAACGGGAAAAATTGTTACCGAAAACTTTAATAATACCAAGAGTCGGACTCAACTACGAGTTTGGCTCTTTTTTCATTTACGCAACAATTTTGTCCTTTGTCGTTGACTTCGGGAATTGCGACTTTAACTCGCACAAAATATTTGCTTTTCTCGGTGCTACCCCGTTCTTGCCGAAAGGCTAATTAAAAAACGGAGGTAAAATCCAAATGAAAAAAGTAGTTTATTCAATCAGAAAAGTCAGAGGAAACTCGGACTACAAGTTATCCGGTCTCGGATTTCTTAACGACGAAGGTACGTTGTTCTGTAAATGCGTATCTCAAAACGGCAAACGATACACCCGCGCTTTCGATGACGTCGGAAAGAATTGCCACAAGATATTCGGAAAAGAAAACGAATATCAAGGTTACGTAACAATGTATTACGAATACGAAGGCAGCGATATCGAAGTCGAATACTCGGTATGGTACAAAACGGTATAAGGAGGCAAGAAAAATGGCTGAATATCAACACTTTGACGGTGAAACTTATATCACTTTTAACATTGTTTTCGCAACCGATAACGAAATTCAGATTGCCGTAACGAATCGCGGTAAGATAAGCGTTCTGACCTACGATTTATACGAAGACGAAAACGGCGAGTATTTTGAATACGGCTGCAACTACGACAGAATTTATATCGAAGATTTTGAGGTGATGTAAAATGAAACTTACTTTAACAAACTTAAAAAGTCTAAAAACCAACGCAACTCCGCTCCAAAAGAGAGTTATCAACTACATTACCGATGAGTGGAGCAACTATGACGACAAAAAACATATTTTTACCGACGTGCTTCACTACGGTTGTCAGTCAGGCACGGTAGGTTTTCTGATTTACTATTCGGACACCGTGCGCTTTTACAAGCAATACAAAGACGAGATAGACGAACTTTTATATGACTTAATGAACGGAACGGGTATTTACTCTTTACCAGAACTGTTCGGCGATAAATGGGACAAGGAAGATCCGCTTGGCAACAGCGATTTCAATATGAACTTGTTGGCGTGGTTCGGATTTGAAGAAACAATGCGAAACATCGGATACAAATTCGAGCAATTACAAGACTGTATTTAACAAAAGGAGATATTTATTATGAATATTACAATCGAAAATAAAAAACAAAAAGCAATCGAACTTATGCAAAAATTAGATATTTACAAACCGTATATCAA
>CAVJMJ010000006.1:0-86864 GCA_963650915.1 Parasutterella excrementihominis | reverse complement strand
CCCCACCTAAAACCATTCTTTAACCCCCTAATGGCTGTGTGGCGTGTGCTTGTCTTGAACAAGTGGCGTCGCTTCGCTCCGCCAGACAAGCACACGCCACACAAACTAAATTCACTAAACTATACTCGGAAAATAAAAGCACGAACGGAAGGCGAAGTCGCCGCTAAACCGCTTGGCGATCTTCGCCTTTAACCGCCATGTAGGACTCTTATTTTTAAGCCTTGTATTACGTTTATTTTTCGTTAGTTTACTTTGCGCATTTGTGCTATTACTTCGGGCGAAATTTTGCCCATATAGCAGCCCTCGTCCCAACAGGTAAAGTCGTCAAAAAGCAACAACTTTTTATCTTCCAGACCGATAGGACCTGCTATATCTTCGTCCATAATATCCGAGATAAAAAACTGCGGTAATCCTTTGGAGTAGACAAGCCTTTCGCCCGTCTTTTCCATATACTTCATAATGTATCTCATCATTTCGGACAGGTCCGAATCTGTGTTTATTTCCTCGAAGTCCGAACGACCGAAACGGGAGTTAAAGTATGGGTTTTGATATGTAATCTGCCGTCTTTGCGTTCTAAGATTGTAATCGTTGACAGGAACATTGTCGGGAATAGTGCCTTTCGGTATGTAAAAGATGCCGTGAAAGTGCAATCGTTTTTTCTCAGGAGAACGCTCCCAAACGCCGATATATTTCCAGCCTTTACGAGAACAAAAATGGCTTAGACAACTTTTCAACGATTTGCGAAAAGATTCCTCGGTATGTTTCTTGCTATCGTAGGTGAAAGTGCAAAAATAATTAAACTTTTGCAACCGAATTTTTCTCCATAAACGGACGCGTCTGGATATCATATTTCGTAATTTTCGTTCAAGATTTTTTACGACGTATTCTTCGGCTTTTTCTTTGTTAGGAAAATAATCCGACACACCGTTTATAATAAATCTTTTACGTTCGCCTTTACGCATCTCTTTTGATTTTTCGTAAAGTTCTTCGAAGAGTTCTTTTCTCGTCATTTCGCGTATTTTCGGTTTCGTAGAAGACGGCTCGTTTCCCGTTTCCGTTGAAACATTTTCCTCGGGCGATTGAGCGATTTTAACTTCGCTTTTAGAAGGCTCGGAAACGGGTTCTACGCCGTTTTCTTCTTCAACCTTAGCAATGACAATAATCTTTTCTTCCGGCGGTTTTGGACGCCTTTTTGTCGGTCGCGTAGTATGTGGGATTGCTATATAATGAGATCCGTCAAAGTAAACTTTCGTTTCGCCATATGGCATTTTGACCTCCTTTTTGTAAAAGAGATGCCGACGCCGTTTCAATTATGTTTTCGCAGAACTCTATTCGGAGTCGGCATTCTTATACAATGCGTTGATAAAATAACTGTTCTGCATTTTCAATTCCGTTACGGTTGCTTTTTCCGTTTGATATTCCATATAGTCATTTAGCCCTATTTTTGTATTTTTTGCTATATCGTTAAAGTAATCCGAGAAACAGTCTGTTGAAAATCTTTGGCTGTAAATCTTTTTGTTCATAAGGTAATACTTTTTCTTTTCCGTTTTGCCGTCCATAGTTCCACGTTCTTTTTCGATATTCGATATACTGTAGCCGTAGGTGTTGTATATAACCGTGTTTCTGCGATAGACGAAAGCGGTTACTTTTTTCAGTAGATATATAAGCAGCGTGCTGTCGCCACGATTAAACCGAAAGCCATCGTATAAGTTGATAAACCGATTAAAGAGCCATTCATTGAGCATATCTTCGATAGTAAAAAACGGTAACGCCAAACGGGTATTCCCCGACGAAACTATGTGAACTATATCGCAAAGTTCCCGCGCGTCCGCACCCCACGAAGAAGGTCGTTGCTCGTCTGTAAATACCTTTATAAACGGATAATTATCCACCGTTGCCGAATGTCTGCACATTTTCAGCCACGAATTAAATAAATCGTTCTTTTGATTTGTTTCTTCCGTGCCTTTTTTGACTTCTTTCAGTTCAAGATTGTTTCCGCGTTCTTTTCCAACTTCCGTAATCGCCACTACTCCAAACTCAAAACTCCCTGCGTTGGGGTTATTCTCTAAAACTTTTTTGCCAAGCCTTAAAATATCGAAGTCGAGAATATGGGCGTGTCTTGACGGTCGGGGATTCTTTGAGAAGAAATCGGTTGACCAAATGGGAAAGTTTCCGCCGTCTATAAGTCGATTATCTTCACGAATCGAATAATTTGCCACTATCAGACTGCTTTGAATTACATAGATAAAATAGAGTTGTGCGTAGGTTGAAAGTACGTCGAATATGTAACTCGTTTTCAGTCCGTCGCGGTAATAAAGCCCGTATCGCTCGCTGTCGTATCCGTAAAGTTGTAACAAATCGTTATGGTGCTTTTCGTATCGGGCGCGTTTAATTTTTATCCATTCTTTTACCGTTGCAAGGTTATAAACCGTGCCGTATTCCATACACTTTCTTAGTTCCATTTCAAAGGCAATCCAACCGAAATTTGGAAATTTCATATCCGTTTCCTGTAACTTACCGTAAGCGATATTTCGGAACATAACTTCCTGCGATAACGCCATATCCGTTATAATCGTTGTCTTTTTCTTTCCCATACTGCCGCACGTCATCGAAACGATAGGTAAATCGTTTATAAAACCACGGTTTGCGTTCTCCATTCGACGTAGTTTTACAGTCGCGAGATTTTTTCTCCAACGCTCGAAAATCAACCATACGAAAATAAGAATTATCCAAAACGGAACGTGCTTTACAATCACTTGTAAATCAATAAAAAGTTTTACGATTTGCGTATAAATCGCTTTGAAATCGAAGGATACGGCGAAGTAGAAATAAAAGGCGAAAAACTCTGTAATCACCGTCGCAAAATTCAGGTTAAAAACCCAAATTATCAGCCAGATAATCCATATCGAATTATACTGTTTTACGAACTCAAAATACTGCCGTAAAAAACGCTTCAACGGTTCGGTTGTGCACCTTGTAATCGTCTTGTAAATTCTTAGCGGAACGGTGTCTTTATTGTGCCTTGTATTAGGCGTAGCGTATATGCGTTTTACTACAATAATCAACACCACAACACACGGCAAAAGTATGATTAAAACTTTTGCCCAAACACTTACTTTTGCCCCTGTTGCAGATAACCACGATAAGAAATTTTCTTTACTTATAAGCATTGAAAAATACGTCGTTGCATTGACCTTAAAACTCTCAAAATCAGACGGTAAAATTGTCGTCCATTCCATAACTTTTGAATAGTCCGTTACGCTCGGCAAATCGTTTGTAGGTAAGCCAAACAATACGCAGAAATAATGCTTAAAACCGCCGTATAAGTCGATTAAAGCCTCAAAAACACGTTGATAGACAACTCCGAACACGAACACTCCGAGTAAAATAAATGCCGTTGTAAAGGCTATCGTGAGCATAATATTAAACCGTCGTTGCCACTTCATAAAGCACCTCCGGAATCGTATTTTCGGGCGGTATTTGTTTAGCCGTATAGACAAAATAACTTACCGCCAAAATTGTTATAAACAGCAGTAAAACCGCCATAATTCTTTTTACTATTTTCATTATAAAACTCCTTATTTTAGTTGATAAAAATAATGCCGACGAACCAATCAGATCCGCCGGCATTTTTCGTTTGTTTTTACTTTTCGATATCCTTCCATCGGTCGGCAAATTCTTTTCGTACACGCTTTTCGGCGCGCCTTCGTTTTATAGATTTTATAAGAGCCGAAACACCTTTGACAGGCAGCGTAATTATCCATAATACACCTTGCAAAACGTAAGGCAAAACAGGGGCGCAGAGAACAACTAAAAGAATGAGCAAAAGCAGGTATAAAATCGTCTTACCGTTGTCGTTCAGACTTACGTCTATTTCCGTTTCGTTCGACGGCTCTTTCCCACCCGTTTGCTTGTTGTCAATCACGCCGAGATTGTAAGTAATTCCGTCCGTTTCAAACTTCAAGCGAAGGATTGTTACGTCACCAACGAGAGTATAACTTTCAAACGTAGAACCTGTCGTAGCGTAGCCGTTCAGCGAATAGTCCGTCTCGGCAAAACGCAATACCCATTTCTTGCCTTTGAGTTCGTTCAAGGCTTCGTCGGTTAATTTTGATGAAGTCTTTACGTCAAGGACTGCGCCGTGGTAGATATTCTCGCGGTTTTCGCCTTTGATAAAGTCGTCAATCGTCTGAATTCTGTCCCACTTATATGTTCCCGCGAATAAACCGTCGCCGGTATGTTCAACCTTGTCCGTGTATTTGAGATAGGCGTACTTGTCCGCTTTATCTCCGAACGTTTCTTTTACTCCGACAAAGGGAGCAGAAGACAAATCGTAACTTTGCGTTGTATAATATACGTCCGCTTCCAAGAGTTTGTCTATGGGTTTGTCCGTGTTGAACGCTACGAAATGGCTGTCGCACGCTCCGACGTATAGTTTGAATCCGTCTTTATACCTTACGAACCCCACGAACTTATCCGTAACGACGATTGTTTCGATATCCACGCAATTCACATAAGGTTTGCCGTTTATTGTTCCGAAAGCATACTGTTTTGAAACGTTGTAATTAACTTCGGTTACGGTATTACCGCCACTTGCTTGTTTATCTATACTTTCGTCGAACGGGCGATAAATAGAACTGATAGCGTAATATCTCACGCTTTCGTCCTTTACCGTAAGCCCGACAACTTTGTATTTGTAAAACACGCCGCTACTGTTTAACAGTTCGAGTTTGTAATTCAGATACGAAATGTTGTCGTTTATCGTAGTCGAAATGTTGATAGAGGACGCTTTAAAATCTTTGGTTTTACCGCTCGGCTGGTAGACGTAAACAAAAAGTTCTTTATCTGTGCTTTCGGCAAGTTGGATTATCTGCAAAGAATAGTCGTCCGTTTTGGTTGGATAGTTGTCAGGATTGAACGACTTATCCCTGCTTAAATCTTCCAAAACCTCGGTAGCCGTTTTATCTTCCGCAAAAGCCACATTTGCGGCGCTTTGCATTCCCGTAAAGAAAACGCAAAGCGTTACGCATAAAACGGCTAATCGTTTGACAAATCTCAAATAATTATCTCCGTCGGATCTATGAGGATTTCCGCTTTCGGATTAGGTACTTTGAAATTTATCTTGACAGTGGCTTCGGCTGACGCGGCTTTAATTTCGAGCGTAAACATATCGCCGTCGGGGATTGCCGATTTGTCAATCTTAATATCTTTCTCGGAATATTTTTGTTTCAGAACGGCATATAAAGTTCCTTTCGGTTCGATACTGAATTCGTTGTCTTTTTTTACAATATTAAAACAATCGGTATAATCGTTTACCGCCGAAAATTTTACTTCTTCGCTGTCCACGAAAAACAAAAAATCATAATCCGTTTTCGGTGTGATTTTTACGGAGTATTCTTTGTTTCCGTTCCCTATAAATATCAGTTTTACGTCGGTTGGTTTACCTTTTTCAAAAGTGTATCCGCCCGTAGACGAAGCCACTCTTTCATTGCCTATTTCTACGTAAAAATTCTTAGGTGCTTCCGTAAAACCGTTTGTGAGAAATATTGCGAACCCGATTACAAGCGAAATAACGAGCAGAACCGCTATATAAGAAATTGTTTTAATAAAACTGTTTTTCATATCCGTCACCGCCTTATATGAAGAATCTGATTTCTTTTGAAGAACTTACGCCATCGCTTTTTACGACTATGCTGACCGAAAAATAACACGACTTTACAAGTTCTATGTTTTCTTTGGATTTTTCGGCAAAATCCGTTCCGCCGACCATATCGAACTCATCCTCGAAAACATATCTGTCGTAATACGATGTTCCCCACATAGCGTCGTCCATTTTAGATGACGAATAATAACTGTTCAAGTCTTTATCTCCCGTAGTTATGGTAAGAACTCCGTTTGAGATCGTAGCAGAAGTGATAAACTGATTTACCAAAGAATTAAGGTTCTTTTTTGTAATGTCCGAAAACGAAGTGACATCTGCCGCCGCATACTCCGTGCCGAAATATACGCTTCCCGTTCCGGTTCTAACGGTAGAGAATGTCGGATTTTCAGCATTTTCAACTGAAAGATTAAACGTGTAAGTCTTTTTCGGTTGTAATTGATAAAACGTTCCGCGTTCGGCTGTCGTTGTAGGCGTTAAATCGGTTGTATAACTGATAAGCGGCTTCGGGACGTCTACAAAAAATAGTTTTATCGTTTCGGAAAGTCCGCTTACTTCGTCTTTAACGGTTACATAAAAATAACAGGATTTAAGCCATTGCACGTTTTGCTCGGCTTTTTTATCGTACTCGTCGTCCATAAGCAAATCAAACTCATCGACTTCGATATATCTGTCGTAGTATGTAGTCCCCCATAATGCGCCGTCTGGTTGAGACGATGAATAAAATTCTTCAAGTTTTTTATCGCCGGTTTTTATGGTGAGAGTAGAACCGGAAACGCTTGCCGAAGTTATAAATCTATCCGCGAATTGATTTATGTCTTTTTTTGTTATATCGCTGTAAGAAGTTATATCGGGGGCAGCATATTCAGTTCCGAAATACACAGAACCGCTTCCGCCTCTTGTTACGGTAAATTTCGGCGTTGCAACGCTGTTGAATACGTTAGAAAGACTTATATCGAACGTATGCGTTTTATTAGGGTAAACCTCGTAATATTCGCCGCGTTCCGTTGTTGATTTTTTAACGGCCCTGCTTTCAACGGCAATGTCCGTTGCTTTACCGATAAACACGATATTGCAAGTTCCTTTAATTTTGCCGTCCCTCGTTGTTGCAGACAATACGGCAGTATTGCCTATAAACGATTTATAACAATCGACTCTTGCCGAGAGCGAACCGTCGCTATCAGGCGTTACGGAAAGATAATCGCTTATCTTTTGACTTTTTAACGTTGCATTTGCATCCCATTCGACTTTCCAATCTACCTGTTGATTACTTGCCGTTGCGGGTTGAATTGTTGCTTTGACGGTGTAAGAAGCCAAAGCCAGAGAATCTGCCGCATTCAATTTAACAGGTGAGAACATCATATTTGCGTTCAGGTTGTTATCTTCAAACGCCAAATCATTGTTTTGAATCGTTGATTTTTCTTCCGTTTTTCCGCAAGAGGCGAATATCGTAAGGATACTCGTTATAAGCAGAATAAACGTGATAAGTGTGGCTATATGTCGATTAACGGCATATTCGCCGTGTTTTAAGTTTTGCATTTAATACCTCCAAAATTTATTTTTTTAGTTGAAAGGGGCTTAAAACAGCCCCTTTCTTTTTGGCTAAAAATCTATCGTCAACGTATCGACGATTATTTCTTTAACCGGAATTTCGTTATCCGAAGGAGACCATACTTTCTTGGCAAGGAAGGCAAACGCTCCGCTTGCCAGAACAACTACGGACAGCGACATTACCACCGTAATTATATTGCGAAGAACACTTCGCCCTGCCATAGATTTTCTCATAATCTATTACCAGACAATAGTTCCCGGAGTTACGGTTACGCCGGTTACGGGGATATAATGCCCGTTTGCCGCAAACATAAGCGAGAAATCTTTGGATATATCCTGATAACTTACGTTAGAAGCGTTAAGCATATCCGATTTTACCGTAACGGTTGCAAAAGCCGTGGTAGGATTAGCCTTTATCCACGAATCCATAGCTACCATACAAGCATTCAGAACGCCTTCGGTCAACTTGTTTTTGGTCGCGGTCGAGTTGTCTTTAGTAAGCATCAAACCTGCCATAGTAGAGAAATCGTATGCGGTTTTGTCCACCGCGGAAGCAGTTCTCATACAATCTTCCCAAACGGTTTTATATTCGGTTGCAAGCAAGGTTTTTACGCCGTCAACGAAAGCGTCGTTGAACTTGATTTTGCTCGTAATCTTTTCCGTGCCCGCTACCGTATAATCCGAAAATGCGGAAGTGTGACCTATGGTGTATGCCGCGCTGTCGCTCGTATTGCCGAGCCCGCCTATCACGATATTGTTAAAGGCAACCGACACGCCGCCTTTTACAAGATTTGCGGAAGAAATAGCCGTAACTTTTCTGTTGTAATCGCAGACGATAGTTGCTTTCACAGCCGCATTTGCCCTCGACGTTACCGTAACGACGATTTTTTCGCCGAACGCTTTAAGATTTTTAACCGTCGCTTTAAGCGAACCGTCTGAATCGGGTGTTACCGTAACGTAATCGCTAACGTTTTTACCGCTTGCCCACGCGGAACTTGCATTCTGGAACGCAACGCTCCAATCAACAGTCTTGTTCGTGGCGTTTTCGGGTGTAATCGTTGCCGTTACTTCGAGTTCGCTTTCTTCAAGGCTTCCATTTGCGGCAGCCTTTCTTACCGCCATAAGTTTAATGTTGGGCGTATTGCCTATGTCATAATCCACATCGCCGACACCGTTTTCATTATCTGCTTCACCGATAACATCGTTGATAATCGGCTTATACGCCGACTTTTGCGAAGAATCGTCGTTTTTATTTCCGCAAGCCACAAGTCCGAAAACGCTTCCGACTACGGCTGCTATACAGAGCGTTCCGCTCATAAGAATTTTAAAAAGTTTATTATTTTTCATTTCGTTTTACCTCTCTTTTTTTTTAATAATTACCTCAAAAGCATATTGAGAAAACTTTTATCCGACGTTCTCGCGGGCTTAATCGGGCATTCGTAAACTGTGCCGTCCTCGTCGTAAGAACGAACAGCATATGTATTGCCTTTGACAATTTTGCCGTGGTCGTCTTTCATTTCGTAAGGAACGATTACAAGTTCCGCTTCCATAGCGTCACCGAAAACGACATCGAGAACGTTGTAGCCGTTTTTGTCGGTATCCTTATTAGGCGGAGCAACTTGTATTTTTATTTCCTTGCCGCGAATTACACCTTTAATAAAATAGGAATAGTATTCGTTGCCGTGGCTTTCAAAAGTTTCTCTTTCGACCATAATTTTATTTTCCATTATTTTTTACCTCCTGTTTTTTTCTTTCCGATAGTACGGGAAATTCTTTTCGCTTCCTCTTTGGTCTTGCCTTCGTCGAGAGCCTTCTTATATTTGTATAATCCGGCGTGATCGGACTGCGCCTGAAGATAACCGGAGCGGAGTCCCGCCTCGTAATCGGTAAGTTCTTTACCTTCCTTTGGTCCGTGTTCGTGAACCTTATTTTTGCGTTCGGAAGCATATCCTTGCGCTCTTGTAGACGGAACGCTCCATCTACGTTCTCTGGTATTGTTTGCCATTATGTTTAAACTCCTTTACCCGTTTTGCCGTTAGTACAGCATTGATTATTTATTTGCCCGTGTTGCCGTTAGCCAAGCGAATTTAAATTATTAAATTGTGATTTGTTAAGCCTTTTCATCTTTTTTTGAAACACTTCGTTTCATGCGACTTTTATTACGGAAGGCGGCCGCCTTTATCTTTCGAAAGTCCGCATAAAACAGTCGGATTTCTTTATTAGAAAATGGCTTTTTATATTTCCACAGAGATATAAAAATCTCTTAATGGACAAATGAATACAAACGAAACGGCTGCAAAAAGTGCCGCTATAAGTTGATTAAACGCATTTATTTACCGTTATCAATCGATATAGGTTCTTAAATATGTGCGAGTTTTGATACGCTTACCGTCGGGATTTTTCCTTGACTTGAAAACACAATCGTAATCGAAATCGCGTTCGGGGGTGCGAAGATAATAAGTATCGTCGCTTACCGAATGCACGTCCCCGTGATTGTTTGCGCAAAGAGAAATTTTTTGCTTTACGATATATTCCGGAGTGCGATAAACGTTGTCCGCATTTTTTAGAAAATCGATATCGCAAACGGATTTATTAGTATTTTGTTTAGTCATTTTTTACTCCTTTGCCCGTAACCAGATAGCGCAGTGATTTTGTTATTTCAACGCCGATTGCAAATACATAATCAGACTTTTATTTAAGTCGCGCATATAGTCCTTTGTGTATTGCCACTCTTCGCCAAGGGATGCCTGTGTGTTGTTTTCAACATACAAAGACACATAAAGAACGAACAGTCTCGCCGGGGCGTTTTGCATTGCCGCATTATATCTTTCGACTTTTTGAACGATAGCCAGCGGCTTTACGGTTTTGGAACTTCTGTCGAACAGTTCTTTCATTGAATAGTAATAGCGAATTTCTCTTAAATCGCTTCGGATTTGATTTGTGGTAAGCATTTTTTAGCACCTCCTATTTCTTGCTTTTTCTGCCGAACTTTTTAATGATTGCGAGCATTGTTTTCTTTTGATTTGCATCGCATTTTCCGAGCATCGCTTCTAACAACTCTTGCTGTTCGGTTGACAGATATTGCTTTCCAAGATAGTAATCATCATCGACAAAGACACCGCCATTGTGACTGCCGGCAACGGTGTAAATGGGGTAAGAAAGCGAGAGTTCCATTACGTCGCGATAAATTGTTGTTTTGCTTACATTCAACTCAAATGCAAGGTTGTCGATTTTTTCTTGACGACGTTCGCATATAAGTTCCAATAACGCCTGACGACGTTCTGTTGCTCTCACGTTTCCCACCTCCTTTGTCTTTGATGACTCTATTTTCACTCCCTCACATTGCAGGTTTTGAAATGTGAGAAAAATTTTTTCGACTTTTTTAATTTTTTTTCGAGAATAAAAAAAGTGCCTTGACAAACACGAACCTCTATAAAAAGAGATTCGCTGTTCGCCAAGACACTTTCAAGCCTTGTGTTTTATCTATAAAGATAAGTTACGGACACTCACGCATAAAGTATTTAAGTCGGATTTACCTACTTTCGCTGTTTCAGAACGACCGAGGTTTGCTTTACACGCGCATATTATTTAATTGTTGACCTTTATTTTGATCAGGATTTCATTTTCGTGTTGTTTACTGAAAACCTTTGCTTTACAGCGATGGCAGACAACAAGAATTGCTCCGTCTTTTCGTTTATAGCCCGTTGTTTTATGATGGCAATACGGACATACGAAAGAAATCTGGTTGGAACTCGTCTCCAAAATTCAACCTCCTTTCCCGTAGACATACAAAGGATTGTATTTAACTCACTGCATTGACAGGGGTGGGAAGTCCCATATCGCAGCAAAGTTATCTTTTATGTCTGAAACGAATAGTAATCGATAAGGCAGGGCTTTCTTATCTCGTTACTATACGAAACTAATAAATTTAATGAATGTCTTTCAGTATTTTTACAGCCACGCCTTGAATTGAAACTTCATCGAAATACATATCTTTCATTTCGTCGTTTTCGGGGTGCAAACGGACTTTATGACGTCTTTTGTCTATATAATATCGTTTCAATGTCGCTTCGTTTTCAATAAGCGCGACCACAATTTGCCCTTCTTCGGCAGTATCTTGTTGACGAACTATAACCAAATCGCCGTTTTCGATGCCTGCATTTATCATACTTTCACCTTTGGCTCGAAGAATAAAGAATTTTCCGTTACCCAAGAGTTCACGAGAAAACGTAACGAAACATTCAATGTTTTCTTCCGCAAGAATAGGAGTTCCGCAAGCGACTTCGCCTACGATAGGCAAACGCTCCGCCCTTTGAATCGATTTTGAAATCTCTTTCGTTTGCAAGTTGCCGTAACGATTATTTTTAGAAATCTCGCCGCGATTTATAAGTTCTGCAACATATCGGTGAGCGGTTGTCGTTCCTATATTGAGATTATCGGCAATTTGCATAAGCGTAGGATAATCGTTATTTTGAAAATACCAATCGTTTATAAAGTTCAATATCTCCTTTAACGTATCTTCATTTTTACTTCGCATAATTGCCTCCGAAATCTCTATGTGGAAATCCTTTTCCGTTTAGGTGACTATATTATACTCAAATTGAAATCGAAAGTCAAGAGTAACAATGGGGTTGCCTGAAAATATTTTTCAACTGAAAAAAATTTTTTATTTTGTAGTAATTACGCCTGTATTTTCACTTTCCTTTTGTCTTTCGGGGTTGTAGCCTAATCGCCTGTATCGCCTTGTCAATGCTCATAAAAAATAATCTGATTTTAAAGGTAAGAATATCTTAGTATACAAATTACGACATATATATGACATATTTGGAAAGAAAAATATGAATTTTTACTATGCTATTTTTTCTTCGTCGCTTCGCTTTTTCCTTGACAATTCGCTACAGTCGATTATTCTCGTTCCCCGTCGAAAGACAAAATGAAAAAATGCAAGGTGGTGATAGTTTGCTTGTTCGATTCAGCCCCTGTTTTAACGCTACACGGCAACTATGGGAACACGAAAACATTGCGAAAAAACGTAATCGATACACGAAAAAACGCTTTTGAGCCTACTCACGCTTTTTACTGAAAGTGTGTTATTGTTGATTCAGAAGTTAGCGAGCGATATGAAAATTATCGTCCGATTGACTTCAATTCAACATAAGGAGGTTCAAGGTAAATGTTAAGGAGCATTAAAAAGGCATTCGATATAATCAAAGCCGAAGACGCCGAAACTGCCATTACCGTTCACACTATCCGAACTTGGTGTAAACAAGGCAAAATTAAGTGTCTGACTGCCGGCAACAAGATTCTTGTTGATATGCAAAGCCTCTTGGATTATATCGCAATCAAAAAAGACAATACGGAGGTATAATATGGCATATTATAAAATCACAAAAGATAAAAAAGGCAATTTAGTTGCCAAAATGCAAGCCTATGGCAAAGATTTGACCACGGGAGAGAAAAAAATTTATACGAAGCGTTTCTACAACGAAAACGGCTTGACGGAAGCGAAATTCAAAAAGTTTTTGGATAAAGAGTCGATCGCCTTTGAAGAAGAACTCGAACGAGCGTATCGCGAACACGACGTTTCCGTCAAAGCCAGAGTTTTAACGTTTCACGAACTGATGGCGGAATGGAAAGAGAATATAAAAACAAATCTTTCCATTTCCTATTACGAACGGGCAAATGAAGTTGAGAGAAAGTTTAACGAATACTTAAAAGAAGTAAATCTTTACGATAAACCGATTTCGGCAATTACCGTAAGGGATATTCAACTTTTTCTCAACTCGTTTACTGCTAAAAAATACAATTTGACTTTGAAATTAACGGCAAGATTAAAAAATCCTTTACCAAAAACCGTAAATTTTCGCCAACTTGCACGAGAAGGCATTTTAGACCGTTGCAGGTCGTACCATATGAACCACTACGATTCTCATATAATGAAAGAAACGGCGCAGGCGATTTGCGACAGATATAATCTGAAATACGATGATTATTTTGAAACGGTTAAAAACGAAAAGACTTACTCTGCCGAAACTATAAAAGGATACAGGCGTATTCTGAGGACGCTTTTTAACGAGGCTGTCCGATATGAGTGGATAACGAAAAATCCCGTTTGCGGTACTAAAATCGGTGCGGGAAACAGCAATACGACCCTTCGAGCCGTGCCAGAAAAAGAAGTGTTTTCGTTCAGAGAAGCGCAGGAGTTTTTGGAAATGCTCGACAACCTCTCTGATGATACAATCAATCAACGGATTTGTATAAAACTGATGCTGTTGACGGGAATAAGAAACGGAGAACTTCACGGACTTCGTTGGAGCGACGTTGATTTGAAAAATCGCATTTTACACGTTCGCAGAAACAGACTTGTCAGCAGAGAATTTGGCATATACGAAAAATGTCCGAAAACAAAAACGTCTTTAAGAGATATTCCTATGCCCGATAATCTTGTTGACGATTTAAAGAAATACAAAGAATGGTTCAGGCTTGCCGACGAACACTTTGACGAAAAACAAGACGAATACTATCTTGCCGTCGGGCTTGACAGACAACCTTTATACCCGCATACAATCGCGCACATACTCACCAAACTTGAAGCAAAATACGGATTTAAACACGTTTCTTGCCACGGACTCAGGCATACATATTGCAGTTTGCTTCTATCTCAGAATGTTCCTATTCAAACTGTGAGCAAATATATGGGGCATAGCGATTCGACGGTAACGCTCGAAGTTTACAGTCACTTTATTCCCGATACGCAAGAAAAGGTAGTTTTCGCGTTGAACAACATCTCGAAAAAATGACGAAAATAAAAATCGGTATTATTTTGGTATTATTGAAAATACACATATCCAGAGAAAACATACCACAATATATAGTGAGAAAATAAAAAAACCACAAGATATTGTGGTTTTTTCTGGTACTCCTGACGGGAATCGAACCCATAACTAACCCTTAGGAGGGGTTTATTATATCCATTTAACTACAGAAGCATTACTTAACGATTTGAAAGTTATTAAACGCAAAAAATAATACCAATTTTAATACCAATCGCGTAGCTTATAACGGTCAATCGCAATATTTAGTTGTGTTGTGTTTTGCGAAACCTATATGTTGTGTTTCTATGTGGATAAGGCGTCACCTTAGGAGGGGTTTATTATATCCATTTAACTACGGAAGCGCTATTAACCTCTATAGTTTACAGTATTTGTAGCCAAATGTCAATCGAAAGTAAATAAATGACGATAAAATCGCAAAAAAAGTAAAAAAATATTAAAATAGTGCTTTTCAAAATAAAAAATATATGATACAATAATTGTGATAAGCGGGGCAGTTTACCGCTTAAGCAAGTTTGCACGGAGGTTTTTTCGATGAAAACATATAAAGTAGTTCCTTATACCGGAACGCTCGTAATCACTAAGAAAGACGTTGTTCAAAAGAAAATCGTCGAATATTTTGACGTTATCAACCAAGAATGCGTTGACGGTTGGGAATTTTTGACGATGGCGCCTTTAAACGTTGCCATAAAAGAAGGCGGTTTGAAAGCAAAAAGCGAAACTTACAATGCTTTTATCTTCGTTAAAGAGGCAGAAGAAGAATAATCTTTTGATCTTACAAGATTATAATTTTTTCGATATTTTTATGCGCAAAAAGCCGCACTATTTTAGTGCGGTCTTTTTTGTTGCTTTTTCGAGCGACAGAAAAAACTTTTAAAAAAATTTTTAAGATTTTGCAAGAAAAGTTATATAAAACACTTGACAAATTATTGCGAAGTGCTAAAATAGTAAATAATCAAAAAAGGAGGCCGAGAAACATGGGTAAAAGCGTATACAGCATGGTTTTGAGCGACGAGGTTATAAGTTTAATAGACAATGCGGCGTTAAAGAGCGGGAAATCCCGTTCGACGCTCGTCAATGAGATATTGGCGAACTACGTCGGTTGCAGTACGACCAAGCAAAGGATAGAAGAAATTCTTTCCGTTGCGGCAGAGGCTTTGGAACCGCATAGGCGCATGAGAGTAGAGAGGCATCAACAATCCACGATAGATTTTTTGAGTGCCATAAACTACAAATATAATCCGCGTGTAACTTATTCTGCCGAGCTTTTTACCGAAGACGAAAACACCGGGTATCTTAAAATCGCGCTTAGGACGACTTCGCAAGCACTTATTAACGTAATAAACGACTTTTTCGTTGCCTTTATAGGGCTTGAAAGGAAGTATATCAAAGGCGTGGAATACTCTGTCGTTGACGGTAAACTTATAAGAAAACTCAGATTTAAAGAGGGTGAGAGTGCCACCGACATAGCGGTGAAACTTACCGACTACGTGAACAATATAGATAAACTTATAAACGAGTACACTCAAGATTATTTTTCGGGAAAAGCCGAAGAAAATCTTAAGAAAAATTATTTGAAAATACGAAAAGGAATAGATTTTTAAAGAGTAAAAGGGATAAAAAATAGTGTAAAAATAATAAGGAGGTAAATTTATGAATACTGAAAAACTTACGCAAAAAACAATAGAAATAATAAATTCGGCACAAAGTCTTGCGATACAAAACGGTAACCCGGAACTTACCGAAGCGCACGTATTAAAAGCCATGCTTGACGATGAAAATTGCTTTATCGGCAAGTTGTTGGAATCTTCCGGTGCTGACGTCGAAAATTTAAAAAACGGCGTTAATCGGCTTATAGACGGACTTTCTAAGCAAACAGGCGGGAATGTTTACCTGTCGTCGAGTTTAAACGCAATCTTTTCGGAAGCGGAAAGCGTTGCTAAAAACATGAAGGACGAATACGTTTCGGTAGAACATCTTTTAATTGCCGTAATAAGAAAAGGCAATTCGGACGTCAAAAACCTTTTAAGTCAATCAAACGTTTACGAAAGTAAAATTTTATCCGCGCTTAAAGAAATAAGGGGCGCGCAACGCGTTACGAGCGATAACCCCGAATCTACGTACGACGTATTGAATAAATACGGTCAAGATTTGGTGGAACTTGCTCGTCAAAACAAATTGGACCCCGTAATCGGTCGTGACGAAGAAATTCGTAACGTCATTATGATTCTTTCGAGAAAGCGTAAAAACAATCCTTGCTTGATAGGCGAGGCGGGTGTCGGTAAAACCGCCATTGCCGAAGGTTTGGCGCAAAGAATATTGTCGGGCGACGTACCCGATACCTTAAAGAACAGAAAACTTTTCGCACTCGATATGGGTGCGTTGGTGGCGGGTGCAAAATACCGCGGTGAATTCGAAGAAAGACTAAAAGCCGTACTTAACGAAGTAAAAAAGAGCGAAGGCAAGATCATCTTATTTATCGATGAACTTCATACCATAGTCGGTGCGGGTAAAACCGAAGGTGCGATGGATGCCGGCAACTTGTTAAAGCCTATGCTTGCAAGGGGCGAACTCCACTGCGTCGGTGCGACTACCCTTGACGAATACAGAAAATACATCGAAAAAGACCCCGCTTTGGAAAGACGTTTTCAACCCGTTACAGTAAACGAACCTACCGTTGAGGACACCATATCCATTTTACGTGGTTTAAAGGAAAGATACGAAGTCTTCCACGGCGTAAAAATAAACGACAACGCCCTTATTGCCGCGGCAACCCTTTCGGACAGATATATAACCGACAGGTTTTTGCCGGACAAAGCAATAGACCTCGTTGACGAGGCGGCTGCTACCGTAAAGACGGAAATCGATTCTATGCCGACCGAAATGGACGACGTAAGACGTAAAATAATGCAACTTCAAATCGAAAGGGAGGCATTGAAGAAAGAAACCGACCAATTATCGGCGTCAAGGCTTAGTGCTATCGAAAAAGAACTTTCCGAACTTCAGTCGACCTTTGACGGGATGAGTGCCAAACTCAAAACGGAAAAGGATTCCATTGAAAAAATCGGTAAAATTCGTGAACAAATAGCATCGGTCACCGCAGAAATCGAGAAAGCCGAAAGAACTTACGACCTTAACAAAGCGGCTCAATTAAAATACGGCAAACTCCCCGAACTTAACAAAGAACTTAACAAGTTGGAGGAAGAAAACCCCAAAGCCGAAAAGATGCTTTCAGACAGAGTAACCGAGGAAGACATCGCAAAAATAGTTTCCAAATGGTCGGGCGTACCAGTGTCCAAACTTTTGGAAGGCGAACGGGAAAAATTATTACGCCTTGAAGATATCATGCACAAACGTGTGGTAGGTCAAGACGAAGCCGTTAAACTCGTTACCGAAGCAATCATTCGTTCGAGGGCGGGGATTTCCGATCCTAACAGACCTATAGGCTCGTTTTTGTTCTTGGGACCTACCGGCGTAGGTAAAACAGAACTTGCGAAAACTCTTGCGCAAACCCTTTTCGACGACGAGAAAAACATGATTCGTATAGACATGACGGAGTATATGGAAAAATTCTCGGTGTCAAGGCTTATAGGTGCGCCTCCGGGATACGTCGGCTACGACGAGGGCGGTGAACTTACCGAAGCGGTAAGAAGAAGACCATACTCGGTCGTGTTGTTCGACGAAATCGAAAAAGCGCATAAAGACGTTTTCAATATTTTACTGCAAGTACTCGACGACGGAAGACTTACCGACAGTCAGGGCAGAACGGTCGACTTTAAAAATACCATTATAATATTGACATCCAACCTCGGCTCGGAATACCTTTTGGACGGCGTGAAAAACGGCGAAGTAACCGAAGAAGCCAAAGAAAAAATCAATGCGCTTTTAAAATCTTCGTTCAGACCGGAATTTTTGAACAGGTTGAGTTCTATAGTCATGTTTAAACCGCTTACTCAAAAAGAAGTGGGTCAAATCGTTGACTTGTTGCTTGAAAAATTGAAATCGAGACTTAGCGACAAACAAGTAGGGTTTGAAATAACCGACAGGGCTAAAAATTATATTATCGACCGCGGTTACGATATGGTTTTCGGTGCAAGACCGCTTAAACGTTTCATTGAAGAAAACGTGGAAACGATGATTGCAAAAGCCATTATCGCGGGTGAAATTTTACCCGAAACGAATATTACCGTCGACGCGAACGCCAACGGTTTGTTTATAGCAAAATAAGCGAATAATCGACTTATAGGCGGACTTTTTGATTAATTTATTTATTCAAAAAGCCCGTCTTAGTCGTTAAAACAGGGGCAAAAATGAAGGGCAATATTCAAACGTTTACACTAAAAGGCAAATATGCAAACGTAAACGGAGGGGATGGAAAAAAGATTTTCGTTTACACTCCCGAAGGCTACGTTTACGAAAGGGGAGAAGATTACCCCGTAATGCTTTGTTTCGACGGTCAAAACGCTTTTACCGATTGTAACGGGTATAGTCACGAAGCAGTAGATACACTTTCACTCGATAAGATTTTTGAAGAAAAGAATAAAAAAGTCGTAGTTATCGGCATAAATAACGGCGAAGGAGAAAAAACGAGAAATCGTCAACTTACAATGAGCAAAAAGTTCGGCGAAGTTAGTAATTTCGAGGGGGACGAAAGTTTTAGACAAGGCGTTTTGGAATACTTTTGCGAGTTTTTGATAGATCGCGTTCTCCCTTTCGTCAAGGAAAAGTTCAATTTAAGGTATGAAAATAACGTTATATCTATGGGTTCGAGTTCGGGTGGACTTGCCACGCTATATATAGGTCTTAAATATCCAGATATTTTTCGTGCCGTTATGGCATTATCTCCCGCAACCTGTCTTTTTTCGGTAAAAGATTGGAAAACTTTTCTCGATACGACAAAAATAAACGCAGGTGCAAAATATTTAATTTATTGCGGAAAGAATACCGAGGACAAACTCGAAGAATATCTTTATAATTGTTCGGGCGACGACTATAATCTTTCCGCAAGCAAAATAAAAGAACTTTTGGTTGAGTACGGCGCGGAAAAAGATATGATAAAGGAAGCCTATAAAAATGGTGCTTATCATAACGAAAGAGCCTGGCATCACGCCGTAAACGATAATATCGATTTTATACTTTAAAAAATTAAAAAGCCTCGATAATCGACTTATAGCGCGATTTTCGTGGCTTTTTTACAATATAAAAACATCGATGGCGTCGATGTCGTCAAAAAAATTTAAGATTAAAATATAAAAATTCCTATATGCTAAACAGAAGAATATCTGTAATTTCATCGGGTAAGCCGTTCGGACAACGCGGAGTAAGCGGATAGTAAAAAAGTTTAAGTAAGCAAACGGTCGAAAGGTAATAACTATAAATTCAAATATCTATGAATGCGTTTTAACGCATTCGGCACTGAAACGTTGACACCGTATTGTGTTTTTTGCACAAAACCGTATCGTACTTTTTGCGCAAAAAAAGTAAAAAGGCGAGTTTTAAACTCGCCTGAATTTTACATAAAAATATTTAATAATGTGTGTCCGCTTACCGACCGTTTTGGCGTGGACTGACTGCCAACACAACTATTTTAAGTGGACTGTCTGCCGGTCGAACCGCTTAGATATACTCTGTCCGCCGATACGACTATTTTACGGCGACCGCCCGCAAAACTATTTTACGTGAACTGTCTGCCCGTCGAACCGCTTGGACGTACTTTGTCCGCCCGCAAAACTATCTTAACGACGGCTGTCCGCTTTATGGTGTTCGCTTTATGGCTGTTCGACCGTCAAACTATTTCAATACGGTTTGACCGCCCATAAAAGGACGTAAAACTTCGGGAACGGTTATCGAACCGTCGGCGTTTTGGAACTGCTCTATAAGTGCCGGGAAAACCCTGCTCGTTGCAAGTCCGCTACCGTTGAGGGTATGAACGAAACCGATTTTTTTGTTTTCGTCTTTATATCTGGTGTTGTTTCTTCTTGCCTGGTAGTCGTTCGCGTTTGAAACCGAACTTACTTCCTTATAGATACCCATGGAAGGAATCCAAACTTCGATGTCGTAAGTTCTTGCCATTGAAGCCGAGCAGTCGCCCGCGGCAAGTTTGGAAAGTCTGAAGTGAAGCCCTAACTTTTCCATTAAAGAGCAAGCTTTTCCGACCAATTCTTCAAAAGCCTTTTTAGAATCTTCGGGCTTGGTGTATTGAACCATTTCGACTTTATTGAACTGATGTCCTCTTATCATGCCTCTTTCTTCGGCGCGATAAGAACCCGCTTCCTTTCTGTAACAAGGTGTGTAAGCGAAAAACTTCATTGGAAGTTTTTTAGCGTCGATAATTTCGCCGGCATACATATTGACGAGTGCCGTTTCCGCCGTCGGAAGCATAAATCTCTGTTTTTTATTCGAATCGGCTTCCTTGTCTTCTATCCAATAAACTTCGTCGGAAAATTTAGGGAACTGACCTGCACCGAAACCGCAGTTATAACCGAGCATGTGAGGGGGCAAAATAAAGGTGTAGCCGTCTTTTAAATGTTCTTGAATAAAGAAGTTTAAAAGAGCCCATTCAAGCCTTGCGCCGTCTCCTCTGTATAGCCAGTAACCGCCCCCCGAAAGTTTAACGCCCCGTTCGTAGTCGATTAAATTTAAAGACGTACACAAATCGACGTGGTTTTTCGCTTCGAAATCGAATTGCGGTTTTTCACCGAAAACTTTTACGACTTGGTTGTTTTCTTTTTCGCCGGGAAGCAAATCATCGTCGGGCATGTTGGGAAGTTTTGCGACGAAGTCGAAAATTTTATCGGAAATCGCATTGATTTCGGCGTCGCGTTTGGCAATGTCGTCGCCGAGGGCGCGCATTCTCGCAAAAATTTCGTCAACGGGTTTGCCTGCTTTTTTAAGTGCGGGAATTTCCGCCGAAACTTTGTTTCTTTCGGCTTTGTCGGCTTCTACCTGTTGTAAAAGGCATTTTCTTTCCTTGTCCCACTTCAATAGTTCCGTAAAATCAACGTTGCAACCTTTTTTAGCAAGAGATTCTTTAACCTTTTCGGGGTTTTCGCATATCAACTTAATATCGAGCATAATTTACCTCAATAGATTACGATTTTTCTAATATTATATATCATTCGTCGGCGGTTTGCAATCGTTTTCGTTCGGAAACGCAATAATTTTGGGTATGACTTTGAAAAGGTCGGCTATTTTGTTGCCAAAGTTAAGTCCGTTGTGATATAATGACCGTTGCAAAAGGTTAATATAAGGTATTACTGATATGAAGATATATAACACGCTCACGCGTAAGAAGGAAGATTTTACGCCGATTAGCGGAAACAAAGTAAATATGTACGCTTGCGGTATTACCGTTTCGGGTGAGGCTCACATCGGGCATGCTTACCAGGCACTTATTTACGACGTCGTTCGTAATTTTTTGGAAAAGAAGGGTTACGACGTAACTTATGCGAGAAACTACACCGACGTTGACGATAAAATTATTGCTAAATCCAAAGAAACGGGTATTCCGCCGCTTATTTACGCCCAACGTATGATAGACAGTATCGACACTCAAATGAGACGTTTCGGCGTAGGCGAACCCGACGTTTGGATGAAGGCGACCGAAAACATCGATAACATCATAGACTTTATAAAAGGTCTCGTCGAAAAGGGTTACGCCTATCCCACCGCCGACGGAAGCGTGTATTTTTCCGTCGAAAGTTTTCCTTCGTACGGCGCACTTTCAAACCGTAAACCCGAAGATATGCTCGACGGCGTAAGAATATTCAACGACGAACAAAAACGCGCGCCTTTGGACTTTGCCCTTTGGAAGGCTGCAAAGGAAGGCGAAATCAGTTGGGATTCGCCTTGGGGCAAAGGTCGCCCCGGATGGCATATAGAATGTTCTGCGATGAACCGTGCGGCTTTCGGCGAACAGATAGACATTCACGGCGGCGGAAGAGATTTGATATTCCCCCATCACGAAAACGAAATAGCGCAGTCTGAAGCCTTAACGGGCAAACGCTTCGTAAAATATTGGATTCACAACGGGCTTATAAAAGTCAACGGGCAAAAGATGAGTAAATCGCTCGGCAATTCCTTGCTTTTATCCGACCTTTTGGATAAATTCAGCCCCGACGCCATAAAGTTTGCAATGCTCGAAACATCCTATCGTAACGACATAAACGTTACCGACACGCTTTTCCCCGACGCCGAAAAGCACGTCGGCGAATTTTACAAAGTTTTGGCTGACGTAAATAAAAGCGGGCTTAAA
This sequence comes from Parasutterella excrementihominis, assembly GCA_963650915.1. Lineage (GTDB taxonomy): Bacteria > Bacillota > Clostridia > Christensenellales > Borkfalkiaceae > UBA4636. The sequence goes on along the minus strand of CAVJMJ010000006.1, from coordinate 64,567 downwards.
CGGGAGAAAAGTTTCGACAGCGGAATCGAAAAAGACTTCGACGACGCCATGAGCGACGATTTTAATACCGCTTTGGCACTTTCCAATCTTTACGGATATTTTAAAAAGGCAAAAGAGTATCTTTCAAAGGGCGACGGGAAAGCCGTAAATATTGCGGAAGACGTAGTTAAAACTTACACAGTAACCGAACTTTTTTCCATGTCCCCCGACGAATATCTCGAAAAATACGCTAAAAAAGACCAAACGCCCGAAGAAATTTTAAAACTTGCAAACGATATGCAACAGGCACGGCTCGTTAAAAATTACGCCTTAGCCGACGAGTTAAGAGCGGTAATTACGGCAAAGGGATATATGGTAATGATTTCCAAAGAGGGCGTTACCGTTAAAAAATCAAACTAAAAATACACCTTAAGAAGGACTTAATATGAAAAAATTTACTGCGGAAGAATTGAGAAATCTTTATCTGAAGTTTTTTGAAAGCAAGGGTCATAAAATCATACCTTCGGCAAGTTTAATACCGGAAAACGACCCTTCCGTTTTATTTACCACGGCGGGCATGCATCCCCTCGTACCATATCTTTTGGGCGAAAAGCACCCGGAGGGAAAAAGACTTACCGACGTACAAAAGTGCGTAAGAACGGGTGATATCGACGAGGTCGGCGACCTTTCCCACCTTACTTTCTTCGAAATGCTCGGCAACTGGTCGCTCGGCGATTATTTTAACTACGAATCCATCGGTTGGAGTTTTGAATTTTTGACGGGTAAAGATTACCTTAACATCCCGGTCGAAAGGCTTGCCGTTACCGTGTTTAAAGGCGACGAGGACTGCCCGAGGGACGAAAGCAGTGCAAACAGATGGAAAGAACTCGGAATCCCCGAAGATAAAATTTTCTATCTTCCCAAAAAGCACAATTGGTGGATTGCCGGTAAAACCGGTCCTTGCGGTCCCGATACGGAAATGTTCATAGACAGGGGAACGCCTAAATGTTCGCCCGAATGTTCTCCCGCTTGCGATTGCGGAAAATATCTTGAAATTTGGAACAACGTTTTTATGCAGTATTATAAAAACGAAGACGGTACTTATTCCAAACTCAAACAAAAAAACGTCGATACGGGTATGGGCTTAGAGCGCACCTTGTGCATTTTAAACGGCGTTGAAAGCGTTTACGACACCGAACTTTTCGACGAAGCAAAAGCCGAAATTTTTGCCTTGACGGGTAAAAAGTACGACGAAAACCAAGAGGTTACCAAGGCTTACAGAATTATTCTCGACCATGTAAGGACGGCTACTTTTTTAATCGGCGACGTAAAAGGCATTGCGCCTTCAAACGTAGACCAAGGTTACGTTTTGCGTCGTTTGATACGTAGGGCGGTGAGATTCGGCAGAAACATAGAACTCCCCGAAGGCAGTTTGTCGAAAATAGCAAAATGCTACGTCGAAAAATATAAAAACGCCTATCCCGAACTTACCGATAACTGCGAAAGAATTTATTCCGAACTAAATAAAGAGGAAGAAAAATTCTCGAAGACTTTGTCGGACGGATTAAAGGAATTCAATAAAGTGGTAAGCCATATTCAAGGCAACGTTTTCCCGGGAAAAACGGCTTTCAGGCTTTACGATACTTTCGGCTTCCCCCTCGAAATAACGCAGGAACTTGCCAAAGAGCAAGGCTTTACCGTTGACGTCGAGGGATACAACAACGCTTTTTCGGAACATCAGAAAAAGTCGTCGGTAGGGAGCGAGCAAAAGTTTAAAGGCGGTTTAGCCGATCAAAGCGAAACCACCGCTAAATTACACACTGCAACCCACCTTATGCAAGCCGCTTTAAAGAAAGTACTCGATCCTTCTGTATCGCAAAAAGGCAGTAACATAACTACCGAAAGGTTACGTTTCGACTTTAACTTCGACCGTCCCATGACTCAAGAGGAAATCAAAGAGGTGGAAAGACTCGTTAACGAAGCCATCAAAGCAGACGTTCCCGTTACCATGGAAGAAATGACCGTGGAAGAAGCCAAAAAATCGGGTGCGATAGGGGTTTTCGATTCCCGTTACGGCGACAAAGTCAAAGTATATACCATGGGCGAATATTCCAAAGAAATCTGCGGTGGTCCGCACGCAAAACGCACAGGCGATTTGGGTGAGTTCCGTATCGTAAAAGAACAATCTTCATCGGCAGGGGTAAGAAGAATCAAAGCCGTTTTGGAAGAAAAGCAATAAAAATTTTAAAAGCAATTAAAATTTTTAAAAAATAAAAATGGGGCTATAAGCCCGTTATCATCGGTTTTTACACTTAAAAACAACTAATAACCAATACCGTTTAAAAGACGAAAAGAGGTATAATATGAACAATAAAATATATTTAAGCCAAGAAGGTAAACAAAAACTCGAAGAAAAGTTACATTACCTTATCGAAACCGAACGTCCTCAAGTCGTTGAAAGATTGAAAATCGCACGTGAGTTCGGCGACCTTTCCGAAAACGCCGAATACGATGCGGCTAAAAACGAACTTGCAAGAGTTTCCGGCGAAATCGAACAGATCGAAGCACAATTGAAAGTTGCGGTAATCTACGAACAGACCGACGGCAACAATACCGTTACCATGGGTTCCAAAATCAAAGTTTACGACCACGACATGGAAGAAGAAGTCGTTTACAGTATCGTAGGTACGGCGGAAGCCGATATCGCAAGCAATATGATTTCAAACGAGTCTGCCGTCGGTAAAGCACTACTCGGCAAAAAACTCGGCGATACGGTTACCGTAGAAGCCCCCGGCGGAAATTACGACTTGACGATAAAAGAAATCAATTACTAAAAAGTCCGCCTATACGCCCGTTATAGGCGTATTTTGGCTTATTTTAGGCTTGCTTTCGTAATAAAAAATGTGTAAAATGCCGAGCGGTGTGCCGACAAAGTAGCATATACGGCGGGCGTTTTGCAAAGTAAAAAGTAGATTATGAACGGAAAACTTATAACCTTTGAAGGTTGCGAGGGGTGCGGTAAAAGCACTCAGGTAAGACTTTTAAAAGAATACCTCGAAAAGACCGAACAACCATTTATTATGGCAAGAGAACCAGGCGGAACGGACATTTCCGAAAAAATCCGCTCGGTCATTTTGGACAAAAACAATTCCGAAATGGTTGACGAAACCGAGGCGCTTTTATATGCGGCATCCCGCTGTCAACTGTTAAAACAACGGGTGTTGCCCGCTTTGAAAGAAGGTAAAATCGTTATCATTGACAGATATTACGATTCCTCCTTTGCTTACCAAGCCTACGCAAGGGGCTTAGGATACGATTTCGTGGCTTCGGCAAATAAATTCGCAATGGATAACGCGGTCCCCGATCTTACGATATTTTTCGATATAGATCCATACCATTCTTTTTTGCGTAAAGGCGGAGCCGACGGCGGTGACAGGTTGGAACTTGCCGGTATAGATTTTCATAACAAGGTGTACAGCGGTTATAAAAATCTTATCGAAAAGTTTCCTGACAGAATCGTCGCAGTTGACGCGCATCGTGACGCAAAAACTATACACGAAAACGTTCTAAGCCTTTTAAAGAGCAAGGGATATATTCAATAAGTCGGGCTATAAGCCGATTAGAGGCATATTTATGAAAGAACTCGTCAAAAATTCTTCCGCATATAAAATAATCTCATCGGACAAAAAGGCGGGGAAACTAAGCCACGCCTATTTAGTCGTTTGCCAAGACGGAGATATGCACGACGAGTATTTGAAGATTCTTTCAAAACTTATAATGTGCGACGATATGGAGTATTGCGACGATTGCCGTGTTTGCAAACTTATCGACACTAACGAACACCCAGACGTTACTTTTTATCCCAAGGACGGAGGAAAACTTAAAACCGATTCTGCGGACGATTTGATTGCCCAAAGCGTGGTTAAGCCCTTCGAACTCGATAAAAGGTTGTTCGTGGTAAGAAAAATAGAGGAACTGAACCAGTACCAAAACAAACTTTTAAAGACGGTGGAAGAACCGCCTAAAAACGTTCATTTACTTATGTCTACCGCAAAACCCGTGGCGGTGCTTCCGACGATAAAATCTCGTAGCAAAATAGTGGAAATAGGGGATTTTTCTGAAGACTTGCTGTTAAAGGAAGCAAAAAAACTCGGCTTTGACGGCGAAAGATTGGATCTTTCCGTTAAACTTTGCGACGGCAAGATGGGACGGCTTAAAAAGTATTATTCGTCGGACGATCTTATAAACGTAAAAAATCTTTCCGCGGACGTTTTAGTCAACATGAACGGCAAAAATCTTTCCGAATACGCAGGCAAATTAAAGAACCTTTCGTTAAGCGATTTTATGGGCGTAACCAAATTATTGTTATCGAAAATGCTCGTTTACTTAGCGGAAGGAAGAAAAGAGAAAGAGTACGAGGAAGTCTACAAAGCGACCGAAAAGTGGCGCTATGGGTCGATTATCGGCGCAATAGAAAGAATAAACAAATTAGAAAAAAGCTTAAATTTCAACGTAAACGGCACGATTTTATCCGACAGCGTGTTGTTTAGTTTGATGGAGGAAAAGACCAAATGGCAAAAATTGTAGGGGTTAGATTTCGTAACTTCGGAAAAGTATATTACTTCGATCCTAAAAACATAACCTTTAAAAAGGGCGACGGCGTTATAGTGGAAACTTCACGCGGGGTGGAATACGGCTACGTGAGCATTGCGAACAAAGAAGTCCCTAACGAAGAAATCGTTCAACCTTTAAAATCGGTTATAAGAAAGGCTACCGAAAAAGATATCGAAACCAACGCTAAAAATCTTGCAAAAACGCCCGAAGCCAAAAAAACAGCCGAAGAGCTTATCGAAAAGCATAAATTAAAAATGAAATTAATCGATGCCGAATTTACTTTCGACGGCACGAAAGTCGTTTTTTATTTTACGGCACCGACGAGAATAGATTTCAGAGATCTCGTTAAAGATTTGGCTGCTGCTTTTCATATAAGAATAGAATTAAGGCAAGTCGGCATTCGAGACGAAGCGAAAATTTTAGGCGGAATCGCTCCTTGCGGAAGGGAAGTTTGTTGTAAGGGTTGCATGCCCGATTTCAAAAAAGTTACCATAAAAATGGCGAAAATTCAAGGCTTATCCTTAAACCCCGCCAAAATAAGCGGGCTTTGCGGCAGGCTTATGTGTTGTTTGGAATACGAAAACGATTATTACGCCGGCGTTTATAAAAAGATGCCCAAAGTCGGCGGTACGGTAAAAACTCCGGAAGGGAACGGTACGGTCGTTTCAAACAATATGTTGACTTTGACGATAAAGGTAAAAATCGAAAAGCAAGACGGCGTCGTCCTCTATAAAGATTTTCCCGTTTCCGAAGTAAAATTTAACAAATGTTGTCGTGCGGACGAAGAAAAACTTACGCCCGAGGAACAAGCCGAACTTGCCAATTTGGAAGAATAATTCTTTAATTTGTTAAATTGACCGAAAAAGTCTGTAATTTTATCGTTTAATCTATATACAAATCGACTTTTTTGTGATAAAATAATAAATAGGTAAAGCGTAAATTGCTTTTAAACCGATAATTAAAAACGGAGGTATAACTAAAATGGCTTACAAGATTTCAGATGCTTGCATTTCTTGCGGTGCTTGCGCAGATAACTGCCCCGTAGGTGCTATTACCCAAGGCGACACCCAATACGAAATCGATCCCGCACTTTGCATTTCTTGCGGTGCTTGCGCCGACAATTGCCCTGTTGGTGCTCCTTCCGAAGAATAATTTTGCAACCGAAAGGGTGACTACTTTTTGTAGTGACCCTTTTTCTCTTTTTTACGCTTTTATGGAACTTTCTCCCGATAAAAAAATAGAAGACCTAATGCTGAACGGTCTTAAAATAATTCAATCGAAAAATTTTTACCGTTTTACCAGCGATTCGGTAATGCTCTCTAAGTTTCCGAAAAAGTCTTACGACAACGTTCTCGACTTATGCGCGGGTAGCGGTATCGTGGGTCTTCATTACTACGGCGAGTACGGCGCAAAAAGGGTTACCTTCGTCGAAATTCAAAAAGACTTAGCCGAAATGTGCCTTGAAACTATAGAACTTAACGGCTTAAACGAGGTAATGAAGGTCGAAAACATTAATCTTAAAGATTTTGACGGGAAAGGTTTTTATGATGCGGTATTTTGCAATCCCCCTTACGAAAGGGCGAGTAGCGGTATTTTACCTACCAACGAACGCATAGCAATTTGCAAAACCGAAGTCTTTTGCACCTTGGACGATATAGTAAAATGCGCAAAAAAAGCCCTTAAAGAGGGCGGGCATTTGTTTATGTGCCACAAAACCGAAAGGCTTACCGACGTTATTACGAGTTTTCGGCTTAATAAAATCGAGCCGTGCAGAATTCGTTTTATAAAGGGCAACGGCAAAAAAGAAAGTTATCTTTTCCTTATCGACGGCGTAAAAAACAAAAAGCCTCCGTTAAAAATCGAGGGTGAATTTTTTAACGACGCAACCGATTTTAAAGGATAAGTTTAAAAAATAAGCATTAAACGTCGACTTTTACGACGCATTTTTACGACGCAACTTTTTAGACGCAACTTTTAGACGCAACTTTTACAACGCAACTTTTAGACGCAACTTTTCCAAACCTAATTTTATAATCGATAACGCACCGCTTTTCATATTTTGGGCGATATTTATTTTTTAAGCGACATTATATTTCAGTAACTTTTTTTTAATCAATCGATTATTTCGTGTCGCTGATTTATATTTTCGGGCGTTTTACGTTTCACGACGTTTCAGGTAAATTATGGTATATTTTGTTTCAACGCCGATAGGCAACCTCGGCGATATAACCTTAAGGGCTATAGAGGTTTTAAAATCCGTCGATATAATAGCGTGCGAGGACACGAGGCATTCACTTCCGCTTCTTAACAAATACGACGTTAAAAAGCGACTTTTGTCCTATCAAAAATTTAACGAAGCCGAAGTTTCCGCTAAAATTATCGAAAAATTGAAAGAAGGCAAAACGATAGCCGTAATTTCCGATGCGGGTACCCCCGTTTTATCAGACCCCGGCGGAGTTTTGGTTAAGGCACTTTTAAAAGAAAACCTTCCGTTTACGGTAGTCCCGGGGGCAAACGCGCTACTTCCCGCACTTATATTGTCGGGTCTTAACAGCGGTAATTTTTGTTTTATCGGTTTTTTGCCCGAAAAAACTTCGGAATGCGAAAAACTTCTTTCGGCGTACAAGTTCGTACCGGGGAGCCTCGTGTTTTACACCGCCCCGCACGATTTTAAAAAAACCGTCCAAACGTTATATAACGCTTTCGGAAACAGAAAAGCGGTTGCCGTAAAGGAAATTACTAAAATGTACGAGTCCCGTTACGAGTTTTACCTCGGCGAAACGCCCGAGGTCGATTTGCGCGGGGAATTCGTAATCGTCGTTGACGGTTATTACGAAACGGAAAGTTTTGAAGGCGTTTCCGTGCTTGAACACGTTAAGTTATACGAAGCCGACGGCATGAAAAAAATGGACGCCGTAAAAAGAGTAGCGAAAGAAAGAGGAATTAGCAAAAGCGAACTTTATAAAATGGTTATAGAGGAAGAAAATAAATGATTTTTTACGGTGAAAGTCGGCGTATAGGTCGATTATCGCCGTTTTTTTGTTTTATTAAGAAGTATTTAAAGTCGCTAAAAATAAGTATACCGAAATCGAAATAAGGAATTTGCAATTTTTTTAAATTACTTAAAAACCGTATGAAACGGCAAAATGTTTTAAAAAAAGCGAATTAGTTGAAGAAAAATTGAGTTTGTAATGATATAATGTAATCGAATAAGTATAATTATGTTTATCGTCGGACGACCAAATAACATTGACTAAATAACATTGACTAAATAACATATATAAAATTATGTCAACTAAATCGGAAAACGACAATCTAAAGTAAAAATATAAGGAGGATTTTTTATGATAATAACCGTTGCATGTGACGTTTTGGGCGAAGAAAATAACGGCACGACCATTGCCGCCATGAACCTGATTAATTTTCTACGCGGAGAAGGACATACCGTAAGGGTATTATGCGGAGATAAAAATCGGCAGGGGCAAAAAGATTTTTACGTAGTGCCGAATATCAATTTCGGCAAACTTTTAAACAATTACGTCAGTAAAATCGGCGTAACCCTTGCCAAACCCGAGCGCGATATTATAGAATCCGCCTTGGACGGAGCCGACGTCGTACATATAATGACGCCGTTTTTACTCGGAAGGGCGACATTGTCCGTCGCACTCGAAAAGGGTATTCCCGTAACGGCGGGGTTCCACGCACAAGCCGAAAATTTTACTTCATACCTTAAAATGCAGTGGTGTCAACCGCTTAATCACTTCTTTTACGTATATAACTGGAAGCATTTTTTCTCACACGTCGACGCAATACATTTTCCGACCACTTTTATAAAAGACGTTTTTGAGGAAAACATTCACGAATCAACGAAAGGTTACGTAATATCAAACGGCGTAAACGATTACGTAAAACGTCGTCCCGCTCAAAAACCGCCCGAATGGCAGGATAAAATCGTAATTTTGACCACGGGTAGGTATTCACGAGAAAAATCTCAAGACACACTTATAAAAGCCATAGAATATTCCAAGCACAAAGACAGTATCCAGCTTATTTTGGGCGGACAGGGCGTTAGGGAAAATTATTACAAAAAACTTGCCGAAAAATTACCCATTCCGCCTATTTTCAAATTTTATTCCCGCACGGAAATCATCGACGTATTAAACATGTGCGACATTTACGTTCACCCGGCGGAAATGGAACTCGAGGGGATATCGTGTATAGAAGCAATCGCTTGCGGAAAACTTACCATTTGTTCGTCGTCGAAAAAATCGGCAACGAGCGGTTTCGTCGTCGACGAAAGGTGTGTTTTTAAAAATCGCGACCCTAAAGATTTGGCACGAGTCATCGATTACTGGATAGACCACCCCGAAGAAAAGCGTAAGTGCGAACAAAAATATTTGCAAAGTTCGATAGCCTATAACCAAGAGGCATGTATGGAAAAAATGGAAAAAATGATAGAGGACGTAGTAGATGAAAGAAAAGCAGAAACGGACGCCCAAAACCAAACGGGAGAAAATCAATAAAAAAGCGTTTCCTAAAAAAATCGTGTATTATAGCGATCCCGTAAACGACGATTTTGCAATGACGAAGATAAAAAAGAAATTTATCGACGAAAATTACAAATTCGTACCCAAAAGCAAGTTATATACGGCATGGACTTGCATTATCCGTGCGCTTGCTTATCCCGTAATATTTTTTATAGAGTGTATTATACACGGCGTTACCTTTAAAAACAAAAAGGCTTTAAAGGGTATAAAGGGCGCGTACGTTTACGGAAACCATACGAGTTATCTCGACGCGTACACTTCAAATTTAGTGTCCTTCCCCGTAAGACAAAAAATAATCGCTAATTCCGACGCCGTTTCCATAAAATTTTTCGGATCTACGATAAAAGCCCTCGGTTGTATTCCCATACCGGACACGGTGAGGGGAATGTCCGAGTTTTTGAAGGCTGTCGAATATTGCCATAAGCGGGGCGAAAACATTACGATTAACCCCGAAGCGCACATCTGGCCGTACTATAACGGGGTAAGACCGTTCCCCGCAACCTCATTTAGATATCCCGTCATTGACGGCGCGCCCGTCGTCGCTTTCTTTATGGCGTATCAACAACCTAAGGGCATAGAAAAACTTTTCAGAAAGGTCAAACGAGTGGTTTACATTAGCGATGTAATGTATCCCGATATGACTATTCCGAAAAAACAGGCACAGAAAAAAATACGAGACGAAGTTTATAACTTTATGGATGAGTGTTCTAAAAAATACAGCACCTTAGAGGTTATAAAGTACGTCTATAAGCCCGTTATCGAAGAAAATTCCACTACGGAAGCGGCATAATTTTTAAAGAAAAGACTTTTCTAATGCGGTATTTCAAAAAGAATATCTGCTACATACACGGCGGAATTTATAAAAAAGCACATCGATTTTACGTTTAAATTTAAAGAATTATCAAAAGATTACCAAGTGGGTTAAAAGGCTGTTTAATATAAAGAAAACCGTTAAGGAAAATTTTAACGTAACGGCTATTTAAGATAAAAAGTAAGCGGAGGGCAAAATTTTGCCATCCGCTTACTTTTTAGTTTTTTTTGTCATTGCAAAACTATTTTTGCAATGTATGAATTGTTGCTAATGCAACGTGAATTGAACTTTGGTCGTGAATTGTTTCTTTTGATGAATAAAAGGTTTCAATAGGTGAGGCAATTTCACTAGTCGGGTGAAAGTGAAAGAAAACCCAAACGGAACCCGAGTTAACGACGAAAGTCCGCATATAGGTCGGTTATTGAGTGTATTTGAAGTATTTTCGTCACGCAGACGGCTACCATAATTTATACAATGGCACAAAAAGTGTAATTGAATTTATAAATAATCGTATCGCACTCGGCTTGACAATTCGGCAAGACCGATAAGGGTGCAACACACGTTAAAACTAAGTAAGGCATCGTCACACTAACCAAAAGCAAAACTTGCGGTGCTAAATTGCACGTTAAAACTAAACAAAACACAGTCATTGACCGTCACGGGCGACTAACTATATACTAAAATTACACGTTGAATCTGAACAAAACCACGTCGCCGTCGCGCATGACGTAATCTTTGCCTTCCGATCTTACTTTTCCTTTTTCGCGAGCGTTCGTCAGGTTTCCGCATTCCAAAAGGGTTTGGTAATCCACGACTTCGGCTCTTATAAAACCGCGTTCGAAGTCGCTATGAATTTTACCTGCCGCCTGCGGTGCTTTGGTACCTATTTTTATAGTCCAGGCACGGGTTTCCGGTTCGCCGGCGGTCAAAAAGCTCATAAGCCCCAAAAGTTTATACGAGGCTTTAACCAGTCTGTTAAGTCCGCTTTCCTTTAAACCCAAAGCGTCCAAAAAGTCTTTTTGTTCGTTTTCGGGAAGTTCCGAAATTTCCTCTTCGCACTTAGCCGAAATAACGAGGGTTTCGCTACCGTCGGCTTTTGCAAAGTCTTTTACGGCTTTAACCATGGGGATATCGTCCTCGTTTTTACCTACGTCGTCTTCGGAAATATTCGCCGCGTAAATTACGGGCTTAGAGGTTAAAAGGAATAAATTTTTGACATAATCGGCTTCTTCGTCGGTGAATTCCAACGATCTGACGGGCTTTTCCTGTTCGAGCGTTTTATATATTTTAGTCAAAAGTTCGGCTTCTTCGGCGTACTTTTTGTCACCCGTTTTCATCATGGATTTTGCTTTGTCGAGGCGTTTTTCCACCGCTTCCATATCGGACAAAATAAGTTCCAAGTTTATAATGTTTATATCTCGAACGGGATCGATCGTGTTTTCGACGTGGGTAACGTTTTCGTCCTCGAAACAACGCACTACGTGTACTATGGCGTCGACTTCGCGTATATGCGACAAAAACTTGTTGCCCAAACCTTCACCCTTGGACGCTCCCTTAACAAGCCCCGCGATATCGACGAACTCTATTGTTGCGGGGACTATTTTTTTGCAGTTATATAAAGCGGCGAGTTTATTTAATCTTTCGTCGGGAACGGCAACCACGCCGACGTTGGGTTCTATCGTGCAGAAAGGAAAGTTTGCAGCCATTGCGCCCGCATGGGTAATGGCGTTGAATAAGGTTGATTTTCCTACGTTAGGAAGCCCTACGACACCTAATTTCATAATTATATTCTCCTAAGTTTTGCGTAAGTTATTGTTAACGATTACAATATATCACAATTTTAGTAAATTTTCAATCGTATTTGTTGTCATTTGCTCGAATATGTGATAAAATAATTAGTCGATAGATACTTAACACTTATTAGGACTTACATTTGGTTATGGATTACAAACGTTTAATTGCCGATAACGTTAATATTGACGGCTTTACTTTGGACGAAGTCTATTCTTTTATAGAAGTTCCGCCGACAAAAGAGGTGGGCGATTTTGCTCTTCCCTGCTTTAAGTTTTCAAAAACTTTGCGGAAGGCTCCCAACGCTATCGCAATCGACCTTAAAAACGCCTTTCCTAAGGTAGACGGCATAGAGTCCGTGGAAGCCGTAGGCGGATATCTTAACTTTAAACTTGACAGAAAAGGCTTTACCAAGGACGTTTTGGATAAAGTTTTGTCGGTTAAAAACTTCGGCTCGTCTACCGAGGGCGAAGGTAAAACGATTTGTATCGATTATTCGTCGATAAACATCGCAAAACCCTTTCATATCGGGCATTTATCGACTACCGTAATCGGTGCGGCATTATACAGAATTTACAAATATCTCGGCTATAACGTGGTCGGTATCAACCACTTGGGCGATTACGGCACGCAGTTCGGTAAGCTTATTTACGCTTACAAGCACTGGGGCGATAAAAAGACCGTCGAAGAAAAGGGTTTGCAGGAACTTACGAGGCTTTACGTCAAGTATCACGAAGAAGCCGAAAAAGATCCGTCGATGGACGACGAGGCAAGGGCGTACTTTAAAAAAATAGAAACGGGCGATAGCGAATGCGTCGAACTTTTCAATTATTTCAAGTCCATAACCCTTAAAGACATCGAAAAAATCTACAAACTTTTAGACGTGCAATTCGATTCTTATGCGGGCGAAAGTTTTTATAACGACAAAATGGCACCCGTCATAGAAGAACTTAAAGAGGACGGCTTGCTTGTCGAAAGCCAAGGCGCAATGGTCGTCGATTTGGAAAAGTACGATATGCCTCCGTGCATCATTTTACGTTCTGACGGGGCGAGTTTGTACGCCACGCGCGATATAACCGCGGCAATTTACCGCAAAAACACTTACGATTTTTATAAGTGCCTATACGTCGTAGCCTACCAACAAAACCTTCATTTTAAACAGATTTTTAAGGTTTTGGAACTCATGGGCAAGCCTTGGGCAAAAGACATGGTTCACGTTGCCTTCGGTATGGTGTCTTTAGAAGACGGCACGATGAGTACGAGGAAGGGTCACGTCGTTTTGCTTGAAGACGTACTTAACCGTTGCTACGAAAAAGCACTTTCCATCATCGACGAAAAGAACCCCAACCTCGAAAACAAAGAGGAAACGGCAAGAGCGGTCGGCGTGGGGGCGGCGGTTTTCGGAATGCTTTACAACAATAAAATCAAAGACGTAGTGTTTAGTTACGATAAAGTTTTGAATTTCGACGGCGAAACGGCACCTTACTGTCAATACACCGTCGCAAGAACCAACAGCGTTTTATCTAAGGGCGAAAAAATCAAAAAAACTTTCGATTGGTCGAAAATTTCCGTCAACGAGGACGAATTCAATCTTTGTTCCGTTTTGGAAACTTTGCCCGAACAAATCAAAAACGCTGCCGAAAAATACGAACCTTGCTACGTTACCCGTTTTGCGGTCGACCTTGCAAAGGCGTACAACAAATTTTACTTCGACCATAAGATAATTTCCGAGGACGAAGATTTATCGAGTTATCGCTTGGCACTTACCGAAGCAACCGGTAAGGCGTTAAAAACCGCTCTTTCTTTAATCGGCGTAAAAACACCCGAAAAGATGTAAAACGATTTTTTCGGGGGTACGTTTTTATGGGTAAAAGCCGTTTTAACGGCGAAAAACTTTTAACGATAAAATCCCTCTTAAAAAATGTAAAAACGTGCGATAATCGACCTATACGAGGATTTTTTTAAAAAAATCGGTTTATTATTATCGATAAAAAATACAAAGAAGGAAAAACAAAATGAAAAATCTTATCAAAGAATTTAAAACGTTTATTACGCGCGGAAACGTCGTAGATCTTTCCGTCGGCGTAATAGTAGGTTCTGCTTTTACGGCAATAGTTACCGCTTTAAGCAATAACATCATCAAGCCCATTATAAACTGGGTTTTGGCGTTGTGTCTCGGCAGTAACTCTCTCGACGGCATATACACTTATTTGAAAAAGGCGTATACAATTAACGATAAAGGCGAAACCGTCATCGATTTGGCTAACTCCATTTACATCGATTGGGGTGCGTTTATAAACGCCGTTATCAACTTTTTGATTATCGCTCTCGTCGTTTTCTTGTTGGTAAAACTTATCAATAAAGCCAAGGAATTAGCAGACGTAAACGAAAAAATGATAAAAGAAGTTCAAAAGAAACTCGATAACGACGAAAAGTTAAACGACTTTGAACAAAAATGGCTTGAAAGATACGCCAAACGTCATCCCGATAAGGCACCTAAAAAAGCCGAAGCACCGGTAGAACCCGTTCCCGAGGTAAAAGAATTAACCGAAACCGAAAAACTTTTGACCGAAATTTTAACCGAGTTAAAAGCACAAAACGAAAAAACCTCTCAAAAGCAATAAATACAGGCTCGAAAAGCAATAAAACAAATTTCAAAAGCAATAAAATTTTAAGTTTTAAACCTTAAAAGTAATAAATTTTTGAGTTTAAAATTTTGAAATCAATAAAATTTTGCAATAAAAATTTCAAAAACAATAAAATTTTGAGTTTAAAATTTTGAAAGTAACAAATTTTTGAGATTAAAATTTCAAAAACAGAAACGTTGAGTGTAAAAACAACTAAAAGTGGGGCTATAAGCCCGTTATCCGGCAAAAGCCGTCCGAAAACTTCGGACGGTTTTTTTCGGTTAAATTTAAAAATCGCTTAAAAAGAGACAAAAAAATCAAAATGCAACTAAAAGTAGAATGCTTTTTTGGTGTTTTCTATTGACAGCAAACCTTCCTCTCCGTATAATTAAGCCATAAACGCAGGGCAAAAAGCCTTGTGAAAGAATTTATTATAAATGTTAAAGGAGGGTATTATATGAAGCGGAAAAGGAATTATCAAAAGATATTACGAGTTTTTGTAGCCGTGATATTCGGAATAACCGCCCTCTTATCGGTTTCGGGATGTCGTACGAGTAAGACGTTACTTGATTATCCAAAAGTTTGGTCGTGTGATTACGAAGATTTTAAGTTGGAATTTACCGTTACCGGCTTTCGTAGAGACACTTTAATTCCCGCTACTCTCTATTTAGACGGCGAAGCCATTAATGTAATGATATTTATCGGTTATCCACCACAGAGTTTTTATATCACTTGTTTATCTGAAGATTTTAGCAGAGAAGAGTATTTTAAAAAGAGGGATAACATCATTGAGGGTAAATATCAATTCACAAGAAGGACGCTGACGGTTGAAATTCTTAAAGATAAAACCAACCGCGAAGGCAAAGAAAGCCTTGTCGGAAAAAAATACCTTTTCCACGGCAGAGATATAACAGCGCCGGAAGCGAAAGGATACAAAGGAGATATAGAATGAATAAAAACGTAAAAAGAATTTTTAAGTCGTTTGCATCGTGTACGTTGGTCGTTTTGCTTATAATAATACCTTTAACGGCTTCGACTTGTGCAGACGATCCGTGCTTCAGTGATTTCAGCGCAGTTTGGTCGTGTGATTACGGTTATATAAAACTAACCTTTACGACCGCCGATGACGGAACTACCAGAAGTAAGATTCCGGGCAAAATGGTTTTGGACGGAGTCGAAACGGAACTTATTTTGTTTTTCGACCATACAAGAGAAGTTGCGGTTGCCTTTAAAGCAAACGAAGTCGATAGGTCAGTCCCCACGTGGTATTTAGAAACTAAATCAAGAGTTTTTATAGCGCAGACGGACGGGCATAAAAAAGCAGTAACTTTCAAAATAATCTATGACTATACGGGAAGACTCGGTGAAAACAGCCTGCTTAACAAAACTTTCGTTTTAAACCGTAAAGATTTATAACGAAAAACAGCCTCTATACCGCTCGGAAACGATAAAATAAATTTCAAAAGCAAAAAAATTTTGAACTTAAAATCTTGAAATCAGAAACGTTGAGTGTAAAAACAACTAAAAGTGGGGCTATAAGCCCGTTAATCTATCAAAAACCGTCCGAAAACTTCGGACGGCTTTTTTCGGTTAAATTTAAAAATCGCTTAAAAAGAGACAAAAAAATCAAAATGCAACTAAAAGTAGAATGCTTTTTTGACCTTTTCTATTGACAATAACCGTTTGCAAACGTATAATAATGGCAATAAAACTCTTACGGGGAGGCAATAATGAAAAATTTATTTAAAAGATTACTCGTAATCGTTCTGGTTATCACTTCGTCGATAACGATGTTTGCGTGCGGGGGATATTCCTCGCTCGACGGTGGCGATTACGCAGGAGGGCATACCTCCGATTTATCCAAAGTCGAAGTGGCGGGTTCGGGTAACGGAGAAAGCAGTTATTCGGCAGGGATGATGACGGCGGGCGCGCATAACGACAACTTATATTACGACCTTTATAAGTCGCTGTTTTATAAAAGGCAAACGGAAAGCGAAAGCGGAAAGTTTTCTTGCTATCTTGACGACAACGACAAAGGGCTTAACACCTTTAATCGCGTTAAAGTAACGGTAAAAAACGGAAACGAACCCGTTTGCAACGTTCCCGTTAAATTTACCGGCGAAAACGGTAAATGCTTTTCGGCGCAAACGGATTCAAACGGCGTTTGTTATATTTTCGGTAACCTGTCGGGCGGAAGCGTCACCGCGACTTGCGGAGAATATGTAAAAACCGTTCAAATTACCTCGGACGACGGCGAAGTCGAAATTTTATCGGACGGGAACAGAGAAAAAGGCAAGGCTATCGAACTTATGTTGGTCGTTGACGTTACAGGTTCGATGGGCGACGAAATAAGTTATCTCAAAGCCGAACTTAAAGACGTGGTTGGTAAAATACAAGAAAGTCTTCAAGGCGTTACGTTGCGCCTCGGAATGTTGTTTTACCGCGATAACTGCGATGCCGTAAAATTTTCCTATTCGGACTTTTTAGACGTAACGGATGAGGCTAACTTAAAAAAGCAACAAAAAGCCATAGACGAGCAGATTGCCGATGGCGGAGGGGATTACCCCGAAGCGGTGGACGAGGCTTTGGAACTCGCCGTTTCAAAACAGTGGTCGGAAAACTCAACCAAAATAATTTTCCACGTACTCGATGCGCCAATTCACGACGGTGCCGTTTACGAAAACAGATTTTCAACCGCGGTAAGCGTCGCTGCCGAAAAAGGTATAAGAATTTGCCCTATTTTAGCAAGCGGAGCCGATAAACTTACAGAGTATATCGAAAGACAGGCAGCCCTTTTAACGGGCGGAACTTTCTCGTTTATCACCGACCATTCGGGCATAGGGAATTCTCATTACGATCCAGAAATTCCGAATGTGGTTATCGAAAAATTGAACGCTTTAATGGTAAGGCTCGTCAAAGGCTACTACACGGGTACTTTTGAAAAAGCAGTTTCTTACGACGATAAGGAATACTTCTTTATCGACACGAGCGAAGTCGAAAACGATTTTATCAAATACGGCGCAAAACGAGGTTATGCCGAGGGTGATACCGTTACTATCGTAACTGAAAAAGTCGATAAAACGGTTAAACTTTACGTCGACGGCGTTTACGCTTGCGACGGCGAGGAATTTACCGACGACGTTTACAGCACCTTTGACGATAATAACGTGTTTTATAAATTCACCTTCAAAATGCCCGCAAAAGACGTAAAAATAACCTTCGAATATGAAGTTTCGGATAAAGTCATAGAATGAAATTTAGATTTTACAGTTTATAAAGTACCCGTTAACGCATGTCGGCGTAACCGATAATGCGTGTTGGTATAACCGTTAACGCATGTCGGTATAACCGTTAACGGTTTGTGGCAAAACTTGCCGATAACGGGCTTATAGACGCACTTTTATAATTTAACAGGTATAAAAAAGCGACGCCTTTTGAATAAAAAAGGCGTCGTTATATTTATTGCGTTTTATAAAAAACTTTATTTAAACAAATCGATAATCGTCGTCATTACGAGCGACTTTAGGTAATCGTAATCGATATAGGGGTGTTTATCGAAAACGTACTCGTGGCAAAACGACTGGACGATGTTCATTGCGAAGTGAACTTTTTCGTTCAGTCCTTTTTCATTTTCACCGAGGCTTTTTAACTTTTCGGCGAATTTTTCGGTAATTCTGTTTTCCTGTTCCAAAAACGCCGAACTTACTTTGTCGTCGACGGGAGTAAGCGAATGCAATACCTCGTGAATTTTGCTGTTGTTTTGATGGGCTAAAATGGCTTTGTCGATAACGTCGGGAACGATTTTTTGATAATCGAGGGTGGTTATATTGTCAAAGGCAGCCAAAATAGGCGTCGCGACGTTATTTATATAATCGTCGAGCACGCAAATCAAAATATCGCGCTTATCGTGAAAGTAACCGTAAACTATGCCGGTAGACACTCCCGCGCGTTTGGCTATTTCGGCGGTATTCGTTCCAAAGTAACCGACTTCCGAAAAAAGTTGGTAACTTGCGTCTATAATTCTCTTCTTTTTTTCTATCGAGCGCGCTTGCTTCGGCTCCCTTACTACGCTTTTCATACCCATATTTTAAGACTAAACGATTAAAAAAGCAAGGATTTTTACAAAAAAATCGGCTAAAAACGATATTTTTTGCCAAAAATAATAAAGTTTAAAATATTTTTTTAAAATATGAAAAATGTTTCAACTTTTGCTTGACAACGGTAAAAGCATATGCTAATATAGTTGCGTTAAAAGATGAACAGAATTTCACATTTACATTAAAGGAGACAAATTTATGCCGTTAGTTATCGCACCCGTAGGGCAAAATTTAAGAATAATAAAGGTTCTTACGGACGACAAAACGAAGAAGCATCTCGAAAGTTTGGGTATTACCGTTAACTCGGATATATCCGTATTATCGCAAAGCGGAGGAAGCGTTATAATTCTCGTTAAAGACGGAAGGCTTGCCCTCGACAAGGAACTTGCGACTAAAATCATGGTAGCATAAAAAGGAGTATATACATTATGAAAAAGTTAAGCCAATTCAACATCGGCGAAAAGGGCGTTATCAAAACGGTTAACGCCGAGCCGAGAATCAAAAGAAGACTTTTCGATATGGGCGTAACGCCGGGTGCCGAAGTTTACCTTAAAAAACGCGCACCACTCGGTGATCCTATCGAAGTAACTATCAGAGGTTATGAACTTACTTTGAGAAAAACCGAAGCAGACGCAGTCACCATGGAGGAAATTTTATGAAAAGATTTTGTTTGGCAGGTAACCCCAACTGCGGTAAAACGACTTTGTTTAACGCATTGACGGGTTCCACTGCACACGTCGGCAACTGGCCGGGCGTTACGGTAGACAAAAGGGAAGGCGTTTACAAAAAATGCGCCGAGCCCATAAACATTATCGACCTTCCCGGCATATATTCGTTATCGCCGTATACGCCGGAAGAAGTCATCGCTCGTAACTATATTATAGACGAGCATCCCGACCTCGTTATCAACATCGTCGACGCAACCAACTTGGAACGTAACTTGTATTTAAGCACGCAAATCATGGAAATGGACGTTCCCATGGTAATCGCACTGAACATGATAGACGAAGTCAACAAGCAAGGTAACGTCATCGACGCTAAAACCCTCGAACAAAAAATCGGCGTTCCCGTCGTTGCCATTTCGGCTTTGAAGGAAACCAACCTCGACGAACTCATGAATAGGGCTTACGAAGCGTCTAAAAAACCGAGACAGGGTAAAACGGTACTCGAAGGCAGTGCTTTAATGCACCTTATAGGCGACTGCAAAATCGCACTCGAGGGGCAAAACGTCAGTAACGCTTTGTTCCATGCAATAAAATTAGTCGAACTCGACGAACTCGAGGTAAAAGAACATCCCGCTTCCACGAAAATGGTAGAAGAGTTCAAAAAGACCTTCTCCGACGATACTTTCGGTAACGATTTCGAAGCAATCGTAGCCGATGCGAGATACAAATACATAACCAAAAATTATTCGGGCGTTCTCACTTCCAAAAAACCTCAGGAAAAGGTTGAAAAGAAGGTAACCAAATCGGATAAAATCGATAAGGTTTTAACCCATAAAATTTGGGGTATTCCTATCTTCCTCGTAATTTTATTCCTCATCTTCCACTTGACGTTCTCCGAAGATTTACTGTTCCTCGGCAAAATGGGCGTTTTCAATAAAGAACTCCATGCTTACGACGCTAACGGTCAAGTAGTGGAAGTAACCGAAGATACCTTTGACGAAAACAAGTCCTATTACACGGAAGACGGCGAACTTGCCGAACTTACTTTTGAAGACGGCGAACTTTCCGCAGTAGAACCCGTTGCTTATGTTTTCGACAAGTCTGGTAAAAAATATTACCTCGAAGAAGCCGGTGCCGTCGAAAAGGGCGAATTCTTCGCAAAGAGTAACGGCACTTGCCCCGTAACGGTGGAAAAAAACGACGACGGCGAATGGGAAATGGCTTATGACAGTGCCATCGACGAATTCGCGGCGGGCGTTAACGTACATACTTTCTTCGGCTTTGAAGAAGGAGTTTTCTCGCCGGGCGTAATTTTGGCTAACACATTGTCGACGTTTACCGACTTTTTGACTGCATGCGCAAATCAAGGTTTGACGAGTGCGGGCGCAAGCGAATGGCTTAAAGGTTTATTGGTAGACGGCGTTTTGGGCGGTCTCTTCTCGGTACTTTCTTTCTTGCCTCAGATTTTGTTACTGTTCTTGTTCTTCTCTATTTTGGAAGACAGCGGTTATATGGCTCGTGTAGCATTCATTCTTGACAGAATTTTCAGAAAATTCGGTTTATCGGGAAGAGCGTTCATGCCTATGATTATGGGCTTCGGTTGCTCCGTTCCCGCTATGATTAACACGAGAACCCTTGCCGACGACAACGAAAGAACGGCAACCATCAGGGTTATACCTTTCTTCAGTTGCGGTGCAAAACTTCCTATACTTACCGCGGTTGCGGGCGGTATCGTTCAACTTGCCGGTATAGGCAACGCCGATACCATTACCTATTGCATGTACCTTCTCGGTATGATAGTAGCAATCGCAAGCATTATTCTTATGAGAAACACGACCATGAAGGGCGAAGTACCTCCGTTTATTATGGAACTTCCTTCATATCGTCTTCCCGGCTTTAAGAATTTGATGCTTCACCTTTGGGATAAGACCAAACACTTCGTCAAGAAAGCATTCACAATCATTTTGGCTTCCACGATTTTGATTTGGTTCATCTCACACTTCGATTGGAACTGGCATTTCCTCGGCGACGTCGACATGGACAAGAGCATTTTGGCTGGTCTCGGCGGACTCGTTCAACCTTTGTTTACACCGCTCGGATTCGGTAGTCAACTTAAAGCGTTCGGTTGGGTATTCGTCGTTGCGGCAATCACCGGTCTTATCGCAAAAGAAAACGTTATCGCAACCTTCGGTACCTTAGCCGCTTGCATCGCGGGTGCTATGATAGATACCGAAACGGACGGCGGTGTTTCGGCGGTAATGCAGATGATTACGGCAACAGGAATCACCGTTCCCGCACTCCTTGCCTTTATAGCATTCAATATGACTACTATTCCTTGCTTTGCGGCGGTTGCAACGGCAAAAGCAGAACTCGGCAGTAAAAAGGCTTTCAACGGAACTTTGGTATTCTGGCTGGTAACTTCCTACGTCGTATCCGCTATGATTTATCTTATCGGTACGGCTTGGTGGACGGCATTCATCTTTGCGGGCGTTTGGGCAATTATTATTACGTTAATCGTCCTCGTCAACAAAGGCAAAATCAAATTCGGTTCAAAAAGGTAAACGATTATGCAGTGGTGGGAATACGTAATTATCGCAATAGTGGCACTTTTTGCAGTAACGGTGGCGGTAGTAAGCGTTATCAGAAAAAAACAGGGCAAATCGTCTTGTTCGGGTGATTGTTCATGTTGCCCGTACTGCTCGTCACATTGCAAAAAGAAATAAAATACGACCGATAAAAAATCCTTTTTAAGATATGTTTTTCGGCTTTTGACAGAAAGAAAATTATGTTTTTACACTTTTGAAGAAAAGACAAAAATATGTTAGTTCTTAAAAATAAAACCGAAAAAAACACAAAAAACCGACCTATAGGTCGGTTTTTTGCTATTTTGGGGTTGAAAAATACCACTCAAAAAAGGGGTACAAAATAGTTGTTATCAATAACAATCGTTTAAGTTACTCGCAATAAAATCGATTGAGTTCTTTATGCAATAATCTTTAAGTTATGCGGTGAATAATCTTTAAGTTAAACTAAAACGATTTAATGCGCGTAAGCATAAAAAGATTGATTTAACGAGTGTATTTTCTTGACAAAGTTTGGGCTTTTTGGTAATATTACTTTACAAAACGTGCACATGTGCAGTAAATGTAAAGTAGAAGCAATATAGAAGGTGCTTTAAATGAAGTTGATTAAGCGTGATTTATATCTTCAAAAACTAATCGACCGTAAAGACAACGGAATGATTAAGATTATAACGGGCATACGCCGTTCGGGTAAAAGTTTTTTACTTTTTACCATTTTTCGCGATTATTTGCTTTCGACCGAAGTAAAAGAGGATAATATCGTTTGTATCGATTTAGACGATATGTTAAACGAGCAATATCGTAACCCCGATAAATTATATTCTTTAATTTTGTCTAAAATAGCGAATAATAACGAAAACTATTACGTTATGATTGACGAAGCGCAGTATGCGATTGCAAAAGAAGAAGCAAAAAGCGACGAACCTATTCGTCTTTACGGAATACTGAACGGTCTATTGAAAAAACAAAACGTAGACGTCTATATTACGGGAAGTAACTCTAAATTCTTGTCTTCCGATATAAGAACGGAATTTCGAGGCAGAGGAGACGTTATAGAAGTACGTCCGCTTTCTTTTTCCGAATTTTACGACGCTTATAACGGAGATAAAAGCGACGCTTGGCGCGATTATTTTACTTACGGAGGACTTCCCTATCTTTTTAAGTGTAAAAATGCGGAACAAAAAATAAACTATCTGTCTAACGTACTCGATAACGTTTATTTAAAAGACGTAATAGAACGTAACGATTTGCGTGAAGAAAACCACATCGGGAATATAGTTGACGTGTTGGCGTCCTCAGTGGGTTCGTTGACGAATCCTAAAAAATTGTCCGATACCTTCAAAAGCAACGGAATAAAGATTTCCGAACCGACCGTAAAGAATTACTTGAATTTTCTCGAAGAATCTTTTCTTATATCTAAAGTGCAACGATACGACGTAAAAGGGAAAAAATATATCGATTCACCTTATAAATTTTATTTTACCGACGTAGGTATCAGAAACGTAAGGTTAAACTTCCGTCAGCAAGAAGAAAATCATATTATGGAAAACATAATATACAACGAATTGATTTATAGAAATTATAACGTTGACGTAGGCATAGTAAACGTGCGTACTCGCCAAAACGGAATACAACAATCAAAACAATACGAGGTTGATTTCGTATGTAACAAAGGGAGTCGTCGATACTATATACAATCGGCTTTTTCGATTCCCGACGAAGAAAAAATGCGCCAGGAACAGTTTTCGCTTACTCATATTGACGACTCGTTCAAAAAAATCATCGTCGTTAAGGATGTCGTAAACGCATGGCATACCGAAAAAGGAGTTTTGATTATAGGCGTGCTTGATTTTTTACTGAACCCCGACAGCCTTGACGAATAGTATCAATAGCCGAAAAACACAAAAAACCGACCTATAGGTCGGTTTTTTGCTATTTTATGGCTAAAAAACACCGCTCAAAAAAGCGGTATTTTTTTATAAAACAGCTATTGCATAACAATTATTTGAGTTCTTGGCAATAATAATCGTTTAAGTTGTATGGTGCAACAATTATTTGAGTTACCCGCAAAAAACAATCGTTTAAGTTACCGGCAAAAACAATCGTTTAAGTTACCAACAATAACAATTATTTGAATTATTCGGTATAATAATCGTTTAAGTTAAACTTAAAAGACTTCATATGTTCGAGTTTGAAAAGATTGATTTTATGAAGGTATTCGATTCTTTCCAAAGTATCTTTGTCGGGCTTTACGCCATCTCTTATATAACTGTCCAAAGTCTCGTAAGTAAAGCCGAGGTTGTCCTCGTCGGTTTTACCGCAAAGTCCGTCTATAGGCGGTTTATCGACCAATTTTTCGGGTAAGCCCAAGTATCTTCCGATAAGTTTCATTTCGCGAACGGTAAAGTTCGAGCAGGGTGAAAAGTCACCTGCCGAATCGCCGTAGCGGGTGGCGTAACCTACGTAATCTTCGCTTAAATTGCAAGTGTTTGCAACCCTGCCGTTTAGCGATTGTGCCATAAAATACAAAGCCGTCATACGGATTCTCGGTGACAGGTTTATTTTGGAGGCGTTGGAAAGTTCTATTCCGTCGGGAAGCGAATCGTAAAAAGCGTCGTTCATTTTTTTGATGTTGTAAACGTATTTTTTAATTTTTAAATGATCGCACAAAAGGTGGGCGCAATCGATGTCGTGCTGGTCGCCGTTGGGCATTAACACGCCGATGACCCTTTCTCTTCCGAGTGCTTTAACCAAAAGTGCGGAAACTACCGAACTGTCTTTTCCGCCCGAAATGCCTACTACGGCGTTGCAACCTTTGCCGTTTTCTTCAAACCAGTTTTGTATCCACGAAACGCAGTCGTTTACCGCTTTTTCAACGTTAAAAGTCTTCATATTTTATCTCCATGGTCATTTTTTTATAATTATATTTTATCGTTGCCCCGTTGTCAATTTTTTAAAAAACAAAACAAAAAAAAGGTCGTAATTTTTTAAAAACGTAAATAAAATTTAACTCGATTACGATTTTTAACCGAGTAAAAAGAGGACTTTTCCCGCATACATAGAGCGTTTTCGGTACTCGATAACGGACTTTTCCCGCATAATTCGGGCGTTTCGGGTATGTAATAATCGTTTGTTTGCATATAAAGGGGTGAATTTTGTATGCACCTTTAAATAAGGCGGTCTGCTTACGAATAAAAAATATAATCGTTCCTCAACGGCAACCCGCCTCAACGGCAACTTGCACTTGCATATAATAGGTAACACACGCCACCAAAGGCAACTTGCTTTTGCATATAAAAAACGTAAAAAACATATAGTTTGTAAAGTATTTGTATTACACGGCATTTCGCTATAATTTATATAATTTGCTATTATTTATATAATATTTCAAATTGAACACAGTTTTGACGATAAAGTTGCCTTAAAATTATTGAAAAATCGCGATATATGTGCTACAATAGATAAAAAGAAAATCACAGGAGGCTTATTATGGCACTTTTCAGACTGAATATAGAGTGGGCGGACGATTCGAAAGACACGATAGTCTACAAATATCCGTTCAAAAACAGCGGTAGGGAAGTCAACAATAATTCTTCGCTTACCGTAAGAGAATCGCAAGTTGCGGTTTTTGTTTATAAAGGAAAAATTGCCGACGTTTTCGAACCCGGTTTATATGAATTAAAGACTCAAATTCTTCCCGTATTGACAAAACTCGCTTCTTGGAAGTATAAATTCGAAACGCCTATAACGCTCGACGTTTATTTCGTAAACACCAAACAATTTACCAATATCAAGTGGGGAACAAAAAACCCCATAATGATGAGGGATCCCGAATTCGGTGCCATTCGCGTACGCGGATACGGTGCGTTTGCCTTTAAAGTAGACGACCCGGGTACGTTTTTACAAGAACTTTTCGGAACGAATTCCACCTTTACTACGAGCGATATCGAAGACTATGCAAAAACCATGCTCGTTTCCACCCTTTCCGACGCACTCGGAGAGAGCAAGATTTCCGCTCTCGATTTAGCCGGGAACACTATGGAATTCAACGAGATAGTAAAGGCAAAAATTCAAAGCAAGTTTAACGAAATCGGGTTAAACCTTACCAACATCTTTATTGAAAACATGTCCGTTCCCGAAGAAGTCGAAAAGGCTTTGGACGAAAGGGCAAAATACGGCATTTTGGGCAACACTACCGACGTTATGATGAAGTACGCCGCCGCCGAAGCAATGAAGACCGCTGCCGGGAACACCGGTATGGGCGGTGCTTTCATGGGCGCGGGCGCAGGCATCGGCGCAGGTATGGGCATGGGCTCTATCATGAGCGAGGCTTTTAAACAAAACGGCTCGTCGAACGCTCAAAAAGAGCAAGGCGGGGAGCAAAACGCTCCTAAGGGCGCGGAAGCCTCTACGGCAACGAGAACTTGCCCCGCATGCGGAAAACCCGTTCCCGATACTTCCAAATTCTGCCCCGAATGCGGGCAAAAAATGCCCGTCGCAAAATTTTGTTCCAACTGCGGACATAAACTTTCGGACAATGCTAAATTCTGCCCCGAATGCGGACAAAAAATAGACTAATTTTATAAAAATATGTGAATAACCGACTTATAGGCGGTTATTTAGTACATAGGAGGTACTAAAAATGGAAAAAATCACTAAGGACACTTTAATCATCGATTTATTAAAATATAACGAAAACGCAGCCGAAATTTTATTTGCGCACGGTATGCATTGCTTAGGTTGTGCAGTAGCCCATCAGGAAACCATCGAACAAGCGACCAACGCTCACGGCGAAGACCTTGAAAAACTTTTAGAAGAATTAAACAACCTCAAATAATTTTCGGAAGTAAAAATCATGGCAGATAAAGACACCGCTTTATTTGAGGATAACCCCGACAAACGCGCGCAAACGGAGTTTCGTAAATGTCCGAGTTGTGGCGGAAACATGACGTTTGACCCCGAAAAACAGGTTTTATCCTGTCCGTTTTGCGGTCAGACGGTTGATTTCGAGAAGGATACCGACGTTAAAGAAAGAGATATCGCGGAAGCCTTTAAAACGGCTGAAAAGTGGGAAGACACTTCTGTCGTTTCCTGCGATAACTGCGGGGCTAAGTTCGTAATTTCTTCCGACGACGTCGCTTTATCCTGTCCTTACTGCGGAACGTCGCACGTAAGAAAAAGTGCGGACTTGGCGGGTGTAAAACCGAATGCGCTGTATCCTTTTTTGATTACCGCGAAGCAAGCCGAAACCCTTTCCAAAAAATGGGCTAAAAAGCGTATTTTTGCGCCTTTTCGTTTTAAAAAATCGATAGAAGCAAAAAATTTGCACGGCGTTTACGAGCCTTGTTTTACCTTTGACAGCAATACCGATTCCACTTACGACGGAAAAATAGGCGAGTACAAGACGAGGACTGTCAGGACAAAAGACGGCACGAGAACGGAAACTTACACCGAATGGCATTACGTTTCGGGCAGTATTTCTCACTTTTTCGACGACGTAACCGTTTCTGCCGGCAAAGAAATCAATCAGCGTTCTTACGATAAACTTGCCCCCTTCGACATATCGACGATAAAAGTATATCAAAAGGATTATTTGGCGGGTTACAGTGCAAAGCACTACGATAAAGATTTGAAGGACGCTTGGGCGGAGTCAAAAGAGATGATGGACGCCGAAATAAGAAAGCTTATTTTGGCAAAGTACGGGTGCGACGTCGTAGGGTATCTTAACGTCGACACGACGCATAGCAACGTAACCTTTAAATACGTTTTGTTGCCGTTATACCTATTAAACTATCACTACAAAAAGAAGGATTACAAAGTCGCGGTAAACGGAAACACGGGTAAGGTTGCGGGTAAGACGCCTATATCTTTCTGGCGCGTGCTTATTGCCGTGGTATTGGGGCTCGGAATAGTAGCGGGGCTCGTATATCTTTTCTACAATTACGGTGACGCTTTTAACGAACTAAAAGCCTTAAATTATTTGCTTTAAGGTCAACTTTGTTGACATGTTCGTTTTTTTCGGGTAAAATACCATTGACTTTACTTGACTTTATTTGATTTTTCGGGCAAAATGTGCAACGTTTTTACCCGAATTCGATAAAAATATAATATTATAGATGAACGAAGCAGTCTTCAAGCCGTTAATCGCCAATCGTGGTTAACCCTCGTTTTTAAAAGCAAGGCGGTATATACTCGGCATAAGGTGAATTTCGTTTTATCGGAGGAAACGATAATGAAAAAATTATTTGTTAGTTTATTGACCGTAGTCGTTATGGCTACTTGCGCTTTTACCTTCGTGGGATGTAGCGACAACGTAAAACTCGGAAGCAAAATAACCAAGATCAAAACGGTTGTCGAAGTTTACGATGCGGCAGGTAACGTAACCGCCACTACCGACGTTTATATGGAATTGTATCTCAATTTCGCGCCTGCGTCCACCGCACATATCATAAAACTCGTTAACGACGGCTTCTTTAACGGCACTTGCGTAAGCAATATTAATTCCAACTGGCTTGAAATGGGTGCTTACCAATATAACGCCGACGGTAATTTTGAAAAGAAAAATTACACTTACGGCACCGTTGAGGGCGAATTCTTGAATAACGGCGTTAAAGGCAACAAACTTTCCACCACCAAGGGTGCGATTATTTTTAAACGCGCTTACGACGACAACAAAACGGGAACGGACGATTCCAAGTACGATACGGCGGAAAGCACTATGGCTATTTGCTTCTCTTCATCGGCGGCTTCCACGTTCGATGCAAATTCCTATTGCATTTTGGGCATGGTTTGCTCCGACGATGCTAACGAAGACGCTTCTACCGACCTCGAAAAGAAGTCCAGTATAGACAAACTCGCAAGCTTTGCCGAATATAAAGAAACGACCGTTGACGATAACACCGTCGTTACTTATTATTACGAAACCGAAAAGGCTTTCTACACGAAGTGGACGGACGAATCGGGTGACGTACATTACGCAAAAGGCGCGGAAGTAAACGCCGATAACGAAATTACCGGTAAAGATCTCGAACAGTTTAACAAAACTTTCAGCGAAAACAAAAATTACTTCCTTACGGTACCCGCCGTTAAATTGGTAATCAAATCGATGACGGTTTGCTGATTTTTAAGTCATATTTTCGATTTTAAGTTTTATTATTTTTCTAGACCGATTTTTTCGGAATGATAAAAAACTGATTTTTTCGGAATGATAAGAAAGCCGATTTTTAAGTTTTAAACTATATTTTAAGCGTTATGCTTGGAAACCGTATTTTCGGTGTTATGGTTAAAACTATATTTTCGGTCAAACTCGATTTTCGTAAATATAATCAAAAACTCGATTTTTAAGTTTTATTAAACTTTAAAACGGAGTGTAAAGCTAACCGCCGAGGCAATTTTCAGCCTCGGCGGTTTTCTCGTATAAAAATCTAATGTTCGGCGATTCAAAAACAGACTCGTGTCAACGGCGATGCACAAAAGCAACACCCGTTTTAAACTATTTTATTATTTTAAATTATTGTTAGTTATTTTAACCGAAAAAGGATAACATTCCGTTAAAAGATTTTCGTAAAAGTAGTCCGATAATTTTATCGGACGATTTTTTACTTAAAAGAGTAAAACGTTCGTTTAAATCTCTTGTTTAAACCGCTTTGTTAAGCCTTTTGTTTAAATCTCTCGTTTAAATCGCTTTGGTTAAATTGCTTTGTTAAGCCGTTCGTTTAAATATTTTGTTTAAATCGCTTTGTTTTAAATTGCTTTGGTTAAGTCTCTTGTTTGAATCGTTTTGGTTTAATTATTTAAAAAATCAAGGTAAGCAGACTTAAACAATTTAATAAATTCTTTAAAAATCAAGTCGGCTCAAAATAATCAAACCTGTTTAAAAGGCGACGGTTAAACGGAACTAAAAAAACTATTTTTGGATGGGGAAGACGGGGATTTTTGCAAGATAAATTACGTCTTTTCTTTCCGCCGCGGTCGATTCAGCCAAAACGAAAGCCTTTTTGTAAATGATACCGCCCGACATTTTTACGAGTTCTTCAAGACCTAAAAGAGATGCGCCCGTTGAAACGACGTCGTCGATTATGCCGACTTTTTTGCCCTTCAATAAATCGACGTCGTGTTTACTGAGGTAAAAACATTGTTCTCTGCCGGTGGTAATCGTCGAGTCTATTTTTACTTCTATACCGTCCTGCATGTAAAGTTTTTTGGACTTTCTCGCGACGGCGTAATAGTCTTGATTAAGTTCTCTCGCAATAACGTGCGTGAGTTGCAAGCCTTTGGATTCCGCCGTCAATAAGACTTCGCAACCGTCTAAAAGTTTTGCAAGTTCTTTACCGCAATGTTCGGTCAAGCGTTGATTGCCGTGAAGATTGAAAAAGGCAATTGCAAGCGTATCCGAAACGGGAAGCACCGGAAGGTCCATTACGTAACCTTTAATGTCAACTGTGTAGGTTTTCATTTTTACACCTCATAAATTACTTTCAAATATAATCAAAGGAACGAGCATTTCTTCTTTTAAAGAGGTGTGATGCCCTTTAAAATGAAATTCTTCCTTTTTGCAAACCAAAAGTTTGTCGGTTTTGCATACTGTTATAAAGTCGCCCAAAAGGTTGCCGTATTCGCCCTTTTGACCGAAATACCCTTGTTTTATAAGCGTTTTGGTATTAAAAACGGTAAAGTCTTCGCCGTAACGCTCGGTAAATTCTTTTTTAAACTTTCTTTTAAAGCCTTTTTTTACTTTAAAGGCGGTTGCCCTCGGCTCTAAATAGGGCGGGCAGAGGAGCATCGAGTTAAGTTCTTCGTCTTTATAAAAATCTACCGTGCCCGTAACGTCCGTTTGACCGTGGTCGGCGGAAACTATAAACAGGGCGTTTTTTGATTCTTTTTGTAAATTGCTAAGCCCGTTCGAAATGCTTTTAATTACGGTTTTAGCTTGGTTTGAGGTAACACCGTAATCGTGCATGGTCATATCCGGGTCGGGACAATAAACGTAGATAAAACGCTTACCTTGTTTGTTAAGCAAATCCTTTAACGCATTGAAACATTCGGTAACGGTTTTTGCGTGAACAAACCCTTCTTTAAAGCCCTTACAGTAGGAGGGCATTACCGTCGTGATTTCGTAATCGGTTTTTGCATAATTAAACCAATAATCGTCGCTTTCGCCGATGGGGTAACTATAATCGTCGGGGAGTTTTTCGTTCGTATATGCGTTTTTGCGGTTAAAAAGAGTAATTACGCTATCGATATCGTCAAAATAACCCGTCCAACCGAACCAGCCGTGTTCGAGCGGTTGCTTGTTGGTGTTTATCGAAGTAGTTGCGTTCGTAGTGGTGGACGGAAAGGTCGAATAAAGGGTTTGTACGGTGTTTTTCACGATAAAGTCGTTACCTTCTAAATTTAACTTTATCGGGTGAGTGCCCATTCCGTCAAAGATAACGAAAACTATCTTTTCGTATTGCTTTTCAGCCAACTTTTGCTTCAAAACGGGAAGGGTGGCGTTGGTATTCGGCGCATTAAAATATTCCGCCAAAGTGGAGGATATGTTTAAAACGCAATTATCGTAGTCGGGTTTAAAAAATCCTTTCATAACTCACCCTGTCCTTCGTGCGAAAAGTAAAAACTTTTGCTCGCGCGAAAAGTTAAACGTTTGTTTCTTTTAAGCGATTAACTGCTTTGAAAAACGAAAGCAAATACTATTATATCACAATATAAAAATAAAACAAGTAATTTGACTAAGTATTTTGACAATCGACTTTTAAAATAATATTGAGGCGGTAATTTCTTAACGCTAAAATGAGAGACTTTTTGAATTTATAAAAGATTTTTTTATAACCAAAAATGGTCGTGCTTTGAAAAAAAGTCAAAAAATGCTTTTTCTGCATTTTGTTGTTTTTAGGTATATTTTATTTTTGCATGCCGATAATAACCTATATAAAAAGTGCCGATAACGGGCTTATAGAGGCACTTTTATAAAAAAGTGAGGTTATAATGGTTAATAAAGGCGTTGAAATTTGCGGTATAAATACTTCGGAACTTCCTAAAATAAACGGAAGCGAATGCGAAAAACTTATTGCCGAAATGAAGAAGGGTTCAAAAGAAGCAAAAGACAAATTGATTCTTGCCAATATGAGGCTCGTTTTATCGGTTATAAGAAAGTTTAACTCGCAAACGGTTGCCAAAGACGACCTTTTTCAGGCGGGTATCATAGGGCTTATCAAGGCGGCGGACAACTTCGACCTTTCCGTCGGCGTAAGATTTTCGACGTATGCCGTACCCATGATTATAGGTGAGGTAAAAAGACATTTGCGAACCCGTAACAGCATGAGGGTTCCCCGCTCGATAAGAGATACCGCTTACAAAGTTTTAAAAGTAAGGTGCGAAATCGAAAAAGAATACGAGGAAGCGACTACCGACGAAATCGCTCGTCGCCTTGAAATAAAGGAGAGCGAAGTCGCTTACGCTTTGGACGCGATATCCGATACCGTGTCGCTATATCTTCCCGTGTACAACAAAGAAGGCGACACCCTTCTCGTGATGGATCAAATATCCGACGAGTACAACACCGACGAACGCTGGACTGAAAGCGCGGCATTAAAGTGCGCCGTAAAAGAACTCGACGAAAGAGAAAGAAAAATTATATACATGAGGTATTACGAAGGCAAAACGCAAACGGAAATTTCGAGCGAGATAGGGCTTTCGCAAGCGCAGGTTTCACGGCTTGAAAAAAACGCCCTTTCGTATATCAAAAAAAGAATCTCTTAGTAAATTTTGTCGTTTTCGTATTATTAAAGCCACGCTCGGTATATAATATAGCGGACGGTTTAATGTTTTGGAAGTAAATTTTTCGGACTTAAAGAAGAAAAAAGTCGTCAATATTTTGGACGGCAAGGTGTTGGGATATCTCAGCGACGTCGTTTTCGATTTTCCCGAAGGTAAAATAAAGGCGTTTATCGCAAGCGATAACAAGGCTTTGTTTTTTAAGGAAGAAAAAACGATTTGTCTTAGCGACGTCAATAAAATAGGCGACGACGCAGTCTTGGTTTGCGTAAAGGAGTGTCGGGATAAATGCCTGAAAACTACCCGCGACTACGAAGAATAAGTTTATCGCATAAGTAAAATTTTATCGAGATTTTATTTAGGACGATAAAAATCGTCTTTAGATTTTTTAAACCCGCCGTTTGTCTTAAAATACAAAAATCGCCGTTAATCAACCTATAGGCGGACTTTTAGGTAAATAAAAGCAAATTTTCCGTTTGCGGACAGCTTTTAGCTGTCCGCCCGTTTTTTATAGCCTGCGTTTTATAATTAATGACAAGGAGGACAAAACAAACCGATTTATTTTATCTATTGACAAAAATTGCTCGGTATGCTATCATATAGATAGAAACAAAACGAAATGTAAATGCTTCTAAACGAAAAGGGAAAATTATGAAAAGTTTATTACGTGTGTCGGCTATATGTATTGCCGTATTTATTTTAACCTTGTGCCCGGCTTCGTGTAACCCCGCTTCTTCTAACGGCGACGGCGACGAACTTTTGCCTTCCGATTCGGCAAAAGTAAAAAGTATAACTTTCGGCGACGAATTTTCAAAAACCAACGATTCGTTTTACGATGAATATTCCGAAGAGGAAAAAGCACTTTACTATAAACTTTGGGAAGATACCGCAAAAATAACGATTGCGGTGGATATCGAACCTTCCGAACTTTATAAAATTCAGCAGGCTTACGAAGATTACCGCACAACCGGTAACAAGCAAAAAGCCGACACCTATCGGCGTTGCAATCTTACCGTAACGGCAGACGGTGTCGACTATTACTACGAAGAAGTCGGCATCAGAATGCACGGCAACACTTCAAGGCGCAATTTTTGCGATAAAAACGGTATGATGTACGACTACGTGCATTTCAGGTTCGATTTAACCGAAACTTTCGACGGCGACGATTACGCCGATGACGCTTGGGGTAACGATATATATAAGACCTGGACGGATAAAAATGCCCGAAAGGCAAGAAAAAACAGAACTTTTGCCACGATGGAAAAGTTCTATTATAAATGGAACAAAAACTTTGACAACACTTATATAAGAGAAGTCTACGCCAATAAAATGTTTTCCGCCTACGGTGTTTTGGCACCTCACATTACCCTTTGTCAAATCAAAATCAAACAAAAGGGCGTTATGGAAAATTTCGGTGTCGGTGCCCTTTACGAAACGGTAGATAAGCGTTTTATAAAAAGAAACTTTGAAAAGTCCCTTCGCGGAGGTGATTTGTATAAGTGCGGTTACGTTTTAGGTCCTGCCGATTTTACCGAAGCCGCAAAGTACGGCGTTGAAACTCCGACCCAAAACTTTACCTATTCGTTAAAAACCAACGACGACAGAGATAGTCCCTCTTACCGTCATAACGCCGACCTCATAAATTTTATAAACACTCTCAATTCGTTGTCCCTGTCGGACACGGCGTTTAAAGAAAAGTTGAATAAAGTTGTCGATACCGATTATTTTACCACTTTTGAGGCGATTAATTACCTTGTAGGCAATCCCGATTGCATAAGACACAACGCAAATAATTTTTACCTGTATTTTACGCCCGAGGGAAGGGGATATATCATACCTTACGACTACGATAGGTGTTTCGGCATAACGATGGATTGGAATCCCGACGGCAAAGCACTTACCGCCGAAAAGCCTTTCGACCTTCAAGGTCCTTGTTTCGAGATTAAAAATCCGCTTTACGTTAAAACGGTTTTAAGCAAGACGGATAATGATGTTAAATCGGAATACTCCGACAAAATCACTTATATTTTGAAGGACGAGTGGTTTAAATATCCGCATTTTTCGTCGATGTACAAAAACTACGAAAGTAATTATTCCTCAGTCGCAATGCCTTCGCAAAACGTTTTAAACAGCGTCGGTTCGAGGTTGAGAACGAACTTGTTTTATTTTTCCGAAGACGGTAAAAACACGAGCCGTTCCGCAAGCGAAAATTTAAAGACGGAGGCATATTTCAGACTAAAACGCGTCGTTGCGGAACAAGCCCTCGGCATAGAATAAAGGTTTCGTTACAAAAAAACGAGGCTGAATCGTATTATATGCAAATTCAAAAGCGTTTGACATTTGAATTCGCTTTAGTGCGGTTCAGCCTCGTTTTTATATTAACCGTGAATATTTATATTAACCGCGAATTCGTAATTCGATTTAAGCCTAAGGCAAACGTGAATTGCAAATAAAACACCAATCGGATAAAATATCAATCGACTTTATGCCAATCGACTTATCCTGTCGGCTTAATTTATAATAGAAGAGTAAACGGAAGTTTGATAAGTTTTACGAAAAACAAAGCGAAGGGATATATGAAGAAGAACCCCGTCACCGCCAAGAAAAGCAGTAGCGCGGCATAGTAAACCACGCCCGATACGAAGCGGTATGCTTTAACGCTTTTTAAAATCAACGTTACGGCTAAAATTAGTAAAAGTCCGCCTATAAGCCCGGAAACGGCATATTTTATATAGGGAGTGCGATAGGAAATTACTATTTGATTTTCTCCGTCTTCAAGAGGCAAAAGCATCATACCGAGCCCGTTGTCGATAAATTCGGCTTTTTTACCGTTTACCGTTGCGGTGTGCCCGTCAAGTTTAACGTAGTTTAAAAACAAGTAACTTTCACCCTCGGCGTTTACATTTAAATTAAAAGTATCTCCGCCCGATATTCGGTAATCGACTTTGTGTTTCCAAACTTCGTTATACAAGCTTCCGTCGGTGTCGGGGCTATAAACGGAATTTATATCGACGCCGTAAACCTTGCAATATTTTTGAACGTCTTCTGCCGTTAATTTGTTAGTGTAATCTTTAATAGTTGCGGTATACGACGCATTTTTATACTTATAAAAACCGAAAAGAACGTCCTTTCCCGGTTCGAGCGTTTTAGCGTTATTTTCCACGTAATCGCGGGTGCGGCAATATTTGATGTCGTAGTTTTCCGGGAAATTCGTATTCAAAAACCAATAAGATTCTTTGGTTACTATCCTTACGGTAATTCTGAAAACGCCGTTTGAAAGGTCTTCTATATCGGTGTCGTATTCGTTCGAAACGTTAAGGGCGTATTCGTCGCAAATATCGCCGTTTCCGCCCAAAAAGCGGTCGAGTTTGTTCAATTTTTGGGCGTAATTAAGCCCGTCGAAATCAAGGTCTCTTGATTTTACGGTGAAAGCGTACGGAAGCACCGCTTTGTTTTTATAGGCAACGAGGTGGCTTTGCTGGGTATAATCGAGTTTTTGCAGGTAAGAGCGTTCGACTTGCGTATCGTCGTCGTGATACTCTCCGTTATCGTTACGGCATATAAAATATTTGTAGCCGAGAAGCATGTCGCCGAAAAACAAACCGTTCGCGCTTTTAGAGATGTTTATGCCGTTTCCTTTATAGTTAAAAAAGTTCGTCGCGACAAAATTCTTCTTGTCGATGACGGAGGAAAATACCGAGTAAGAGTTGGTGTGCGTCGTAAAGGGCGCGTCTGCGGTGATAAGGTCGCCTACGTCTTTTATGCGGTAATAATTTTGCTTTTCGCCTTCGACGCTTTCAATTTGCCTTGCTATCGTCGAGTATTCTTGAAAGTATTTCGGATCCGTGACGTTGCCTTTTACGAGCGAAAGGTTGTAAAAGGCAATCTGCACGCTAAAAAGGCAACATAGCGACAACGCAACGGCTTTTAGGGAGCAAAGCCTTTTTTTATATAAAAAGAGGGCAAAACCCAAAACGGCGGAGATAATTATTGCCATCGGTGCCAAAAATTCAAGCCCGCCCAAGGAATGGGCAAAAAGCGAAAAGAATTCGTATGAATCGTTTTCGTCGAACTTTTTGTATAGCCCGTCTATCAACTTTATAACGTTTTCGGAAAAAACGAAGTATAAAGACGCCGCTATAACGCCAAAAACGAGTAGCATCGTAAATATAAATGTCTTTTCATCGGGGGAAGCTCTTTTCTGGCGTAACCTTTTTTGCTCGGAAGGAGAATCGTTTACGAGTTTAGACGCAACGTAAAAACAATAAAATGAATTTAAAAACCCGAACCGCAACGAGTAACTTAAATAGGAACCGCCGTTTAATAAATTACAACATTCGTCAATCAAAACGGGGAATAGCAAAATGATACCGGTTATGAACAAAAATCGGTCTATAGGTCGTTTAACGCCGTTTTTTACAAAGTATGCAAGGGTTAAAAACACAAAAAGAACGTCTGCTACTATATAAGAAATTTTGCGATACAAATGGGTCACGTTAAGGTCGTTGAACAGGTTTTCAAAAAGACCCTTGTTTCTTTCGGAGGCTAAAAAGGCTTTCAGCGCGGGAACCATTACGGGAAGTGCCAACGCCACGGCAATTAAAAGTGAAAAGCAACTTTTTATAAGGACGTCTTTTTCATTCGGCTTTACGACGAGTGAATACACTACGATTATTACGAAAACGATCAGCATCGCAAACGACGCCAATGAAAAGCAGGTGTAAATCATCAGCGCATAGCATATTGCAAAATTTAATACTTTGCCACTATTTACCAACTTTTTAAAACCTATTACCACGAACGGAAGATAAATTAAAAAATCCATCCAGTTGATATAAGTGTTCGCAACGAAGGTGTAACCGCAATAGGCGTACATTATTGAAAAAAGTACGCATACGGGTTTTGGAATTTTCGGAAACACCTTGTTTAAAAAATAAATTGCCGAAAATGCGGTAAAAATGAGTTTGAGCGGTACTACGAGCGCAACGCCGTAATAAACGTTCGACTTGCCGAAAAGAAGAAATATCCAGGTAAAAGGACTGATAAGACAGTATGCAAGAGTGCCGAAAAGATCTGCTCCGCCGGCGACGGCTGTCGAATAAAGCAAAGACGATTTTCCGTCTATTACGTCAAACAAATGCTCTATAAGTGGAACAATTTGTGCAAGCATATCGTAACTTGCAACCGTGTTATTCCCGAAAGGATATACCTTGTAGACAATCAAACAGGTTAGATAGAATATCGCTATAATCGCCGCCGCAACAAAATAATGAGCGTTTTGTATGCCGAAATTTTTTACTTTTAAAAGCCAATCGCTAAAGCTCACGCTTTGCCGTTTTTTGCCGTTTTCGGGCTTATAGGCGGACTTGTCGGCTATTTTATCCGAGATTTTATCGTCGGACTTATCCGAAATTTTGTCGATAGATTTATCCGAGATTTTATCTGCAGACTTATCTGTAAATTTATCAATAGACTTATCTGCGGACTTGTCCGAGATTTTGTCGACGATTTTATCGATAGACTTATTCTCGGACTTATTTGCGTCGAAGTCGACAAATTCCGTTGCTTTTTTAATTGAAATATCGTTATGTTTAATCATAAGCATCCTTATTCCATTCGTTTATACATTTTACCATATTTTATGCAAGTTTGCAACCGTTGCAACAATAATTAAAAATTTAGGGTGTAAATCCTTGATTTTTTAAAAAAAGTGTTATATAATAACCGAGCAATTAAAAAAATTCTCGTTGCCTTTTTAACTATCGCAACGAAAAACCATAAAAGATTGCAGACGTCGCAATTTTATAGATTACAATTAAATTTGGTAGAATGCAAGCGTTGCAATTTGGTAGATTTTAATTAAAAGATATAAAAATTTTAGCGTCATAATTTGAAATATAGCAAGTAAAAAACTTAAAAGATTGTAAGCATTGCAATTTGATAGATTGTAATTAAAAGATATAGAGCTTGTAAGCTTTGCAATTTAATAGATTGCAATTAAATTTAGAAGACATTGCAATTAAAAGATATAAAAATTTTAGCGTCATAATTTGAAATATAGCAAGTAAAAAACTTAAAAGATTGTAAGCATTGCAATTTGATAGATTGTAATTAAAAGATATAGAGCTTGTAAGCTTTGCAATTTAATAGATTGCAATTAAATTTAGAAGACATTGCAATTAAAAGATATAAAAATTTTAGCGTCATAATTTGAAATATAGCAAGTAAAAAACTTAAAAGATTGTAAGCATTGCAATTTGATAGATTACAATTAAACATAAAAGATATATTACATATGTCATTAAATACGGAGGCATATCGAAGCGGTCACAACGAGGCGGTCTTGAAAACCGTTTGGGTTCACGCCCACGGGGGTTCGAATCCCTCTGCCTCCGCCAAGATGAACCCAACTGAACCCGTAAAAAGGTTAAAGTTCGGGTTCATTTTTTATGCTCAAAATACGGGTTCAAATTGATAGATGAATAAAATAAGTTACTGCCAACGATGCGAAACTGTGTTTGATAGTGGTAAATCAACGCCGGATGGGTAAGTTATTGCCTGAAAAGGTAGAATGTAAAGAAATAGGGAAACCGCCGTGGAATAAGTATATTTTGGAGAGTAAATATAATACCATGTAATTAAAAAATCAGACATTTTGACGAAATGTGTTGAAAATTGCTTGCTTTATTTATAATAAAATGATAACATATAGTTGTAAATTGAATTGTCGGTCAAGTTAAATTTGATTGGATTGAGTGGTTTTAATTTATAAACTAACGCAAATTGATTTATATTAAGTCAGTAATTGAATGATTTATGTAAATTAGTTGGTAGGTTAAGTTTGATTGACTCGGGTAGTTTGCTCAATCGGTTTATTATAAGTTTAGTTGAACTAAGCGGTTTATGTAATTGTTCGATTGGTTAAATTGGAAATAATTTAGCTAAGTGATTTAGTAAATTAGTTTGCTAGCTTATTTAATTTTGAATTAATTTTGAAAAACTTTTTTTCACACTATATAAACGAAACGAAAGAACAATTGAGAAGCACGAAAGACAAAGCGTAAAAGCCGAACCACAAAAGACGAAGATAAAATAGAAGCACAGATGATGAGGTGTAAAAGCGAATCACAAAAGACAAAATTGGTAATCACGAAAGATAAAAATATAGAACTACAAAAGAAGAATAATTGAGACACAAATGAAGAAAGAAGGCGAGGGCAACCTCGTCTTTTTTCGTATGTAAAATTATCTGCAGATCGCCGAATGAGATTATAAAATATAGTTGATAAGTCAGAAAAAGAGATTATAAAATAAAGTCAATAAGTTAGAAAAAGAGCTTGCACACTTTATTTAAAATTTCAAAATAAGCGTTTAACGGGCTTATAGCCCTACTTTTTGTTGCTACTAAGGTGTTTATAAACTTTACAGTTATATAAACTGTCAAACCTCATCCGTCTCTACGACTGCCACCTCCCGCCTCGGTCTTACGACCTTCGGGCTTCGGCTACAAACAGCACACTGTGCTGTTTGATTAACGCCTATGCACCCCTACCAGGTGAAGCCTTTCGCTAACAAGGATACGCATATTATATAGATGCGGCTGACGCTTAGATGTTTCGACTACGCCTTACGGCCACGTTCGACATGACAAAAAAGTGACGATAACGGGCTTATAGGCGGACTTTTTGTTGTTAACCGTCGTTATTTTGCAAATTAACCTATGTTATTTTGCAAATTATCCGACGTTATTTTTAAAAGGCGAAAATATGAGATATCCGCAAACCTGCAAGTAAACGAAGGAAGTATTGCGAGAAAACCATGCAAGTGGATGAAATATTAGTCTAATACCATGCAAATACCATGCAAAAGGAGAAAAAATTAGTTCGAAACCGAGCAAAATAGAGGGGATATTAGTCCAAAACAGAGTAAATAGAGGAAATTTTCGGCAAAAATCAAAGGATTTTATAAAAAAATAGGGTGTAATTTATTGGAAATTTGCGGTTATGCATAAAAAACGATTGCTATAATTCGACAATTATGGCATTATATTATCATAAAAAAAATCACCGGCGTAGCCGGTGTCGCAAATTCGGTTTCAAACGGGGCTATGAAAACGTCCGTTTAACGCTCGCCCCCCCCACAAACCGCGCAAAGTCTAAAAAAACAAACCAAAAACCAAAAACCGCGCCGAAAGACGCCGAAAGAACATATGGAAACAAGAAAGATTTTTTTGAAAAACTTAATATTATTGGCATTTGTGTGTCTGATTTGCCCGTTGATAACGTTAACGACGGCTTGTTCTTACGATGAAGTTTCGTCGATTTCGGTAAGCGGTAAGTCCGAGATTTCGGTCGGTAATTTCGATTACGAAGATTATACCGTACAAGTAACTTATAATTCGGGCAGAGTCGACAGCGTTCCTCTCGATAAAACCATGCTTTCCGATGAAGACAACCTCAAGTTTTTTTGTGCGGGAGAGCAGACTTTGACGATAAATTACTTAAATAAATCGTGTGAGTTCGGTTTAAAGGTTTGCCTATACGAGTTTTCCGATTTAAAATTCAAAGACGCCGTGACAACCGACGGTCAAAACGTAATAACCGCGACTTACAGCGGTCAATATATAACGGCGGAAGTTTTTAAAAACTACCCCGAAGGCACCGAAATCTACTACGCAAACGGCAACCGCTTTATAAAGGCGGGTGAGTACACCGTTACGGCTATAGTTTCGAGAAGGAATTACGTTACCGAGCGACTGACGGCAAAAGTCGTTATCGAAAAGGCTGAATACGACATGGACGGCGTCGAGTTCAAAGATTGTCAATTCGATTACGACGGCAACGTGCATTCGGCGGAAATTTCGGGCGATCTTCCCGAGGGTGTAAGCGTTACCTATCCGAATGACAACAATAAAAAAATCAACGCCGGCACTTACACGGTTACCGCACAATTCACGTCGAATAACGACAACTATTATTTGCCGATAACGAGTAAGACCGCAACCATGGTAATAAACAAGAAAAAATACGACGCAAAGGGCATTACTTTTAGCGACGCAATCGTAACGTACGACACGAAAGAACATACGATAACGGCGGAAAACGTTCCTAACGGCTTGTACGCCGAGTACAGCGTAAAAAAAGCGTCTACGTCGGGTTCGGATAGCAAGCCTATAGAAGGTACGTCGTTCGTCGATGCGGGAAAATACCTTTTTACCGCAAAATTCCGTTCTTACGATCCCAACTACGCCGACGAAGATATTCCGTCAAAAGAGGCAACCCTCGAAATCGTTTCCGCGGAATACGATACGAGCGGTATAACACTCGAAAGTCAAGAAATCTCTTACGACGGCAAGCCTCACAGTTTGAGCATCAAAGGCGGAGAGG
The DNA here is from genome assembly GCA_963650915.1 of Parasutterella excrementihominis. GTDB lineage: Bacteria > Bacillota > Clostridia > Christensenellales > Borkfalkiaceae > UBA4636. Next base: position 22,695 of record CAVJMJ010000006.1, on the reverse strand, counting down.
AAGGTTTGCCGAAAGGTGTCTCCGTTTACGGCGGTTACTACGAAAAAAACGGGAAGATTCTTTACAAAGACGATGACGAATACTCTTTAGCAGAAGAGGTTACCGATTACGGCGTATACAAATATACCTTGGTTCTCGAATACGAAAACGATAATTACAAAATCCCCAACCTTACCGCCATTTTGACCATCAACAAGATAGATTACGATCTTTCGAACGTGACGGTCGAAAAGGTCGTCAATGAAGACGGCTCGGTAAGCGTAAACGTAAAGAATATTCCGTCTGACGTAAATAACAACCCGCTTAAAGCAGAACTATACTACTACGGTATCGACGTTACACCCGTTTTTGACGAAAATGGCGTTCCCGTTTACGTTACCGAAGGGTTAGACGAAGAAGGTAATCAAAAAGACACTACCCATAATTACTTGGCGGACGGTGACGGAAAGCCTTTAAAGGCGGTAACGAGCAACGGCGAATACAAAGTCGTCGTCGTCTTCGTCGGGCAAAACAATCAAAATTACAACTATCTGTCGCCCAAGACCTTTACTTTTTACGTAACCGAGATAGCATAACCAAAGCGACAGAATAACTAAAGAAAAACAAAGTCGGCTAAATCAAAAATTACAAAGTCAGGACAAAAAATCGTTTAGGTGGACGAGCATGAAGAAAAAATTAGGCGCAATCGGCTTGATAGTCTTAATAAATTTAATAATTTCAAACGCCGTCGTATTGTTTATATTGCGTACGTCGCTCGTTTTTTCGGAATACGTAAAGTATGAAATTTTCATATTCGTATATTTGATGTTGTTTGCGAACGTACTGTTTTCCAACAAATTCTGTACGGGCAAGGCGCAGGAATGGTTATTCTTTTTATCCGTCGCTCTTATTTCGGCTTCCTCGTTGGCGTTTATCGTTTACGCTCTTATAGAAAGCAATTGGAGAATGGACGGTATCGCTTGGGTGGAAAGCCTTAAAGCGGTAATGGATGTAGATTTCCTGTTTTACGGGTTAACCCTCGGTTTCTTTATAGGATTCGTTGCTTTTTATTGCGGAATTTTCGACCGTGAACTTTTGCGCTTTGCAAGAACCACGGGGCTTATCGGAAAGGGCAAAATTAAGAGTATAGAAGCAAACCTCGAAAATTCGAGATGGATGAATTCCGAAGAAAAAAAGAAGAATTTCAAAAGTTATCAGTACACTAAACTCGGAGAAGTCGAAAAAGACGGCGTTCCCGTAATGGCAGAACTTAACAAAAAGGGAAATGACGAAACCGTTTTATTCAATTCGCCCTGCCATTCGATTATAATCGGTGCCACGGGTTCGGGTAAAACCACCACTTTCGTAAGCCCGATGATTCAAATTCTCGCATCGACGAAGGCAGGTTCGTCCATGGTCATGACAGACCCGAAAGGCGAGTTGTTTTCGTTACATTCCGCCTATTTGAAGGATAGGGGATACGACGTTAAAGTCATAGATTTAAGGGATACTTATTCGTCCTATCGATGGAACCCTTTGGATGCCATATGGGATAATTACCAAAAGTTCGCGTCGGCGCATAAAAACGCCTACATACGTAGGGATGCTCTTCCCGAAGACATGCCGTTAGGAAGCAAAAAAGAATCTTTCGAGGGCAAAGACTGTTGGTACGAATTCGACGGGCGCGGTTATTCGGAATACACGGATCTTGTCAACGCCATAAAGGTTTACAAGAGAAAAATGTACGACGAGGTTTACGAAGATCTTAACGACCTCGTGTCCGTTTTGATTCCCATTGAAAACGAAAGAGATCCTATGTGGGAAAAGGGTGCGAGAAGTATAGTTTTGGCAACCCTTCTTGCCATGCTCGAGGACAGCGAAGAGGACAACCTCGGCATGACGAAGGAAAAATACAACTTCTTCAACCTAACGAAGATTTTGCAAAATTCCACCGAGGACTATTTGCAATTAAGAAGATATTTTGCCGGCAGAGATCCTTTGTCTAAAGCCTTTTCCCTTTCAAAACAGGTTTGCGACGCCGCCGAAACGACGAGGGCTTCCTATATGTCCGTCGTTTACGAAAAATTGACTTTGTTCAACGACGCCGGCATTTGCGGGTTGACTTCTTCTTCCGATTTCGTTCCCGAAGATCTTGCGTCAAGACCGACGGCACTGTTTTTGAAAATTCCCGACGAAAAGACGACGAGGCATAATTTGGCGGGCATTTTCGTTCTTAACCTATACAAGCAACTTATAAAAGTGGCTTCCTCGAACCCCGATTTGACTTTACCGAGAAACGTTTATTACATTCTCGACGAATTCGGCAATATGCCCAAGATCGAAAACTTCGACAAGATGATTACCGTCGGCAGAAGCCGTAAAATCTGGTTTAACATGATAGTTCAGTCGTACTCGCAACTAAACAACGTTTACGGCGACAGAGTGGCAGATATCATCAAGGGCAACTGCGGTATAAAAATGTTTATAGGTTCCAACGATATGGGAACGTGTAAAGAGTTTTCCGAACTATGCGGTAACGTAACGGTAGTTACGAGGTCTACGAGCGGTACCGACCTTGACAAAGCGGTAAACGTTTCCACCCAAACCCAGGTAAGACCGCTTATTTATCCGTCCGAATTACAAAGGCTTAATCACGGCTCGGATATAGGTCATTCGATAATAGTAACTTTCGGAAATTATCCCTTCAAAAGTTACTTTACGCCGAGTTTTAAAGTTCCGCTTTACAAAAAAGGCGTGATGGACACCGAATTTTTAAACGAAAGATATTTTGACGAAAACGCCGTATATTACGACATTGAAAAAAGAAATTCAATAGTTCTCGACGGAGCCGAAGGCGATTCCGCGTTGAGTGCGGACGCTACTCTTTTGTCGCATAAAGACGACGGAGAGGGCGGCGGTACCTCTAAAGACGGCAAAGAACAAGCCGTTTCCGACGAGGAATTTTTCGACGCCGAAAGGAACAGACGCATATTAGAGCAATTGAAAAAATTCAAAGAGGAACATCCCGATATAAACGACGATGATATTTTATCGAAATTAGAGGGGTTGTTTTAAAGAGGCAAAATGAAAAAGATTCTTTCAAAAACGGTCGTCGCGTGCCTACTGACGTTAGTTTTGTGCTTTTCCGAATTTTCGGGGGGCGTGATATCGATAAATACGGCGGTTGCCGACGGCGACGGTAAAATGTATATATACTTCGTTCCGTCCTCGGATATGAAAAAGGACGACGAAGGTAATCTTATACCGGACGAATCGGGAAAGGTAACCGTCGACGTAATAATCGACAAACCCGGCGACGGCGTGACTTTAACCGTAAAAACGCGGGATAAAAGTGCTATTGCGGAAGAATCCGACTATGTCGCGCAGTCAAAGGATATCCACCTCGTTATGTCCGCTTCTTCGACCGAAAAGGTTACTCGGTCTTTTACCGTGCAGACAAATCAAACGGGGGCACCCAATCTTATTTTAAGCGGGTCTTCCCAAGCTTACGGTTTGACGAGAATTTTCGAAATTCTTATTTGTGACATAAAAACCGACAGCGGTTGCGACTACGTAGTGTCCAACGAATACGGTAAAAAGGAGCAAGGCTCGACGAGTCTTAACGCAAGAGTTCAGACCCAATACGATTACGAGTACGAATATTCCGAAAAATCGGGCAAAAAAGGAGTGTATTTTTCCGATTACCTGTACGGAAAGAGTTTTTCTTCCGCTTGGTTTGACAGAAACGGGATTTTTTACCAAACGCCGTCTTCCAAGACTTGCGTTTCGGTGGATAACGACAGTAATTACGAGTATAATCCTTCTTTCAAGCCCTTTATCCCGTACGCTTATCTTTTAAAATATCGTAAAACGGGCTGGGCGGATATTTACTACGGCGGTTCGGCTATAATATCCGAAAGCGGTTGGTGCACTATAAACACCCCTGCCACCCTTCATCTTATGGGAGATGGCGGACAAACGATTTTTTATTCCGAATATTACGATCCGAAAAGCGACGGCGCCCCGATATTGTTCGGCGACACGGGATACTCCAACAACAACAGCGATTACAGATATTATTTGACGGAGAAAGCCAAATGGTGGGTAAATAACAATACCGGTTACACGGTAATAAACACCGACGACCCGATGTATTCCCACGCATATTGCTATTATACCCATAAAAACTACAATTTCCCGTCGATAACGGGTAAAATTTACAAAAGCAATTCCGAAAATTTAAATCTTCAAATAAAACGCGATTCCACTTGGAAAATGAATTTCGAATATTTGCGTGTAGACAGCGAATTGTACGATACGACTTCTCCGCAAATTCTTAAAACGTCGTTAAGCGATTTAACTACTACCGATAACAAAACACTAAGGCTTTCGGTAAGGTTTTCAGAACCCGTACATTTACCGACGGATTTAAAGAGTCAAGAAAATTATCAAGATCTTTTCTACCTTACGGGGACTACCGACGTAAACACTTCTCTCAAATTCGTATACAGCGGCGGTGAAGGGTCGGACACGCTTTATTTCGACTGCAATCTTAACGATTACACCGGTAGCGAAGGCACTTTCGGATATAACTCCCAAATAAAAAGCATAACGTTTAAGGCAAGCAGTGCTTTTAGCGACGCCTGCAAAAATATTTCCGATTACGCTTACAATTTTAGCTTAAAAAACAATTACGTTCAATTATCGTCGTTTGAAGGAAATGAATTTTCGGTAAACATAGATATGCGTAAGCCCGATATAACTACGAGAATTTTAAGCGATATAACAAGCGTTGCTCAAAAACATATCGTCTATATCGGTACCGACAATATGAGTGCGGAAGGTTCAAAATTATACTATACGTGGGTTAAAACTACGGACACCGAAAGTTTCGACGTATATTCCGAATCTTCATATTCGAACTGCGAAACTGTGACGCCGACCGCACTTACGGTAACGGGCGAAAAATTGGACGGAGAATACAGTCTTTACTACATGGCGGTATCCTCTTACGGATTAAAAACGGTAGGGCATACGGGGGCGTTTAAATTCGACAACACACCCGTCGAAATATCCGCCTCGCTATCCAACCCCGCCGCTTTACTGTCCGAAAGAGAGGTTTCGCTCACTTTAAAAGGCAAAGCCGAAGATCTTAAAGAGATACTCATGGAGTATCGATTAAAGGGCGAAACGGAAAAGAAAACCAAAGTCATATATTCGGCAGATTCCGTCGTAAATACGGTAACCCTTACATATAACGAAAAAGCCGACGAAACTACCGGCAAATTCACCATTAACGGCGAAACGACTTTCGGAATGGAAGCCAACCAAACCAAAACGTTTTACCTTAGTTTTACCACATACGACAAGGCTAACAACGTTTACGAATACGATTTTGACGAGCCCTGTCTCTTCGATACCTCTCCCCGTTGCACGGTAAATCTTACCGTAAGCGGTACGCCGTATACCGTTTACGACAAAGTCAATGTGGAAAACACCACGATAAACGGTAGTGAAGAAAGTTATAAAAACAGTTACTTTGCCGATAACTCGGGCAGTAAGTTTTCGCTGACGTTTAGTCTCGATGACAACACGACGATTGAACTTGCATCCCTTTATAAGGGAGACGACCTCGTTACGGACACGGCGGATAAATATTTTAAATGTTATTATTCCGACGCCGATAAGAAAACCTACGTTATGGAATACTCTTCCGACGAGGGCGGATATTTCTCGATACAGATGAAGAGTTTCGATAAAAAATCCGAAATCTACTCCTTCTATATTTGCGGAAGCGAAGACAAGACGGACGGATACAATATAACCGCAACCGATAAACTCATCGTAAACAAAGTCTGGCAGGCAGGAGATGTTTCCTACTACTGGATGTCCGAAAACGAGATTAAAAAAGAAAATTACAACTCTACCAAACTACGGCTTGCATTTTCCTCCGACGACAAAGCCTGTCTTTACTACGAGTTTATGGAAAAACAGGATTTGTCACTGTTACACGTAGACGCCAGAATTGCGCAAGACCTTAACAGCGGAGTGGGCGAAAATTACAGAAAGGCGACGGGCGAAGACAAAGCCGTAGACGGACAGACTTGGATTCGTTACAAATCGGCTTCGTGGGATCAATCCAATCAAACTCAAAACTGGAATTATTACTTCTACAGCAATTCGTACGAAACCGAAATAGACCTTTCTAAGTTGTCCGACAATCTCAAATCGGCGATAAAAAAGGTTGCCTTAACGATAACGAATAAGGGAGGTTACGTTTACCTTGCGGAAGACGACCTTCTTAACGCTAAAAAAATCCCCGTACTCGATTCGTCGAGGATAAAACCGAACGCCGAATCGGTAAAAGTTACCAAAACGGGTAACTCTTTCAAAACGGCTTTGTACTTTAACGGGGATAGCGGAATATACTCGCCGACCTATAAAACCAAAGACGCCGAATATCCTTTCGCCGTTCAACAACTTACGGTCGGGGAATACACTTCCTTCTATTTTAAAAAACACGACGGCAACAATTACGAAAAAGCCGATGTTTCGGGTAATTTTTACCTTAAAGACGCCATAAACGGCACGGGAATATACGACATTATAGAGCGTGACGCAAACGGTATAAGAGAATACAGCGTTTACATCGATAACGATTCTCCCGAAATAAGCGTGTCGTACGACAACAATAAAGGCAAGCAAACGCTGACTATCGGTAAAGCCGATGCCGAAAGAAATTCTTCTTTAAACGTTAAATCTTTTGAATTGCTTTCCGTCACGGATACCGACGAATACGCCTACATTGCCCTGTTTAACAGCGGTGAGGTACTTAAAGGAGTTTATTTTGCAAGCGATTTAAGCAATGCTTCAAAGAGCGTAAGTTTGGATCAAGGCAAATACATTATCAAGGTATACGATCGTTCGGGCAACGGGTTTTCCTTCAATTTAAGAATAAGTACAGAAAGCCTTGCCGATTCATGTTCGGTAAAAAACGAACCCAACAATTATATACAATTTATCTGCACCTACTCCAAAGACGATATTTACAGATTCGAAGTATATCTCGACGGCGTTTTGTTAACCGACAGCGTAGATTCTCTCGCTTCGGGCAAGATAACCTTCCGTGACGGCGGTAAGTATCGCTTTTACGTAGAAGATTTATTCGGAAACGTTTACGACGTTTGCAACGAATCCACCACTCTTATAAGGGAATTGCCAAAAGTAACTTGGTATTACGAGAAGAACGACGAATGGGTAAAAGTTGCCGACGGCGTTTCCGAAACGGTCGGCTTTTTAGCGACGAAGTTAGGTGCGTCGAGTTATTCGATAACGACTAACGGAAAGGTAAGATTCAGTTTTTCTGAAGATTACGAATACGAATTTACTTTAGGAAGCGGAACGGCGAAAACGGTCGGTTCTTATACCTACGTAACCATCGAAGGGGATAACTGGCAGGTTAAAATTTATTACAGAGAGTACCCCGATTTATTCGTCGACTACATAGGTAAATCGGATTCTACCGCCCCGACTATTTCACTCGTTACCAACAGAGTAAAATATTCTTACGCCGACGAGGACGAAGAATTCGTAAAAAAATACCTGAACGGAGAAGGCGTAAAAGCCGGCGACAGAATAAACTTTACCGACGTAAGTTTCATCCAAACCGACGTCGTAACCGAAACTGTTAAAGACGGCGAACTGGTAACGGGAAGTTTAGTTACCTTGCAAATATCCGACTCGTCCGGCATTTACAAATGGTCGTACACCTATAACGGAGCGGTAACCGAAGTTACCGGCGGGTTTACCGACAAAATGGTTTTCGGTAAAGAGGGCAGTTACGTAATAACCGCGACGGACAAGATAGGCAATACTTCGACCTATTCGTTCGATATCGGTCGCACGGAATTCACCGAACTCGGCGTAGACGACGTTTACGGCATCGAAAAAAATTACGGCAACAAAAACGTCGTGGCAAAACTTTACGGAGCGGGTGAATTCGTTTTTATCGTCAACGGCGAATATTACAAGTTGACGACGGACGGAACGAATATTAAACGCACCGTGCTCGAAGTCGTAGAAAACGTCGAAACGGTAGACGGCGTTAAAAAAGTTACCCTTTCCGCCGAGGAAAAAGTTACGTTAAACAAAGAACTTACCAAAACGCCGATAGTGGTCGGCGGAGGCGACGACTATTCCTATTATATTAAAGCCTTCCTTTCGGACGGCGTGGTTTACCTCGAAGTCGTTTTAAAGGAAAGAGAGGAAACCGTAAAGCATACGATCGACGTAAAATTCAGCGTTCGTTCAACCGAAACTGTCGAAAGCAAGTACACCGAAACTGAATTATCCGACGAACTTTCCTACTTGGAATACACCATCGGCGATAAAAAGGGGACTTTAGACAAAACCTTGTACGCAAACGACAAAGTTACCCTTAATATCACGGACGAAGGTAATTGGTACCGTTTCTATTATTCCAAAACCGACGACTTCGATTCGGTAGGATATACGGTTTGTATCGGCGAAAGCGAGTGCACCGAAGACGGCGTTTATAAAATCGTCGTTTACAATAAATACGGCAATTCCTCCACGGTAAAAATAGTTTACCACGTCGGAATATCCGTAGAAGGCACCGTCGTCTACCTCGACGGCGAAAAAATCGCTTACTCGGCAAATTACGACGAAGAGTTTTATTCGAACTGTTACGTTTCGCTGAAAGTTGCCGACACGATAGGATGCTCTGTCAAAAAGAACGACGAAGCTTACGCTTTGGAGCCGGATAGTCAATCTCCCGACGGCGAAAAAATCTTCACCGTAAAAGGGAACGGCAAGTTTGAATTTACTTTTACGGACGATTTCGGCAACGTCGAAACAAAAACGGTTTTCATAAGCGATAAAGCCGTTGAATATTCCGACGAATGGCTCGACGGATTTAACGATAAGGCTTTAAGAAAGTCAGAAGGTTATACGAACACCAAAGTTAATTTCGTCAAATCGAAGTTGTTAAGCGACGGAATAAAATCTATAATCGTTACCCTTCCAAACGGAAAAACTTCTTCAATCTACGACGACGTATCCGAAGAAAAACTTGCCTTTAACGAAGAATTCCTTATAGGAAACGGCGGAGACGGCGAATACGAAATAATTTTCAGGGATATATACGGCAACAAAACCGCAAAAACGGTTAATTACAGATCGAGTTCACCGCTTATCGTAACGAGGCTTACCCGCAGTATGGACAAGCAAGAATACGCCGTAGACGAAAAGGTCGTCGAAAACGGTGTATGGTGCAACAAGACTATAACCCTTAGTTACGATAGTTCGGAAGCCTCGAAAACGATGTTTAAAGTCAATTCGGAGGAAAGAAACCTTCCCTTCCAGCTTAACTTCCCGTCGGAGTCAAACAGCGGAAAATACGTATACACCGTAGAATACCTCGACGAATACGGGTTTTCTTATAAATTCGACTGTGTTTTGTATCGCACGACTATCAAAGTCGAGCCTTACGAGATGCAGGTAAACGAAGGAATTACCAAAGACCCCGTTGCCGTTACCTTTGATGACGGTTACACCGCAACCGTAAGCGTAAACGGAGAAGCCCTCGGCGACTACGTAAGCGGAACGAAATATCTGCAAGACGGAAGTTATATAATTTCCGTAAAGGACGTTGCGGGCAACCTTACCAATTATTCCGTCAAGCGTGACAGCGTAGCGGACTTCTGCTTCTACGTAGGAACCACCGAGCAAAAACTTTTTAGCGGAGAACTTGTAAACGAAGTCGTTAGTTTTGCACCTTTGAACGGAGATGCCGTGTCTTATTATACGGTTTACAAAGACGGCAGAGAAGTCGAAGGGTACGATTCATTCTCCTTCACCGAAAGCGGAAAGTGGGAAATCCTTTTAAAAGACGAGGCGGGCAACAAAGATTATTTCTGTTTCTACCTCGTAACCCACGCACTGTCAAAGTTTGAGTATACCACCCCCGAAGGATTTAAGATAACCGAAGTTTACTATAACTCGGGCGGCGGAAAAGTCGATTGGACGGAAGCCGTCGAAGATAAAACGGATAGGTCCTATCTTAACTTCGAGGAAGCCGGAGAATACGAAGTGGTGATGACGTCCTCTCTTACAGGGAAAACCTCGGAATTCTCGTTGGTTATCGACACAAGCGTTCCCAAAATCGCGTTAAGCGGAGTCGAGGATGGCGGTGTTACCAGAGAAAACGTAAAAATCGGCGGTTTAAAAGAAGGGGACACCGTTTACATCTACAAGGACGGAGTTTTAAACGGCGAAATCAAAGTGACGACTTCGTCGGACGTTCAGGAAATACAAGAAAAAGGCAATTACAAAGTGGTGGTCGTAAACGAAGCGGGCGGGACTTCACAAGTCGAGTTTACAAGAGTTTACACCGCCAACGTGGCGACAAGCACGCTGATAATAATACTTATCGTTGCCGTCGTCGTAGGACTGTTTGCGGGGCTGTTATTCCGTAAACGTTCAAGAATAGAATAAACGAGCAAACCGCTTGTTTTTAAAAAAAAATTTTATTATAGGAGAATAAAAAATGATTTACAATCTCTTGGCAAACATCTCGGAAGGCGAGCTTAGAAGGATCGTACTTCCTATACTGGAAATTTGCAACACATTGGTACCCATATTGCTTGCGGTAGTCGGTTCCGTCGGTGCCATTTATTGCATTTTGCTCGGCGTAAAATACGCACGCGCGGACGAACCTCAAGAACACGACAAAGCAAAAAAAGCACTTAAAAACGCCATAATCGGATTCGTGCTTATATTCGTATTGCTTGCCATGCTTCAAGTAGCCCTCACCGTGTTTACGAGTTGGTGGCCTAAGTATGCTACTACCTAAGAAAAACACGCGAAAATTTTTAGCGATACTTTTAGCGTCGATATGCCTCGTCTTCGTATCCTGCGCACCCGACCTCGGGAACGTTAAGGACGAAGCCGACTACGCGAAAAAATTCAACGCCGTTACCTTTGTAAAAAGCGATTTGACGAAGCAAACTTTGTCAATTCTCGATTTATACAACCCCTCGGCGGTAAACGATTTCAACAAATCGGATTTTAAATGTCCTACGGACTTGAACGCTTATAAATATATGGCGGTTTTTGCCGGCGAAGATATTTCCGTCAAAGAATTTGCCATATATCTGCGTTCCGAGAAGGACGTTGATTTTAGCGTATACGTTTACGAGGCAAAAGAGGTGCCGAAGCGCATAGCGACGGGAAATTACGACGAAGACACCGAAGAGTACGTAAATCCGGAAACCGGCGAAAAAGAAAGGCGTATAAGGAAGGATTTTGACGAACCTTTTAAAGACGACGCCGTAGCCGAAGTAAAAGTCGCGCTGAAAGCAAATAAGTGGCAATCGTTCAGAATAACCGATTGGAAAACAGGCGGAGGAAAGAGTTCGTCTATAGATTTGTCGTCGGGGCGGTGTTTGTTGTTTCAATTTGAAAACAACTGCGTCAGATACGACGAAGACACTCTCGTTGCCGATAAAGATCTCGTTACGGAGGTTTGTTTTACGGCAATGCTGATTTACGTAAAGTAATCGGGTAATAAATAAGTTAAGTAAGTAGGTAACGAACAATGTTTGATTGGTTTTGGGAATTTCTGTACAGTATAACGAAGTCGATTCTTCGTTTAATAGACGGCGTAATGCAATGCGCCAATAAATTGTGCGGAATAGAAGATATAACCGTACAAGGGGAAGATATAGACTTTCTTTCCTATCTTCTTAAACGGCAAGAAGTAACCAACGCTTTTATCGTTGCCGCACTGTTAGGACTTGTCGTATTGGTTTTTTTCACCATACTTGCCATAATTCGTTTGATTGCAAAGGAAAAACCCGACGTAACCGTTGCGCAGATTTGCGTAAAAGCATTGAAAAGCGTGCTTACGTTTTTGTTTATCCCCGCAATCATGATAATAGGCGTATGGGTGTCTAACGCCTTTATGCAAGCACTTTACAAGGCAACGTTGGCAGGCGGCGGAAGCATAGGTAACTTTTTGTTTACCGCTTTCAGCGACGGCGCTTGGTATAATTCAGCCGACAGCGCAAAGTTTTTGGACGGTACGTTAAGTTATACCGATACCGATACGGTAGCACAGTACATAAATCTCGAAAATTTCGACTATTTCGCTTCTTGGGTAGCGGGTGCCGTAATTTTATGGAACGTGGCGTGGGCGTTGCTCGTTTTCGTAGACAGAGCCATTTCCATAATTATTCTGTATATAGTTTCGCCCTTCCCCGTTGCGGCTTCCGTATTAGACGACGGCTCGCACTTTAAACTTTGGAGAGAACAAATTCTTACCAAATTTTTCGTAGGGTTCGGAACGATTATAGCCATTAACGTTTACTGTCTTATAGTTCTCCTCGTAATGGATACCGACCTGCAATTCTTCTCGTCGAACTTTTTAAACAATATGTGCAAAATATTGTTTATCATCGGCGGTTCGCTTACGATGAAAAAAGCAATGGCACTCGTCGGCAACCTCGTCACGAGCGGCGGAGGAAGCAACGAATTAAGAGACAACGCCTTTGCCGGTAACGCCCTCGGCGGAGCATTGCTCGGCGGTCTTAAAACGGTTGCGGGCGTAGCCTTTAAACCGGTAACTTGGGGTGCGGAAAGGCTCGGCAACGCCATAAACAGGGGCGTTGAAGACAAGATAGGTAACAAGATTTTCGGCAGCCATTACGGCGGCGGAAAAGACGGAACTACGGGTGACAGAAACCTCGAAGAAAACGAGAACGGCGGCGGTAACGGCAACCACAACGAAGCCCCCGCCGAGGGAAACAATCAACTTAACGAGTTGATTAAAAATTCCGGTGTACCCGCAAACGATAATAACAACAATAACAATAATAACGATCTCAATCGCGAAAGAGGCAACGAAGTAATCGACGCCATGAGAGAAAACGACGACGATAACAATATTAACAACGACAATAACGATATAGCATAGTAAGGTAGGCTTATGAGAATAATTCCAAAAACCGCAAAGGTAAAAGTCGAATTTTTTAAAAACGTATCCGTAGTCGATATCGTAATAGCGATAATAGCGGCGATAATCGAGTTATTGTTGTTTTTGTCCAATATCGGCTTAGTAAAATTTTTGTTGATGATTGCAGTTTTATGTCTTACGGTAGGGCTTTATTTGCCTTGTAACGGCGACAGGTTTTACATGTTTTTCGTGCATTTCGTAAAATATCTGTTTTCTGTAAAGACCTATTCGTCGGATTATAAAAGTTCGTCCACCGATATTTCCAATTTTATTGCTTTTAAAGACGTTAAAGACGGATTTATCGTGTACGGCGAATATTACGCCGGCGTTTTGCAGATCGACCCGAGAGAATTCAGACTTATATCGGGTTTCAGACAAGATCAGATAATAGATAAATGCTTCGGTAAAATCATCAGAAGCATTTCGGGTAAAAGTCGCGCCTCCCTCGTAAAAATAGACAGAACGCTCGATTTTTCAGAGTACATTAAATCGGAAGATAAAAAGAGAGAGGTTTTGGACAAGATTTTCAAAACGGGCGCAATCAACCAAGAAGAACTTAACGCGCGTAATAAAATAATCGACGACAGAATTCAGATTTACGAGAGTTTAACCGATAAAAACAAAATAAGAAAACCCTTTTATTATCTCGTCGTATACGATTCCGACAAAAGCGTGATAAGCGAAATTTTAAACAATGCCGTTCCTTCTTTCGAAGAATACGGAATGACTTCCCACGTTTTAAACGACAAAGAATTGTGCGTTTTCTTAAAATATCAATACAGCGACGATTTTGAAGAAAAAGACGTCGATTTATTGGACGAAAACGAGCGTATTAAATGGGCTATGCCCAAGGACATTCGCTTTACGACGGGTAAAACCTACGTCGACGGGGCGGAAACGTATAATTACACGGTAAGCAATTACCCCGTTTTCGTACTCAACGCCTGGGGGTATAAACTTTTCAACATGGACGGCGTAAAGGTCGTTATGAACCTCGAACCGTACGAAAAAACAAAGGCGGTCAAAATGATAGACCGCTCCTTGCAAGAGTTGATGAGCCAAAACGAGCAGTCGTATAAGGCAAGTTCCATAATCGATAAGCAGACGCATATAAAAACCCTCGTCAATCTTTTGCAAATGTTGCAAAACGAAAACGAAACCCTTTTCAAAGTAACTACCCATCTCGTGGTTTACCCGAAAAACGAAACCAACAAAAACGTTAAAAAACGCATCAGGCGAATAGTTTCCGAAGAAGGCTTCGAAATAGTAGATAACTTCTGTAAGCAACGTCAGGCGGTGATATCATCCAACCTTTCGGCGTACGACGCCATGCCCGAACATTCCCGCGCGATACATTCGTCGACGGTGGCGGCATGCTTCCCCTTCGTTTTGTCGTCGGTTATGGACGATTCGGGCGTATTGCTCGGCGAAAGCAAAGGCTTCCCCGTTATCGTAGACTTTTTCCGTCGCGATAACGAAAGAGTCAACTCCAACATGGTTATAATGGGGAGATCGGGTTCGGGTAAATCATTTGCGACCAAAACGATGCTTGCTCAACTGTCGGTGGAAAACAGTAAAATATTTATTCTCGACCCGGAGGACGAATACGGTATGCTTGCCCGTAGCGTGGGCGGTAAACTTATCGACGTCGGTACGGCATCGGAAGGAAGAATAAATCCTTTCCACATCATAACCTCGCTCGAGTCGGACGAAAGCGCCGAAGGGGCTAACAACTTCAGCGTTCATTTACAGTTCCTCGAACAGTTTTTCAGAGAAATTTTGTCGGGAATGGACGCTCAGGCATTAGAGTATCTTAACAACCTTATCGTCGACGTATACGCCGGAAAGGGTATAAATTCAAGGACGGATTTATCAACCCTTTCCCCCGAAGATTACCCCGTTTTCGACGACTTATACGAACTTATTCGTAAAAGATTGGAAACCGCGACGATAAATTACGATATCGAAAACTTACGTATACTCAAAAACTTTATCGCCAAATTTTCGGGCGACGGAAGAGACGCCGTGCTTTGGAACGGCAAGTCGTCGTTATCCGTCAAAGAAAATTTCACGGTATTTAATTTCCGTTCTCTTTTATCCAACCACAATCAGGCAATAGCAAACGCTCAGATGCTGCTCGTTTTAAGATGGCTCGATAACGAGATAATAAAGAATCGTGATTTCAACTTAAAATACGGCACAGATCGTAAAATTATCGTCGCCATAGACGAGGCGCACGTATTTATAGATCCAAAATATCCCGTCGCGCTCGACTTTATGTATCAACTTGCCAAGCGTATAAGAAAGTACAACGGCATGCAAATCGTCATTACTCAAAACATCAAAGATTTCGTCGGCAGTCAGGATATTATAAGAAAGTCTACCGCCATAATCAACGCTTGTCAATATTCCTTTATCTTCTCTATGTCGCCCAACGATATGGCGGATTTATGCACCCTTTACGAAAAGGCGGGCAAGATAAACGCCGTAGAGCAAGACCAAATAGTCAATAACGACAGGGGACACGCATTTATCATAACGGGTCCGCAATCGAGAACCAATATATCGATCGTGGCGTCGGAAAAAATGCGTAAAATGTTTGAACAATGAGCGTAAAAGAAGAACTTACCGTATGCGCGTTGCCGAGCGACAGGAATAAAAAACTCGAAATTTTTCGTAAGATTTACGACAAATATTTTAAACTCGTTTGGTTTTACGCTTTTAGGTTTTTAGGCAATAAAGAGGATACCGACGAGGTTTCGGACGACGTTTTCGTCAATTTTTACCGCCGTGCGGAAAAAACGGAAATATCAAACGTAAAATATTATCTTACCCGTTCGGCAAGGAATTTGTCGCTTAACAAATTAAGAGACAAAAAGCAAACGGAAGAACTTAACGAAAACACGGCAGGCGAATATTGTTTTCACGAAGGCTCGGACTTAATGGAAAAAATCGCTTCCGTTACCGATAAAGAAGAGTTCGACTTGTTATGCAGGCACGTCCTCGAAGGGTATACTTTAACCGAAATCGCCGAAACGCTCGGCGAATCGGTAAATACGGTAAAGAGTAAGTACAGAAGGCTTATTATAAGATTAAAATCCCAATTGGAGGGTTTTTACGATGAATAGTTTATATGACGCAATAAATTCGTTAAAAATAGAAAATCGTTTCGATATAGTTATGGGAAAACTCGGTTTAAACAACGAGAGAGAACGCATAACCGTTCCCGAAGCTTCGCACAAAACGTCGGCAAAAACCAAGGACGTATCTAAAAGCACGCCCTCGGAACCGAGTTTAAAAAGATAAAGGGTTAAGATTTAAAAAAGATAAAGCGTTTTAAAGCATTTCGGTCGAGAAACGCTTTAAAAAATTCTTTTTAATGCTTACCGTTAAAAAAGTTCGGCGTCTTTTGACGCGGTATTTAATTATTTCGCAGTTTTTGCACCCCGAAAGAAAAAACGGGTGTCTTAATATACGTAAAAGGAAAAATCCCATAAAACGAAAGGAATAAGATTAAAGGAATAAGATTATGAGTTTAAATAAAACGATAAACAGAGAAAGCCTTCACAAAGCAGTGGCAAGGTGCGTGGTCACCAACGATATATACGACGAAGTCGCCGCAAATAACAGGGAGGCGATGAACAGAATTTCGTCAAGGCATATCGACGCGAGAGATTTCGGCGATTTGGCGACTTTTTTAAGGTATAAACCCATTTTCGACGATCCAGTAAACGGCAAGGAATTAAGCGAAGAAGAGTTTAGAGCAGAATGCCAAAACATAATAGACGCTTTCGCAAACGACGACAGGGAAAAAATATTCGGATATTTGGATCAATGGTATAAATTCGTTTCGGAATACAATGCGCCCGAAAATATCCAAACCGAAACGGAAGCGTTAAAACACTTCGTATACCTTCGTTCGCAACAAGGTCTTACCGTTACGAAAATGGCAGAATACCCCGAATACGTAAGAAGTCGTTTCCCCGACATGGATTCGATGATGCGTCTTCAATACGTTCAACAAGAGATATTCTTGCAAGCAAGCATCGGTACTTACGTTTTCATGGACAACGACTTGGAAATAAGCGTTGCTTCAAAACGTAAATACGATAAAGATCCCAAGCAGTATCTTGCCGGGTTTACTAAAGCCCGTGAGGAAAGATCGGCGTCCGGCAGAGAAAAAAGCAACAAAAGAAGTGCTTTTACCGAGGCTTTCATCAAGGCGACGGAACCTTATAATCCGGCACCTAAAGACAGTGCCGCGATTAGAAAATTCGAGGTTAGCGACTGGGTAAAGGCGTATAGCGGTAAGGACGTCAGAACGGAAGTTTCGAAAGAAGACTTGGAATCTTTAAACAACGCCATGATAATGTGTCTCGGTTCTAACGAAACCGGTTACGGTGTCGTACATAATTACATGCACGACAGAATCATCGATATGGACGGATACAGAACCATCTTTATCGACGGCGTAAGCGTATACGACTTGATACCCGAACCCAAAACCATCAACGACGCACAAATGAAACTCTTCGACGCGTTGTGCAACAAAACGGGTGTTGTTTCCATCGCCCATGTTGCCGAAATCGACGGAGAATTTAAGTACAGGGTAGACGTTCTCGATATAAGAGACGGCAACGACCCTCAAGAATACGTCGATAAAATTCACGCTCTCGAAGAAAGCGAGGAAGAAAGAAAAGCCTTATTTTCCAAAGAGGCTAAAGATTTAACCGACACGTTGACGGCGGGCAAGGAAAAGACTTTAAACGACAAAACCGAAAGCGTGAAGGAATCCTATCGCAACAGTCTTAATCGTAAGGAAACCCTTCTTAAAGCGGAAGTCGGTTTGATAGATCCTTCCACCGTCAAAAAAACATACAAAGAAACCAGAGAAGAAATCGAAATAAACAAACAAAACGTCGGTCCGGCGTTTTTCGTGCTTGACGAGGTCAGAACACATTATCGTCGTTACCACAGGGAATCGATGAAGAATAAAGCTTATTTAAAAAGCCTTTTCCCCACCGTAATCGACGATAGAGATTTCCCGGACATCATGACCTTTACGAGGTTGGCAAAAACTTTGGGCGTAGGCGACAAAGACTTGACCGAAGCCGAATTTGCCGAAGAAACCGAAAAGGCGTTAACCGCTTGGTCGAAACAAGACCATGCGGCAATGAAACCTTACCTCGACAAAATGTACGACTTCGTAATGAATTACACAATGCCGGTCAAAATAGAGTCCGTAGAAGACATTATGAAGAGCATGATGTACTTGCGCGTCCAACAAACGGTCACCGTAAAACTCGTCGAAAATCCTTGGTACGTGGATATGCGTTTCCCCACCGCCATAGAAAAGGCTCGTTTCGATGCGTTCAAGGCGCAATATTACGCTCTGTATAACGACATATACAACGGCACTATAAAGGCACTCGGCGCGGAAATCGGCGGAAGGGAATATACTCAGATTCTCAAACAGATGAGAAATCCTAAAACGGATTTAAGCGAAGACGACCTTTTAGATAACGTTAACATGGGTTTGCAATCTTATAAAGACAGCAAATACACCCACGAAGTAAAGAGTTATTTAAAAGAAAAGAAGGCAAGACTCGATGCCGATACGGAATGTCCGGAAAGAAGCGTTTATAAAATCAGTCTTCCCGAAAGCGCAATGTCTCTTAAGGGTATGAGCGTAGACGCCCCCGAGTATAGCGAAGAAATAACGAGCTTCGAAATCGGATTCGTCGGCGTTATATACAACCACGACCTTAACGATTCCAAAACGTTGAGAGAATACGGCTATCCTTGTGCGAGTTTTGAAGATATTGCCCGTCTTATATTCATCGACGGAGAGGCTCTTTACGATTCCGTTATTCAAGAAAAGGGTAATTTCTCTTCCAATTTTGCTGAGAAAAAGTTACTTCACGCTTTGATAAACCAAACGGGCATCGTTCAGTTTGCACACGTTTACAATGACGGTAACGATCTTAAAGTAAGTTTGGAAACCATGGACGTTTCCCAAAAAGGAATCGATTCTTACAACAATCCTCAATACGTCAAGAAACTTTACGATTACGAAGTAAATAACGCTCATTACGACGCCGTCAAGAATAAAATTCGTTCTGAATTACTCGAAAACAAGAGGATTTTGGACGAGGAGAAAGCCAAACTCCTGAAAGAACAGAGAGCGGCTGAAAACGCCAAATATTTAGAAGAAGCCAAACAAGACGAAATAGACTTATTAGGCATTCAGGACGTTTTCGACTCCGTAGAATACGACGAAAACGGAAACATAAAAGAGAAAGTTAAAAAGGACGATTCTCTTAACATACTGTTTAAGAGCGAAAGAGGGCGTGCGTTACGCGTACGCATAGGCGAATTGGCGAATTTCTCTCACGGGGATATAAACGTCAATCAGGTTATCGTCAAGATAAACGAAATTCTTTCCAAAGAAGGCAAGGTAAGCGAAGCCGATTACAATAAATTATGGAAAGACGTTTGGGTTCAGGCGATAGGCGGTCTTAAAGAGGTAGCCGACAGCGAACGTTACACCAAACCCGTTGCCTTTGCCGAAGCCACCGACATGGTCGAAAAACTCATGCAAGGCGCGCTTAAACTTTACGGGCATAATATAGACGAAGTTAAACCTTTCGGCGGAATGACCACGGAAGAGATGACCAAGTACTTAAAGGCAGGTATTCCTACTTGGGAAGTCACCCATTACAGCGATTCTCTGAACAAAATGAACGAGGTACAAATCGGTAATCTCGCAAATATCGAATTTACGTTAAAGCAGTGGAAAAAGACCTCCATGGAGGACTACAAAAACATGACCGACGTAAAAGGATTGGATGCTTACCGTAATTTGGACGACACCTTAAACGCTCAGGGTAAACGTTACGTCACGGCGTCGCTTATCGAATTTTACGATATGGTCAACGTGTTGGCAAGAAACTTGGTGGAAAACGACTTGTATGACATCGACGTGGACGCAGTGCGTGCCGATATGTATAAATTCTCCGCCAACCTCAAAAAAGCCATATTGGAAATAGGCGTCGTTGACGAAAAGGGTTTTGAAAAGGTATCGGGTAACACCTTACCGCTCGAGGCACAAATCGAAAAATTCGGCGCCGATCTTCAAAAATTAACCGAAAACAACGGGCTCGAGGACGAAAAGGAAAACAATATCGATAACGATATTAAAAACGAAAACAGCGTTTTAAGCGAAGACGAAGTTCTTAACGAAGACGACCTTTCCGTAGACAATATCGTCAACGAGAACAACATGTCCGTCGATGATATCGATACTTCCTCAAATAAAAAAGAAGGCGTTATAGACACTTCCTCAAATAAAAAAGAAGAAGTTATCGATACGTCGTCTAATAAAAAGGAAAAAGTAGTCGAATACCGCGGGATGAGAGAGAACGAACTCGAGGAAGACGTAAGCGAATATAGCGAAAATCAAGCAAATTACCGCTTCGACAAAGATACCACCTACGATAACATTATAAGAAACGACGATATAGAGTCGAAAATTTCCGAAGAAAGTTCGGTAAAAGACGACGTTATTATCGGCGACAGAAGCACGAACATCGCAAAAGCGATGCGCATAAATTTCCCCACCTTTATGGCTGGGAGATACAGCGTCCCCAAGGAAAATCCCAATTCGGCTTACTCGGTCGTGACGAACGGCGAACTTCGCAACCTCGCAACGTTATTCGGCGGAATAAACCCTCAAGCGGACGAGGCTCCTAATTACATACCCGTAAATCAACAAGTTTACGAGGAAATATCGCCCGACGACGTTAAAGTAAGCGATGATTTTGCCGCTAAATACGGCATTAAATTCGATTTGACCGACATCGAATCGGTTATCAAAGGTTTTATAACGGAAAACAGCGACGACGGTATGGAAGCCGTCGATAAGACGACTTTTGAAAAAGAGTACAAACTTTTGTTCGGCGATTTATATATGCAAACTTTGCACGCCACAAACAAGTTGTGTTCGAGAGAGGGTAAAATTATCACCTCCGAACAAATGGACGGCGCAATGCGCGGACTCGATAAGATTATGCGCGAGGCGGCAAGTAAAGTAGGATATCCCGAAAAAATAATAAACGGCGGTATCAAACCCGAAAACTTCAAAAAAATGCAGAATTCTTTCGCCGATACCTTCGTACCGAAGGATTCTTCCGAACTCGCGTTAAGAACCATGCAAGCCAATTCCGGCAATTTCAATTTCCTTTCGGCAAATTGGAAGGAAGGTTTGGGCTTTACGGCGTTTACCGATATGGTTTCAAACGAAAAAGAAAACCTTTTAGGCATCGAAAAGACCGACCAAGCAAAGTTGAAAGCCGCACAAATGTACAGGGCGATGACTAAGTACAACGGCAACAGATCGTGGATTTCCAAGTTCTTCAGTTGGAGAAAGAACGGCAGGGAAAAACGCGAAATCGAGCAGTTTAAAGAATTAGCCAAAAACCTTCTCGAAATCGGCGATCGCGAATTCGAAGAACTTTCGGTTACCAAGCCGAGCGCAAGCTTCAACGATTTGAAGGACGGCATAGAAAAGAACTTCCAAAAAGCCGACGAGAACAAAAATCTCAAAGGTTCTATGATTTCGCAAAGTTCGGACGAACTTTCTTCGAGCATGCGTGAGGATGAAAGCGAAAAAAGTTCGGTGGTCGAATCAAAATCGAACAACCTTTCGATGCGTGAACAAATAACCGTTCCCGAAGCCGATCACAAACTTTCCCGCGATAAAGAAAAACGCACCGAAGATATCAAGAAGGAAGCCGAAAAGGTAAAAGAAAACGATTTAAAGAATCGCGCCCCGAGGGCTTAACTTTAAGCACGATAAACTTATCGCCAAACTCGGCTCTAAAAAACCATCAAACCCATAAAAATTGGCTCGACCGGTACGCTTAAACCTATGAAAGGATAGACGAAAACTATCTAACCCATAAAAGGGTAGATGAAAGCGTACAACTCAATAAAATAGGCCTACGGAAATACATTGAACCAATAAAATGGTAGCCGGAAGCGTATAACTCAATAAAATGGGTCTACGGAAATACGTTGAACCAATAAAATGGTAGCCGGAAGCGTAAGACTCAATAAAATGGGTCTACGGAAATAAATTGAACCAATAAAAAACCTCAGGCGGTTGAAAAATCGCCCGAGGTTTTTTTAAGTGACTTATATCAGTACGTAAATGATGGGAAGCCTAAAAGGATTGACCTATAAAAAGGCTAATAAGGAACAACAAATTATAAAATATGCGCGGTTTTACCGCTGGATCCTTCGTCACCTCAGGATGACCTGCGGAATATATATGCTAACAAAAAAAGTCTGTCTATAAGTCGATTATCACTACTTTTACGTTACATTGAGCGTCAGCAAGGCTTCACCTGGTAGGGGGTGCGTAGGCGTTAAGCAAACAGCACAGTGCGCTGTTTGTAGCCGAAGCCCGAAGGTCGTAAGACCGAGGCGGACGCAGCGCGTAGCGACTGAGGAGGTTGGACGGTCTATATAACTGAAAAGTTTATCATATACTGTACACCCTCATTTAGTCATGTTGAGCGGAACGCAGTGTAGTCGAAACATCCAGGCGTTAGCCGCATAAGGAACAAAGATTATGTACGACAATCACCCCGTCGATTTCATCGACACCCATCTTTGCACAA